>JAZLFR010000020.1:0-16151 GCA_045615885.1 Fibrobacteraceae bacterium
AGAGCTTCGCCAGCGGCCAATTTATTCAGCACAGCCACCAACTTGCTCATATCCTTGCCGCGCTTTTTCATCAGTTTGGCATCATGTTTCATGCGGTTCGTATAGACGATGCTGTACACTAATCCTCCAGCATCGACGCGACGGCCTCCTCGGCGGTTGCGTACGGTCCATGAAGATTTTCACCATTTCGACTATCGGCAACAGCTCGTTCCAAGGAAAGGTCCGGCTTGTGGCGGACCTCAAACGGAATACCGTTGTACTCCACGGCAAACTTCAAGAAAACGCGGATAGCGGTAGACGTGTCCATTCCCAGGGACTGGAAAAGCTTATCGGATTTCTCCTTCAATTCGTCATTACAAATCAATCCTTTGTCATCGCAATTTATTGCGCAACAAACAAAAAAAAAGCCGTATTTTCATAAGGAGAGCATGAGCCTCGATATAAGAAATACGGCTTGTTACAGATTTAACTCCGTAGCCATTGTCTGTCGGTGAATAAAATACAAATATTAACTCGTAAAAAACGTTTTTTCCTCACCCTTTTCTCTCGCCTTTCGTCTATTTTCTATCTCACGCGCCACCGCCAGATGTCGTATTTCTGCGGAACCGGGCAAGAACTGGGAAGACCTTTGTGCAGGTCCTCATGTTCCCAGCACTGGCAAGCTGAAGTCCTTCAAGCTGCTCTCCCTCGCAGGTGCATACTGGCACGGCGATCAGAACAGCGACCAGCTGACCCGCGTGTACGGCACCTGCTTTGCCGACAAGGAAGGCCTGGAAACCTATTTGAAGTTCCTTGAAGAAGCTGAAAAGCGCGACCACCGCCGCATCGGTAAGGAAATGGATCTGTACCACATCGAAGACCATTCTCCTGGCATGGTGTTCTGGCACCCCAACGGCACCAAGATGGTGAACGCCCTCAAGGACTACATCCGTGGCAAGATCGACCGTCGCGGTTACCTGGAAGTGATTACTCCGGAAATCGTGAACAAGACTTTGTGGATCAAGTCTGGCCACGCCGACAAGTACAACGAAAACATGTTCAAGACCATGGCTGGCGACGTTGAAATGGCTGTGAAGCCCATGAACTGCCCCTGCCACATTCAGATCTTCAACACCGGTCTCCGCAGCTGGCGCGACCTCCCCATGCGCCTTGCCGAATTCGGTAAGTGCCACCGTTACGAACCTGCCGGTACCATGCACGGTTTGATGCGTGTCCGCGGCTTCGTCCAGGACGACGCTCACATCTTCTGTACCGAAGAACAGATCGCTTCCGAAGTGGCTGACTTCTGCGCTCTCGTAAAGGAAATCTACCACGACTTCGGTTTCGATTCCATCGTGGTGAAGTTCTCCACCCGTCCGGAACGCCGCGTAGGCTCCGACGAACTTTGGGACAAGGCTGAAGCCGCTCTCGAAGAAGCCACAAAGCTGGCTGGCCTCGACTACATCTTGAACCCGGGCGAAGGCGCCTTCTACGGCCCGAAGCTTGAATTCACCCTGAAGGATTCCCTCGGCCGTGATTGGCAGTGCGGTACCATCCAGGTTGACTTCAACTTGCCGCAGCGCCTTGGTGCTGAATATGTGGGTAAGGACAACCAGAAGCACATCCCCGTTATGCTGCACCGCGCAGCTGTCGGTTCCATCGAACGCTTCCTCGGTATTCTTATCGAAGAATTCATGGGTGATTTCCCGCTGTGGCTCGCTCCGGTCCAGGCACGCGTCCTCCCCATCTCCGAAAAGTTCGCTGAATACGCCCACAAGGTGGAACGTGAACTGGTGAACGCCGGCGTCCGCTGCGACATCGACGAATCCAACGAAAAGCTTGGCTACAAGTTCCGTCAGTGCGAACTGCAGAAGGTTCCGTACAAGATCATCGTTGGCGAAAAGGAAATGGCCGAAGGCAAGGTTTCCGTCAACAAGCGTAAGGAAGGCGATAAGGGTCAGATGACTGTCGCGGAGTTCTTGGCTATGACTGCAGACGACCGCAAGGTTGTTCGTTAATCATCGTTGTCATTGCCGACATCGCTTCGTCATTCCTGCGAAAGCGGGAATCCAGCATTAAAAGGCAGACTCGCAAAGAGTCTGCCTTTTTGCTTTCGTCACACAAGCCACATAACTCATCATTTGACTTTTGTTCGCCATATATGTATATTAAGACGAAAGAAAACGAGATTCTTATGGTCGCAACTCTAGATATTCCCGAGAGTCTTCTTGAAGAAGCTATGGTCGTCACCAAAATCACCTCAAAAGAAGATGTGTTTGTTTTCGCATTGGAAAATTTGTTGAAAACAAAGTCCATCGTAGGGCTAAAAAAATTTAAGGGAAAATATCCGTCATTTCAAAAACATATTGAGTCTTAAACATGTCATTCTTTTCAAGGCATGAATACGATTCCATAAGTCCTTTCTCATGACGTTCTCTCTACAATTTTTTCCAATAGATTTGACAGGAATCTTGTTTATATAATTTTCGTTCCCAATGTTGCGAATAATCTACGGTAGTCTCTTCAGTAGAAGTTTGTTCTGAATCGCATTTTCCTATTATACGAATTTTATACTCATCAGAATCTAAAAAGACCTTTTTATGTGTAGCGTATTTAACCTCCCACTTTTCAACAAAAATTTTTTTATAAAGAGAATCAATCTTGACAGAGTTGTTTACAAATCGTTTTAATTCTATCTTATTAGGTATTGGAAGCCGAATACCTCCCCAGAGGATATGTTTTTTTTCACAAACATTTTGTTCTCCATAGGTCATAACTTTGTGTTTGCCAAACTCCTGCAAATCAAGAATCATTGTTTTTTCATATACATATTTTCCTTTTGTCTCTAATTCAAAAGAGTCCAACAAATGTTTTTGAGGCAAATATGAGAGAGTCCTTGTTTTTCGTAATGTGAACTCATCATCAATACAGTATTCAGCAAGCAATAAAGGCTTTTCACATTCTCCAACAATCTTTGCCCTGATTTCTTTTTCAAAAGCAATATTTGATACATTCAATTGTTTTTTCCATTTTCCCGCAAATTCTACTCCATAATACTCTTTTAAATCCTTGCAGGCATTTTCATATAGCTGAGAATGCTGAAAAGATTGACCAAACCTCATATCCAATGCGGGGACTTGTCTACGTTCTTCACAAGAGTCGCAGTGAGCGCATATATGAAAACTTGACAAATAGCCTCGAGGAGACCGGAACCAATCTCCGCTTAATACGGACGGAGTCCTACGCGGAGACTGTAACGAAATGAACGTATTCCATTCGACTTCACAGTTTGAGTAAGCGCAGCACACGGAATCTGGATACACCCAACTGGAGTCTCGTTTGATGTCAATTTCGTTTATAAGGTGCAAATTGTATTTGTTACAATCCTTTGAGAACGTCACACAAAACTCTGCGACATCTTCAGCAAAACAAGCAATTGAAAGAAAAGATAGAATGTAAAATAACTTCATTTTTTGATAAAAGAATCTGAAATATTGTTAATATCAAGATTGTCCCATTGATTCTGCTGTTCAAGCATTGCTTTTACTACAGGCATCGCGGCGTTCCATATTCCATTTTTTTTCTTCGACAGATTTCGTCATTATTTAAATCTTTATTGGCAAGAATAATAACTTTCAATTCTTTTTTGTCAATAGATTTGTAGATTCGTTCGTGTTCCTTTTCATGAGCAACAAGTTGCGGATCCATATTTCCATAATTGATTTCTCCGAAGACGACAGATATCACTGGAACCTGTGGCTTCAAGACATTCTGCATAAAGGTCATTTTCTCGTACCTCCAGAATGAGTTGTTTTGCTGTTTCTATTTCATAACCTTCATTAACAGCAATATCCAAATCATCACATATCGTAAAAGCTTTTGTTATCGATGATAGGAGTAATATTACAAGGAAATATTTTTTCATCTTATTTTTCGCCCAACACATTCTTTACTGCAATTAAACGAAAAAAACCTTCTGGTCCAGGTGGATTAGGCATTTTTCTTTCGGCTATTTGCTTTGCGTATTTTTTTTGTTCTTCAAGTTGTTTCTCTTTCATTTTACTAAACAATTCTGTTCGGGATAGGCTATCATATTTTATTTGAATTAGCGACTGCAAAGAATCCACACAATGCTCTTGAGGATAGTCCCCAGTTCTTTGACAAAAATCATTTAATTTTTTTTCTTCTTTTTCTTTTAAATGCAACCATCCAGAGTATTGATTCTCTTTAAAACCAGAATCTGTTGCTTTTGTTTTTTTTAAATCTTCTAATTCAACCGTTTTTTTCTCTACATTATCTTTATTATTCTCATTTCTAGAATATTCTTGCCGATTGTCAGAACAATTTGGCAAAAAAAAGCAAAAAAACAAAAGAAATATAATTTTTGTTATTTTCATATTTTCCTCATTGACGAATATTTTACCCAACAAGAATCAAAAAAACTTGAAACGAATGGAATTCTTAAGAATGTCAACTTTTTGAGACTTAAAGCATTGGACTTGTTTGTCGAATATTTCCTGGACACTTTTTCCTCGCTTAGTCACATCACGATTGCAGGGAATCGTACAAGACACGCCGCTTCTATCGGAGCATCCTGAAAATAATCCAAAGAAAACAGCAATCAGCAGTACACATTTAAACATCATAATGTTTTTACAAAAAGAAATAATAAAAAAAGAAGTTTAATGGCCAACGAAACAAAAAATTTACAGACAAATGCGCATTTGAAAGCCTAATCGTTAATCAATTCTAAAAGCACCAACATTTTTTCGTTAGGGATAGTGACCCTTGGGGACAAGACTCGCGGAGCGCTCAGCGCGCTCTCGCCCGCGAGGGTAGCGACGGTACTCTCAGCTTCTACGTGACTGGCGAACCGGGCAAGAACTTTGAAGACCTCTGCGCCGGCCCCCACGTGCCTTCTACCGGCAAGCTCAAGAATTTCAAGGTGCTCTCGATGTCGGGCGCCTACTGGCATGGCGACCAGCTGACCCTCGTGTACGGCACTTGCTTTGCCGACAAGGAAGGCGATAAGGGCGCTATGACCGTCGCAGAATTCCTCGCTATGACCGAAGACGATCGCAAGGTTGTTCGCTAATTAGGTAGGAATTGTCGCTGATTGGTGCAATGAAAATGCGCAGGCATTCAAGCCTGCGCATTTTGTGTTTCACATTCCTTATCGTATTTGAATCAACTTGCTGAAAGCTGTTTTGCCATAGACTTTTAGCATGTACACGCCTTTCGGAAGACTGCTTACATCCATGGATCTTGATGTTGTTTCGGCAACCTTTTGACCTGTGGCGCCGTAAAGAACTGCCCTGAAAGAGCCTGTGGCATTTTCAAAGAGAATTTTATGGCCTTGGTAGGTAAAAGATTTTTCGAAAGCCTGCTTCTTTACGAATAAAGGCTCTGGCTTGCTGGAATCTGGAACCGTTTCAATGTCGATTTCTTCCAGAGAAATTTTGTCAAGGTTTGGCCCGTCGTTGCCATCGACTGTGGCGAATGTGATGTAGCTAATGCCCTGCGGAAGAGTAACGCTTGTCGTTTTTGTTTCCCATGTGGCCCAGTTAGCTGTGTTGCCGAATTCAAGCACTTCGGGCTTATCGCAATCTTCTGTGCAAACGGAAAGCTTGCGAGCTGCGGTGGAGCCGTTTGTATAGACCATGGATAGTTCAAACTTGCCGGCCCCTCTTGCAAAAACCGGAACTTTCACATAGGAAATGCCGGCGTTGAAGTTTACATAGCCCTCTCCGCTAAAACCTGCGTTGCTCGATTCCTTCCAGCCGTTTTCCACATCGCCCGCTTCTGCTTCGTAGTTGTACATGTCGATCGGCAAAAAGAGCGCTTCTACTTTAATGTCCTTTTCGAGGCTTGCAACTTTCCAGGAGTCTCCATTGCCTGTTGCGTCGGCCGCCCAGGAATCAAACTTCCAGCCGATTGCAGGAATGGCGGTGAATGAGACTGACGAGCCTTCAGCAAGGCGCGATCCAATCGGGGTTTGTGCGATGCTTCCGCCAACACTTGGCTCTATGGCGATTGCAAAACTGTTCGCGCTCATGTCGCTGATGGTGAGCGCCTTGGATGCGCCTCCTAGCCCGCCCATGGAATTTGCCGTGCGAATTGTCACGATGTCGCCAACTTTAAGGCCGCTGATGTCGTAGCTGTTCGTAACGACGTTTGCCTTGTATTTGCCATTCACAAAAATTACCCAGTTGAGTGCATCTTCGTTGTCTTCCCATTGGAGCGTAGCTCCGTTCTGCACAAGCGTCGGTGCGGCGACTTGTTTTGTCAAAACATCTGGAGCCCAGCCGGCCATTACGGCGTTCACCGTATATTTGGCAGCCTCGCTTGCAGAAAGAACTGGGTTCAATGTTGCCGAGCCTCCGTTTTTATCAGTGTAATTGCGCTGACGATAACTTAGGTTGATTGCGTTTCCGTTCCCATCTTTGCTGTTGTATTCTGCAAAGACCTGTGGAACATAATTGATTGGCTGGTACCAGCCTTCGGCTTTGGGCTGGGCATACATTGTTGTGTTCAGGAATACTGTTTTTGCACGCCCCCAGGAGCGACCAAGGTAAAAGTTTCCGTTAAAGCTTCCGTTGCTTACATTGATTTTGGCATTGTTGAAAACATAGCCCCAGTCAGAAGATGTTTGGGCTGCGGTAATGTATCCGCCGCTGCGGCGCATTACCAAGTTGGTTCCGTTAAAGTATGCGTCCCCATCGCCGCAAATAAAATCTACAGTACCTTCAATCTGGCCGCCGTCCCAATAGGTACGGCCTTTCTTTGTATAATAGGTATCTTGTGTGCTTAAAAGTTTTACTTGCTTGTAGATGATTTTGTCACCTTGCTGTTGCACGGCAACATGGCGGCAGGCTGAACCGCAGTTGTTTTCGTCGCCGTAGTTGGCCTTGTTTAGGATAGTCATGTCTTGCAGGTAAATGTCGTTGCCGTGCAAGTAGAGCGTAGCCGTGATGCTGATGCCTTCATTGATTGACTTGTTGTAAAGAATTGTCTTGTCGGAACTTTCGCCAATCAATGAAATGTTCGATTTTTCAAAGGCAGTTTTCTGGTTGCTGTCTCCAGTAAGCGAACCAATGTTGTATTCTCCGTTCGGCACAAAAATCAGGAAGTGCCCTCCGGAGCTTGTGCCCGGGGCGGCCGCTATTGCCTGCTTGAAATTCCCATCGACGCCGACTACGAAATCAAAAGTCTTTTTGGTAATTGCAAATGAGTTTGTTGCTATGGCAAGGCCGAACGCAGCGCATAAGAATTTTGGCATGTACATGTGCTTACCTTACCGTGCGAATGCCTTTGTAAAGGCTTTTTGCTCCTTGACGGATTTCTACCATGTAGGACCCTGCCGGCAGCGCTTTCATTGCCGCCGGCACGGCGGCAACATTGGTTTGAATGTTGCGAACAACCTGGCCTGCTATGCTGAACACGCGCAGGTTGACTGTTGCGTTTGCAGCTTGCAAAGAAAGCTTTTTTATGAAGGTTTTATCAGGGTCTGTTTCCGGGGCTTTTTCCGTGTCGATCGGATCTGTAATCTCGACTTCGCCAATGTGCAAATTTTCGCTAGTCCATGCAATCAAATCAATATTTGCAAGGCCGTCCTTTGTGAGGCTCTTGAGCGTGATTTCAGAAAATCCCTTCGGTAGTGTTACTTTGACTTCCTTCATTTCCCATGTGGTCCACGCGCCGGTGCTCGCAAAGGCGATGCTTTCTGCAAGAGTCTTTTCTCCAGAAACGATTGCCATGTCGCGGCTAGCCGTTGTGCCGTTTGCGTAACGGAAGTACAAAGTGTAATCGCCTGCAGCAGCTGCGGTTACTCCATAAGTAGCGTAACTGCCGATTGCATTTGTGACATTCACATAGCCTTCGCCGTTATAGCCTCCGTTTGTGCTTTCCTTGATGCCGTCAACCTTGATGAAATCTTCACCTTCCATTACGGTTTTGCATTCGCTAGAGCCGCATTTGAATTCTGCAACTTGCGGCTCTGGCGGAACTTCTTCCTTGTCAATTGCAGCTAGTGCTGCAAGGTATGCGCTTTCGGTGCTGAGCAGGGCTGTGCCGTAGTCGCCTGCCCACTGGTAACCGGTTCTACGTTCTTCCGAAATTTTTGTGAAGTCCTGGGTCTTGGTGCTTGCGCCGTCACGATCGCAGAAGAAGTAATTGTCGTTGTTCACTTCATAAAAACGATACCACAACACTTTGCCCGAACGGACTTCAAAAGTTCCTGCACTTTTGTTGAAGTAAAGGTCGGTAACGCGAGTTTTGCGATACCAGTTGATTGCGCTCTTTACGGCGAGCTGAATTTCTGGAGTCTGGTTTGGCCAGTTCATAAGGAACCATACGACGCCGGCTGATTCGCTGCCTGATTTTGATTCCAGTTCGTAGGCGCGAGCCGGTCGCGGGGCGTAATTTGCGGTGTCGTGCTGTGCGCACCATACCGTGGGAACGCCATTGTTCACGATTTGAGCCTTGAGCAGGTAATTGATCGCTTTGTCCAGGGCGCCCTGCATTTTGCTGCGGGTGGCATCATCTATGATGTCGCTGTCGAACGGGGCCGATTTGTTGGCGATGTCCATCATGGTTACCATGGCGCGCACCATGGCATTGTCGTTCAGCGTAATGTGGTCGCTGTAGTTGCCGCGCTTTGGCCAGACTTGCGGCAGGCCGCCTGTGGAACGCTGCATAGTCAGCAAAAAGTTCACTGCACTATTGAAGCTCTTTTTGAAAGCAGCCTTGTATGTTGCATTGGTTGTTTCCTTGTAACGCACGGCAAGCAGTCGCATTTCTTGCACCGTGGCGTCATTGTCGATGGTGGCCAGGTCGCCGCCGTTGGCTGCTCGCCATTCTGATTTTTGGCCGCCGGCATAGGCGCTCTTGTATTTATCGGCCATGGCCTTGTAAAAACCGCCGTTGCTAATCTGCCAG
The DNA here is from genome assembly GCA_045615885.1 of Fibrobacteraceae bacterium. Lineage (GTDB taxonomy): Bacteria > Fibrobacterota > Fibrobacteria > Fibrobacterales > Fibrobacteraceae > UBA1765. The sequence goes on from JAZLFR010000020.1 coordinate 8,917, forward strand.
GTGGTCATGTTGTAGGCGTATTGGTCAATATCCATGCCTTTTGCGGCAGTTGTAAGCTCGGAATAACCCCTGTAGCTGTTGATTTTGCTCACTGCGGTTGAGGGTGGGGCGTATGTGCCGGCGTAAATTGCCGTGGTTGCGAACGTACAGAGTAAAAAACTTGCGATTTTAGGCATAGAAACCTCAAAAATATTCTACGCTAAACATAAGATAATTTGTATGAAAAAAGTCTTGCAGACAACGCTTTTTCATGGATGTTTTGTCAAAAAGTGTTTATTAAATAATTTTTAACATAGTTTTGCGAAATTTGAGAGGTCGTCGAAATGAAATTTTATTGATTTCGCATTCAATATTATTTGGCGATTTTGAAGAAAAAATGAAACTTTTTATCTGAAATCAGTAAAGAATTTAATTTTAACAGGGGCATCAAAACTCATGTTTGCTAAATGACAAAAAAAATTTTCATTTTTAACTATACCTAGATGGAATATTCCAAGTTAGATTATAGGCGTCAAAAAACTTTTTGAGGGTTAGAATATGAAACTTTTGACACCTATCTTTTCATCCTTAGTTGTAGCACCAACTTTGTTGATGGCTGCAAATGCTTATCACAATCAGCTTGGTTTCTTGACCAATGCTCAAAAGCAGATCGCTTTGACAGGGGCTACGGCTTCTACCGAAGTTGTTTTCAAGGATGCCGAAGGCAAAACCGTCCTGACGGTCAAGGCTCCTGAAGCCAAATTGTGGGAACCTGCCGAAGAAAACGCATCTCTCATTGATTTCAGTGAAATCAAGACTCCCGGTGTTTATCAGGCCTACATTGGCGATGAAAAAATCGGCCACCCGATTAACATCGCGGACAACGCCTACGAAGAAGTAACAAAGGGTGCTCTCAAGTTCTATTATTTCCAACGCTGCTCCTTTGCTCTTGACAAAGAATTTGCTGGTGAATACGCTCGTGCAGCCGGCCACCCGGATACCGCCGTTCGTTATCATCCTTCCACGGGCAAGGAATCTCTTGATGCCGATGGCAACATGCTCACGTTCAACGGAGCCAAGGGCTGGTATGACGCTGGTGACTACGGCAAGTACATTGTGAACTCCGGTATTTCTACATACACCCTTTTGCAGCTTTACCAGCACAACAAGGCTTATTTCGACACTTTGACATGGAACATTCCAGAAAGCAAAAATAATGTTCCAGATATTCTTGACGAAATTCGCTGGAACCTTGAATGGATGCTCACCATGCAGGATGATGATGGTGGCGTGTTCCACAAGCTTACGACCAAGCAGTTCGCTGGCATGGTACTGCCTGAAAAGACGACCACTCCTCGTTTTGCAATCGGCAAAAGTGTGACCGCAACATGGGATTTTGTGGGTGTGCTTGCCCTTGCTTCTGAAATCTATAAGCCGTTCGATGCAGAATTTGCAGAAAAGTGCGTGCAGGCAGCCGTTCGCGCTCATGACTGGGCTATGGCGAATCCGTATGCTTTTTATGAACAGCCGGGTGATGTCGGTACAGGTACTTATTCCGACGGTAATGCTGTTGATGAACAAATCTGGGGTGCTGCGGAACTTTATCGTGTTTCAAAGAATGAAAACGTACTCAAGAGTTTCAAGCAGTTCAAGATTAACAAGAATCGTCAGCGTCTCCCGGGCTGGGCTACAGTTTACGGCCTTGCAGCATTCACTGTCGCCACAAACCCAGAAATTTTCGCTGCAGAAGATGTAGACTCCTCCAAGGCTCTTATCATGAACCTTGCTGACAGCTACCTCAAGGAAAAGGAAAACGGTTACGGAGTTGCCGTTTCTTCCAACGATTTGTACTGGGGCTCTAACGCCGTGGTTGGCAACAAGGCAATGCTCTTGCTCCATGCTTACTACCTTACCAAGAAGGAAGAATACTTGAACGCTGCCATAAGCATCGTTGACTATGTTCTTGGCCGTAACCCGCTTGACTTGTCCTACATGACTGGCTATGGCGTGAACACTCCGCACAATCCACACCATCGCCCGAGCCAAGGCGACAGCATTGCAGAACCAGTTCCGGGAATGATTGTCGGTGGTGCAAACAAGTCTGCCGACGACGCTGACATCAAGAAATACATTTCTCAAAACGGTATTACAGCAACGGCAAAGAAATATTGTGACAAGACTGGTAGCTATTCCACAAACGAAGTTGCAATCAACTGGAACGCTCCTGTCGCTTACGCCCTCGGTTCAATCCAGGCGATAGCTGCAACAGGCAAGGTTTACGATACTTCGACAAAGCCGCTTGCAACATACGAAGTGACTGCAATCTCAAGTGCTGCCAAGCTTAAGGCAATGCCGACCGCAGGCTTCCGTCGCGTAATCCGTGATAACAAGGTTCAAATTGAACGTGTTGGCAGGGATGGCTCTGTACACTTCTTTGACTTGAAGGGTCACAAGATCAAGTAACAAGTTTACTTTCTAACCACACCAAAAGTCCTAGTGGGGCGTAAGCCTGCTAGGATTTTTTTTTTTGTATGGAGATTTTTTTTCTGAATCTGATGATTTTCTTTAAAAAATTGTCCTAAAATCCATAAACCTATGATTTTGAGCTTGTAAAAACTCAAGTTTGCGTCTTTTTTCCTTGCTTTTAAAAACAAAAATGTTGATAGATTGTAAAAAAGGAGTTTTTAAGCGTGCAAAGATGTTGTTTTCATCAAAAAAAAGTGAAAAAAGTGAAATTTTTTCAGAAATTAAAATAATTATCTCTATTTTCTTGACATAACTGAGTGTAAAAAGTATGATTTGTATAACTTTTACAACAAAACCCTGCAAATCCCCATAAGGAGGACGAAAAAATGAAAAAAACTCCAAAAGGAAAATATGCCTGGACAGCCACAGTTGGTGAAAAAGGACAGATTGTAATTCCAAAACAGGCCAGAGAACTTTTTGATATTAAACCAGGCGACACCCTTCTTATTATGGGAGATGAAAAACGGGGTATGGCAATTCCACCAACAAGCATGTTTGCTCAGGTTGCAGCTAAGATTTTTGTAGATATAGAAGATTCAGAAACGGAGGAAAATGATGAATAAGGTTTTATCCATTAACAATCTTTGCAAAAAATATCCTGCTTTCACATTGGATAATGTCAGCTTTTCCATGGAAGAAGGATCTATTATGGGCTTTATTGGACGAAACGGGGCCGGTAAAACAACAACAATCAAATCTATCCTGAATATGGTTCATCCTGATTCGGGGGAAGTGGTTTATTTTGGAAAAACTCTTGCAGGTAATGCTGATGAAGTAAAACAGCTTATTGGCTATGCTCCTGGCGGCATCAATTATTATCCTATGAAAAAGCTTTCTAAAATCACCGAAATTACAAAAAGCTTTTATCCGGAATGGAACGACGAACTTTACGCAAAATACATGGCCGCCTTCAAACTGGATGAAAATAAACGGCCAAAAGAACTTTCTGAAGGCATGAAGGTAAAATACAATCTGGTACTGGCCTTGAGTCACGGAGCCAAACTTTTGATTCTGGACGAGCCAACTTCCGGCCTGGATCCTGTTTCCCGGGACGAACTTCTTACAATCTTTGAAAAGCTGGCCGCAAAAGGAACAAGCATCCTCTTTTCAACCCACATTACCAGCGACCTTGAAAAATGCGCCAGTCACATTACCTACATCAAGCAGGGAAAAATTGTAGACAGTGCCACAAAAGAAGATTTTATTTTGCATCAGGGCGGCGGCTCACTGGAAGATATTATGGTGCGCCTGGAAAAAGTGGAAATCGACCTGTAACCTGCTTTGGAGAAAACTATGAACAAACGAATGACTTTATTAAAAAAAGAGATGAGCCTTACAGCTCTTCCAATTTCCTACATTTTTATTGCTTTCGGACTGATGGCCTTTATTCCAGGTTATCCAATCGTCCTGGGAGCTTTCTTTGTGTGCCTTGGAATTTTCCAGACTTTTAACAGCGCCCGTGAAGCCGGAGACATTTTTTACACTGCAATGCTTCCTGTAGAAAAATGCGACGTAGTTAAATCAAAATATGCTTTTGTTGCATTGATTGAAGTGCTGGCTTTTATTCTGATGACACTTATTACCATTCTGCGCATGACAGTTCTTTCAAATGCAGAACCATACCTGCAGAATCCTCTTATGAACGCAAACCTGGCCTACCTTGGCTGGAATCTTCTGGTTTTTGCATTCTTCAATATGATTTTTCTTGGTGGATTTTTTAAGACTGCCTATAAACTTGGAGTGCCTTTCCTGTGGTCAGGAGTTGCCGTTTTTGTGGTAATAGGACTTGGAGAAAGTCTGCCTCATTTCCCGGGACTTCAGGATTTGAACAGCACCACTTTTGCCAGCAGTCAGCTTTATGTTCAGGCCGCCGGCATTGTGGTTTATGTTGGGGGAACTTTCCTCAGCATGAAAAAATCAATCGCTCGCTTTGAAAAGATTGATCTGTAAACCTGATTAAAGTTCTTTCAGTTCGTATTCACGGCTTCCAATACCAATTTTTTCGCCGTGGATAAGAACAGTTTCCCATTCAACATTAGGGTGGTTGTTTTTCCAATGATCACCCATTTCTTTGAATCCAGGTTTTCTGAGATTTTTAGCAAGGTCGCCGTTTGGTGTTGGCTGAACCTTGCGGCACAAATCAACACAGGCCTGATCAAGAGCAACTGGATCAAATGAAGCAAGCATTCCAATATCCGGAAGAATTGGAGCACCGTTTTCCTGGTGACAGTCGCAGTTAGGTGAAACATCAACAATAAGGCTGATGTGGAAATTTGGTCGGCCGGCAAGAACAGCTTTTGAATATTCAGCAACACGAACGTTCAGATCTTTTGTTGAATTGTTTTCCCGGAAGGCAATGGCATCAAAGTTACAAGCTCCAATACAGCGTCCACAACCAAGACAATTGTCGGCGTTGATGCTCATCTTCTTTTTCTTTTCATCAAAAACAAATCCGTCGTTGGCACACTGTTTTGCACAAAGACGGCAGCCACGGCACATAAGCGGATCAATTGTTGGTTTACCGGTAGCGTGCATGTCTTTTTTACCGGCACGTGAGCCACAGCCCATACCAATGTTTTTCAAAGCACCGCCAAATCCCATTTCTTCATGACCTTTGAAGTGGTTCAAACTGATGAAAATATCGGCATCCATAACGGCACGTCCAATTTTTGCGGTTTTGCACTGTTCTCCGCCTTCTACCGGAACTTCAATATCATCGGTTCCTTTAAGTCCGTCTCCAATAATAATAGGACAGCCTACAGTGAGGGGAGTAAATCCGTTCTGCCAGGCGCATTCAAGATGTTCAAGGGCGTTTTTGCGGTAACCAGGATAAAGAGTGTTACAGTCAGTGAGGAATGGTTTTCCGCCAAGGCTTTTTACAATATCAACAACAACACGAACAAAATTTGGGCGAAGGTAACTGATGTTTCCAAGTTCACCGAAATGCACTTTGATTGCAACAAATTTTCCTTCCATGTCCAGTTTGTCGATACCGGCTTTTCTAATAAGATTTTCAAACTTCTTTGGAATAGGGATTCCGTACATTGGAGTTGTAAAATCTGTAAAATATACTTCTGATTTTGCCATTTTGGTCTCCTGTTATGCAATCCATTATAATCCATTGTGATAGAGGATTGTACAAAAAAACTCTAAATAAATTGAATGAAAAATCAAACGAAGTGATATAAAATAAAGATATGGAAAATACTAACCTCTCTGAAATTGAAAAAGAACGACTTGAAGAAATTAAGGAACTGCTTAAACGCATGCCTTTGGAAGAAAAAGTGGGCCAGATGCTCCACGAAAGTATGGGGTCTCCATCAACGGGAATTCCTCCTTACAACTGGTGGAGTGAAGGACTTCACGGTGTTGGACGTACAGGAAACGCAACGGTTTTTCCTCAGGCAATTGGTGTTGCTGCAACTTTTGACCGGGAAATGGCCCGCCAGCAGTACGACCTGATTTCTACAGAAGCTCGTGCCAAATACAACGAAGCCCAGAAGCGTGGAAACCGCTCACAGTACTGCGGACTTACTTTCTGGACACCAAACGTAAACATTGTACGTGACCCTCGCTGGGGACGTGCTCAGGAAACTTATGGAGAAGATCCTTATCTTACTTCGGAAATTGGTGTTGCAGCCGTAAAAGGGCTCCAGGGCGATGATCCAGACAATCTTAAAACTGCTGCCTGTGCCAAACACTATGCCGTTCACTCAGGACCGGAAGCCGGTCGCCACGTAGACAACGTAAAACCTACAAAAAAGGATCTTTGGGAAACTTATCTTCCTGCATTCAAAGCCCTTGTTGATGCCGGTGTAGAAAGCGTTATGGGGGCCTATCAGCGTGTATACGATGAACCTTGTAACGGAAGCAAATTCCTTTTAAAAGATATTCTCCGCGGAAAGTGGGGCTTCAAAGGTCATGTTGTAAGTGACTGCTGGGCCGTTCGCGACTTCCACGAAAATCACAAAGTAACAAAAACTCCTGCCGAAAGTGCAGCCCTTGCCATCAACAACACCTGTGATTTGAACTGTGGTTGTACTTATCACGCTGCCCTTGATGCTGTGCGCCAGGGACTTCTGACAGAAGAAACAATCGACGCATCCCTTACCCGCCTTCTTATGACTCAGATGAAGCTTGGTATGCTGGACAGCCCTGAAATATCTAAATGGGGTAAACTGGGCCTTAAAGATGTTGATACAGCCGAAACCCGTGATTTTGCCCGCCGCATGGCAGAAGATTCCATCGTAATGCTTAAAAACGACAACAATCTTCTTCCTCTTAAAGGTGATAAAAAACACATTCTGGTAATGGGACCTGCCGCCGCCAGCATGAAAGTTCTTCTTGGAAACTACTACGGACTTAACAGCCGGATGGTAACTATTCTGGAAGGTGTTATTGGGGCTACAAAAGACAATGCTGAACTGGTAGTTGATTATCACCCTGGTGTTGGCATGTACAACGATTCAAAACAGCGTGGATGGACTGTAGGTATGGCTCAGAACAACGACGTAGTTATTGCCTGTTTTGGAATTGACGGCATGATGGAAGGTGAAGAAGGTGACAGTGTTGAATCAACAAAAGGTGACCGTGATGCAATTGAACTTCCTCCATATCAGCTGGATTATCTTCGGGCAGTAAAAGAACGTGGAACTCCTGTAGTGCTGGTTGTAACTGGTGGTGCTGCCATTGCATTCCCTGAAGACATTGCCGACGCAATTTTGCACGTT
>JAZLFR010000021.1:0-32315 GCA_045615885.1 Fibrobacteraceae bacterium
AATTCGGACATCAGCCTACAGCCGACAACACTGGAAATCAACATTCACTATACCCTAGACCCTGAACCCTATCCTCTAAAACAATGGAATTTAACAATCCTCTTTCGTCTTTCGTCTACCAGCGAAGCGGTCTTTCGTCTATTCTATACCCTACCCCCCTGGAAAACAACATTCACTAGCCCCTAATTCTTAATTAACCAACATGCTATTCTTCATATTGACACTCGGTGCGGCAATCTGTTTTGCATGCAGCAATGTCCTTGAAAAATCAGGGATTGCACACATTGCGCAAAATGTTTCCATACGCACACCAATCAAGTTCATAAAATCGGTTCTGACAAATCCGAAGTGGTGGCTTGGCATGGGCTGTTCCGGGCTAGCCTCCATCGGGTACTATGTTGCCATGGCCAAATACGATTTGAGCCTTGTGCAGCCGATGATGGTGCTGAACCCTGTCCTCACGGCGCTATTTGGCTACTGGTTTTTGAAGGAACATTTGACAAAGCGCATCGTATGTGCCATCGTGTGCGTCTTTACCGGTCTGCTGCTTTCCGCAAGGAATATGGGCGAAAATACGGGTTCGCAAAGCTTGACCAACCTATGGATTTTTGCGGGCATAGTCATTGCAGTTGCGTTGATATTCAAGTTTTCGCAAAAGAGCCTGGAAGCCTCCGACTCGCTCATCATGGGTGCGGGCTTTGGACTTTCTGCAGCCTTCTACAAGAGTCTTTCCATAGATTTCATGCTAGATGATTTGACTGCAGATACAGTCTTTGGACTTTTGCTTGACGCGCGCACATTTGCATACGTCATCATCCATACTGTTGCCTTTGCATTTTCTCAAATCGCGTTTACGCGCGGCCGCGCACTCTTCATCATTCCATTCAGCGCAGCTATCGGAGCCGCACTCCCCATTCTTGCAGGAGCCTTCGTATTTGGCGAAAACTTCCCAACAAATAAAATTGCCTCCGTCGCGTTTGTTCTCGTCGGTGCATTCCTTTTTGTGGTGAAAAAGAGAAAAGTCGGCAAGCCTATTTAAATTCGGCCACGAGAGAGCTGAATTTACTCGGTTCAATTACGCGGGTTGCAGCAGTTTCGCCGTCGCTCCATTTGCTGAACAATGTACTTCCACTTGGCTGAGCAGTCAGAGTTACCGGGAGCCCAGCAAAGAACTGGACTTCAAACTTGCCTCGAGGCATTTGCAAGCCATTCACAGAAATAGTACCATTGCCCTTCACCCCTAACGTGACGGCAGCTCGTTCCCCCAGTTCAAAGAATTCCTGCATTTCAGAAATAATCACTTCCGGCCGGTTTTCAATAAAGCTATAGGTTTTATTCAATTCACTATTCATATTCGACGAACTCAACTTCCAGCGTTTTTGGTCACGCGAAATCTCGGCTTTGATTTCAGCCATCATGGACCTTGCCAGGGCTCCAACGCTATCGCTAGAAAACTTCGTTGCAACAAGCACAGAGAACCTGTTGATAAAAGCCGTCTTGAACGCTTCATTTTTCAAAAGCGTCCTAAGCAGGAATGTGGATTCCGGACCGTTCGGCCACGAATCTCCATCTTCTGCAGTAGCAAATTCAAAGATGTTGTTCTTGAACTTTGAATAGGAATTGCCCATGCCAAAATCCATATCGTACAGGAACCATTTCCAGAGCGTTGCCGGAGCATTGCTTCGCCACTTTTTCAAATTATTGGAAGGCCAATCTCGATTATTCGCATACATTTCAGTCTGCATATAATTCATGAAGTTCGATACATCCATTTTAGATTTCACAAATTCATACGCAGCGGCAGTTTCTGCACCATTCGCTTTCAAATACGAAATCAGGGCCTCGTAATCTGCAGCAGATCCATTCGTAGCTTCATTGCCGGCCTTGAGCAAGTCAATGCGTTCCGGATCCAATCCATAGTTTGTTTCAAAGTAATATGAGTTGCTACGTTCTCGAATATTGTGGATGCCGTAGTATTCGCCATTGTAGAATACGATTGCCGGGCGAGCTTTCTGGTAATCTACGCCAAGCCCGCGCGAAGCCGTGCTTGCAAGCCTGTCGCGCATGTAGCCGTTATAGAAGTTGGAGCCATTGTTGCGAAGCACGAGCCATTTGAATTTCGTAAGTTCAGGGTACTGCGGGAACACCGTATATTCCAAATGCTTTGCACCATATTTTTCGCGGAATACGATTGCTGCGGATTTTTTCGGATTGGCCCTGCTGTAGTTTCCAAAAATTTCATAGCCCACATTGTAGGCAAAGGACGGAGCTGGGTTACCAGGCTCAAAGAATTCAACATGCACGGGAATTTCCTTGTCCAGCCAATAGTTTGCTCCAAAATGCGGGTCTGCACTTTGAGCATTCGGCCCCTCCATGTAAATGCCGGTATCCGGGTCAAACCAGGAGTTTGGATCTCCAGTCAAAAAGACCGTCGCAAGAGTCGGCTGCGTTTCAAAAACATAGGTGCGGTTGATTACTTCGCCAGGCAAGGCCCCGTCCCGGAAAGTGGCGCAGCGCAACACGGTTGTCTGCGTTATCGGCATTGGATTTACAGCCTTCGGGCTTGCTTCCGTAGGCTCCTTGCCGCCAACCTCACACCGGATTCTACTGTTCGATGAAACGGCGGGGAACTTTAAATTAAACGGATCCTTGTAAAAGCCGGAATTCGGCAGTTCCAATGTTTCGGCAAGTTCCTGGAACAAAGTTCCTGATTTCTCTTCTGGGGTTGCGTCTCCATAGCCCCAGTTTCTTTTTCTATCGGCCGACCATGTTTTTTGCGGCGGCAGCACTGGATATGCGACAGAGTCCAATATTCCCGTTCCATTAGTCAGGTAGAGCGAACCACCCTGATTTTTGATTTTGAAATTAGCATGGGGAGCATGCCCGGCATTTCGTGCTATATAGTTCCTGAAAGTCAACTGAACTAGCCGCATTTCATTGTTCCCGGGAGCAAAACGGGTTCCGTAAATATTTTTCAAATCAGGGAATTGGGCATTTGCAGGAATACTCAATCTGTATGTTGTAGAAGAATCTCCGGTACCAACAATTGTCAGGGCATATCCTTTCCAATCATCTAGATCCGGCTGCGCCAAGCGAATTTCAAGTTCCACCCCCTTCGTCAAAAAACCGGTAAGCAGCAGTTCATTGGCGGCAGAAATATCCTTAACACTTTCTTTCGAGCCATCTTTTGTACCGACAAAAAGCGAGGCGGAATGCCAACCGAGTTCAGCGTTTTCCCCATACTGCATCTGTGCAGAGAATGCATAGGATCCATCTTCATTTTTATACCGATACTTTAAAAAATCAAACGGCTTTACAAAACTAGTTCCCGCCACAGGTTCATTCTGGTCATCAGCCCACGACCACATTCCAACACCGGCCATGTGGATTGTATCGTGGGGAGCCTCGTAACTTTGCAAATTTTTGCCCGAAAGAAAAACGATTTTACGTTCCTTGGGCTGTAAAGGCACATCGCCAAACTTCCATTTTGCGAGTTCCTTGAGGGTATTCGTCAAATAGGTACCCTTCAAGTTGACCGCTGTATCTGCCTGGTTGAAAATTTCAATCCACGCCGGGTCATCCCCTTCATGATCCTTCAAAGTAACATTGACCGGGTCGATTTCAGTAAAAACAACCGGAGAATTACCCAAAAAAGGTACCACGGCTTCATTTTCTGGCTTTTTTTCTACCTCTACGGAAGACGAAGACTCTTCAAACGAAGATGAATATTCTTCATACAAATCAGCATCTTCCGAGCTTGAAGAACTATCGTTTGAGCATGCCCAGAAAAATATGGAAAAAAGAAATGACCCGAAAAGAACTCTCATCTTGATAAATATATCATTAAAATCGAATTTCTATCGAAAAAAAATTTTTTTTGGGATAAACCGCCGAATAAACTTACTTAAAACTTACAAAATTACCATTTATATAAAATGTTCACGCCCAAGAGAACACTTCCACAACAAAAATGATACATTCGGTACCATTTTTTTTTATTTTTGTAAACATTATGAGCTTTTCTTTGAAAATTTTATGCATTGGCGCTGGCTATGTTGGCGGCCCGACAATGACTGTCATCGCTGACAAGTGCCCAGATATCAAAGTTACGGTCGTCGACATTAACCAGTCCCGCATCGACGCCTGGAATAGCGACAACCTCCCTATTTTTGAGCCGGGTCTCGACGATGTTGTAAAACGCGCCCGCGGTCGCAACTTGTTCTTTAGCACCGACATTCCGGCAGCCATCAAGGAAGCCGACGTAATTTTTGTTTCCGTGAACACGCCTACAAAGACATTCGGCCACGGCGCCGGCAAGGCAAGTGACTTGCAGTATTGGGAAAAGACCGCCCGCCAGATTTTGGAAATTGCGGACGAAGGCAAGATTATCGTCGAAAAATCAACGCTTCCTGTCCGCACCGCTGCAGCCATGGAACGCATCTTGAATTCCAATGACAAGGGCATCCACTTCGAAGTACTCAGCAACCCGGAATTCCTTGCAGAAGGCACCGCCATCAAGGATCTCTTTGAACCGGACCGCGTGCTCATCGGCAGCCACCAGACAGAATCCGGCCTTGCCGCCTGCCAGAAGCTTGTAGATGTTTATGCCCATTGGGTTCCACGCGAACGCATTCTCACGACAAACCTCTGGAGTTCCGAACTTACAAAGCTTACCGCAAATGCCTTCCTGGCCCAACGCATTAGCTCTATCAACTCCATTAGCGCGCTCTGCGAACGTACCGGAGCTGACGTTGACGAAGTCGCATACGTCATGGGCAAGGATACCCGTATCGGCTCCAAGTTCCTTAAGGCATCTATCGGCTTTGGCGGCAGCTGCTTCAAGAAGGATATTTTGAACCTCGTCTATCTTTGCGGCTATTACGGCCTGCCAGAAGTCGCGGACTACTGGGAGAGCGTCGTAAAGATTAACGAATGGCAAACCCACCGCGTGGTCGACCGCATGCTCGAGACAATGTTCAACACCATTGCAGGCAAAAAAATTGCCGTGTTCGGTTTTGCATTCAAGGCAAACACCGGTGACACTCGCGAAAGCCCGGCAAACCTCGTCGTACGCGACTTGCTCGCCGAACATGCAATGCCGGTCGTAACGGACCCGAAGGCAATCCCGGACGCAAAGCGCGACCTCAAGGATGTACTCGACCAGGTACAGTTCGAAGAAGACGCCTACAAGGCTGCCGAAGGCGCACATGCAGTCGTAGTCTGCACCGAATGGAAGTGCTTTGCCGAACTTGACTGGGAGCGCATCTACAAGAACATGGTAAAGCCGGCCTTTGTATTTGACGGCCGAAACATCCTGGATGCGGACGCACTCCGCAAAATCGGTTTTGAAATTGTAAGTATTGGTAAGGGCAAGGCTGAATAAAGCCTCACGAGTATTATGTACGACTATTTGATTGTAGGAGCAGGCCTATTCGGCTCGATCTTTGCTTATGAAGCCCATAAGCGAGGTAAGAGCGTATTGGTAATAGACAAGCGTTCCCATATTGGCGGAAACATCTATACAGAAAACGTCAATGGAATCAACGTACATAAATACGGTGCCCACATATTCCATACAAGCAACAAGGAAGTCTGGGACTACATCCACCAGTTTGCCGATTTCAATCGCTACACAAATTCCCCGGTGGCCCGCTACAAAGACGAGATCTACAACCTGCCGTTCAACATGAATACCTTCAGCAAAATGTGGAACATCAAGACTCCGGCAGAGGCTGCAGCGATCATCGAGGAACAGCGCAAGGAAATTTCAGGCGAACCAAGGAACCTGGAAGAACAGGCAATTTCGTTAGTCGGCCGTGACATCTATGAGAAGCTGATCAAGGGCTATACCGAAAAGCAGTGGGGCCACAAGTGCTCCGAGCTTCCGGCCTTCATCATCAAGCGTCTGCCGGTTCGCTTTGTGTACGACAACAATTATTTCAACGACAAGTACCAGGGCATTCCTGTCGGCGGCTACACCAAGATCGTAGAGAAGATGCTTGAAGGTATCGAAGTCCAGCTGAATGCAGACTTTTTCAAGAACCGTTCAACATTTGAATCTTGCGCCAAGAAAATCGTATTCACAGGCATGATCGACGAGTTCTTCGACTACCAGCTAGGCAAGCTGGAATACCGCACACTCCGCTTTGAAACGGAAGACTTGCCTGTAGAAAACTACCAGGGCAATGCAGTCGTGAACTACACGGAATTCGAAGTCCCCTACACTCGAATCATCGAGCACAAGCATTTCGAATTTCAATGCCAAGGTGCGGACTCTACAAACCACACTGTAATCACCCGTGAATACCCGGCAACCTGGCAACATGGTGATGAACCTTATTACCCGATGAACGACAGCAAGAACAACGAACTGTTTGCCAAATACAGTGCTTTGGCAAAAGAACAGAAGAACATTATTTTTGGTGGCCGTCTGGGTATGTACAAATATTTGGATATGCACAATGTCATTGCGGAAGCTTTAGCTTGTGCTAAAATGGAATTAGGAGTTTAGAATGCGTTTTGATACATTTATCATTTTCGGTGGATGTGGATTTATTGGAACCCACGCTAAAAGGCTGCTTCAAGAGAAGTATCCCCAGGCTAAGGTCTACATTGCCGACCTGCTTTCCGACGGCTCCGAAACCTCACCGAAAGTCGATGTTCGAAACCCGATCGACATCAAGGGCGACTTTGGCCCCAATACGCTCATCTTGAATTTTGCAGCCATTCACCGCACACCGGGGCACCCTGACCAGGCCTATTTCGAAACCAACATTCGCGGTGCAGAAAACGTGTGCGAATTCGCCCGCAAGAACGGCATCGTAAATATCGTATTTACCAGCAGCATCGCTCCATACGGAGCATCCGAAGAACTGAAATCGGAAGCTACGCTCCCGACTCCGAACACGGCCTACGGCATTTCGAAGTTCGTCGCAGAAAAAATCCACCAGGAATGGGCTGCCGAAAGTGCTGACCGCAAACTGAGCATCGTCAGGCCGGGCATTGTCTTTGGAACTGGCGAAAACGGCAACATGACCCGTTTGTTCAGAGGGCTCAAGAGCCGCAAGTTTGCCTATGCCGGCAGAAAAGATACGATCAAGGCTTGCATCTACGTAAAAGACCTCGTACGCATCATGATTGAAATGGCAGAAAACGAAAGTGCACCTAAGGTCCAGCTTTACAACTGCTGCTACTACCCTTCATTTACTATTGAACAGATCAGCAATACCATGTTGAAGGTAACCGGAATGAAACGCTGGATTCCGTACATTCCGAAGACGCCGATGATGGCAGCCGCTACTGCATGCGGTCTCGTGGGAGGACTCGGACTCGGCATCTGCCCGGCCCGCGTCAAAAAACTTATGATTTCCACAAATATTGACGGCCAGAAACTCGCAAAGGATTATCCAACCAGCTACACCCTGGAAGAAGCCTTCAAAGACTGGTGGAATGACTGCGAACAGAAGGAACTTGTATAATAATGAACGCAAAGATTATTGTCGCTACACACAAAGCGTATCAAATGCCAACTGATACGCTGTATGCTCCTATTCAAGTCGGTGCAGCAGACAAAGAAAATCTTGGATACCTTCGCGATAACGAAGGCGACAACATTAGCGAAAAAAACCAGAACTATTGTGAGTTGACTGGTTTGTACTGGGCTTGGAAAAATCTGGATGCAGACATAATCGGCTTAGCACACTATCGCAGACATTTTGCAGCCAAGGGTTCCAAGGGAGGCAAGTGGGACCGCATCTTGACCGAAGAACAATTGGCCAAGGAAATTGAAGGTGTCGACGTCATTTTGCCGACCCCTCGAAACTATTTCGTGGAATCCAATTATTCCCAATATGCCCATGCACACCACGCAATAGATCTGGATACGACAAGAGAGATCATTGCCGAAATGCATCCTTCATACCTTGCTGAATACGATAGCTACATGAAAAAGACTACCGGCCATCGTTTCAACATGTTCATTATGCGCAAGGCCCAGTTCCGTGCTTACTGCGAATGGCTATTCAGCATTCTCTTTGAATTGGAAAAACGTCTTGACATATCCAAGTACAGCGTCAACGATTCCCGCGTTTTTGGTTTTGTCAGCGAAAGACTGCTAGACGTCTGGATAGAGACGAACCATGTAAAGTATGCAGAAATGCAGTGCATGTTCATGGAAAAGCAGAACTGGATTGTCAAGGGCTTTAAATTCCTGAAGAGAAAGTTCATCAAAGAAAAGAAATAATTTGGAGAAGCTGCATGTTTGTTTTGTCTAAGTTCATAGGAGAACATGTAACTCACCGTCCTGCAAGCATGTTTGAAAAAGACATTCAGGCAAACGGCGATTTACTGGCAAAAGAAATCGAAGGCAAGTCCGTCTGCGTGATTGGCGGGGCTGGAAGCATAGGTAGCAGCTATATCCGCGCAATCTGCCGCTTTAAGCCGTCAAAGCTGGTCGTCATAGACTTGAACGAGAATGGTCTCGCAGAACTTACCCGCGACCTACGTTCCACCGACGGCATGTACGTACCGGAGGAATTCCGTACATACACTTTGAATTTTGCTGACCCGATCTTCGAAAGGATCTTCCGCGAAGAAAAGGGTTTTGACATTGTCGCAAACTTTTCTGCACACAAGCATGTACGCAGCGAAAAAGACAAGTATTCCGTGCAGGCTTTAATTGAAAACAACGACATCAAGGCGAAAAAGTTGATGGACCTTTTGACGGTCTACCCGCCAAAGCACTTCTTCTGTGTAAGCACCGACAAGGCGGCAAACCCAGTGAACATCATGGGTGCAAGCAAACGCATCATGGAAGACCTTGTAATGGCCTACAACAAGCATTTCAAGGTTACCACGGCCCGTTTTGCCAACGTCGCGTTTTCCAACGGTTCCCTGCCAGACGGCTGGCTGCACCGTCTGCAAAAGAAGCAACCGCTCGCAGCGCCAAACGACGTAAAGCGTTACTTCGTTTCTCCAGAAGAGTCCGGCCAGATCTGCATGCTAGCCTGCATTCTCGGCAAGCCCGGCGAGATATTCTTCCCCAAGCTTGGCGAAGAACAGATGCTTACATTCTCCTCCATTTGCGACAGCTTCGTGGCTGAAGAAGGTTATGCAAAGCGAGAATTCCAGACCGACGCCGAAGCCAAACGTTTCGCAGCAGAAATGCCATACGACACAGACACATACCCGGTCGTATATTTCAAGAGCGACACTACCGGCGAAAAGGCCTTTGAAGAATTCTATGTGCCAGGCGAAAAGATCGACATGAACCGCTTTGAAAGCCTGGGCGTAGTCTGCGAAAGCACCCACCGCCCAATGGAAGAGGTGAATTCATTTTTCAATACTTTGGAAAGCATTTTCCAAAAGGTTGACTTCACCAAAGCCGATGTAGTCAAAGCGATCAAGGATTTCATTCCAAACTTCGAACACGAAGAAAAGGGAAAAAATCTCGATCAGAAAATGTAATGGTTCCAATAGAGTTAAAGAAAAACGAATACGATCCCTTTATTGATTTCATAAAGGGATTTTGTATTATCAGCGTAGTCCTGACGCATTCGCTTCCGAGCATCGCCAAGGATTATTCCCTATTCTACCTATGGGGAGGAATGGCTGTTCCGCTATTCCTCATGATCCAGATTTTTCATACCTACAAAAAAGGGTTCGATTCCAAGAAAAAAATTCTTTCTTTCAAGATCGTAAAAAGAATCGTATTTCCCTTCCTGATAACTCAATGCGCAATACTCTCCTTAAAGCTCATAAGGCATCCAGAAGAGAGCTCTGTTTTTCTGCAGAATATTTTGCACGGCGGCCAAGGCCCGGGCAGCTATTATCCATGGCTATATCTTGAATTTGCAATAGTCCTTTGGTTGCTTCGTCCACTTTTCAGAAATTTTTCTTTTAAGGCAATCATCGTATTTACAACGGTTGTTTCCATCGCGCTGGAATTCGTAAGTTCCTATGTGGATTTTAGCCCAGCCGTCTACAGGCTGCTATTCTTCAGGTATTTCTTCCTGATAGCTCTTGCAATTGACTGGATTTACAACGGAATCATTCTTGATGCAAAGCGCCTGGTTCTATCAGTTGTAAGCATTGGCGCCGCATGCCTATTCTACATAAAGACGCCAAATCTGGAGCCTTTCTTTTTTGACAACGCCTGGACGGTTTACCATTGGATCTGCTACTTTTCTTCGGCCTATCTGCTAGTCCATATCCTGAAAAAAGTCCACATTCTGCTTTTAGGCAAAGGGACTCGAGTATCAAGCTTTATCGAAGCCTGCGGCAAAAGTTCCTATGAAATTTTTCTGTTCCAGATGTTCATCTTTACCTCGATTCGAAAAGAATGGTTTTCATTTACATCCATGCCAAGCGCAAATTTCATCTGCTGGTTTATTTTTGTAAATTCTGTAAGTATTGTTCCCATAGTTCTTTTTAAAAAGTTTTATCGAAAAAAGGATTGTCAAAATGGAATGCGCTAAGGTCATTTCTTTCATCAAGGATCTTTACGGCAACCAGGATTTCACCCCGTTGTCTGTACCCAAGTTCATCGGAAACGAAAAACAGTATCTAAACGAATGCATCGATACAACTTTCGTAAGTTCCGTAGGCAAGTTTGTTGACCGTTTTGAAGAGGACATGGCACGCTACACCGGAGCCAAAAAGGCAGTCGTCTGCGTCAGCGGAACAAACGCACTCCACATGTCCCTTATGCTAGCCGGCGTTTCCTGCAACGATGAAGTTTTGACCCAGGCTCTCACATTCATCGCCACCTGCAATGCTCTAGCCTACATTGGAGCACACCCTGTATTCATCGATGTGGACAAGTCTACGATGGGACTTTCTCCAGACGCAGTCAAGGCCTGGCTTGCAAAGAATGCTGAAATCCGCAATGGGGAATGCTTCAACAAAAATTCCGGCAGAAGGATCAAGGCCTGCGTTCCGATGCACACATTCGGTCACCCGGTTCGCATTGAAGAACTGCTTGACATTTGCAACGAATACCATATCGAACTTGTCGAAGATGCGGCAGAATCCATCGGCTCCCTCTACAAGGGCAAGCACACTGGCACATTCGGCAAAGTAGGCGCCATTTCTTTCAATGGCAACAAGACGATTACCACTGGCGGCGGCGGCATGATGCTCTTCAACGACGAAGAGCTCGGCAAATATGCAAAGCACCTGACCACCCAGGCAAAGGTTCCGCACCGTTGGGAATTCCGCCACGACCACATTGGCTACAACTACCGCATGCCAAACATCAATGCGGCCCTCGGCTGCGCTCAACTTGAAAATCTGGACAGGTACATTGCAAGCAAGCGCGAAGTCGCAGCCGCCTATGCAGACTTTTTCAAAAACGTGGACGGAATCGATTTCTTTGAAGAACCAGAAAACAGTTTCTCTAACTACTGGTTGAACGCTGTGATTTTGAAAGACAAGGCTGCTCAGCTTGATTTTTTGCAGCAGACAAACGACAACGGCGTAATGACTCGCCCGATCTGGGAACTCATGAACCGCTTGCCGATGTTTGAAAATTGCGAAAACGACGGCCTAGAAAATACAACCTGGTTTGCTGACCGAGTCGTAAACATTCCATCAAGTGTGCGTTTGTAATGAAGAAGCTTGTTCTCGTCGGTGGCGGAGGCCATTGTAAATCAGTAATCGAAGTAGCGGAAAGTGCTGGCTACAGCATTCTTGGCATTCTCGACATGCCGGAACTCGTCGGCAGTTCCGTTCTCGGGTACAAGGTGATCGATTCCGACGACGACATTGCAAAATTTGCAGACGAGGCTGAATTCATCATTACGGTAGGATTCATCAAAAATCCTGCAGTGCGCATTCGGATCTTTGAAAAGATAAGGAATGCAGGCGGCCGGTTCGCAACGCTTATCGCATCTACTGCAAAAGTTTCACGCCACGCCCAGATTGGCGAAGGTTCCGTGGTGATGCACAATGCCTTTGTAAATGCTGGCGCTACGGTTGGAGTAAACTGCATCATCAATACGGCAAGCAACCTGGAACATGATGTCGCCATCGGCGACAACACCCATGTTTCCACAGGGGTCATGGTAAACGGCGACTGCAAAGTCGGAGAAAGAGTCTTTATTGGAAGCCAGTCCGTCATTGCAAACGGGATTACAATCTGCGACGATGCCATAATCGGCGCAGGCAGCGTCGTCCACAGACCTATAGATTCTGCAGGAATCTACTTCGGGAACCCGGCAAAAAGAAAAGGAGCCGTGTAATGAACAAAGTCTTGATCATTGCCGAAGCAGGCGTAAACCACAACGGTTCCCTGCAGCTTGCAAAGCAGCTTATAGACAAAGCCGTTGAAGCCGGCGTCGACATCATCAAATTTCAGACATTCAAGTCGGAAAAACTGGTTTCGAAAGCCGCCCGCCAGGCAGAATACCAGCAACGCAACATTGGCAAAAAGGACGAAGGCCAGCTTGCCATGCTCAAGAAGCTGGAACTTTCCCGGGAAGACCACGAAGAACTTATTTCGTACTGTTCCGAAAAGGGCATCAGGTTCTTTTCAACCGCATTCGACATGGAATCAATCGACTATCTCCATTCACTGAAAATGGGGCTTTGGAAGATTCCTTCCGGCGAAATCACGAATTACCCATACCTGCGCAAAATCGCCGGGTTTCACGAGCCGGTCATTCTTTCTACGGGTATGTGCGAACTTTCTGACATTGAAAACGCTCTGAATGTTCTACTGGAATTCGGCCTGCAAAAAGAACAGATCACCATTCTGCACTGCAATACGGAATATCCCACTCCGTTCTGCGACGTGAACCTGAAGGCGATGCTCGAAATCGAAGAGCGCTTTGGCGTCAAGACAGGCTACTCAGACCATACCAAGGGCATCGAGGTTCCCATTGCAGCAGTCGCTCTCGGGGCAACCGTCATCGAAAAGCATTTTACGCTAGACCGCAACATGGAAGGCCCAGATCACAAGGCAAGCCTTGAACCGCAGGAACTGAAGCAGATGGTAGATGCCATCAGAAACATTGAACTTGCTCTCGGTTCCGGGCACAAGGCAATTTCGGAATCGGAACGCAAAAACATCGAAATTGCCCGCAAGAGCATCGTGGCAGCAAGGCCAATCAAAAAGGGAGAACAACTCTCCGAAGACAATCTGACGGTAAAGCGCCCCGGCACAGGCATTTCTCCCATGCGCTGGAACGAAGTCATAGGCACCACCGCCAAACAAGATTACGAAGAAGAAGACCTGATTGAACTATGAGAAAAATTTGTGTAGTGACCGGCTCAAGAGCCGAATACGGGCTCCTTTCAGGAATCATGCGAGCCATAGACAATGACCCGGAACTTACGCTCCAGATCATTGCCACGAACATGCATCTATCCCCTGAGTTCGGGCTCACCTACCGTGAAATCGAACGTGACGGATTCCGAATCGACAAGAAAGTAGAAATGCTGCTTTCTTCCGACACTGCAAATGCAACGGCGAAGTCAGTCGGTCTCGGCTTCATCGGCTTTGCCGATGCCTACGAAGACTTGAAGCCAGACATGATTCTTGTTCTCGGAGACCGTTACGAAATCATCTCAGCCGTTTCTACAGCCCTCTTCTACAAGATCCCGGTGGCGCATCTTCACGGTGGCGAAATCACGGAAGGTGCCTACGACGATTGCATTAGGCATGCAATCACCAAGATGAGCCACCTGCATTTTACATCTACGGAAGAATACAGAAGACGCGTCATTCAGCTTGGCGAGGCGCCAGACCGAGTTTTCAACGTCGGTGCTCCAGGAATCGAAAACATCAAGAAAGTTCCGCTAATGGGCAAGGCTGAACTCGAAGCTTCCCTGGACGGCTTTACATTCGGAGACAAGTCCCTGCTGGTTACATACCACCCCGTAACTCTGGAAAATTCTACTGCCCGTCAGCAGATAGAAAACCTGTTGGCAGCTCTAGACGAAATTCCGGAATACAAAGTCATCTTCACACTGCCAAACAGCGATACCGACGGGCGCATAATCATCAGCACGATCAACGACTACGTGGCAAAGCATTTAGACCGCGCCGTAGCCTACCCATCGCTCGGCTTGAAGCGATACCTTTCGGCTCTCCAGTTCGTGAGCGCAGCCGTGGGCAATTCTTCCAGCGGCATCATCGAAGTGCCAAGCTTCGGCATCCCTACCCTAAACATCGGCGACCGCCAGCGTGGCCGCCTGGCGGCAGCAAGCATAGTGAACTGCGGCACCGGCAAAGAAGACATCAGCAAGGGCCTTTCAAAAATTCTTTCTGCAGAATTCAAGCAAGAAAAGGTGGAAAACCCTTACGAGGGCAAGAATACGACTGCAGACATTCTGCGCGTAATCAAGAACTACCCCCTAGAAAACTTGATTCAGAAATCCTTTTACAACCTGGGATAACATGAATATTTCCGACACCCTATTTGTAATCACGGCTCGAGGAGGAAGCAAAGGACTCCCAGGCAAGAACATCAAACCGCTACTCGGCAAACCGCTGATTGCATATTCCATTGACGTAGCCAGAGCCTTCACAAGCGACGAGAACATCTGTGTCAGCACAGATTCCGAAGATATCAAAAATGCCGTAGAAGCCTATGGGCTAAAGGTTCCCTTCTTGCGCCCCGACTACTTGGCCACAGACACCGCCACGTCAAATGATGTTCTTGTTCACGCAATCAACTTTTACAAACAGCAGGGGCGCAACTACAAAAAGCTTATCCTGCTGCAGCCGACATCGCCGCTTCGCACCGCTGACGACATCGCAGGGGCAAACAAACTGTTCAGCAGTGATGTCGACATGGTCGTTTCCGTCATGAAATCCCATGCGCCAGCAGTACTGTGTGCAGACGACAATGAAGGCTTTGTGCAACTGGTTTACAATAAGAAGGCAGAAGGTCGCCAGCAGCTTGCCGAAATGTACGAATTCAATGGTGCTGTTTATGTTATAAATGTACAGTCGCTGCTTGAAAAAGGCATGCGAAATTTCACAAAAAAAGTGAAATATGTCATGTCAAAAGAGCATTCCATCGATATTGACGACATTTATGATTTTTATCAAGTCGAAGCCATAATGAGCTCCAATAAAAAAGCTATCTTACCGCAATAGCAAACTCCCGGATTTTGCGGGTAGCGATCATTGGACTCTTGTATGAACAACAATACTATTTTAGGTTCTAAAACGCTGTTGGACGCCCTGCGCAAGATCGATTCCTTGCGAGCGGAAAGTTTGACCCTATTTGTGCTAAATGAAGACAAGCGGGTCAAGGGTACTCTTACAGATGGCGACATCCGTCGCTACCTAGTATCTGGTGGTTCTTTGACAGACGAAGTCTTTTCGGCAATGCACTCCAATTTTGCATTTGTCAGCGAAAAGGAAACCAACCTGGTCGCCTTCCTTCACAAATTGAAGGAACGTTGCATTACGCTCGTACCGGAATTGGATAGCGAAGGCCGCATCGTATCAATCTACGACTTGCGGAACTACAAATCCCACCTTCCCATCGACGCAGTTCTCATGGCCGGTGGCAAGGGAGAACGTTTGCGCCCCCTTACAGAAAAGACGCCAAAGCCATTGGTTAAAGTTGGCGACAAGTGCATCATCGACTACAACATAGACAGACTTATCGAGTTCGGTGTAAAGCACATCAACGTTACAGTAAATTACCTTGCAGAACAGCTGGAAGAACATTTTAGATTTCCAAGAAACGGAGTCCAGGTCAAAACCTGCAGAGAGCCAAAATTCCTGGGGACCATCGGCAGCATAAAGTTCGTTGAATCCATATACAACGATGCTGTGCTAGTAATGAACTCCGACCTGTTTACCGACATAGACTTTGAAGATTTCTTTTTGCATTTCTACGAGCACAACGCCGACATGTCGGTCGCGGCGGTGCCGTATAACGTAAACATTCCTTTCGGCATATTGGATTTGGACGGACGTGATATTAAAGGCTTGCTTGAAAAGCCGCAATACAACTATTACGCCAATGCCGGCATCTATCTCATAAAGAAATCGGCACTTGCAGAAATCCCGAAAGACGAATTCTTCAACGCAACCGATCTTATCGAAAAACTTATTGCCCAAAACAAAAAAGTCATTCGCTACCCTCTAAACGGAACCTGGATTGACATCGGCCAGCACGCAGACCTTGCAAAAGCTCAAGAAATAGTAAAGCACTTACGTAGCTAGAATTGTGTCATATCCCAGCCGTGCGGTTTTCCATGTTTTTTGCAAAAATAAAATCTCTGGTGAATAACAGGACCTTGAAAAATGGAGCTCTATTTTCTGGGTTTTCATTCATTAACAGAGGCATCAGCTTCTTTTTGCTTTTGATTTTGGCAAATTACATAGCTCCAGTCGAATATGGCTATCTGAATCTTTTTGCCACAGTCGTGATGATCATTGGGTATTTCATTGCGATGTCTACAGAAGGATACCTTTCAGTCGTCTTTTTCAAGGAAGGCATCGAAGGCATCAAAAACGCCATTTCCTGCATCTTTTCGACATCCCTGATAGTATCTGCAATTCTGATAGCAAGCCTGCTCGTTGCCGGCGATACCATTGCCGCCTTGCTGAATCTACCACTGAACTTGCTATACCTGGCAATCGTGATCTGTTTTTTTACACTTTACTCACACATTTTTCTTGACTTATTCAGATTGCGCGAAAACGTAAAGGTTTATGGTATTTTCAGTTGTTCCAACGCAATCCTAAATTTCATATCTTCCATAGTTCTAGTCAAGTTTCTTTCCATGGGCTGGGAAGGCCGCATCTACTCCCAAACATTCTGCTTTGCTGCATACGGTCTAATAGGCATCATCTTTTTGATCCAAAAAAAATTGTTTGTTCTTCCGCAAAAAAAATTCTGGAAAGACATGCTGATTTGGGGCATTCCCCTAATTCCCCACTTGGCAACAAACTTTATAAGGCAAGGCTGCGACCGCTACATCATCAACTACAACCATTCCATAGAAGAAGTCGGACTCTTTAGTTTTGCTCTCAATTTAACAAACATAATCATCATGATTGGCATGGGTTTCAACCAATCCAACAGCGTTGAAATCTACAAGGTTCTAGGAAGCAAGGAACTTGATGCCAAGGCAAAAGTGCAAAGACTAAACCACCAGCGTAAGCAAATTTTCTGGGTCTACCTTACACTGTCGCTTATGGTTTGCGCGGCCGCGTATATAATGATACCATGGATTTTGCCTAAATACACCAAAGCAATAGACTATTTCTTAATCCTTGCCATGTATGGTTTTCTTCAATGCGTCTATTTCCTTTTCACAAACATTCTGTTCTTCTATAAACGCACCAGACTAATTATGTCCATTACATTTATTTCTTCTATCATCCATCTTATTCTGTCTCTAGTATTGACTCCCTATTCCTTATTTGCAACATGCGCCATTTACGTTTTGTCGCAATTCCTAATTTGCCTATTCATTATTTTCTTTTCAATGAAGACTCTATCGGAAAAAGTTTCAAATAACGGATGATTTTTATGCAAGCCAAAACAGATGCATTTGCAGACTATACGCCTTCTGCCTTTGTAGTGGGCACCCCATTCCAAGTATTATGCATGTACGAGGCTATACAACATTTTCAAATAAGCAACTACAAAATCATCATTCCGTTTTCCAGGCAGGAAGTTCGAAACCATCAAACGCTAGCCATGCTCGATTACTTCAACTTGAAGTACGAGCTTTATGACGAAAATGAATATAGAGCAAAAAAGCTTTTGTTTAGCGCCAAGGTTTTAGGAAACTCAGAAGAAAATAAGTACCCGAGAGTTTTTATTGGCAACTACAAATTGCTCCTATACAGAGCCATTGCACTATCCTTGCTGAAGCGCGATGGAAATGTAGTCTATTTAGATGACGGCAATGCATCGCTAAACACTTTGAAGGGTGAAGAGCAGAAAGTTTCTTTAGCTTGCAACATTTTAGAAAAATTCGCAAGCCTCTTGGCATGGCATAAGAACATTGCATTAAAGCAAAATTTCTTCTCCATCTATTCCGATGTAGAAACACGAAAAAATGTCTGTGCAAACAAATTTGAAGGGCTCAAGGCCTTGATGAAAGAAGGCTCCTCCAACCAGGACACGGCCTTTTTCATCGGCACTAATCCAGAAATGTTCAACTGGGCAAACGGGCTTACCGTCAGTCAGTACGAAAACTTTCTAACAAGAGCCCTGAACGAACTAAAAGATAAATACGGCAACTTGTCCATGATTTACATTCCTCATGGCCGAGACAATAGTGACTTTGCAAAAAAACTGTGCAATTCCTTAGGAATCGAATACAGACGATTAAACGAAGCGGTAGAATTATCCCTTGTAAAAGAAAATGTACTACCCAAAGCAGTAATAGGCTTTACTTCTTCAGCATTATTTAACATTAAAAAAATTATTCCTGAAGCAAAAGTTCTAAATTATACTGTTGAAAATGAATCGGCTCCTAAGTATTTGGAATACTCCGAGATAAGCAAATACTATATGCAGAATGGTATTAAGCTTATCAAGATTCCAATAAAAGAATTGAACTAAAAAAAATGGACAAATACAATTTTTCTGTAATCATTCCACACAAGAATGCTCCAAAATTACTGGAACGCTGTTTGCAATCGATTCCGCAAAGGGACGACTTGCAAATTATCATTGCCGATGATAACAGTGATGCGTCCAGCGTTGCAGAACTAAAAAAAATTAACCGTCCAAATGTGGAAATCCTATATGGTACAGAAAGCAAGGGGGCAGGCAATGCACGAAATCGCGGTCTGGAACTCGCTTGCGGCAAATGGCTCCTTTTTGCAGATTGTGATGACTTCTATGAAAACGGCATAAACCAGTTCCTAGACAGCAATTTGAATTCTAGCGCAGATTGCATTTATTTTTCGGTCAACAGTGTCGACAGCGAAACCTTGGCGCCAAGCACGCGCAATTTCCGTTATGACGATTACATGGCCTGGTTTAACACTTCCCGCCCCGGTTCAGAAGACTGGATAATGTTCCATAAATGGGAACCATGGAACAAAATGATTTCCCATGCCCTGGTCAAAAAGAACAACATCAGATTTGACGAATTCCTGAAATGCAACGACATGATGTTCTGCATCATGGTTTCATACTTTGCAAAAAAAGTGAAAATCATCCCGGACCATCTGTACTGCGTGACCTACAACTCAAAATCAATGACCTTCCGAAACACCAAACCAGAAGAATTCCGAGACTGTCTCATGGCATTCCAAAAAAAGAATGTCGTCATGCACAAGATCGGCCACTGGCGTTGGCACATGCCCATGGCAATCCAGCACAGGTTTTTCATTAAAAAGGAAGGCTTCAAAAAATACTTTTCGCTGCTAGTCTTTTATCTACGGAATTATTGCAAAATGCGTTCATCCATACGCAGTTTCAAAAAGCAAATCTCATCCACAAACTTTGAGAGCAAAACAATTGTCGATTGACGCTACGGTCTTTTAAGATTATGGAAATTTATCTGATTATATTTTTTCTTTCCGCCTTTCTAATTGCCATTGCACAATCAAAGGAAGAAGATGACAAAGTGCTGTTCTATGGTTTGAGCATCGTGGCAGTCGCTTTGCCAGTATTGCTAGCAGCCTTCCGCGATCTTGGCATAGGAACAGACACCTTGGGATACTGTAACCGAGTCTGGGGTGAAGTGCTTAGGGTTCGACGAATCAACCTGCTTCTGTACATGTACTACAATGAATACTTCCAAGACGTCGACCTATTCTATTTAGTATTAAACTGGTTTGTTTCTCTGTTTACGGACAACATCCATGTTCTGCTTTTCGTATTCAATTTTATAGTCGTCGGTCTTGTCTACAAGGTCGCCTATGACTATAGAGACAAAGCCGCCATGTGGCAGGTAATGCTATTCTTCTATCTATTGGGCTACAACAATTCCTTGAATCTAATGCGTCAATACATAGCCATTGTAATTGGCCTATATGCGTTCAAGTATCTTGAAAATAAAAAATGGTTCCCCTTGGCAATCTGCTTTTTCATTATGCACTTCTGCCACGGTTCTTCAATCATCTACCCTGCATTAATAGGAATATATCTGTTTTTTCAAACAAAAAACAAATACGTTCAATGGTTTGTCCCTGTAGGTATAATCACCATTGCCTACCTTATTTTTCAGTACTTTGACAACATTCTGCTTTTCATTATTGAAAACGGATTTATGCAGGACCGCTTTAGAGCTTACTTGTCCGAAAATAGCGAAGCCACATTCTTCGACACATCGTCGTCCTTGCTAGCCATCATCATGATCGTATTCTTTATCTATGTTGCCATAATAAACCAAGATGAACGTGCAGAATTAAAAAAATTCATTCAATTCAAATCTGTAGCAGCGTTATTCAACTTGACATCTACTATTTCCATGTATGCTCTTAGAATGTCCTTTTATTTTGCCACCATTACAGACTGCCTATTTCTTCCAAAAGCATTGCAAATGGTCAAAGAAAAAAAGAGCAAGAGTCTCTATTACATGCTTTCCGCCCTATTCGTTATTCTAAATACGGTAGTGTGGTACATGCTGTATGTAAAGAACGGCATCAATCAAACTGTTCCGTACAGATCACGCATTTTAGGAATATAGGATGAAGAACACGAATCTTTTAAAAGCAATCAGGAATGTCAAGGTCGTTTCCTTTGACATTTTTGACACGTTACTAAAGCGCAATGTACGTCATCCTAAAGATGTGTTCAACATCGTAGAGCTCCGCTACAACGAGACGACCGCAGAAAAAATTTCTGGTTTTAGAAAAGTGCGAGCGGAAGCAGAAGAAAAGGCAAGGCAAAGCGCAACGGCAGAAGACATTACACTAGAACAGATCTACGCGCTGCTACCATACGAAAAATCTGTTTCCGAGCAACTGAAACAGCTGGAATTGCAGGCCGAGGCAGACGCCCTTGTATGCAACCCGCAGCTCAAGGAAGTTTTTGATTGCGCATTGGCAGAGCAAAAGACCGTTGTCATCATTTCTGACATGTACTTGCCAGCAAGCTTTTTGCAACAGATTCTAAGTCGCGAAGGTTATACCGGCTACAAGAAGCTTTATGTTTCAAACGAAGAAGGTCTCCTAAAATCGACAGGCAACTTGTTCCGGCTCGCCATGAAGGAACTTGGTTGCAAACCTAGGGAAATGCTCCACATCGGGGACTCCAAGCGCGGCGACCTCTTGGCGCCATTCAAGCTGGGAATCAAAGTTCGCCCCATAGCAACGCACTACAACAACGCACTTTACCATGTCGACCTTGAAGAACAATCGTTGTCAAGAAACATTGTCTACAGTTTCATAAACAACAAAAGTTTCGAAAATCGATTTGTTCAAATAGGCTACGAAACGCTAGGGCCGTTGCTTTTTGGTTTTTCCAAATGGATTCACGGCAGCAAGCAGCATCTTGGTCTTGAAAAGCTGCTGTTCTTTTCTCGCGATGGCGAAATCATGAAAAAAGCATACGACATGCTGTACGCAAACGAAAGCACGGAATACGTATACATGTCTAGGCGCAGCCTGCTCGTGCCGCTGTTCTGGCAATGCAAGTCATGGAACGAAATCATCGATTTAATCCCCATGACCCGCTTTACGCAGGTAAAGGCATTCTTTGACATGGTCGGCCTTGACGCAAGCAAGTACGAAAGCACCATCAAGAATGCCGGTTTTTCTCAGGAGGATTTCCTTCCTCTTGCAGCTTTCCATGAAGACGGCAACTTGCAGAAAATGCTGGAATCCATTCTTGCAGACGTCCAGGAAAATTCCAAAAAGGAATTTGAGCTTTTTGCTGGCTACATCGGTTCTCTGTCGATTCCAGCAAAATACGGCATTGTCGACATTGGCTGGAAGGGAACCATGCAGCGTTCTTTCGAAAAGTTGCTCACCCTGCAAAACAGCCAAAACCTCCCGGAAGGATTCTACATCGGCTTGACCAGCGACTTGCCAAGGGGCAATGGATTCCTCTTTTCTTCCGGGAACATGCAGAACCATTCCAAAGTCTGGAGCTTTTTGGGCTTGTTCGAAATGCTGTTCAGCGCTTCCCACGGTTCCGTAAAAAAATATGTTTCTTCAGAAAACTGCCCTGTAGAAATGTACGATTTTGAATTCAACTTCAACGAAGAAACCAAGGAATCTTACAAAAGAATTTCTGAAATCCAGCAAGGAGCGCTCCAGTTCATAAAGGATTTTAGCAAGCATCCGTTCGCCAAATACGTAGAATGGGACCCGGAACTTTCTTTCGAAGGCCTTTGTAATTTTGGAATAAACACCCTGCCAGAAGACCTGGCAAAAGTTTCTAAATGGAAATTCTACAACACAACGCTGCTCCCGCTTGCCGAACCTAAAATTTCGTTGAACCCAAAGGCAATGAAAAAGGATTTTTCGAATTCGGCCTGGAAAATCGCATACCTGCGCCGCCTGATGAAATTGCCGTTGCCATATTTCAAGATATACGAAGCAATAAAGAACATGGTTCGATAACAGGAGACTCCATGAAAAAAGTCAATGTAAACATTTCTCTGTTACGCATCATTGCAACCATAGCGGTAGTTTTTTTGCACACCTGCAGTACAATGCTGAATCCGGACGTTTTTACCGTTTCTGGAATCAGAGAAATTGTTTTTCGCATTGGCAATCTTTGGGGGTTATGGGCAGTACCAGTATTCTTCATGATTTCTGGATACCTATTGCTTGGTTCCGACAAGGAGATAACATATAAATTAGTTTTTCAAAAATACATATCAAGGCTTGTCGGAGCTCTCCTAGTTTTTGGGATCCCATTCGCCATTATTAAAATTTACCTAGAAACACATTCCATATCTGTTTTTGCCGTATTCAAGGCCTTTGTGGGCAACGGGAGTTTTATCCATCTCTGGTACCTGTATGCTCTCATAGGAATCTATCTGGTTTTACCTATCCTAAAGCCAGCCATTAAGAACGTTTCCGAAAAAACTCTTTTGTATTTTTCTTCCATTCTATTCGTCTGTGATTTCATTTTCCCGATTGTCAGCAAAAACTATTTTCCAATTTCATTCACAGCTCCCATCGCCTACCCCATTTTCTATTTCGTTCTGGGTTATTATTTCAAGAAAGCTCCAGTCACTTGTAAAGTTTTGAAACTAAGCCAATTCGTTTCCGCGCTGGCCTTGATAACCATCGCACTTTTTGTTGTATGCGGCAACTACGAACAGTTCGCCGGAGACTATAAAAGTCCTGTTATCGCTCTTAGCGCGCTTGGAATCTTTTTGACATTCATGTCAAAAAACATTTCCTTAAATAGTGAAAAGAAAATAAAGTTTTTATGGGAGCTTGACAGATTATGTTTTGGAGTCTATCTAATTCACCCTGTATTTATCCAATTTGCCTATCGTCATTTAAAGCTGACTCCATGTTCCTTTGAACTTTACTGGTTTGCAGCAATTGCTTTCTTCTTAGCTTTTCTAATTCTTTCATTTGCAGGATCATTTTTTTTAAGTCTAATACCTCCCTTAAAAAAACACATTCTTTAACAAGATTTCACGCTTATGAGCAATGAAAAAAAACGCCGGGAAAGTTTTGTAGACATAGCAAAAGGCTTTGCCATTATTGCGGTCGTCTTATGGCATATCGATTACTCGTTTGACTTACCTTCCCTGCTGCCTATAAGAACTTTGCTTGGCGGCATGTGGCATGTCCCCGTTTTTTTCATTCTGTCCGGTTTTTTCCTAAAAGAAGAAAAGCTTCTGCACCCGATAGTGTTCATAAAAGGGAAAATGAAAACCTTATATGCATGGACCTTAGCGTTCTACATTCCCGCCACATGGCTCCATAATTTTTTTCTAAATATCGGTTTTTATTCCGAAAAAGCAAATTATGGAGGCAAAACGATCCATTTATTTTCTTGGTCGGACTTCGCAAAGAAAACCATGGAAGCGATACTATTTGCGGGACGAGAACCCATTGTAGGCCCCTTATGGTTTGCCTACGTTCTGTGTTTGGCATTAATCTCCTATTCAATACTTTCTGCCATCTGTAAGAAAATTTGGAAAGACAACTACATCACTATCAGAACCGTAATATGCATAGCCATAGCCTCAGTTTCCATAGTTTTATCCAATAAGCTGGGAATCACCTTAAATAGGTGCAGCAACACTCTCGTCGTCTTGAGCCTGCTAGCCTTGGGGCAATACGCGTTCCAAGTAAAAAAAATCAATTTCAATTCCAAGGCCGTATTTGCCGTAGCGCTATTTTTGGCTTGGCAAAGTGCAGTCCTTTTGGGAAACATAGAAGTCAACAACAATATGTACCAAGACTTCTTCCATCTTTTCGCCGGCAGTTTCAGCATGCTCTACGTGGTATGTTTTATTTCAAAGAAACTCCAGGCCCATTCAATCGGGAATGTCCTGGAACTCATCGGCCAAAAATCATTCTATATAATGGCGCTGCACCTTTTGTTTTTCGAAATACTGTCACTATGCCTGATTCAATTTGGGTTTGACATAAAACTATACACTTTAAGTCCTAAAACCAGCAACTTGCCAATCATCTTATTATATCTATCATGCGGCGTTTTTGGGCCTGTAATTTTTGCGACAGCCTGGAATTCCGTAAAAAACAAGTTAGTGTCTGCACTTTTTCATAAGAACATCACATAAAATATGCCCTATTCTTTTTTCAAAAAATTTTCCCTCTTAGTAAGCAGCATACTTTTTCTATGTTCCTGCGGCTTTGAAGACAGCGAATCGGAGCTTTGCTTTATCGGAGATTCCATAACATTCCAATGGGATATAGAGTCGTTTTTCCCAGGTTACCGTTTAACGAAGCATGCAGTAAACGGGGCAAAAATTCAGCACACCTACAACTGGAATGTTTCTGATTGCCAAAACAAGCCTATCATATTTTTGATGGGCACAAACAATATTGGCGGCTTGAATCCAAAAGAAGAAAACATCACGGAAGTTCTGGAAACATTTACAAACACGGTATACCTGCCTCGAGCCCAATCGCTAAAAGGCGACCCACTTATTGTAGTGTCCATTCTGCCTAGAAACTATCTTGGAAAGCAGGATACGGCAATCAATCAAGTCATCGAACTCCAAAATTCAATGATAAGAAAAGGGCTTGATTCCATACAGCTAGACTATATCTATGTGAACGCGTTTTACGACTTCCTAGAAACTGACTACAGCATCAATGAGCAACTATTCCGTGACGGTCTGCACCCCAGCCCGGAAGGCTATGAAATTTTAGGTAAAAGGATACAGGATAAACTATGAAAAAGACTTTAATCACTCTTTTGGCAATCGTCTCTTTTTCGTTTGCTCTAGATGGTTCCTATTTGATAGGCATGCGCAGTTCCAAATACGGATTCATTGGCTATGAAAGTTCCAATAACTGGGGATTTGCAGTAGAGAATTCCCTTTTTGTGCAAGACATGGACTTGCAATACGCAAGGCTTGCCGCATTCTACAGATTCTCTCTGCACAGCCGTGTAAATGGCCACTATACAATTTTTGCCGGCAGCCGCTACAACCAAGATTACTACGATTTCGGTTCCATGCTCAGTTTAGATTTGACAATCATCAAAAGATATCTTGATGTGCAGGGAACAATATCGCCAATCTACGATAGCGACGCAAAACTGGACTACGTATATTCCGTTTCGGCACAAACAATGCTGTTGCAGGAAGTCGGACTGTTTGGCGGCTTCAAGAACATTCCCGATTACAGAAATCCGGAAAAGCGAATTTTTGGAGGACTCGTTTTCGACACCAGGCATCTAATTTTAAAACCGGAAATTTCGACGCCGTTTAAGGCAGATGCCCGTTCCAACACAAGAGTCAGCGTCAATTTCATCTACAAGGCACCTTTCTAAAAATCAGGTGTGATTGTCTAGCCACTCGATTCTCTGGCGGATCCAGCTGTTCAGGGAGTCGACCGCCTCACCATAGCTTCCATATGGCTCCTTGAACATCCAGAGTTCATCATTTTCAAGTACAGGCCAGCGTTTGAAATCATTCTTTGTAGCTTCTTCCAGTTCCTTGGCATACTTGCTAATGGAATCCGGGAGATGAACGAATATTGACCTATTCGTTTTCCAGAAATCCGTCGCCTTTTTCCAGGTGGCGGCATCATTTAGAATATAATAGTTCCATTTGCAATAGCGAACATACCAATCATAGGGCGTGTAGGATTCCCTGTTGCCAAAGGCCACGTCAAAATCCCAAACCGGGCCAAACTGAATCGTCTTATTGTCCAATACGGTAAAGAAGATGCTTCTGTGAAAATTCCCGTCCGGATTCTTGGTAAACTCCTGGAGCCAATAGAATTTCAGGAACGCATCCATATCCAACGCGCTATTTATATAGGCTCTGTCTTTTTTCAGCAAGGCGTTTTCAAATTCATTTATAAAAGACTTTAAGGAATCGACCGCAGCCGGATTGTTCTTGTTTTTCGATTTCACTATAAGCAAAGTTTTCAGTGAGTCCGTCACAAAATAGGTTTCATCGTCCTTGGCATCATTCGATTTTTCAAGTAGAAAGTTTCTGTCGTCGTTCGGAATATTCACCCTGTTTTTATGGACCTTCACCGTTTCGCTCAGCAAATAGACACCCTGATACTCCCTGTTGAAATACAGGTCTACAAATTGAGTGCGCGGAGCATACTCCATGCCGATCCATTCCGCCATTTTGTACACGATGAAATTTTTTAGAAGAGTCTTGTCTGCAAAGTTCGCTATCAGGGCCCAATCCTTATGTTCGGGCATGCCCAACAGGGACTGCTTCTTTTCGAATTCCATCTTTATGCTGGTCTTCGGCATACCCATAAACGAGGAATTGCCCCTGCCGCGCACAGTCAAGCGCAACGGTTCCGTAATGGGGCTTTTTTCTCCATAGATCTGCATCGTCGCAGGGTGTTCCGTAACAACATCTCGAATTTCATAGAAGTCGTCCGTTTCGATAAGCAGTCTGGGAATATTCCTATAGGGATATTCCGAATCGTTCAACGGCAAATACGACAATTCCTTTTCCGGCAATTCGCAAACATCGCAAGATACCAAAACCAAGGCCAGCAAAAACAATCCAAATATTTTTTTCATCATTGCGTGACCTTGACAAATAGTTCCAGACGATGCCCCGTTTCAAAACCAAACAGGTAACCCTTTGACATTTCATAGGAGACGCCAGGCCTTATGCTAAACAAGCGGAACTTACAAACCTTGGAAAGTTCCACATGCATTCTATAGCCTTGGTAGTTGTCGCCCATTCCCCTATACGGTTTTGCCAAATGCCTATTGACGGATTCTTCCACGCGGCTTCTGAACAAGAATACATAGGCAAGTTCCAAGCCCCAAACATCCAAAACTACAGAAGCCTTGCTGCCGAGTTCATCACCGAGCTGCAATGCATTTCTTTCAAAGTTCTTGAGGTATTCAAGCGCATAGCCTATTCTTATCCAAGAAAGGAGCGGGAATACCGATTGCAATTCCGTCTTAAATTTCGGATGGTGCTCCCTTGTATTTCCTTCCCTTGCTGGGAAGGTATAGGCAATCGCAATACCGAAATTTTCTATCGGAAAAACCTTCGCGCCAACAGTGGTCGCATTCAAGCCTTCCACCCGCAAATCAATCAATTCATGAATCTGGCTATGAAGTTTCGTATTGAATTCATACGTTTTAAAACGATAGGAACCATCAACAAAAACGCTTGCAAAATTTACCGGGGCAAATTCAAAGGCGGCCCGCACATCGCCACTATAAACATCGTCGCGCAAATCGGCAACGCCACTCAGCAAAAAGCTATTTGCAGGAGCTGCAACGGGAGCAAGCATTTCGGCAGCCTGTGACACGCCTGCAAGCACCATCAAGGCAAACAGTATTTTATAGAAGGCGCTTACTCTCATTAGAATTCAAGCAGCAAGCCACCATGCACATACACATAGCCGCCTCGATCACGAAGATTCTGGTAACCGGCTGTAACAATGATGGAAGAATGATCGCCGTTCTTGATGTCTGCGCCACCGCCCAGCTTCCAGATCATGCGTTTATCATTGCCAAAGGCATAGCCGACATCTCCCGTCGCAACCGGCAGCACCACGCTGCCGATAGGGAGTCGCATCCAGATGGAGGCAGTCATCGGAACATAGTAGCGATCGCCAATAGCCTGGTAGCCGCTGCCTACACCCAAAAATACCATCTGGTCAAAGCAGTACCACAGATGGCCATTCGCATCGATATTGAAACTTGAAAATTCCGGGTTCAGCGTACCGACTTCGGCAGTAAACGAAATGGAAGAAGCCTCGGCCTTTTGTGGAGCGAAGGCAAACAGCGCAATCACAAGAGCAAGCAAAAGCGAGGGCGCGGTCGTTTCTTCACTGCGAGCTTCACGAGCCCAACCGCCACCGTGTTCACGCTTGAATGCAAGGAAAAATCCCTTAAGTAGAGCCATATTCATAGACAAAAAATAGTAAGCTTGCGGAACAATCTTCAAGCCTCCCACAACAAGGAACAAGGCAATCAACGCAAATATCGCAACATACAGCGGCTGCATGGTAAATGCAAGGCAAGCTGCAGAAGCAATCATCAAAATGCCAAGGAGCGGAGAGAACCAGCGCAAAATTTTATGAGAAAAGAACAGGTATGCAAGCAACGGGCGGAACGGATTCAAAAGCGGCAGGTAAGAGAACAGGTAGTTGAAGTTTGCACGGCCGATGCGGATTTTTCTGCGGTATTCGCCGGAAGAATCCTTCGATGTCATTTCGGTGCCGATAGCACCCGGCACGAAAGTGCAGAAGTAGCCTTTCTGCAAAATTTTGACCGCAACGAAGAAATCGTCCATCACGCTCTTCTTGGTCGGAAGCTGTGTGTAGAGTTCTCGACGAATAGCATAGAGAGCTCCGTTGCCACCGATAATGCGGTCAAGCGTTCCTTCGAACTTCTTGATTTCAGATTCCAGATCCCAGTAGGAACTTTCTCCCTTGCCAAGCGGCGTACCGCTCAAGTCAGAAAGAATCAAATGGCCACAGGCGCAACCGATTTTCTCATCGCTGAACGGAGCTACAAGCTCACGCACCACGTTCGGGAAGAACATCGTATTGGCATCGCAAAGCACGAGCAGTTCACCGGTAGCCTGGGCATGCAGACGATTGAGCATGGCGGCCTTGCCGGCATTCTTCGGAGCCTTCACAAGCGTAATGCCCTGATCGGCATAGCTTGCGACGATTTCTGCAGTGCGGTCCTTGGAGCCATCATCGCCAATCAAAATCTCAAGTTTTTCCTTCGGGTAATCAATTTCCAGAAGGTTCTTGATTTTGCGTTCGATCACAGCTTCTTCATTGAAGGCAGAAATCAAAATGGAAACAGTCGGGAGTTCACTCGAAGGGGCGTCCTTATGCTTGCGCTTAAAAAGTTCGCTCACAAACGGCAGCGTGACCGGGAACAGGCAATAGCAATGGAGTATCAACAAGAGCGATACCCAGAACACTATTTGGCAAACAAAAAAGAATGTATCCATAAGCACCTTAATCTATTTGGAACCGCGAACACCGTCGTTCAAAATTTTCGTAAGAAATTTTTTCATGCTGACTGCACCCATGGCTCCGCTAAAAGAAAGCAGAGAAACGCCCCGTTCATCAAACACGACAAACGAAGGCAAGCCCTTCAACTTCAATTGATCCGTAAAACACTTCTTGACAGTCAGCTTTTTCCCGTCGCACGGAATTTCTTCTTCAGAATCAACATCCAAATGCACCGGATGGAACTCCTTCTGCAAAATGCTTGCCACCTGAGCATCGGGGAACACGTTCGCCTCCATGACTCGGCACGGCACGCACCAGTCGGCATAGAATGCGACAAATACGGGAATGTGATCGTTTGCAGATGCGGCAAGCGCATCTTTGTAAGAAAGCCAAATACTCTGTTTAGGCGCAGCTTCTGCGCCACTTGGCATGGCAGCAAAAGAAAATGTCGCTACCGCACATAGAATCAGGAGCATGGAATGAATCATTTCGCCACACGCTCCTTCATCTTCATAGTGCGCATATATTCCTTCGACATTTTGCGCATCGTCATAGAATCAAGCCTTGGGCCAGAGCCTGCATGGTTTTCATTTTCTTCTAGAGAGGCGCTCGGGTCAAACCGTTCCATGTACGCTATCACCGAATCTTCAAAGGCGTTCCATATTTCAAAATTCGATCGAATGCGGTCCGCCTCGGCATTAAAGTCTTCTCGCGTAAGGCCGTACTTTTGCAAAATGTCCCTGCGCACAAGACCCGCTTCGGGGCGGGTTCCATACTGTTCCGTCGCAAGGCGCAGTTCCACATAGGCTCCGATAAACTCGGCAGACGGCATTTTCTTCTGTTCGTCGCAGGCAAAAAAGAAAAGGGAAAAAAACACAACAGCGATTAACGCCAGAACGCGAAAACCGCTGCAGTGCAATCCACAATTTCTTTTGGCAGCCAAACCGAACCTTACTTGTCCATGTTCACGACGGCGTTTTCAAAAAGGCCTTCCACATATTCCTGCTTGCTGAATTCCACAAGCTGGTCAATGCGTTCGCCCACGCCAATGTAACGGATAGGAATCTTCAACGAGCCGGCAATCGAAAGCACGGAACCGCCGCGGGCAGTGCCATCGAGTTTTGTGACCACGATGCCCGTAAGCGGAAAGCTCTTGTGGAAGAGCTTGGTCTGGTTGATTGCATTCTGGCCGGTTGTGCCGTCGAGCACGAGCCAAATGTCATGCGGGTAACTCGGGTCGTGCTTCTTCATGACGCGGACAACCTTGGAAAGTTCTTCCATCAGGTAGTCCTTGTTATGCAGGCGACCGGCAGTGTCGATAAGAACGATGTCGCAGCCACGGGCCTTGGCGGCGGCACAGGCATCAAAGGCAACGGCAGCAGGGTCGGAACCTTCCTGGTGGCGCACGAATTCAGCACCACTGCGTTCAGCCCAAGCTTCGAGCTGTTCGATGGCTGCGGCACGGAACGTATCGCCAGCGGCAATCATCACCTTCTTGCCTTCGGCTGCAAACTTGGAAGCAAGCTTGCCAATCGTCGTAGTCTTGCCGGCACCGTTTACGCCAATCACGAGGATCACATGCGGGTTACCCTTGATTTCGAACTTTGGCGGTTCCATCAAAAGGCGTTCCGCTTCGTCGCGCATGATCTTCAAGACTTCGTTTTCGGTCAGGGACTTGCCAAGTGCGTTTTCACGGAGGGCATCTGTCAAAAGGAACGCGGCTTCCACGCCAACGTCAGCCTTGATCAGGTGTTCTTCCAAATCTTCAAGGGTCTCGTCAGTGATTTTGCCGGCACCGACAATGCCCTTCAATTCGCCAAGGAAGGCGTCGCGGGTCTTTTGCAGCCCGGCTTTAATTGCAGAAAAGAAACCCATTAGAACATGCTCTTTACGGAATCGATAAGGCCATAGGCTGCTGCTTCTTCGGCAGAGAACCAATTGTCTCGTTCCGTATCTTGGTCAATTTGTTCAATGCTCTTGCCGGAATGTTCAGCAAGAATCTTGCTCGTAATGCCACGGATGCGGAGCATTTCTTCGGCCTGGATCTGGATATCGCTTGCCGGGCCCTGCATTTGGCCGTGAATGAGCGGCTGGTGAATCATGACGCGGGCATTCGGCCATGCGTAACGCTTGCCGGCAGCCCCGCTTGTAAGGAGCACTGCGCCCATGGATGCAGCCTGGCCACAGCAAACCGTGACAACGTCGCTTTCGATAGCCTGCATGCAGTCGTAAATGGCGAGGCCGCTAGAAATCACGCCGCCCGGACTGTTGATGTAAAGCACGATATCGTCGTGATTCAGGGAATCGAGATAAAGAAGCTGCTTAACAATGCGTTCTGCGCTTTCATCATCTACGCCGCCCCACAAAAATACGCGGCGCTTAGAAGCGAGATGTTCTTCGGCAAGAGCAAGAAATGCTGGTTTCTTTTGCTCTTCTTTCTTTTCACAATCTTCCATACGGAACATAGATACTCCAATGTTTTTATTTAATTTAGAAAATTTAAAGTAACTCCTTCCATGATTATAGCACAAGAAGCCAAAAAAGCAAGAGATAGCCGCCAATTACCGTTCACGAGCCCCAAAAAACAAGACAATCCATAAAGCTCAATCGTCATTACAAACAAATTAAACAT
Organism: Fibrobacteraceae bacterium; assembly: GCA_045615885.1. Taxonomy (GTDB): domain Bacteria; phylum Fibrobacterota; class Fibrobacteria; order Fibrobacterales; family Fibrobacteraceae; genus UBA1765. The sequence continues at coordinate 32,151 of JAZLFR010000021.1, forward strand.
TCTGTATAAGCAAAGGCCCCGCGGATGATGTGAACCCCGAAAGTTGGACAAAACTTTCGGGGTTTTCATGTATAAAAAACACACAAAAGAAGAATGGGCAAAAGCCTTGGAGCTCTATCAAGCTGGATACACATCTGTCGCAATAAGTCGAAAAACAGGTATCGT
>JAZLFR010000022.1:0-27081 GCA_045615885.1 Fibrobacteraceae bacterium
AAGCCGAGTTCGCAAGAACTCGGCTTTTCGCTGCCTCACCTGGGCTCGAACCAGGGACAAACGGATTAACAGTCCGCTACTCTACCGACTGAGCTATGAGGCAATAGTCGTTTTCGACGCACGCAATTATAGCAAAATTGAATAGCTTGGCAAGGGATAAATAAGAAAAATTGTGAAAAATCTTAATTTGATTTGAAGAATTTGTTGTACCAGGTGACTGGATCGACCACTTTGTAGCGGTAGCCGCCAATATTTTTTTCGCCGTTCGGGGTCACTATGCCCGTGACAATGTGCGCGTGAGGCCCTGTGGTGTGTCCTGTTACGCCGACCGTGGCCACCGGGTCTCCGGCCATTACGGTCTGCCCGTCAAGGTACAGCAGCTGGTCGCAATGCATAAAGAGGATTACCGCTTCCTTTTGCACGAGCCCGAGCACGACACCGCCTCGCTCGTCCTGGAATGTCCAGGCCTTGGCTGCAAATGGCGCGAGTATGCGAGCGCCGCGCTTGCCAGCAACGTCAATACCGTTGTGCTTGCGTTGCGTAGAAGTCGGCTGCTTGGAATAGAGCTCGGTAATGTACGAGATGCTGTCGTTGAGCATGGAGGTAAAATACTGCCAGGCGACTGCGACGGAGTCCGGGGCTTGCCCGATGTTTTCGGATGGGTAGAACTTAATCTTTGTTCCTGCCTGTGGAATGTCGCCGTCGCTTGCAAGTTCGTTTTTCTCAAGCGTTTCCTTGATGTAGTTCTGCACCATCTTGGCGTCTGTGACTACGGCATGGTAGCGGCCAACACTGTAGCGCGCGATGCGGCGGAGCGACTCTGTACCGTCGAATTCGTATTCAAAATACGGAGCCTCTGAAAGGGAATTTCGGTCGTAGCGCATGTCGCGGAGCTTTGTCGTGCTGCTCCCGATTTGCGATGGAATGCAGAGTGGCAAAAGCAAAAAAATGGCGGCAATCGGCAGCCAGAGCTTTGAAAGGTTGAATGCCAAACCTTCTGGCTTGTTCTTTTTCAAAATCTGGATTTTGCGCAAGTCCTTGATGTGCTTTGCAAATTCTTCTGAAGTTGCCTTTGCCGGAATGAAGTCTGCGCTTTCTGCAAATTGCTTCTTTAAAATGGCTGGCACCTGGTCTTTGCTGAACCAGATTTTTAGCCCGTTTAAGTTTGCGTAATCCTTTATGTGCTCAACAAAATAATCGCTGGCTTCGTCATTTGCTGCATCGAACAGGAGTACACGGCAGGAGGGCAAAACGAGTTTGAATTTTTCAAGCGATTGTGGGTCAAAGACAAGCAGAATTTCGGGAAATATCTTGCGCAGGAATACGAGATTTTTCAGGAAGGAACGGATTTTGTTTTCGTCGAACTGCTCGTCCAGGAACGAAGCGTCTGCATTCAGTATCTTTGATGTCTGGCGCTCTGCTTCCAGTTTTTTTTGCGTTGAAAAATCGAGGTCTTCAAAAAGGGTTTGAAGCTTTACCGGAAATTCGCTTCGGGAGCGAATCTTTGTAAAATTCAGAATAAGAAACGGCATCTCCCCGGAAAGGGAAGATGCCAAATCTTCGATAGAATCCAAGCTGGGAGCGTTTTTGTAAGCCTCGAAAACAGCGGTGAGGCCGCCCTTTTGAACAAGGAATTCGAGAGTCTTGCGGTTCACAGCCTGGCCTTTGTGGATTAGGCCTTAGCGGCTCCACGTGGGTAGGTGAAGCTCTGCGGAGGTGCAGAGATGAACTTGGTGAGCTGAGCGGAAATTTCTTCTGTTGTTGCGCTTGGGTTGATGTAGAATTCGTTGTTCTTTGCTGCAGTGCGGCCCTTGAGGAGTTCCTGGCGGCGGGAACGGCTTACGATGCCGAGCGGGAGCACTTCGAGAACCGGGAGAAGGCCGAAATAGCGGAAGAGGCTGAAGCTCTTCTGCCATGTGAAGCGTTCTGCGAAAATGGCGAAGGTGCCTTCCGGGAAGCGCTTTGCCTGCAAGAATTCTTCTGCGGTCATGACTGTCAACTGATGTTCAGCCGGGAAGTTCTTGGTTGCGAAGGCTTCGAAGTCGCCCTTGAGGTAAACGGAGTCGCAAAGGAATACGAATTTCATTGTAGATTTCCTGTTGAATTGTTTTGTCGTCAAAATAGAAAATTAGGCTTACGCTGTCAGTCGAGAAAGGGTACTAAATGTTATGGAATTATTAAAATTATGTAATAAATTTATGTTTTTTTGGGGAGTCGTTTTTTTTGCGAACATTTGGTGATGATTTTGTTTGGAGGATTTGCTCTTTTGTAAAACAGATGGTTGCGTTTTTACCCGTTTAAACATAGATTTGGGGAATAAAATAGGATTTAGGCATGAAAAAAAGAGTATTCTCGTACGAAAATGCAAAAAACTTTGAAAATGAACTATCAAACCTGAAAACTTGGCGCGATTCAAACAACACGCCGACCATGTATTTCCAGATATTTTCGTCGGTGCTCGACGAAAGTGCTCTCCAACCGGTTTGGACGGCGATTGAAAAACAGTTCCCGCAGGTGCCCTGGTTTGGCAATTCCACAAGCGGGAACATTGTTGATTGTGAAGTTTCTAGCGAGATTACCGTAGTTGCCTACATATTCGAAAAAAGCTCCACAAAGTTCAAACTGCTCCAATATGACATGGAGTCCATGTCCATAGATGATGTGACGCATGATATCGTGAAGCAGGCCAAAGAAAATAGCTGGGTAAAAGCTATCGAAATGTACAAGACGATTGCGCAAACTTCCACGACTAGTTTCTGTGAAAGATTGCAGGGTCTGCCGCAAGAAATCCAGATGTTTGGTGGCATCGTCTGCTCTCCCGATATTTCGAGCCCGGATTCCTGCGTTTTTTCTTCGGTGGGCGGCTACAATGCGCATGGCATGCTGGTGCTCTTCTTTGGCGGTGAAGAATTTTTTGTAGAAAGCATAAAGATTAGCGGCTGGAAACCGCTCGGCAGAACTTTCCATATTACAAAGGCAAAGGGCAGCACTCTCTATGAACTTGGTGGAGTGCCTGCATACGACATTTACAAGAAGTACCTGAATATTGCAAACGACGAAAACTTCTTCATGAATGCGCTCGAGTTTCCGTTGCTCTATGAACACAATGGGACGACGATCGTGCGTGCACCGGCGGCGAGCAATCCAGATGGCTCCCTGCTGATGTCGTCTGACATTGAAGTGGAATCCATTGTGCGCCTGTCTTATGGCGAACCGCAGACAATTGTCGATAGCATTAAGTTGGAAAGTGCGCGCCTTGCAAAGTTCACGCCAGATGTTATGCATGTGTTTTCTTGCGCGGCACGAAAGGCGTTCTGGTCTGCATATGAACCGACTTATGAATTGAACCCGGTAAAGGGCATTGCCGAATGTTCCGGCTTCTTTTCGCATGGTGAATTCATACGCGAAAATGGGCACCTGAACCAGCACAACATTACGCTTGTCATTGCGGCCATGCGTGAAGGTGAAGCATGCTCGAAAGCTGCCAAAACTACAGAAAAATCCTTGAAGTCTTCGAAGCTGCCGCTTGCTGCGCGAATGGCAACATTCATTCGCGAAACTTCTTTTGAACTTGAAGAAATGAACAGCAAGCTCGAAGTGTACAACAAGCAGTTGCAGGGCCTTGCTACGACAGACGCTCTGACAGGCCTCGAAAACAGGCTTGCCTTTGACGAATTGCTCAAGACCATTGCCAAAGATGCCGATGCGCAGGCAGATTGGGTAATGGTGATGATTGACGTGAACGGCCTCAAATACACCAACGACACGTTTGGTCATTTGGCGGGCGACGCTCTCATCATGGCGGCGGGCGAAACAATCACGAAGGCCTTTGGCGAAGAAAGCAAGTGCTTTAGAATTGGCGGCGATGAATTCGTTGTGCTTTTGAAGGCAAATTTTGAAAAGATGTATAGGCTGCGCTCTGGACTGGGCAAGGCTGTCGAGGAATACAACAAGACTGCGCTGTACCGTCTTTCCATGGCCGTTGGCGAAAGCTTTTTGAAAAATGAATTTGGTGTGCGCAAGTCCATAAGCGACTGGAAGATGGAAGCCGACTTGAACATGTATCGCGACAAGGTCGATTCCCACCGAAGCCGTGACTTTGAAGACAACAAGAATTTGCGCGAACTTGTTTCTTGCCTTATTTCGATCGAAGAAGCGAAGGACGCCTACACGGCGCACCATTCCGACCGTGTGCAGGAACTTTCTTGCATGCTAGCCCGCGCCCTCGGACTCTCTGACGCTACGCAGCATTTGATTTCTGATGCGGCACTTTTGCACGACATCGGTAAAGTCGGCGTGAGCGACGCTATTCTTGGTAAACCGTCAAGGCTTACCGATGAAGAATTTGCAGTCATCAAGCAGCACCCGGTAATCGGTGCAAAAATTCTTATGCAATCAAACTACACGCAGGAACTTGTGCAGATTGTTTTGCATCACCATGAACGCTACGATGGCAGGGGCTACCCGGAAGGCCTCGTTGGCGACGACATTCCAATAGGAGCCCGCATCATTGCCATTGCCGATTCCATCGATGCCATGACTAGCAGGCGTTGCTACCGCGATGCTATGTCCTTGGAATTCTGCCGCGAAGAAATCGAAAAAAATGTCGGTGTAATGTATGACCCAGCAATTGCAAAGGTAGCCCTGGACCACTGGGGCAATATTGTAGATAAATTGCTCGCCATGATGAGCGGCCACAGCAGGCGATAGTTTTGAGGTAACGATGCCAGAAGTTTTGAAAGCAGATGTAAAAGTCGGACTCGAAAATTTTTTGAATTCGCCACGATTTGCGTTATCTGAATTTGCGTGCAAAAATAGCGATGTTGTGCGCTTTAGGGATGCCGACGAAGACATTCGGCCTCCGTTCTTTCGCGATGCCGACAAGGTTCTGCATTCCTTTTGCTACAGCCGTTACATCGACAAGACGCAAGTGTTTTACCTGGTTGAAAATGACCATGTTTCGCATCGTGTTCTGCATGTGCAGCTAGTTGCAAAAATCGCAAGGACTATCGGCCGTTTTTTGAACCTCAATGAAGATTTAATCGAAGCAATTTCTCTCGGCCATGATGTGGGACACACTCCGTTTGGCCATTTTGGCGAGCGCATCATTTCGTCGTTTTTGAAAAAGCACGATGCGGGTGTTTTTGAACACAATATCCAAAGTTTTAGGCTGTTCCACGAAGTAGACAATTACGGTTTGGGCGTAAACCTTTCGGCTCAAGTTTTAGATGGTATCATCTGCCATAACGGTGAACTTGTCGAAGCCGAATACAGGAATGACCCTTACAAAACGAAGGAACAGCTTCTTGAGGAATATCGTGAAAGCTTGATGGGGAATGTTCTTTCGAAGCACATGAAGCCGATGACGCTTGAAGGCTGCGTGATGCGTGTTTCTGATGTGATTGCCTACATTGGCAGAGACATTGAAGATGCGATCGTTCTCAAGCTCATTAAGCGTGAAAACATTCCGGAATCCATTACGAGCGTTCTTGGAAATACGAATCGCGAAATTGTGAACAACCTGATTATCGACATAGTCAACAACAGCTATGGCAAGAATTCCATTTCGTATTCCAAGAAGGTTTACGATGCCTTGCAGGAATTGAAAGACTGGAATTACAGGAACATCTATTTGAATCCGGTAAAATCTACGCAGGACTGCAAGATTGAAAACATTTTTAATTGCGTGCTAGACGAATGCTTGAAGGAGCTGCGTGCTGGCGTAGATTGTCACACGGGTATTTGCAACTGGATAAAATCCATGCGGTCGAATTACCGTAGCGAGACTAGCGAAGAACGCGCCGTTGCCGACTATGTTTCTGGAATGACGGACAACTTCTTGATGAACACCTACAAGAACATTGTAATCCCGAAATCGTATGGCAAAAGTTTTGCTTGAAGATAAACGAAAAGAGCCGCTTTTAAAAAAGCGGCTCTTTTGCGAGAGTGAGTGAACTTTCCTTAGGAATTGTTACTTAACACCGATGAGGCTCAAGTCACGAACGGCTCCCCCGTGAGCACGATGTTTGCCAAAGGCAAATCGTCGTGCGAGAGTGAGTGGCTTGAGCTACAGTGTTACTTGATACCGATGAGGCTCAAGTCACGAACGGCTCCCTTATCAGCTGATGTTGCCATTGCTGCATAAGCCTGGAGTGCCTTGCTTACAACACGGTCGCGGGAAACCGGCTTCCATGCCTTGTCACCACGAGCTTCCATTTCCTTGCGACGTTCTGCAAGTTCTGCATCTGTAAGACCGACGTTGATTGTGCGGTTCGGAATATCGATTTCAATAATGTCGCCTGTGCGAACAAGACCGATGTTACCCTTGTTGGCGGCTTCCGGAGAAGCGTGGCCAATGGAAAGGCCACTTGTACCACCGGAGAAACGGCCATCGGTAAGGAGAGCGCAGCTCTTGCCCAAGTGACGGCTCTTGAGGTAGCTTGTCGGGTAGAGCATTTCCTGCATGCCCGGGCCACCCTTCGGACCTTCGTAACGGATAACGACAACATCGCCAGCCTTTACCTTGTCGCCCAAGATGCCGTTAACAGCGTCTTCCTGGCTTTCAAATACAACTGCCGGGCCAGTGAACTTCCAGATGGATTCGTCAACACCAGCGGTCTTCACAATGCAGCCGTCCTGAGCGAGGTTGCCGTAAAGAACTGCAAGGCCGCCGTCCTTGGTGTAGGCGTGTGCGCCATCGCGAATTGCACCAGTTGCGCGATCCATATCCAAGGATTCGTAGTAGGTGCTCTGGCTAAATGCAACGAGATTGTACTTGCGGCCTGGACCTGCAAGGTAGCGCTGCTTGACTTCTTCAGTAGCGTTGCCACGCATAATATCGTTTGCTTCGAGAGCTTCGCCCATGGTTGCTGCGTGAACAGTCTTTGCATTCTTGTGAATGAGACCCATGCGGTCGAGTTCGCCAAGAATGCCCATGATACCGCCAGCGCGGTTTACTTGTTCAATGTGGATGTTGTGAACAGTCGGAGCAACCTTACAGATGCAAGGCGTGTTCAAGGAAAGACGGTTGATGTCCTTCATGGTAAAGTCAACGCCTGCTTCCTGTGCAACGGCGAGCAAGTGGAGAACGGTGTTGGAGGAACCGCCCATGGCAATGTCGAGGCGCATTGCGTTTTCGAAAGCGTCCATGGTAGCGATGCTGCGTGGCAAAATGCTTTCGTCGCCTTCGTCATAGTACTTGTGGCAAAGTTCAACGATGCGCTTACCGGCTGCTTCAAAGAGCTTCTTGCGTTCAGAATGAGTTGCAACGATTGTGCCGTTGCCAGGCAAAGAAAGGCCGAGAGCTTCGGTCAAAGAGTTCATGGAGTTTGCTGTGAACATGCCGGAGCAGGAACCGCAAGTCGGGCAGGCGTTTGCTTCGATTGCAGCCACTTCTTCATCGCTAACGGAATTGTCTGCAGAGTCGATCATCGCGTCGATCAAGTCGAGCGCGCGATCCTTGCCATCCTTCGTTGTTACGTGGCCAGCTTCCATCGGGCCGCCGCTAACAAAAATTGCTGGAATGTTCAAGCGCATTGCAGCCATGAGCATACCCGGAGTCACCTTGTCGCAGTTGCTGATGCAAACGAGTGCGTCTGCGCGGTGCGCATTAGCCATGTATTCAGTGGAGTCAGCGATTAAGTCACGGGAGGGGAGGCTATAGAGCATGCCGTCGTGGCCCATTGCAATACCGTCGTCAACGGCGATGGTGCTCATTTCCTTTGCGACGCCGCCTGCGGCTTCGATAGCGCGAGCAACGATCTGACCGACATCCTTCAAATGCACATGGCCTGGAACAAACTGGGTATAGCTATTGACAACGCAAATAACCGGCTTGCCAAAGTCTTCAACCTTGGTACCTGTTGCGTGCCAAAGGGCACGTGCACCGGCCATTTCGCGGCCTTCCATAGTCTTCAACGAACGAAGTTTAGGCATATATTCCTCACAATAAAATTTGAACGGCTGAAATGTAGTAAAAAGGGAAATGCCCAGTTCATATTTTTCTACATTATACCCGTTAAAATAAAGGTGGAGTATTTATGAAAAAATTAGCCAGTGTTCTTTTGTTTGCTGTTGCGGCTTTTGCAACCGATATTCAGATTTTGCCGGTAGATGTTGGCAATACTGGGGTGGACCAGAGTACCGCTGACATGCTCGTGCGCGATGCCGTGATTGGTTCCGGCAATACGCCTGTGGAATCTTCCAAATATACATTGCAGGTGCGCTTGATGCCCCTCGGCAGTTCCGTTGTCGTGGTAGGCGAGTACCAAAAGAAAGGGGAACCTGTATCTTCTGCAAAGTTGAAGGCCGAAGATCCGAACGAACTTGATATTGTTCTTGAACGCGTTGTGCGTGGTTCCCTTGAAAACGAAAGTGCAGAACAGAATTCCGAAGTTGCAAAAATTGCGGAGCAGGAACAGTACGAAATGTGGCGCCGCCGTGGAACTCGCCGCTATACCACAGTCGGTTTGGGTGCAGGCCTTTGGCACGTCTTTGATTCCGAAAACAACGCCGATGCGGCAATGTCTTATTTGCTCCGCTATGGTTACATTTGGGAAGCTAGCCCGCACGGAGCAATTACACTCATCACAAACTTTGGCTTTAACTTTGACGACAACTGGAATGTCCAGGAAACATTCCTCATTGGCGGTCGTTACTACATGACTGCATCTTCCGTTTCTCCATACATTGGTGGCGGCGTTGGCCTTGGCTATGCCGTGTTCCATGGCGAAGATAAGTATGGACGCAATGAAGTTTACGGTGGCTACGGTTTTGCCTTTGGCATTGGCGCTGGCGTTGTCCTTTTCCGCACATCTGACTTGCAGCTCGATATTGGCGTAAACTATGACGCTGTGCTTGGCGGCTTTAAGTTTAACGAAGATTCTTCTGCAAAGCTCGGTTTCTACATTGCTTTGAATTTCTAAAGGTTTTTTTATGCAGCAATACTTGGATCTTCTCTCTGACATCATTGAAAATGGCGTAAAGCGTGGTGACCGCACCGGCACCGGTACGCTTTCTGTGTTTGGCCGTCAGAACCGTTACGATTTGAGTAAGGGGTTCCCGTGCCTGACTACCAAGAAACTGCATTTGCGCTCCATCATTCATGAACTTTTGTGGTTTTTGCAGGGCGATACGAACATCAAGTATCTGCACGATAACAAGGTGACCATTTGGGATGAATGGGCCGATGAAAATGGCGATCTTGGCCCAGTCTATGGTCACCAGTGGCGAAGCTGGCCGACTCCAGAGGGCGGCCACATTGACCAGATCAAAAACCTTGTCGATAGTTTGAAGAACAACCCGGATTCCCGCCGCCACCTGGTTTGCGCATGGAATGTTGCCGAGGTCGACAAGATGGCCTTGCCGCCGTGCCATTGCCTGTTCCAGTTCTATGTCGGCGGTGTGGGCAAGTCCGGTAAGCGTAAACTCAGCTGCCAGCTGTACCAGCGCAGCGCCGATAGCTTTTTGGGTGTTCCGTTCAACATCGCTTCCTATGCGCTGCTTACGATGATGCTTGCACAGGTTTGCGATTATGAAGCTGGCGAGTTTGTGCATACCTTCGGCGATTTGCACTTGTACTTGAACCACATGGATCAAGCCCGCGAACAGCTTTCCCGTACGCCGCGTGCACTCCCGACCATGAAAATCAACCCCGATGTCAAGGATATTTTTGGTTTCAAGTTTGAAGATTTTGAACTTGTTGACTACGATCCGTACCCGACAATCAAGGCGCCGATAGCGGTGTAGTTTAGAAAACAGAGAACAGGAGTCGGGAGTCAGAAAAGAGAAACTAGAAACCAGAGGATTGGAGTTTTTCCATGTCTTTGCGAGAAACGTAGTGACGAAGCAACCCAGAAACATTGAGAAAAGAATATTCTGGATTGCCACGGGCCTAAAGGCCCTCGCAATGACAATGTGTAATTACAATTCTATACCCTATCCCCTGAACCCTATACCCTAAATACAGGAATTTAACATTTCACTAGATCCTAGCCCCTAAAACAATGGAATTTAACAATCCTCTTTCCTCTCTCGTCTGTAGGCACATAGTGCCGTTCTCTCGTCTAATATAGCCCCTAATCACTAGATCCTAAATTAAACATCATGCTTATCTCCTGTATCGTTGCTGCTTCTCGCAATAATGTAATCGGTAAAGACGGAACTTTGCCTTGGCATTTGTCTGCCGACCTGAAACGCTTCAAGGCTTTGACGACTGGACACCATATTGTGCTTGGCCGCAAGAACTATGAAGACATTGGCCGCCCGCTCCCAAATCGCGAAAATCTTGTGCTTACGCGCAATGCAAATTTTGAAGCTCCTGGCTGCAAGGTCTTTAATGATCTTGCAAGTGCAATTGCAGCAGCTGAAGCTGCTGGCGAAACGGAATGCTTTATCATTGGCGGTGCCGCTGTTTATCGCGAAGCCATGCCGCTCTGCACCAAGCTTTATTTGACGCGCGTCGAAGCCGATGTCGATGGCGATGTATTTTTGCCAGAAATTGGAGAAGGCTGGCATGTTGTTTCTGAAGAAGAATTTGCTGCCGACGAAAAGAATGATCACCCGACAAAGTTCATCGTGATGGAACGTTAAAATGAAGTTTCTGATTCAACGAGTAACAAAAGCTCAGGTGGATATTGACGGTGTTACCGTTGGTAAAATTGATGGTGGCCTGATGGTGCTTATTGGCGTGGGTGAGGTCGATACCAAAGAAATTGCTGACCGTTTAATCCGTAAGATGCTTGCCCTGCGCATTTTTGCAGATGAACAAGGCAAAACCAATTTGTCTATCAAGGATGTCGGCGGAAGTCTGTTGCTTGTTTCGCAGTTTACGCTCTATGCCGATTGTCATAAAGGCAATCGCCCTACATTTAACAATGCGGGCAATCCGACTCTTGCAAATGAACTTTATGAGTATGTGATTGCAGAATGCAAAAAGGAAATTGCCATTGTTGAAACAGGTCGCTTTGGCGCAGACATGCAGGTTTCGCTTGTGAATGATGGACCATTCACGATCATGCTTGAATGATTACTTGATGACTTCTACGGTAAGCTTGTTGAAGGCAAGTTTGCCACCTTCACGAATTTCAAGAGCGGCACGGAATACCGTGTCGTTTTTCTTGAACTTTTCGAGCACCGGAGAGAATTTATTTTTGAGGAGTTCTTCGATTTCGGTGTCTTTGAATTCGCGCTGGTAGAACATGCGTGGAATTATGTAGCCGCATTGGCCACAACTGTAGGCGTCTTCACGCTTGAACATTTGCAAGCCGCAGACTGGGCAAGGGAAGTCTCGCTTTGGGAATTCAAAATTTACCTTGCCGTCTTCGGCAAGTTTTAAGCTGGCGTCAAAAGTTGTGCCCTTTTTGCTTTTGAAACCTTCAATCACCTCGGTTTCGCCATTTGTGAATAGGGCTTTGATGTCCTGTGCGCGAAGCTTTTTGCCAGCAATCGTTTTGAACAAAGTAAAAGTGCAAGGTGATGCCGGGCAGAACAATGCGTTCTTGTTTTCTTCAAGGGAGTGCTTGCAAAGCGGACATTTGTACTTTGTTTCTGTGCCATGGAAATGACCATCGTTTTCAAAAGCAAATGTGGCTCGGTTGTCTTCTCCCCAAACAATTTTTGCACTGAATTCTGAACCTTTTTTGTTTTTGAATCCGGTTAGAACTTGCGTTGCCCCCTGCGTAAACAATCCATGGATTTCTTCCGTGGTTAAAACCCTGCCTGCAATTGTTTTATACAGACTGAAATCGCAGGGTTCTTCGCAGGCAATGCGGTTGCCGTAATCAAATAATTGCTTGCCGCATTTTTTGCAAAGAAAATCCGTAGGAACTTTTGTTGCCGTTTCATCGCTGAATTCAAATGCTATGTGGCCATCTTCTGCAAGAGTTAAAATTGCATTGAATGTAGAACCTTTCTTGCTGATAAATCCGCCTATCAAATCGGATTTGCCGTTTGCAAGGAGCGTCTTCATTTCGCCATGGCTTAATGTGCGCCCGGCAATTGTATGGCCTACCTTGAAACCGCATTGCTCGTTTTTGCAAACATAGCCCCACGGCGCAATTTCGAGCGCCTGTGCACATTTGGGGCAAGCGATTGCTTCCGTTACCGTTTCGCGTTCGAACTGTTGCTCGTAACGCTTGTGCAAATCTTCAAAAAGCTGCTTTACATAATCAACGATTCCATCGCGGAATTCCACGGGGCTAAGCAAGCCTTTTTCGACCTGCGAAAGCTTGAATTCCCATTCGCCCGTCATTTCCGGAGACTTTACTTTGTCTTCCATGAGCGAAATGACTTCGCGGCCGCGCGGCGTACTTACAAGGTAGTTCTTTTGCGCTTCGATAAAGCCACGCTTTTTAAGCGTCTCTATGATTCCTGCCTGCGTTGCCGGCGTGCCAAGCCCGCGTTCCTTCATGGCTTCGGCAAGTTCTTCGTTTTCAATCTGCTTGCCCGCCGTTTTCATCGCAGCAAGGAGCGTTGCTTCGGTAAAGTATTTTGGTTTGCTCTTCTTTTTCTTTTGCAATTCTAGGCTATCAAATGGAGCCTTGTCGCCCTGTTTCCAGTCGGGGAATTCTTCGACAATGTTCGTGATGTCGTCGTTGGAGTCTTCGCCTTTGCCAGAATCCTTTGAGCCTTTTGCTTTACGCTTTTCGTCTTTTGTCTTGTCCAATGTTCGGAACCCAAGATCTTCGTTTTTCTTGAGCTTCAGTCGGAATGTTTCTGGATCGTTTTCTGCAGGGCATTGCAGCACCACTTCCATTTCATTCCAGACATAAGGCTTTAACCATGCACTAACGAAACGCTCCAGGACCAGGTCATAAATTTTTTGCTCCATTTCGGGGAGTCCGTTGGGAGTTTCTCCTGTCGGGATTATGGCGAAATGGTCTGTGACTTTACTTGAATTTATGAATATGAAATTTTCAGAAAAATCACGCATCTGCGTGCTTTGTGCTGGTGTGGCAAGTCGCTTTGCAAGTGCGAACGCTTCCTGCTTCATTGTGTCTGGCAGGTATGCGGAATCTGTACGGGGGTAGGTGAGCAGCTTTTTTTCGTAGAGATTCTGAGCACAGTCAAGAACCTGCTGAGCGCTGTATTTGAAGCGCTTGTTTCCCTCTTTCTGCAGTTCGGTCAGGTCAAAAGGTTTTTGCGGAAACTGCTTTTTTTGCTGAGTCGAAATTTCGGAAATGATTGCAATTTCAGGAGGATTGCATTTGTCGATGACCGCTTGCGCCGGGGCTTCGGTTTCAAAAACGGCAACCTTCAATGAATTTTCTGAAGAAGTGTCGTTCCCTTTTTGTTTTTCGTCTTTTGATTCCCTTAAAAGTTGAGCTTGGAACCCTTTCCATGTGCCGACAATGCTGTAGTAGAAAAGTTCCTTGAATTGTTCAACTATTGCATCGCGTTCCACGATCAAATTAAGTGTCGGGGTCTGTACGCGCCCGACGGAAATCGTTTTGCCTCGGCCCGCCGTTAGCGTGTAGGCGCGCGTCGCGTTCAGGCCGACCATCCAGTCTGCGCGCTGGCGAAGCCTTGCTGCATAGCTCAAGTTCGTGCGCTCAGTCGCGTCTTCCAAGTTCTTCCAGGCTTTGTCCAGGTCCTTTGCCACGTAGCTGTTTACCCAGAGGCGCTTGATCTGCTTTTTTTTGAATTCCGGTGTGTAGTCGAGCACCAGGTCAAAAATCAGGTTGCCTTCGCGGCCAGCGTCGGCGCCGTTTACAAGAACATCGGCTTGCGCCATCATGTTGCGTACCACGTTCAATTGCTTTCGCGTGTTCTCGATTTCCATGAGGCGGAATTTTTCTGGCAATAGCGGTAGGTTCGCTAGTTTCCAAGGGCCTTCCATTCCTGGGTACTGGTCCATCGGGGCGAGCGTAATCAAGTGGCCCACACACCATGTAATGCAATGGTTCTGCCCAATCAGGCAACCTTCGCCCTGGGTAAAGCGTTCCCCTTCAAGGCGTTCGAGCATCGGCCTGTAATGCTGGTTTGCAACGGATGGTTTTTCTGCCACAAGTAAAATCACGGGGGTAAAGATACTATATTCAAAAACATGAATTTATCTTCAAACCAAAAGAAGAACCCAAAGATGACGAAAAATAAAATGTCTTTCGTCTAAAAAGCTATCTTTGTGCCGTTAAACTTTAAAGGAGATAGCTAATGACTGTTGTAGTCTTTATTCTTTATCTTTTGATCATGCTTGGCATTGGCGCCTACTTCTCTAGAAAGGCCAATAGCCTTAACGCTTATTACCTTGGCGACCGCGGAATGAACAAGTGGGTCGTCGCCATGTCTGCACAGGCCTCCGATATGAGTGGCTGGATGCTCATGGGCCTTCCGGGCGCTATCTATGCCAGCGGCTTCTCTGAAGCCTGGATCGGCATCGGTCTCGTAATCGGTACTTATTTCAACTGGAAAATCGTCGGTCGTCGCCTTCGCAAGTATTCACACTTCTGCGGCGATTCCATTACCCTCCCGGATTTTCTCAGCAACCGCTTCCGCGACAACAAGGGCATCATTCGCGTTATCGCGTCCATCTTCATTTTGGCCTTCTTCCTTTTCTATACGGTCTCTGGCTTTGTTGCCAGTGCAAAGCTCTTTGGCACAATCTTTGGCCTTGACTACACTACCGGCCTGATCATCGGTGCCGTTGTTGTCGTTAGCTACACATTCCTCGGTGGCTTCTTTGCCGTCTGCTGGACCGACTTCATTCAGGCAACCATGATGCTCATTGCCGTGCTCGTGATTCCGTCAATCATTTGCATTTCTGGCGGTGGCTTTGCCGCTACCATGGACGCCGTGAACGTGCAGAACCCGTATCTCATGAGCTTGTTCACCAACGCAACCTCCGGCAAGGCCATCGGCTTTGTAAGCCTGATCTCTAGCCTCGCCTGGGGCCTCGGCTACTTTGGCATGCCGCACATTCTTGTTCGCTTCATGTCCATCAAGAACGCAGAAGAAATCAAGCATTCCCGCCGCATCGCCATGACCTGGGTTATCATTTGCCTTGGTGCAGTCATTATGATCGGCCTCCTCGGCCGCTACTATGTAAGTGCAAACGGCCTTACCTTGGCTGACCCGGAACGAATCTTCATGGTTCTCTGCCAGGCTCTCTGCCACCCGGCAATCGCTTCTATCCTCATGGCAGCAATCCTTGCTGCAATCATGAGTACCGCAGACTCACAGCTCCTTGTTTCTGCATCTGCCTTCAGTAACGACATGTACAAGCACCTCTTCCGCAAGAATGCAAGCAACAAGGAACTCATGTGGGTCAGCCGCGTTGTCGTTGCCATTATCGCTGTTATTGCCGTGATTGTCGCCTTGCAGGGCGCCCCGGGGGCCGAAGGTGCCAAGCAGGGCAAGAGCTTCCTCGATGTTGTCATGAGCCTCGTTAGCTTTGCCTGGGGTGGCTTCGGTGCTACATTTGGCCCGCTCGTACTCCTTGCCTTGTTCTGGAAGCGCACCACCTTGCCTGCTGCCATTGCCGGTATGCTCGTCGGTGGCATCACGACTTTCGTATGGAAGTTCTACCTCTCTGGCTTTAGCGGTGAAATTTTCCAGATCTACGAACTCGTGCCGGGCTTCGTATTCAGCTTCATTACCATTGTCGTGGTTAGCCTCTGCTCCAAGGCACCGTCCAAGGAAATCATGGACGAATTCGATGCCGTGGAACACACGCGCCTCTCTGACATGAAGCTTTAACTTATAGCGAAATGCAAAACAGAACGGACCCGTTTTCACGGGTCCGTTCTGTTTTTATGCCACGAAGGAATTATTTGAATTCAACCTTCGGAGCAGTCTGTGCGGCTGCGTCGGCAGCAAAGAGAACTTTCGGGGTGGCACCGGCAAAGCCTGCGACCAGGTTGTTCGGGAACTGGCGGATAAGCGTGTTGAATTCGCGAACGACTTCGTTGTAGCGCTTGCGTTCCACGCTAATGCGATTTTCTGTGCCTTCAAGCTGCACCTGCAAATCGCGGAAACTCTGGTTTGCCTTCAGGTCCGGGTAGTTTTCGGTAACCATCATCAAGCGCTGGAGCGCGCCACCGAGGCTTGCCTGTGTTTCTTGGAATCGTTTCATAGCAGCTTCGTCACCGAGCATGTTTTCGTCGATCTTTACGGTGCCGCCAAGGCGGCTGCGGGCGTCTACGACTTCGGCAAGGGTGCTCTTTTCAAAGTCTGCCGCACCTTGCACTGTTGCCACCAAGTTCGGGATAAGGTCATAGCGGCGCTGGTAGGTGTTTTCGACCTGGGCCCAGGCGCTCTTTACGCCTTCTTCGCCGGCAATGATCTGGTTGTAGGTGCCGATGCCCTTGGCGATGATTGCCACGCCGAGCAAAACGATTGCCACGAGAATCGCGATAATGACTTTTTTCATTTAAACCTCCATCTTGTCGATGTATTCAAGGATTTTTTGTACTTCAAGAATATAGTTTTCTGCACGGCCCGAAACTTCTTCGTCAAAAGTTCCCGGAGGAGCAATTTTCAAGAACGGGTATTGCTCGCGCACTTCGTCCTTTGATGCCGGATACATACCCGTTTCAATATAACGAATTCCGTAAAGGATCGGGAGCAGGGTGCGTTCTGCGTCGATGTAGAAGTCTATGCTTGTGCGGCCGCGATAGCGATATACATAGTTGCCGTGCAAGTGCACAAGAGCTCCGCGAAGTTCGCGTTCGCATTGCAGTCTCAGTTCTTTGCGGCCAGGTACAAAGCCTTGCAGCGGCTTTTCGCCGATGATCGGTTCGTTCCTGTTGGAAATGTGCAGGAATTCTAGCGGGAACACATCGCTTGCGGTTTTGAAAAAGTCGTCGGTAAAGTAGTAGCCGAACTTTACTTTGTCTTTTTCAGCCTGGCGCAGCAGATCCTGCAAAACCTTGAGCTTGGTAGGGGAGTTGTCCTTTAGCCAAAAGCTTATGAGCCAAGGCTCTTTGAACGGATTGAAACCTTCCATAAGGCAGTCACCGTGCAAAAATGCCGAGATGATGTTGTCGCCGAGAGCGTCTTTGAGCCACTCGGGCCACATAGTATCTTTTAGTTCTTTAATGCTCAGAATTTTCATAGTTTACCAGGAACCTCCGGAGCCACCGCCACCAAAACTGCCTCCACCAAAACCGCCGCCGAATCCACCGCGTCCGCCACGATGGCTGCCACCGCCACGGAACATTCCCGAGAGCAGGGCGTAGATTAAAATCTGCCTGCCGATGGGCGTACCCAGCAGGAACGCTAGCAGCAATAAGATCAATACAAAGTGAAGTGGCGATAAGTTTTTCTTTTCTTCACGATATGTGTTGTTTCCTTTAAAATCCAATTCCTTGTTGTATGCTTTTGCTACAGGCTTTGCAAGGTTTAATTCCAGACTTAAGATGCCTTCTGCATAGCGGCCCTGGCGAAATAGCGGGACAAGAGTGCTTTGCTGAATGCGTTCAACAAGAGCGTCCGGCAGGATTGCTTCTACATGGTAGCCGGTTTCTACGCTGCGTCGCCTTTCATCGAGCGCTACAAAAATCAAAATACCGTCTTTGTCTTTGCTTCCGATTTTCCAGGCTTCTGCAATGCGTACTGCAAAATCGCGTGGTTCCTCGCCGTCGATGCTTTGGAACAATGCTGCTGCAATGCCGACGCCTGTCTTTTGGTAAAGTTCTTCGGCGATTGCGTTGAATGCATGCGTCTGTTCGCGGGAAAGCATTCTGTTTTCGTCGTACACATAGGAACCGAGCGGGCGCGGCGGAATGGCCTTTGCGTTTATTAAACTTACGGCAAATAGTAAAACGGTGAAAATCTTTATGAAGCTGAAAAAACGCATTTGTGTATAATTTAGCAAAAAGCCGTATTCTACAAAGCACCTGATGGGATTTATGCGATTTGCGTTGGCTTTGGCCAAGGTATGTTCCGGGATCAAAAAAAAAGGCTTCGATTTCTCGAAGCCTTTCAGTGCGGTCGGGCGGACTTGAACCGCCACGAGATTGCTCCCACTAGCCCCTCAAGCTAGCGTGTCTACCAATTCCACCACGACCGCGTGGTCAAATCGTTTTGACGTGCCCAAATATAGACAATTGGTTTTAGTTGTCAAGGGTAAAAGACAAAAAAAGTGATTTTTTTTTAGAATCTTTTCAAAATCGTCCGTGATTTGGAGCTTTGAAAAAAAATGGGGGCAAATAAAGCGCTATTTTCTTTTTGAAAAAAAATAATGACTCCAGGATTTTATATATTGTAGCTAGATATGTCTGAAGAATCCTCTGTGCCTTATTTGAGCGATAAGCAAATTCTTGATTTGCTCTTCTCTTATGTGCCGCGAATCGCTGAAGAACGCGATTTGGATTCTTTGCTCGTCTTGATGGCTAACCTCGGGCGCACACTTGTTCAGGCGGACCGCTGCTCTCTGTGGCTGCTTTCTGAAAGTGGCGATGAAATGTGGACGAAGGTCGCTCATGGCGTTTCCGAAATTCGCATTCCCTCTACCGGCGGTTTTGTAGGCTATTCCTTGAAGCACGATGAAGCTTTGCTCATTCCTGATGCCTACGATGACGAACGTTTTGATGCCAGCGTCGACAAGCGGACTGGCTATCGAACCCGCTCGGTCCTCGCTGTGCCGTTCAAGAATTCCCAGGGCGAAGTCATGGGTGTATTCCAGGCGATCAACAGCCTGCACGGAGGGGCTTTTAGGCAAGAAGACTTGGAACACATTCGCTTGATTGCCGTGTATTCCGCAAAGTCCATTGAATCCTCCCTGCTCTTTATGGAACAGCAGCAGACCCAGGACGAAATTACTGTTATTTTGGGCGAAGCCGCAGAATGCCGCAGTCAGGAGACCGGCAACCATGTCAATCGCGTGGGCGAAATGTGCTACACGATAGGCCGCTATTTGGGCATGCCGGAACAGGAATTGAAAATGCTGCGTCAGGCATCTACAATGCATGATCTTGGCAAGATTGGAATTCCCGACAATATCTTAAAGAAACCGGGGCGTTTCACTGATGAAGAATATGCCGTAATGAAAAGTCATTCCATGATGGGTTACGACATGCTTTCTCATTCACGAAGCCGCTTGCTGCAAGAGGCTGCAAAGATTGCACGCACGCATCATGAACGTTTTGACGGACGAGGCTATCCAGACGGCCTGTCCGGTTTCGACATTCCACTTGGAGGCCGCATCTGTGCTGTTGCAGACGTCTTCGATGCTTTGACGAATGCGCGCTGCTACAAGGACCCGTGGCCGCGTGAAAAGGTTATCAAGCTTTTTGAAGAAGAACGCGACCGCCAGTTCCAGGCCGAGCTCGTTGACATTCTTTTGAATCACATAGACGAATTTTACGCAATCAACGAAAAGATGCCGGGATAGCTACTAGTTCGAAGTTACTAGTTACTAGAAAAAGAAGGACTTTGAAAAAAAGTCCTTCTTTTTTGCGTACCTTTGCATATTGAATTTTACTTTGTATGCAAAAAAAAGCTCCGCCGTACCGGCGGAGCTTTTGCTGTAAGCGTTAGCGCTTAATTACTTGGCCTTGGCGCAAGCTTCGAGCACTGCAAAGACCATGCCCGGGCGGAAGTATTTACCTGCGGTGTACTTGAGGGCCGTGCTGTGGAGAAGTGTAAAGAGCTTTTCCACATCGATCTTGTTTGCCTTGGCGAGGCTGCCGTATGCCTTTGTAAAGAGGGCAAGGGTGCGCGGGAGAGCCGGAGAAATGCGGCTGTCTGCAAGGAGTGCCTTGCCGGTCACGAGGCTCTTGTGGAGCTTCTTGGCTGCTGCGTCCTTCATGTCGAATGCCTTGACGAGAGCTTCCGGGTGGAGGCGGCAGGAACCGTTGAATCCTTCCGGAGCGGCAAACGGAATGCGAGCTTCATCATAGAGGTTACGCACCATGCTGTCGAGGAGGTCTGCGCATTCGTCCTTCAAGCCGTGGAACTGCATTGCAGTTGCGATGCTGTACTGAATGCCGATCCAAACATCGTGAGCCTGGAAGTTGAATTCGTCGAGCGGTTCGCCATCCTTGTGTACAAGGTTTGCTGCACCGATGAGGGAGCTGTTCTTCTTGTAGTTGGTTTCAAAGATGCGCTTGAGTGTGCGCTTTGCCTTTTCGGAATCGGTAAGCGGGGAGAGGTCGAGCAAGCGGAGGTAGGTGTCTGCAAGCATTGCGTCTGCGAACACATCGTCGTTGTCGAGGTCGAGCTTAGCCTTGAAGCTGTCGTTGAAAGCCTTCGGGCAAGTGCCGTAGAGCCATTCCTTCTTGAAGCCGCGAAGTTCCTTGCGGGAAAGTTCAACGTCTTCTGGAATTTCTGCGGAGTTCAGCCAGTCGTTGATCTGGGCGACGGCTTCGATCTTGTTGCCGGAAAGCTCAATTGTGCCTGCGAGTTTGTTGCGGAGTGCATCGAGGAATTCGTCCTTGACATCCTTTGCTTCAAGCGGTGTGACGAAGAAGTGGAAGTAGCCTTCCTGTTCGTCCCAGAGGGCGTTGTGGAATTCTTCTGCTGCGGCTTCGGACTTTGCGTTCCAATCGACTGCGCGGTCGTGGTCGCCGAGGATGTCTGCGATGGCAGCTGCTGCGCGGAGGCCTGCAATCCAGAGGGAACCGCAGTATTCTGAAATGCCGTGGCTGGAGAGATTGTCGAATGTGTCGTCAGTGCCGTGCGTGAGCGGGAAGTTCTGGCCTTCGCCGACCATGCGTTCGAGGTATTCCATGCAAGCGTATACAGCTTCGCGGCAACCCTGCAAAACAGAGATGTTGCCTGTGTGGCGGTAGTGGCGGAGAACCATCAAAACATACTTCGGAGCGAGGTCCTTCCATTCCTTCACGTTGTGCCAGTCGTATGCGTCCGGCTTGGCGTCGAACGGGGAGCCAAGGTCATGGATGACTGCGCCATAGACAGCGCGCGGGCCTTCGAGCTTCGGGTCCGGGAGGTCTGCGAACGGATGGTTCACGAATTCGTGGTGACGGCGGCGGTTTTCGTCAACAGCAAGGATTGCGTCTGCAAAACGGAGCATCACGGCACCGTCGAGGCGCGGCATGAGGTTGAGAAGGGAGAAGCTGCCGTAGAAGTAAACGTCGAGGGAGTTGAAGAACGGATAGTCGGCGCATTCACGAACGAGGAAGCGGTCTTCCTTGTCCCAGACTGTGGCTTCGGCAAGGAAGCTGAGAGTGTTGATTGCAAGGCTCTTCAACTGGTCGGCATGCTTTGCATTGATCTTGTTGAGAGTTGCTGCCGGAACGAGGTCGGAGTAAACCTTGGCGGCATCGTTCTTCATGCGTTCGTCGTTCTTCAGGGCTTCGAGGAGCATGGCGCGTACGCGGCCGAATGCTTCCGGGTAGAAGACGGTGTATTTCTTTTCGCTGCTCATGCCGTTCAGGCGGATTTGCGGGAAGTCGAGAACTGTATTGAACTGGAAACTTACCTTGGCCTTTGGCTTGATGACCGCAGTTACGACGAGTGCAGCAGCGATTGTTTCGCGACCGCTATAGACGTTCTTGACGAATGTCTTGGAAATGCGACCACTCTGGAGAGCACCTTCGAGAACAGTTGCCGCGTCGTCCTGGTAGCAGACCGGCTTGATGGAAACATTCAGGTTGTCCTTTGCGTTCCATGCTGCGCTAATGCTCATGCAGCCGTCAAAGTCGCTTTCGGCAAGCTTGTCCTGGTTGTAGAATTCCACGCCGCGAACGGCACGGCCGTCTTCTGCGGTAAGGTCAAAGCCGACTGCCTTCGGGTTGCGGGCGACCGGAACGAGCACGAAGGAAGAGTCCTGCACGCCCTGGCGGTCCTTGCGAACCTGGTAGCCAGTCAAGGAATCCTGCATTTGCACGATAGTTACTTCGCGAGTTTCCTTGGTGTTGTTTTCGAGAGTAAATTCGGTTGCAGAAACCGGCAAGCTGGAAAGGCGTTCGTCCTGCGGAACGACATAGCTGAACTGGTTCTTTGTAATCTGCACGCCTTCGCCCTTGTAAGTGGTTTCGCTTACCGGGTAGAGGGCGCGGTAGTTCATCTTGCTTGCGTCGTAGCCCTTCTGACCAAGGAATTCTGTTTCTGTGCCCCATGCGGCAGTGAGTGCGCCGGAGCGCTTGATTTCAAGACCTACGCAGCCATCAAAGAAATCAATGAGAAGAGCGCGGTTGAGGTTTGCAGATGTTGTATCGCCGCTTGCAAGGATTGCTGCAGTGCGGTCGCTCCATTCAACGTTCCAGCGGGCGAATGCTTCTGCGTTTGCGGCGTAGAACTTCTTGTCGTTTGCAGCCTTGTTCAGGCGGGCTTCGGCATCAGCTATGGTTGCTACGCCAGCAAAAAGTGCTTCGCCCTTGCTGTTCTTGAGTGTATATTTTGCATCTTTCTGGGTGAATGCTGCAAGACCGTAAATCTTGAGGGCCGGGTTCTTTTCTATGACGGATTCGCGGAAGAAGAAGTTGTTCAAACGCAAGTCTTCTGGCTTGTCTGCACGAACCTGGACGCCTGGCACAACGTTCATGACAGGGGTTGTACCTGCCGGAGTCACGGTGAATGTGCTGCCGATGCCGCCGACTGCGATACCGGTAGTTGCCGGAGTGGTAGAAAGCGGGGTGTACCACGGCTGAATGAATTCAACGGCGAGACCCGGGGTCATCAAAGTCTTGACCTGGGAGTCGATCTTTGCGTTCTTGAGATAGTCAGCAAATTTCATAAGTTATCCTTTAAAGTTTTGGAGTTCAATTTAGAAAAATAGGGATAGGGCGAGTCCGCAAAGCGGCCGCGCTGTCGCGTTATCAGCGCTCTGCGCTGTCCGTTCAGCCTTGGGCTCTTTGCAGGCTCATTGTGGCTTGACCTTGTCATTTGCCTCTGTTTTGCCTTGTTTTGCCATGTCTGGCGGATAAAATAGGGCTTTATGAATTTCTTATCCGCCTAAATTGACAATTTTTGAGATCAATAATCGCGTTTTTGGAATGAGGGTGTCTTGCAGGATGCTTTTTGGCAGATAAGAACCCATTTTTTCTTCATTTTATCCGCCTTTTGGGGCCGTGTCTGCCACAATTGCGCCTGAAAGTTGCACTTGTGGCAGATAAAACAGTTGCTTGAGTGCCGTTTTATCCGTACTTTTGACATTTTTGTTGAAGTAAATTTCCCTAAAAAGCTGAATTTAAGAGAAATTCAGTTGAATTCAAAAATATGGGATAGCTTTCACTTGTTATTTTGCACAAAAACTATATTTGGCACATGTTTAGTTTTGGTGCAATGGCCTCTGGCGGAGGCAGTAATTTTAGAGCGTTGCTTGCTCATGCCGAAGATGGTTCCCTCGGTGGAGTCTGCAAGTTTTTGATAGTCAACAATCGCGATTGCGGCGCTGCCGAAAGTGCTCGCGAACACGGCATTCCCGTATTCCATATTTCTGGCAAAACGCACCCGGATCCGGTTGCATACGAGCAGGCTATTCTCGATGTAGTCAAGCAGAATCCGGTAGATTTCATTACGCTTGCAGGCTATATGAAGAAAATCCCGGACGCTTTGACGGACGCTATGCCGGATCGCATTTTAAATGTGCATCCGTCGCTACTTCCAAAGTTCGGGGGCAAGGGCTTTTGGGGCATTCATGTACACGAAGCCGTGCTCGCTGCAAAAGAAAAGGAATCAGGCCCGACGATCCATTTGGTGAATTCGCAGATTGACGGCGGCCGCATTCTGGCCCAGGCCAAGGTCCCTGTGCTAGAAAACGATACGCCGGAAGAACTTGCTGCACGCGTGCTTGTGCAGGAACACAATTTGTTCTGGCAGACACTTCGCGATTACGCAAAGCAGTTCGGCAAGTAAAACAGCCAATGAAATACGCAGTTCCGGAATTCTTGAAAGATGTAAAATCGCCTTACGAGGGCGAGGCCGCGCTCCGCAATTTTGCGGAGGACAAGGTGATTGTCGGCATAGATGAGGTTGGCCGTGGTCCGCTTGCGGGGCCAGTGGTCGCCTGTGCCGCAGTGCTCAAGACCTTGGACCCGATTCCGCTTTTGAACGACTCCAAAAAGCTTACGCGCGCAAAGCGTGAATCCATTTTTGAGGATGTAAAAAGTGCATGCCTTTGCTACGCCATCGCAAGTTCCAGCGTAGAAGAAATTGACGAACTGAATATTTTGGGCGCCAATTTTTTGGCCATGCGCCGCGCCCTTTCTGCCATAGGTTTCAAGGTAAAAGCTCCGGCCCCGGAATTGCCGATCGATTGCGCTGGTGCATTGCCGAAAGACAAGGTGGAATCAGACTGCATTTTGCTCGCCGTAGATGGAAATCTTGCCATTCGTGAAATTATGCCGAGCTTTCAGATGCCGATCGTCAAGGGGGATGGCAGGGTAGCTTCCATTTCTGCAGCGTCCGTGCTTGCCAAAGTTTTTCGAGACCGCCTGATGGACAAGTATGCCGAGATTTACCCGCAGTATGGTTTTGAAATCAATGCCGGCTACGGTACGAAGAAGCATCTGGAGGCAATCCGCGAATTCGGACAGACTCCGATACACCGAAAAAGCTTCCACCCCAAATCCTTGCAGACGGAACTCTTTTAGACCTTGTAGCTATTCCTAGTTGGAACAGCTTTTCTATTGCTCTTTTTGAAGTATTAATGTAAGTTCACTGCATGAAGAAAATTTTTGCATCAATTTTATTTGGGGTCGCTTTTGCAAGTGCATTCAGCTGTGGCGCGTTCAAAGCTACAGAAGAGGCTGGCACCTACGAATGCGTAGATTATACAGCCGGCTCCATTTTGGTGAATGCGCCCAAAAATATGACCACATTGATTACCCGTTATGAAAATGGTGCAAAAAACTATGAATTGAAATTCGTCAACGGCGTTCAAGATGGCGTTACCACGAGATACTACATGTCGGGTGAAGTCATGGTAACGACGACCTATGAAGGTGGCTGGAAGCATGGCATGCGAACGCAGTATTGGCCAAATGGCAATGTCATGGTTACATTGAATTTTGTAAACGACCAGCCTGCAGGCAACTGCAATACCTACACGGAAGACGGCGAGTTGGCCAGCACCGAAGTATATGAGAATGGATCTAAAGTCAAGACCTATTACTATGAAAGTGGCGAGCTAATTCGCCATGCGGAATATGGCAAGACTTCAACGACTATAGCCTATTATGAAGATGGCGCCGTGGTGGGGACTGAAGTTATAGAAATGGACGACAGCGTTCTCTAGGATTTGTACTAACGTACTCCTTGGGGTCTGGATGGCTAGCGCTATCCAGACTTCTTTTATCTAGGCGGAATGACGAGCGTGGAAAGAGCCAGTTCCTGGCTGATTTTAGAAGTAATCTTGCCGTTCTTGAAATCGTAGTCAAGCTCTGCAAGTCGCTTGATTACTCGGCAAAGAACCGGGGTGCCCCAGTTGCGGGCGCGCTTTGGCTCGTTGTTCTTTTTTGTAAAAATGAAGTCGTTGATGCCAAGCTCTTTCGCAATGTCGGAAGGGGCCATGCCCTTGTCCAGCATCTGGCTTGTGTGCAAAAGCTGCACGGCATATTTAAAGAGTGCTGAAACTATCTGCACGCCCTCTACGTTGCGGTCTGTCATGAGCTCATGGAGCTTTACTACGTATGCGCGTGCGTTGCGGTCGCCGAAGGAGTCCTTGATTTCGAACGGAGATATTTCGCGCTGCGGAACAATGATCTGGCGAACGAGTGTTTCTGAGAAGTTCGGTGCGTCCGGGGCGAACAGCTGAACCTTTTCAAGTTCAGTTGCAATGCAGGCCGTATCAGAACCGATGGCGTCTGCCAGGTAGGTGCATGCGCCCGGCTCGATTGGCTTGTTGAATTTTGTCCGGCACAGGTTTTCGATCCATTTTTCCATTTCCCAGGGCTTGGGAACTTCGTATTTCTGGATGTTTGCTCCGGCGCTTTTCAAGGCCTTGTAGAGTTCCGACGTGGCAAGCAATTTTTCGAATTCAAACAGCAGGGAACAGTCCGGGCCGGTCTTCAGCCATTTGGCAAGCGCCGTTGCATCTGCTGCCTTCAAGGCTTCTGCCCTGCGCACGACAACGGTCTGCACATCTGCAAACAGCGAAACTGTGTCGCAGGATTCAATTACCTCGTTCGCGATGGACGGAATGTTTGAATCCGTGGCATACAGAATCTTACGCGCAAGAGGATCATCCTTGCGATTGCCCAGGGCTTTCTCCAGGAAACTATCGATTTCCTGGTTTTTGCTGAAAAGGTCTGAACCGATAAGCGCGGTAATCATAATTCAGAAAACAGAGAACAGAATATAGGAGTCTGGAATGTTAAGATGCAAGAGCCAGATACAAGAAACAAGAAGATAGTCGTTTACCGTGTCTTGGCGAGCGGAACGCGGCCATCCAGGGCCATGTTCTGGATCATATCGCGTTGCTCGAGATGACACATGGACAGAAGGCTGGAATTTACTGCTTCTGTCGCGAATTCCTTACTTGTAATCTATGATTTCCAGTTTGTTCAAGCCCTTCGGAGTTGTGTATTCCACAACATCACCGCGGGTTTTGCCGAGGAGGGCTGCGCCGAGCGGGCTCTTGAAGCTGATTTTGCCGTTGAAAACATCTACACCTTCCGGGCTCACGAGCTGGTAAACCTTTTCCTTCTTAGTCTTCAAATCCTTGACGGTAACGGTTGCACCGAACTTGATTGTGTCGGAGTTGGAATCGAATTCAACAACGATTGCATTGGAAATCTGTTCTTCCAACTGCGGAATGCGAAGGTCGATGTGTGCGAGCATTTCTTTGGCAGCGTGGTATTCTGCATTTTCGCTCAGGTCGCCCTGCTTGCGGGCTTCTTCCATTTCATCGACTACGCGCGGACGTTCAACTTTCTTAAGTCTATTGTATTCTTCTACGAGCTTGTCGTAGGTTTCTTGAGTAACAGGTGTTTTTGCCATAGGCTACAAAGATACTAAATTTCGCGGTTGTAAAATGTGGGGGCAAGTGGCAAAAGGCGAATTTAAAGCCTTCGCAATTGAAAAGAGGCTTTTTTCATTAGGCTCTGTCCCCCCAAAATGTTGCTTTTTCTTTGACATTTTCCATATTCTATACGATAAAAGGTATAGGAGAGTGAAAAATGGCAGAAGCAAACGTAGTATTCCAGATGTTTAAGTCCTTGAGTGACAAGGAGAAGGAGA
>JAZLFR010000023.1:0-52607 GCA_045615885.1 Fibrobacteraceae bacterium
GACGAAAGACGAGAGAACGGCACTACATGCCTACAGACGAGATGTGTGCAAACGAGTGTCGCGACCAAGCTTGCTTGGGGATGACCGAGTGCAGCCACATCCTATGGCGAAGCCATGAAAGACGAAAGAATTTTTAATTCAGAATGCAGAATTAGTGATTAGGATTTAGGATCTAGAGGTTAGGGAAATTGTAAAAGTGCATTTCTAGTTTCTGGTTTCTTCCAACTTCCGTCTTACGTCTTACTTCTCCTGATTCCTGACTCCTGTCACTGACTCCTGACTCCTGTTTTCTATATTCATTCCCATGAAAGACCTTAGCAATCGTACTGAACATTTTACCGAATCCGTAATCCGCAACATGACTCGCCTTGCAAACGCTTGCGGGGCAATCAACCTTTCGCAGGGCTTCCCGGATTTTGACCCACCGCTAGCTTTGCAGGATAGCCTTGCGGCAATTGCACATGCGGGCCCGCACCAGTACGCGTTGACAATCGGCGCCCAGAACTTTCGCGAAGCGCTCAGCCGCAAGCAGGAACATTTCAGTGGGCTTCGCTACGACCCGAATACCGAAATGGTTATTACCTGCGGCAGCACCGAAGCCATGATGATCACGATGATGTCTGTTTGCAACCCGGGTGACAAGGTCGTGATTTTTTCGCCGTTCTACGAAAACTATACCGCCGATACGATCCTTAGCGGAGCCACTCCGATCTACGTTCCGCTCGACCCGCACGATTTTACGTTCGATGCGAACGTTCTCGAAGATGCCATGAAGCAGCCAGGTGTAAAGGCGCTCGTGCTCTGCAACCCGTCGAACCCGAGCGGCAAGGTCTTTACGCGCGCGGAACTCCAGATTATTGCAGATCTTGCAATCAAGTATGACTTGTATGTGATTACCGACGAGGTTTACGAGCACATCATCTTTGCTCCGAACGTTCATACCTATCTGGCGACGCTCCCGGGCATGCGCGAACGTACCATCGAATGCAGCAGCCTTTCCAAGAGCTATTCCATTACAGGTTGGCGCCTTGGCTATGTGCTTGCGGCGGAACCGATCATGAACAACATCAAGAAGGTTCACGACTTTACGGTAGTGGGCGCTTCGTCACCGTTGCAGGAGGCCGCCCTCACAGCGCTCAACTTTGGCGACGACTATTACCGGGAGGTGCAGGCCCATTACACGCACATGAAGGAACTGTTTACGGGCGGCCTCAAACATCTCGGTTTCAACTTTACCGAGCCGCAAGGTACCTACTTCGTGATGATGGACATTTCTGAGTTCGGTTACAAGAACGATGACGAGTTTTGCCGCAAAATGGCACGTGACGTTGGTGTCGCCGCCGTGCCTGGGTCCAGTTTCTTCCGCGAGCCGGTGAACCATCTGATACGCTTCCACTTTGCGAAGAAGGACGAAACCTTGCTTGAATCGTTGAACAGGCTCGAAAGCCTGAAAAAGGTGATGGGGAAGTAGGGCTTTTTTTCTCTTTGGCGGGTAAAAAGGGAAAATTTTTCCGCTTTTACCCGCCGACTTTGTTAAAAATTGTCATATTTGCTTGAAAAATTCATGGCTTTTTGAACTTTTTCTTGAAATTTGGCGGATAAATAGGCGCTTTTAGGGCTTTTTATCCGCCAAAATGCAAATCTTGCGGTAATGTCTTTGAGGAAAATGCCCAAAGTGGCGGGTAAAACAGCATGCCACTATGCCTTTTATCCGTACTTTTGGCCTTTTCAGCCTTGCAAACACTGTAATTTGCCGTTCGGGGCGTTGCGGGGTGTCCCCGCTGGGTGGGGTAGCGGTTGACGCGCTACAATTTTGGCGTTTACTAAAAAAATGCGCGGCAATAGCGAGGGGCGGTGCTCCGCCCCCTTGGATAAGTTCTATTTGTTATCTATATTTTACGCAAAGTTTACAAACTAATATTTAGATAGGAATAGGTCCTATGGAACCAGCCGAACAATTGGATTCAGCCGCTTCAACTTTTGACACTCTCGCTGCCTCCGTGCAAGACACGGCAAACGCAGTTTCCGATTCCCTTGCATCTGCATCTAGCGTGGTGGCTCAGGCTGCCGATACGGTCGCACATGTGGCTTCGGCTTCTAGTACGAACATGACGCTTTCTGTTCTTACGCTTCTTGGCTGCCTTGCACTTTTGATGTTTGGCATGAAGACCATGAGTGAAGGTCTTCAGAAACTTACCGGCAACACGCTCCGTACCATGCTCGGTACCATGACTAAACACCGCGTGATGGGTGTGGCGACTGGTACAGCGGTTACTGCAACAATCCAATCTTCCACCGCGACTACAGTTCTTACAGTTAGTTTTGTCAATGCAGGCCTGCTCACACTTAAGCAGGCTATTTCTGTCATTATGGGCGCAAACATTGGTACCACGATCTCTGGCTGGATCATGGTGCTCGGGTTCAAGTTCGACATGCTCTACCTTGTGTACCCGTGCTTTGTGCTTGGCATCATTTTAAGCTACTCCAAAAAGAACGGTACCAAGAGCTTTAGCGAATTTTTGTTTGGCCTTGCGTTCATGCTCTTTGCAATTACCACGCTCCGCACGACTGGCGCAAGCATGGACCTTGGCAACAATCCTGCAATCCAGGGCTTTGTGCAGGCCTGCGGCAACTGGGGCTTTGCAAGCACCTTGATATTCCTCTTGATCGGTAGCGTGCTTACCATGTGCGTGCAGAGTTCTGCCGCCGTGATGGCAATTACCTTGATCCTTTGCTCTAGCGGCGCTCTTGAAATTTACCAGGGCATCGCGCTTGTGATGGGTGAAAACATCGGTACAACAATTACATCGAACGTCGTTGCGCTTAGTGCAAGTACGCAGGCCCGCCGCGCAGCCCTTGCCCACATGCTCTTCAACCTGTTCGGCGTGTTCTGGGTGCTTATCGTGTTCCACCCGTTCATCAACTTCGTGTGCATGCTCGTTGGTTTTGACCCGGCATTCAAGCCGACAAGTGCCGAAGAAGTCAAGGCCGCAAAGGACGGCGTGACCTACGCTGTGGCAGCCTTCCATACAATGTTCAACGTCGTGAACGTGCTCATTCTTATCTGGTTCATCAAGCCGATGGAACGCGTCATTTGCAAGATCATCAAGGCAAAGGCCGAAGAAGAAGACGAGTTCCGCCTCAAGTTCATTAGCTCCGGCATGCTTAGCACCGCCGAACTTTCGCTCTACGAAGCCCGCAAGGAAATCAACCTGTTTGCTGAACGTTCCCGCAAAATGTTCAACTTCATTCCGACGCTTTTGACGATGACCGACGAGGACGAGTTCACGAAGCTCTACAGCCGCATCGAAAAGTACGAAGGCATAAGCGACAACATGGAAGTCGAAATTGCAAACTACTTGAACAAGGTTTCTGAAGGCCGCCTGAGCCCGGAAGGCAAGTCGCAGATCAGAGCTATGCTCCGCGAAATTTCTGAAATCGAAAGCATTAGCGACAGCGTCTATAGCATTGCGCGCGCAATCAATCGCAAGTTCAAGTCTCCGTCCGATTTTACCGAAGAGCAGTACGCCCACATCAAGCACATGCACGAGCTTTGCGACCAGGCCCTGGAACACATGTGCAAGGTCGTTGAGTCCTTTGACCACCGCGTCGATTTCAACAAGTCGCTGAACATTGAAAATGAAATCAACAACTACCGTTCGCGCTTGAAGAACGCAAACATCAACGACATCAACGCTCAAAAGTACGATTACCAGATGGGCGTGCACTACATGGATATCATCGCCGCTTGCGAAAAGCTTGGCGACTTCGTGATTAACGTTGTCGAGGCTCATGTCGGCGTTCGCCTAGACAAGTAATTTTTGGCTGTTCCCCGCGCTTTTTTCAAAAGCGCGGGTCGCTCCTTTGCGCTATAACCCCCGAGGGCTAAACCCTCGGGGGTTTTCGTTCAGCTTTTTGCTCCGTGAAAATTTCACTCCGCAAAAATCCGAACCCATTCGGGCTGCAGTCGCTAACAGATGCAGCCTTGCCGCACTAAAAGAGTAGCGCTTCACAACTGCTTTTTGTTGAATGAATGTTCATTCAACAAAGCATGAACTTTCATTTTGATTACATTCTTTGCTATTTGAAAAAAGCCTATGCAAATCTAATTTTTACAAAAAAACACTTGTTATGCTTATTGCAGAGGTTCCATGCGTTTACTTACAACAGCAGCCGTAACTTTTGGCCTTGCTTCCGTCGCTTTTGCCGGCGGTTACATGAACAACACAAACCAGTCCATCGACTTTGTGCGTAACTTTGCCCAGGGCGCTTCCACAAGCCCGTCTGGCGCAGTGTACTGGAACCCGGCTGGCGTTGCCTTTGCAGATAACGGCCTCTATGTTTCTGCCCACACGCAGACCATTTGGCAGACCCGTAACATTGATGCCCAGTTTTTTGGCGAGTACGAAGGTGAATCCTTTGTGCCGGCAATGCCTAGTGCTACCGTAGCTTACAAGCATAACGACTGGAGCGTATTCGGTAGCTTCTTTATTTCGGGCGGTGGCGGCTCCGTTGAATTCGATGACGGTGTCCCGATGCTCGACGCCCTTGTTGGCCCGACAGTGTACGGGACGCTTTCTGCGATGGGTGCCCAGCTTGGCATGGACGAAGCTACCATTGGCGGCATGCTGAAGATGAATGGTCTTCTTGCTCCGGAAGCAACATTCTCTTACAAGGACCTTTACGAAACAAAGACCTACTTCAAGGGCTCCTCGACAATTTACGCGGGCCTCCTTGGCGGCTCCTACAAGGTGACGGATATCCTTTCCCTCGCTATTGGCGTTCGCTTCAACTATGCAAAGAATGCCTACAAGGTTTCTTACGAAGTGAACCCGACACAGACAGCAAAGATGCTCGACGGCGCTGCGGCCCAGGCTGGCATGCAACTTGGCCTGAGCGAACAGCTTGATCTTGACGAAACGCTCCTGAAGGTCGAACAGGATGGCTTTGGCTTTACACCGGTAATCGGCATGCACTTGCACTTTAAAAAGTTTGATGTCGGCGTAAAGTATGAAGGCGAAACCAACATCGAAATGAAGAACGATACAAAGACCATTCATCCGATGGTTTCCAGCTTCATGCCGCAGTATGAAGATGGCGTAAAGGACGATGGCGACTTGCCGGCTCAGATTTCCATCGGTGGCCGCATTAAGTGGCTTGACTGGCTCCGCACAAGCATTGGCTACGCCCATTACTTTGACCAGGCTGCCGAATATGCAAACGATGTGGAACGCACCTTGCACCACGACGAAAAGGAATTCTTTGGCGGTATCGAAGTCGACCCGATCAAGATGCTCACCCTTTCCGTTGGCATTATGCGCACGGAAATCGGCTATAGCGACAAGTCCCTGAGCGACCTTGACTTTGGTACACCTTCCACTTCTATCGGTGGCGGCTTTGCTGTTCGCCTTACTGACTGGGTTGCATTCCAGGTCGGCTATATGGAAACTTTGTACGATACCTACCACAAAGTCGATGAAATGACCGGCACGAAGCGCTCTTATGACCGTTCCAGCCACAATGTTGGCGCAGGTCTTGACTTCAAGTTCTAGGACCACCTCCGAATTTTACCAGGAACACCCCGCCTAAGCGGGGTGTTTTCTTTTTATGCTATCCCCATAATAAATATTTTTTATATATTACAAAATATGGAAGCTTATGAAATGTCTCGTGCCGTAGGAGTGTTCGACGTGTTCTTCGCGCCGTTGAACGGTATTGGCATGTTTGACGCTTCCGCCTTTACGGATTGTATCGGCCAGTCTTTGGCTGCCAAACGCGTAAATATCGGCCTTGACCTGTCTGGCCTTGCGTTTCTCAATAGCGGCTCGTACAATTGCCTTTCGCAGTCCTTTACCCGCATCAAGTCTTGTGGCGGCGAATTCGTCATCATCGTCGATAACGCAGAACTTTTTGAATTGCTCAAGCACAACCTGCCAAGAGACCTTACGCTTTTCCGCAACGAAGCAGAGCTTTTGAACTATTCCATTCGCGCGGAACTTTCTGCCCCGCGCAATGCGGCTGCAAAGCCTGCTTTGAACAGCATTGAAAAAGTCGAAAAAGAACTGGATATTGCTTCCAAGACAGAAATGATCAATGCCCTTGAGCTTGGCGAAGAACAGGAAGAAACATCTGGGGCAAACATCTGGATCGGCTTGATCGTCGGCGTGCTTGGCATTGGCGGCCTGCTGCTGTATTTTTTGTTGTGATTCTATGTTGAAATTTTTTGCAGTTGCCGTTGCATTTTTTGTAGTCGCCTGTTCCCAGTCTGACGACGGCCCGATTCCTCTTTACCCGGATAGCATGTCTGGCACGCGTGATGGCTATCTGCTCAGGGCCCGCCTGGATTCCGGCAGGGTAGTGCACCTTCGCTCCGATACGCTTGCCGTTGAACTCGACAGCATCTGGACCCTTGCGAACTGCTTTTTGAAGGAATTGTCTCTCACGAATTCAGCCGACGACACGATCCTGAACTTGAATCCGAAAGTCCTTTTGGAAATCAACGACAAGGATTGCGCAACGCCTCTCTACCGCCCAGATACAAATCTTTACCTGGAACCTCGCGACGAGTGGAAAAAATACCGTGAAATACGCGTCTATGATTCCGATGGCGAATTGGAAGATTCCATAGCGCTGCGCTCCGGCAAATACGTTAACGATTCCCTGGAAATCTATATCGACTCCACTTTTGCCGATTTCTATGAACTGCCGCGCCGCACCGCGGGGACTCCGGCCATCATGCGCACCGTGGATTCCTTGAAGGAACGCACATTCTACTGGCGTACGCTCCCGGCAAAGTGCGCCTATGTAATTGATACCTGTGAAACGGTCGCAGACACAGTTTACCCTTCAAGCTGGTCGAAGCTCGACACGAACCTGGTCTTGCTGCGCAAGGAATGCGCCGATACCACTCTACGCTACTGCCTGAACCGTGACTGGGAATATGATACCGCAAAGGTTGGCGCTGTGCAGGAACGCCTGGATACGCTCTGGTACACGACCTGGTATTTGAAATTCAAGGTGCCAAAGTGCGGCGTCGTGAACAGGGCCAAGTATGGCAATACTGCCATTCGCGCCTATTTCAGGGCGACGCAAGAAATTTTTGACCCGGAATCGGACAGTGAATGCTATTCTGACATTTCTTCGGAATACTCTGTAATGCGCTTGGATTCCGGCACCATTTTGCAAAATCCGGATTCTATCCTTGCCATTTTTGACACGGCAACGGTCGGCCGCGATACGCTGTAGAAATAAGCTATCTCCACACTTCGTTTGCGTTGTAGAAATTCCTGTTCAGCTGCACATGCAGATGTTCGTTGGATTGGCCTGCATCTTCAAAGATTACGGTAAAGCGCGGCCCGAGAATGTCTGCGATGCGCGCTGCAAATTCCCTGCGGCTGAACGGAGGCGGAATGTTTTTTGTGCGCAAATCTACGGCGGCGCCATGGTGGTGCGCAGATTGGGGATTGTGCTCGTGCGAGTCTTTGCCGCTTGTCACGACGGGAGTGAAGTCGCTGCCAAAAAAATCCTGGGAAGCTGCAACAATCTTGTATAGGGCCGTGTCCAGTTCCGGACGGAGAGACGACAGATTTACTTCTGTTGACTTGCGTTGCACCATGCCGAGCACATAGTTGTGGAATTGTTGCTGCTCGCCGCTTCTATGCATGGTGCCGTGTTGCGGAGCCTTGTTCACGTATTGTACAGTATCCTGCTTGTACGACGAATCGCCAGTAATGACGCAATAGACAATGAAAATGACCGCCATGATGACGGCTCCACCAATCAGATAAGGCAGCGCCGCAATGAAAAGCGCTACTGCTCCGACTACCAGGGCAATGGCTAAAAGACCGATAACTGCATATATGATGTATTCGAGCATTCCGCTACCTTGAATTATGAGGTAAACCCTGTTTTATAGTATATGCGTTTTTTGGGGAAAAGAAATAAATAAAAATATTTTTTTTGTGTTCTTGCCATTCATTCTGTCTGGAATATAATCTTGTCTGTCGAATCCCGGTGCAGTGGATTTTGTGACGATGGCTGTTTACAAGGCTGCTCTAAACATTTAAACAAAAAAGTAAAGGGTGTTACGGTATGGCACATAAACTGGACCTTGGCAACATGAACTTTTACCATTTCAAAAAGATTCTAAGCATCGACCGCGACTTTATAAAAAATCACTATCACAGGAGCATGTTCTTTTTGGGACTCAAAACCTTTTGTGAAGTTGCAGAACAGTCCCGTATCGCAAAATACGGAGTGCCTCCCGTAAGTCGCGTGATGCTTGATTTTTGTCCATCGACAGATGTAAAATTTATAAAGGCCCAAATAGAGCAGGGCGTATGTTCCTCCTCTTTTATAGAAGATGATTTTCCTGTATTAAAAAAATTCCTGAGCGGGGAGGCAATCACCTTGCCTGTGCAGCTTTCCATTGTGACGGAGCATTCCATGATAAAATGCGACGAAACCGAAATAAGAAGGTCAATGGGTTACCTGTTCGACATCTTTACGTTCCCAAAGACATTTCTTGATGCAAGCGTTAAGGTGAAAATTTGCAGGGAGTCGCTTACTATCGACACTTCCGAAACGCTGGTAAAGGAATTCATTGGTAAATCATCGTACCAATTTATTGCGCGATTCAATGTTCAAATGTCCTTGACGACTCCTTTTGTGCCAAGCTCTCTCGAAACATACAAAAAACCAAAAAAAATAACTCGTGACGAAAATTTTTTGCGGATGATTGGCGATTTGATAATAAACAGGGAGGTGCTACAGCTCGATAGAAAAAAACATGCTGTCTATAGCAAACCGCAAAAATATACCGATGCGGAAATGTTTTTCTTGGAACATGTTTTCAAGGGCGATACGCTTGGTATCGCGCGTGTCGGGCAGTTGCTGCATCAGTTTGGAAATGCCGAGCAAAGTCAAAAGACAAAAATTTTTGACAGCTTTGAGCCTGGGCGCCGAATCAATTTGCCATGCGGCGGCAATTCAGGCATCAGTCTCAAGCTGGACCATCCCCTGAATGCCAAGGATTCTTACGAACATATTCAAAAACTCATTGAATTTGTTTCAGGCTTGAAAGAAGCGCTAGAAGCCGTCAATGCAATTCTTGCCGAAAAGGGCAAGACTCCGACAAGAGTTTTCATGGCAAAAAAGGCAATGGACAAAATCCAAATGGACCCGATCAGTTTCTTCAAACATGCTGACCCGAACATAGCGAACTATGCCAAGATGCTGTTGAATGGAGAACAATGAATTGCTTGCCTTTACGGCATTTTTTTACATAATAAAACAGAGTTGAAAAAAGGTAAAAGACAATGGATATTTCTGGCATTTCAAGATTTGTAAAAAACGGCCTAAAGCCGTCCCACACGCTCGGCCTCATGGGTAACCATGGTGTCGGCAAAACATCTTATGTGCACAACACGCTGCGCGCCATCGTTGCAGAAAAGCATGGGCTTCCGCTGGAACGCGTGCATGTCATCAGTCGCTGCGTTTCTGTCATGGACCCGGCGGACCTTATCGGCAATTTCCAGGAGTTCGGTGGACGCACCTACAATTGCCCACCTTCCTGGATTCCGACCTGCAAGGAATACGATGATGAAATGGCAGCCTTGTACGAGGCCAACGGTAAACAGTATTCCCGTTTGACAAAGTACGACGACATCTACATTCTCTTCCTGGATGAATGCAAGCGCGGCAATGCCGTGATTCAGGACGGCATCATGGAACTGTTGCTTGAACACCGCATTTTTGGAGTGGATCTCAAGCCTGATACCTATGTGATTTGTGCAGACAATGACAATGCAAAAATTTACAATGGCTCCCGCCGCGACCCGGCGCAGGAAAGCCGCATCAAGAATTTCACGTTTGCGCCGACAAACAGCGAATACCTTGCCGACTATGCCGATCGCGTGGAGGCAGGTTCTATCCACCCGGTGATTTCTGCATACCTGTCAAAGTACCCGGAAAACATAGTGCTTCCGAGCAAGACCATCGAAGATTTGGCAATTCAGGGTAAGAAGGGCCCATGCCCGCGCGACTGGACCTTGCTTGGCGAGTGCCTGCTGGAATTCATGAACTGTAACGATGATGTTGTCGCAAATTCGGAAGAGCTCTACCTCTCTGAAATTGCCTCCGCCTATATAGGCAGCGGTTATTCCATGAAGTTCGCGTCATTCTGCAAAAGTGAGTTCGTGAGCGGAATCAGTGCCAAGGATGTTGTGGAAGGTACAAAGCCTGGCATCTGGATTTCCCTTAAAAATCAGTATGCCGCCAATGCAAAGTCTGCAGTGCCTATGGCCGAAGAAGTGGTGCAGCACCTTATCAAACGCAAGTCGCTCTCCGAAAAAATCCACAGGAACATTCTTTCGTTCCTGGAAGTAAGCCCGAAGGAAGTGGTGATCGCGTTCATTGCATCTTGGGATAAACAGAAAAAAGAACAAAAAATGTCTTGGCTCTGCACTCCAAGGCGCTACAAGCTAATCTATTCCTCTTTGATGAACCCGTCCAGCACTCCGTACAAAAACTGGGTCAGGGCTTTCCTAAACCAGAATGGCTTGCATGAGGCTGATTTGGACAGCGACGAAATTAAGGTTGGCTAATGACTGCTGAAGAACAGGTTTTTGAAGACGCCCGCAATTTGCTTTCTGTGAATTGCCCGATGGCGTTCCATTTGCTGATTCGCATTTTTGTAAGTGTGGACGAGCGCGTAGATACTGCGGCTATCGGAGTCTTCGGCAGCCGAATCAACCTGATGTACAATCCGCATTTCTTTGCTAGCCTGACCCGCCCGGAACAGATGTTCGTGCTCACGCACGAAATGATGCATTTGCTTTTGCACCATTGCACGCACAGGTCTTCACACGACCGTAGCCGCGCCTACAAGGAGAACGTGGCTATGGACCTTGCCATCAACACGCTCATTGAAGAGGATAATTTTACCAGATTTCCGCGCGTAAAGGAAGACAAAGAGAACATCAAGAAGGGTGAAGTTTCCGTATTGCTTCCAGAGCAGTTTGGCTTTCCTCCAAAACTTTCATTCAACCAGTATCTTGATCTGCTCGACCAGAAATACCCGGATAAAACGATCAAGTTCGTCATCAAGCAAAAAGGAGCTTCTTCAGTTTCCGCAGATGAATTTGAAAACGCAGACGTTTCTGCCGACATCGAAGTGGAAATCGACATCGATTCTGCACTTGGAAAAATCACCTGCAACAGGATTTCTGCAAAGCATGGTGAACATTACAATGAAGATCCCTTCGTCGATGATTTCATTCGCAACCAGGTGGAAGAAATTTTTCGCAACAAGCTGTGGGGCAATGCTTCTGGATCCATGATCGAAGCCGTGAAAAAGGCGCAGGAACAGCCTCTCAACTGGGCTGACATTTTGCACCTTCGCTTGGGGCAGTTCATTTCTTTTGACAAGGAACAATCCAGGCGCCGCTGGAACAAACACTATGGCAAGCCGTTTCTTGGCTATACAACGAAAAGCGTGGAGCCGGTCGCGGTTTATGTAGATACTTCGGGCAGTGTCGGAACGACAGACTTGAGCCGCTTCATTGTGGAAATCGAGCGCATTGCCCATTACACGACAGTGTTCATGTGGTGTTTCGATGTCAAGGTCATCGATCCGGACGAATGCATTACATTCAGTCGCAGAAACATCGAGCAAATTGAATTCAAGGGGCGTGGCGGAACAAGCTTTTGGCAGATCTTTGAGCATGCCAAGGAAAAGCAAATTCGCAAGATCGTGATTCTTACCGATGGCTATGCAGAAAATATTTCGCAAGCCCAGGTAGAAGGCCTGGAAGTAATCTGGACGATTACTCCTGGTGGCGAGACAAAGGGCAAACCCGGCACTGTCGTGGAAATGCAAAAGTAATTTTCTATTTTTGCATTCGATGAATGTCTTTGCTTTGTTTGAAATGGCTCGGCCGGGCAATGCGATTATTGCCCTTGTCACGCTTGGTGCTGGCTACTTTTTGAGCGGTGCCGCATTCTGCAGTGGAATGTTGCTTGCCGATAGCATCGCCATGGCGCTTGCGATTGCCTTTGCAAACATTCATAACGATGTTTTAGATGTTGATAGCGACTGTGTGAACAGGCCGGAGCGCCCGCTGCCGAGCGGCATGGTTACGATGCGAGCAGCAAAGGCTGCCTGCGTCGCCGTTGTCGTTTTTGCAATTGCTGTGGCTCTCCTACCCGGTGCAGACGCCCTTGTGCACATCGCGTTCTATGCGGCTCTCTTTGCCTTTTTGTATTTGTACAATCGCTACCTAAAGCATTTGCCCCTGGTAAAGAACATGGTTGTGGCTGTGGCCTGCGCAACTCCGCTTCTGCGCGCTTTCTTTTTGCCGGAGTCTAGCGTGGAACCGCTATTCCCGGCGATTGGCTTTGCATTTTTATACACGCTTGCCCGCGAAATCATCAAGGACCTTGAAGATGTCGCGGGCGATACAAAGGCCGGTATTCTTACGTTTCCGATTGCTGCGGGGGAGCGCAAGGCTTCTACATTGGCGGTAATGCTTGTTGCTGTGGCTTGGCTGTTGCTGCCATTGCCTTCGATGCTTGGCTGGTATCCGGCAACATTCCTGCTTGCAGTGCTGCCGATGACACCGCTTACCGTGATGATTGTTGCAAAGGTTGCTAAAAAGGATTTCGGCAAGGCCCAGAAGCTCGTGAAAATCGCAATGATATGCGGCTTGCTCTCGCTCATTTTGAGCAAGTTTTTGTAGCTTGGAATTTTGCATCGGCTTCCTGGAAAATTGCCAGATAGCTGTTCCCGATGCATCAAGGTGTTCATGCGTGCTGTTGGTTTTACTTTTGTGCTTTGCTCCAGTCCGCCTTCAAAAAAAACTTCAATAAAAAAAAAGGCTTCGATTTCTCGAAGCCTTTTCAGTGCGGTCGGGCGGACTTGAACCGCCACGAGATTGCTCCCACTAGCCCCTCAAGCTAGCGTGTCTACCAATTCCACCACGACCGCTTGTGCCGGTCTAGCTTATTCAGCCGGAGCCGGTACCGGTGCTTCGGCTGGTGCCGGAGCATCAAAAGTTGTCGGAAGTTCCGGCACAACAGCTTCGGAAGCCGGTGCAGAACCAACGGCAGAGCGCTGCAAGTCAGAAACAACTTCAGTGTTGTTCATCTTGGTAACAAGAATGCCAAGGGCGAGAACGAGCACGAAGAAGATGATTGCAACGATCTTGGTAAGTTTCTGGATAAAAGTCGCAGCTCCCGCAGTGGAGAATGCAGACTGAGTAGTCATGCCGCCGAGACCTGCAAGGCCGCCCATCTTATCGTTCTGAACGAGAACGAGCAAAATGAGGAACACGCAGAGAATCACGTGAAGAACAATTCCAATCCAAAAGAGAGTTGCCATTTTTAATCCTTTGTTTTAGCCAGCTATTCTATAGAAGGCAGTTTTTTCGGTTGCCAAATATAGTATAATAACTGGCTTTTTCAATTACTTTGCTTCAGCAGCAGCGATGATTTCCATGAAGGTGTTTGCCTTGAGGCCAGCACCGCCGATCAAACCACCGTCAATGTCCTTCTGAGCGAGGAGGCCAGCTGCGTTGGCACCCTTCATGGAGCCACCGTACTGGATGCGCATGCCTTCAGCAACTTCAGCACCGTAAACTTCTGCAACAACAGAGCGAACGTATGCCTGGGTGTCCTGAGCCTGTTCGTCAGTAGCGGTTACGCCAGTGCCGATTGCCCAAACCGGTTCGTATGCGAGAACGCACTTTGCAGCGTCTGCAGCGGAAACGCCTTCGAAAGCGCCCTTGACCTGGGTAGAGAGAACAGCTTCGAGCTTGCCACCTTCGCGTTCTGCGAGGGTTTCGCCAATGCAGATGATCGGCTTGAGGCCTGCTTCGAGGGTCTTCTTGACCTTGAGGTTTACAGTTTCTTCTGTTTCGTGGAAGTACTGACGCTGTTCGGAGTGACCGATGATGATGTATTCAGCACCGATTTCCTTAACCATGTCAACAGAAACCTTACCAGTGTAGGCACCCTGGTCCTTCCAATGAATGTCCTGGATAGCGAGCTTGACATTGGTACCCTTGACGACGTCTGCAACCTTTGCAGCTGCAAGGTATGTCGGAGCGATAACAACTTCAGTCTTCTTGACATCCTTGACTGCTTCAACGATGTCCTTAGCAAGCTGAACGCTTTCGCTAACGGTCTTGTTCATTTTCCAGTTACCAGCAATGATATACTGACGCATAAATACTCCTTGATTTGTTAAAACCGGGCGGAAATATAGAAAATTTTTTGGAAATTAGTAGTTGGAAGACATGCCAGAAGTTGGAGCCGGGGAACCACCGTAACGGTCGCCTTCAATTTTGTCCAAGATCTTTTCATCTTCGTAACCCTTCAGGCGGGCTTCTTCCGGGTACTTCCAGAGGAGACGGGTAATGAGCTTGCCTTCGACGGTGAAGTATTCCCAGGTAAGGCCGTCTTCGGATTCACGGTCCGGTGGGCCCCAAAGCAAGTTGACCATGTCGTTGGTCATGCCTTCTTGAATGTAGCCGGCCTTGAAAATGTCCTTAAGGCGCTTGTCGATGCCCATGCTTTCCTTGATGACGAAGTACTCGCGTTCATAGTCCTTGCGACCTTCGCCACGTTCGATAAGAATCGGGGAAGAATAGCGGCTGGAGCAGGCCCAGAACATAAGAGCGCTCAGGGCGAGCAGAAGCATTCTGCCAAGTCTCATAATAGATCTCCTGTTTTGATTGCCTTTCAAAATAGCTATTTATTTGTAGGATTGTGGCAAGATATTATAAAATTACATAAACAGAGTGTAGAAAATGGAACTTGGATTGGATGCCGGGGTTGACTGTAAAATCTATCCCTTAATCTCTAATTTATGTTATTTGACGAAAATCTTTGGTTGTGAATCTATCTTAAGTCGTTGAGTAACTATATTTTAAGCATGTTTAAGCGAATTGTGCAAATTTTGGCGTTGACTCTCGCCCTTGCAGGGTCTGCCGGAGCGCTTCCGTATGACCAGACAGGTCTCTTTGGAATGCGCTATGGGCCGAATTGCACCTTTACCCTGTTTGGGAACTCTCCTTTCATTTGGGGGCAGTGGCTACCGCAGACTGTCGCCGCCTTTGACTTGAACTGGATTGAACCGCTTGGCGAAACATTGCCCTATGGTCAAAAACTGGATGGCCGTGCTGCGTTTTTGCGCATGATTGCCGGCTTGGAAGTGTCCCCCTTCTATGAAGATCTTTCCCTGGGCCTTGGAATTCGTCCGTTGCCGATAAATCCGCAA
The DNA here is from genome assembly GCA_045615885.1 of Fibrobacteraceae bacterium. GTDB lineage: Bacteria > Fibrobacterota > Fibrobacteria > Fibrobacterales > Fibrobacteraceae > UBA1765. The sequence goes on from JAZLFR010000023.1 coordinate 15,278, forward strand.
ATAGAATTCCGTTTTATCTACGATAATCTTGTTTATTTCAATACCAATGTAGAAATGGCCATGTCTGGCGGCAGTGAAAGACAGGCGACTATTGCAGAAAACTGGAATGCCAAGTACATTCTTGACAACCTTTGGGATGGTCCATGGGACGACCTTGATTATCTTCAGAGTTTTACGTTCGGTGCCGATCTGGATTATTTGTCGAAGTCCGGCATGCTCTTGGGCATTGGCCTGAATTTTGTGTTGGTTGATATTCGTACAGGCTATGATGGCAAAAGCTATGATTACCAGCGCAACATGCCGATTTTTAGCCGAGACTACATTATTGAGGCTACCGCCTACTGGCATTACCCGATGAGCGAATCCTGGGCATTCCTCTATAGCGTTGAGGGGTTCAAGTCGGGGGTTTCAAGAAACGGTCACAATGTTCTCAAGGAATCACTTGTATATGCCAAGGCCCTTGCCGGAGTCGTCTATTCCTTTGACGACGGTTCTCAAAGAATCACGGTCACTCCGGGCGTCTTTGGACGTAGCAAGGATAGATTCTACAATGGTAGCATTGGGCAGCAATTCGTTATCCAGCTCCAGTACCAGTGCCGTTTCGGATTGGGGAACAACGAATTTCAGTAACGGATCTTCCGTAGCCTTGTCGTCGTTGGGTCCGATTGCGTAAGCCGAGTGGATCCATACCATGCCGTAATAGTTGTTGCCGGTAATGCGAACTGCAGTTGGCAGTTTGATTTCGCCTAGCTTATTCCAGCCCAAAATTTGCAACATGCGCCTGTGGCCTTTGGTGCCGGTCATTTTTAGCGATGTCGGTTCTGGGTTCTGGTCCGCTGTCAAATGAAACCATGTCTGCGAGAATGCGGTTGCAAATGCAGTTGGGTTAGGGTCTTTGGGCTTTGCCGAATCTGGGCAAAGGAATTGGCCGTTGGCTAACAGGTCCAGGTCGTCGTAGACGAGGGGAGAATTACCGAGGTTTTCTCGAAGATGGTGCGTGGCCATGCCGCGTTCTGCAAATTCTCCGTCGGAATTCGGAACTGGAAATTTGAGTCGACGACGGCTTCCGTCGGTTGTAAAGAGAATCGTGTCGCTGGATTCATTCGGGAATACAATATGGAATGAGTCTGGCGCGGCTGCATGATGGTTCCACTGGATGCTTGTGTGGACTCTGCTCTTTACCTTGTTTACGAAACTACCTTCAATAAAAACTTTATAGGAATTGTCAAAAAGCGTCTGCCCGCAGAAATTTGGAGCAGGTTCTGCAGCGATAGCTGCAATGACACCTAGGCAGGTGACATTTGCTAACGATTTGAAAAAAACAGAAAAAAAGCGAGCGCGCATAATTTCAATTTACAAAGTTCTTTGGAAACTTCTGTAAAGATAGAAACTATGGTGCCCGCCGTTGTTCGCCCGGGAACTAAACATGGCTAAACGTTCCAGGGCGAGCATGGGGGAGATTTGTTTATGCGTCTTCGTCGATAGGAGCGTCGTCGTCGATGCTTACGCTGTCGCTATCGCCAAGGTCGAACAGGTGGACATCCTTCATGCTTGCACGAATCTGTTCTTCGAGGTCTGCAGTGATGTCCGGGTTGTTCTTGAGGAAGATGCGGGTGTTTTCGCGACCCTGGCCAATGCGTTCGCCGTTGTAGCTGAACCATGCACCGCTCTTTTGGACGATTTCAAGTTCAACTGCAAGATCGAGGATTGAGGCTTCGCGAGAAATGCCGACTCCATAGAGAATGTCGAATTCGCACTGGGTGAACGGGGCAGCAACCTTGTTCTTGACAATTTTTACGCGAGTGCGGTTGCCGATGACTTCTTCACCTTCCTTGATGGAGGCGATACGGCGGATGTCGATACGCTGGGTGGCGTAGAACTTGAGGGCGTTGCCGCCAGTAGTTGTTTCCGGATTGCCGAACATGACGCCGATCTTCATGCGGAGCTGGTTGATGAAGAGCATGCAGGTGTTGGACTTGGAAAGAAGGCCGGTGAGCTTGCGGAGCGCCTGGCTCATGAGGCGGGCCTGGAGGCCGACATGGTTATCGCCCATTTCACCGTTGATTTCTGCCTGCGGAACAAGCGCTGCGACAGAGTCGATTACGATGATGTCGATTGCACCGGAGCGAACGAGGGTTTCTGCGATGTCGAGAGCCTGTTCGCCGTTATCTGGCTGGGAAACGAGAAGGGATTCAATGTCTACGCCGAGCTTGCGTGCATAAACGGCGTCGAAAGCGTGTTCCGCATCGATAAATGCTGCGGTACCGCCCTGCTTCTGAGCCTCTGCGATGGCGTGGAGGGCGAGAGTTGTTTTACCGGAAGATTCCGGTCCGTAGATTTCGATGATACGGCCGCGCGGGAAACCGCCAACACCGAGTGCCATGTCGAGCTGGATGCAACCGGACGGGATGACTGGAATGTCGTCGAGCGGCTGGCTGCCGAGCTTCATGATGGTACCCTTACCATAGTTCTTTTCAATCTGGGCGATTGCTGCTTCTACTGCTTTTGCTTTTTCGCCAGATACAGGCGTTACTGGGGTTGTTGTTTTTTTAGCCATTATTGACTCCGATTTTGTTTCTTTTTTGTTTTACGATTCTAAATATATAAATCACTGCACAAATAGGCAAGTGTTTTTCTGAACAATTATTTGAAATAATTCGTTCAATACATATAAAACGCTTTTTTCGCGGATTTCGGTACGGTTTCCATCAAAAATCTTGTAAAAAGTTTTTAACTCGCTCTTTGTCGCGATTGCAAACCATACCAAGCCGACCGGTTTTTCCTTTGTGCCGCCGCCGGGGCCTGCGATGCCAGAAGTTGCCACGGCGTAGTCGCAACCGAAACTATTTAGTGCGCCTTGTGCCATTTGGCCTACTACCTCGCTGCTTACGGCGCCATAGGTATCTAAAAGATCTTGTGGAACGCCAAGGAGGTTGTGCTTGACTTCATTGGAATACGAAACCATGCCGCCGTCAAAAGCCTCGGAAGACCCGGGTATGCGAACTATCTCGGAGGCGATGAGGCCACCTGTGCAGGATTCTGCGGTGCATAGGCGTTCGCCGCGCTTCTTGAGAAGTTCGAGAAGATCGATTACCAGGTTGTTTTCTATGAAGCTATTCATGTTCGTTCCTTGATGTGCTATAAAGTAGAATTTATGTGTGACTAAAAATGTCGTTGATTATTTTTCGTGGAATTTTTTCTAAAAAATATTTTCAGTGCTTAGAAATTAGCAAAACATTTTGTATTTTTGCGGCGTGCACGATAATATGGTATTTGGTAGAAATTTATGGCAGGTGCTTTGCTTTGCTCTTGCCCTTTTTGCCATGCCTGTTTTTGCCCAAGTGGGGACGGTGGCTCCTGAAAGCGTGACGAATTACGAGGCTGAACCGGAAAATCCTGAAACGACCGGTGCTCAAAAGGCGTTGGTAAGCGGTAAGACCGGGGTGGAGTCCATAGACACGCTCGCCGTCTATGAATGGGACGTTGAAACGGATCGTAAATCGCTGCCGCTTACCCTTGTGCTTAGCGTGCTGCCTGGAGGCGGCCACTTCTATTCGGAGCACTATGTTCGTGGCGGATTTATTTTGGCGCTTGAGCTGGGTTTGACCTACGAAGTCTTTTTCAACAAGAAGTATCAGCAGCGCAGGCGTTTTGAACAGGCTGAACCATACCGCGATTCGGTTGCCGTCTACACAGAAAAAATGATGAATGCTCCGCGCGACAGCCTGGAAAGCCTGCGCGGGCAGCGCAGCCGTTTTATAAATCTTGTTCGTGGATTTAATGATAAAAAGATGGAAGAAGAAGATTTACGCAAGGCTGAACTTGCGTGGCTGATTGGCTTGCATGTGTATGGCATGTTCGATGCCTTTGGAATCTGGATGAATAACCGTGGGCACAATATGGATGAGCACCCGATAAGAACGGCACTTCTGTGTTCCATTTTTCCGGGAGGAGGACAGATTTACAATCGTGATTTTGGCAAGGCTGGCCTTTTGTACATGGGGCTGATCGGTGCGCTTTACAGTGCCATTGAAACGCAAGACATTGTGAATTACTATTTGAAACGCCGCAGTGTGGCCAAAGACGAAAATGATATGGAAGAATATGATCGCTTGACGGAACGAGTTACGCACTATCGCAAAAACAGAAACCAGTATATTTGGGGCACTGCTTTAATTTATTTGTACTCCATTGGCGATGCTGTCGTAGATGCAATGCTCAATGATTTTGACAATCCGATTCATTTGGCTGTTGGCCCGAATTTAGATGGCGGCTTGTTTGCCGGCTTTAGCTTTGACTTTTAAAAGTTTATAAAGCAAAAACCCGCGCACAGCGCGGGTTTCGTTTGTAAGGAAGATAGAAGCGCTTACTTATCTTTGCAGCAGCATTCGCCGTTGCCTTCTTCGCCGCACTTGCATTCGCCTTCACCGCCACAGCAGCATTCTTCGCCGTCTTTGTGGCCCTTGCCGTGGCAGCATTCTTCGTCACTCTTGCCGCACTTGCAATGGTGTTCGAACGGCTTCAATTCGTCTTCGGTAGCTTCGCGAACGGAAACGACTTCGATTGCAAAATTCAAGTTCTTGCCTGCAAGTTCGTGGTTGGCATCAATTATGGCCTTGTCGCCATTGACGCTCTTGATGCGGATTGGCATCGGGCCCATCGGGGTCTGGGCGTAGAATGTCATGCCTGGTTCAACCTTGTCAACACCTTGGAATACGCTGAGCGGAACTTCCTGGGTCATGCGTTCGTCGTATTCGCCGTAGCCTTCGCTTGGGATCACCTTGACATCGAACTTGTCGCCAACATCGTGGCCTTCCATAGCCTTTTCAAGGCCGACAACGATCATGTGCTTGCCCTGAATGTACTGGAGCGGTTCGCGGCCGTTGGAGGTGTCGATTACAGCGCCTTCGTCGCTAGTGAGTGTGTAGTGCATTTGAACTACGGTGTTGTTTGCGATTTTCATAAATCGTATTCCTATGTAAGTGTTTGTTCTGTTCAAATATAGAATACAGAGAAGAGAATGCAGAAGACTGAGGACAGAAAACAGAGGACAGAAGAAAGTAGGAAGACATAAGACGGAAGGAACTGTAACTTACCATATTCTGGATCACTTCGCGTTGCTCGTGAAGACAAGTTAGGAGAGGACAGAGTACAGAAGACAGAGAACAGAGAATTGTATTTTCCCGTGTCATGGCGAGCGGAGCGCGGCCATCCAGGGCAATGTTCTGGATCAGATGCAAGACAGAATACAGAGAACAGAGGACAGAAGGAAGACGAAAGACGGAAGGCTAAAGCGAGCAACTAACAACTAATGACTAACAATTCTTTAGAGACTAGGTTCTAGAAACTAGAGACTAGAAACGCACATTTACATTCCCTAACCCCTAGATCCTAAATCCTAGATCCTTAAACTCATTCAGACTACAGTCGTCAGCCTACAGCCGACACATTGGAAATCAACATTTCACTAGATTCTAACGACTAAAACAATGGAATTTAACAATCCTCTTTCGTCTCTCGTCTGTAGGCGCGCCGTGCCGTTCTCTCGTCTATTCTATACCCTATCCCCTAAATCCTAGATCCTCCCCCTACCCCTTCGGCTTTTCTGAGACCCAGACCTTGGATACCAAGAACTCATTCCTGAGCCATGTCAAAAAATCCTGCGTGTATGTAATCGGCGTGCCACGGGCGGCAAGAGCATGTTCAAAGCCCGTATCGGTTTCTACATGCAGCACAAGCTCGCACGCGCGCTCACCCGGGAACGGTTCCAGTTCGCGCGCCTTGTCAAGGAGCATTTCCAAACGGGATTCGGTAAGGTATGTCGCGGTCACCGAAATGTGCACATACTTTACGCGAGCGTTACGCACTTCGTCAAGGCTAGAAATGTTTTCTACGACAAGTTCAAAAGTCTGACCCGGACGCGGTTCTCGCTGGCGCATCAGTTTACCAGTCGCAAGAACACGGTCGTCCTGTGCAACACGGTTGCGGAACTCTTCCCATTTATCCTTGTTGAAGAAAATAGGAAGTTCGCCCGAAAAATCCTGGATCGTCACATTGCCAAGCGTATCGCCACGCTTCGTTTCAAAGGAACGGGTGCTAGTGACCACACCAGCGACGGTCACACCGTTACAGTTTTCCCACTTTTCAAGTTCATCTTCGGCAAGGGAGCAACTCGCAAAGCCAATAAGCTCCGGTCGAAACTCTTCGAGCGGGTGGCTAGAAAGGTAAAGCCCGATAACGTCCTTTTCCTTGTTCAAAAGTTCCATGTGCGTCCAGTCTTCCACTTCTTCGAGCTTTTCAGCATCGTGGAGCGGGGCTTCTGACGGGCCACCCAAATCAAACAGCGACATCTGCCCGAGTTCCTGTTCTTCGCGGTGCTTCATCGCAATGTTCAAGGCCTTGTCAACGCTTGCAAACAATGCGGCTCGGCTGCCGCCCGCCGGCAAGTTGTCGAGCGCACCGGCCTGGATCAAGCTTTCAAGAACCTTCTTGTTGAGCGGCGGGCGCTTTACCGGCTGGCTAGCCTGGTATTCCAAAACACGCTTGCACAAATCGAACAGGCTTTCGTACTGGCCGTTCTTTTCGCGTTCGGCTACAATATCTTCAGAAACTGCTTCGCCAACATTGCGCACACCGGCAAGAGCGTACAAAATCACATGTTCGCCCTTTGGCGTTACAGCAACGTCAAAGCGGGCCATAGAACGGTTCACACATGGGGCAAGCGTCGTAATTTTCAGGTTGGCGCATTCCTGCAAAAGAATAACAATACGATCTGTTTTTGCAATATCTGCAGTGAGAGCCGCGGCCATGTATTCTGCACCAAAATGGGCCTTCAAATAAGCCGTTTGGTAAGCAACATAAGCGTAAGCAGCGGCATGGCTCTTGTTGAATGCATAACCGCAGAACGGAAGCACAGCGTCCCAAACACGCTGGATCATCGCCTTATCATAACCCTTGGCCAAGCATTTTTCAAAAAATTCCGGTTCAAGCTTCGCCATTTTTTCTGGCATCTTCTTGGCCATGATACGGCGAATATTGTCTGCACCGCCAAGCGAATATCCACCAAGAATCTGAGCCAGCTTCATCACCTGTTCCTGGTACACGATAACGCCATACGTTTCGCTAAGCACAGGTTCCAGGTCTTCGCAATAGCAGTCAATTTCTTCGTCTCCGCGTTTGCAACGAATAAAGCGCGGAATCTGGTCAATCGGTCCCGGTCGATACAGGGCGTTCATAGCGATAAGGTCACCGATACGGTCGGGGTGCAAATCACGCAAATACTTCTGCATGCCCGGCGATTCGAACTGGAACACAGCAACGGTCATGCCCTTGCTCAACAACTCGTAAGTTTCCTTGTCGTCGATCGGGATTTTGCTCATTTCCAAATCGTAGTTGTAGTTCTTCTTGACCATGTTCACCGTGTCTTGAATGATAGACAAGTTGATGAGGCCAAGGAAGTCCATTTTCAAAAGGCCGATGTCTTCCGCATAGTGCTTGTCGTACATCACCACCGGAGTATCTTCCGGGGCGGCACGGTAAAGCGGAGCCAAGTTGTAGATCGGGGTCGGCGTAATCACGACGCCGCAGGCATGCACGCCCGTTTGGCGCGGCAAGTCTTCAAGCATCTTGGCTACATCCCAAAGGTGCTTGTACGATTCGCGGCTGTTCACAAGTTCCTGGAGCGGTTCCGGGTGGTAATCCGGGAGCGCATTGCCCTTCTTGTCTTTACCGGTCCAGGCGTCGTTCAGCGTAAAGCCCAGAATGCGCTGTGGGAACCTGGCGATAATCGCGTCTGCATCGTGGTGGTCAATGCCAAGCACACGGGCCACGTCCTTGATAACGTTCTTAGCCTTGAGCAAGCCATAGGTCACAATCTGGCCCACGCACTCCGCGCCATACTTTTGCGTAACGTAATCAATCACTCGGGCGCGGTCACGGTCGGCAATGTCGGTATCGATATCCGGCATGCTAACGCGTTCCGGGTTCAAAAAGCGTTCAAAGAGCAAGTCGAACTTGAGCGGGTCAATGTCGGTAATGCCGATGAGGTATGTAACGAGGGAACCTGCGGCAGAACCACGGCCAGGCCCCACCGGAATGCCATTGTTGCGCGACCAGTTGATAAAGTCCCACACAATGAGCAGGTAGCCCGCAACGTTCATGTTACGGATACAGTTCAGCTCCTTGTACATGCGCGCCGCGACTTCCGTTTCGTGTTCCGGGAACTTGAAGTTCTCTTCCGGGAAGCGCCAATGCAAAAAGTCGTTGCAAAGATGAATAATGTAAATGTCGGAATCGGACCCCGGTTTGCACCAGCGATGCACATTCTTTTCAAGGGCTGCATTGTCTTCTTCGGTAAAGAACTCTTCAGAAGAAAGCCGTTCAATTTCAGCCTTGTCGTCGTCAGTCAATTCTTCCGGAGCCTTGCCGTTATTCGCACAGAATTCTTCCTGGACTTTTTTGCGCTTATCCTTGAGTACACCCTTCAATTCGCGAGCACGGATTTCTGGATATTCACGGTCGTATTCCGCCTTCATCAAGCCTTTGATCGTCTGGTATTCTTCACCTTCCAAGAACTCCTTCGGAATCTCGAAACGCGGCCAGAAGTCATCGCCGATACCGGTTTTTACGGCAAAGTCGCACCGTTCTGCAATTTTCACCGTATTTTCGATGGCGCCCGGAATATGCCCGAACAAATCCACCATTTCAGCTTCGCTACGGAAATAGAAACGGTTCGTCGGGAATCGCTTATCTTTAAAAGTTTCAACTTTTTCTTTAATCGCAATGCAGCGCAAAGCCTTGTGCGCTTCTGCATTTTCCGGCTTGATGTAGTGGACATCCGCAACGGCAACAATTTCACGGCCAAGTTCGTTTGCGAGCTGCACATTGAATTCGTTTACGAGCTTCTGCTGCGGAATGTCGTTGTCACAAACAGAAATGTAAAGGTGGTCGTGGTCAAAAATCTTGTCTAGTTCTTCAATGTATGGACGCGCAATAGTCGTGCGGCCAGTCGCCACGTTCTGACCATACTTGCTGAAAAAATCGCCTGCAATCGCAATCACGCCTTCTTTATGCTTTTCGATGGTTTCCAGTGGCACAGACGGGATTTCTGCCCAAAGGTCCGAATACTCGTAGCGATGGCTCACAATGCGGAGCAGGTTGTAGTAACCCTCCTTGTTTTCTACAAGGAGCGTCAAGCGTTCAAAAGTCGTCGGATCCTTGCGGTCGGCACTCGGGGTATCTACATAGATATGACAGCCAAGCAAGGTCTTGATTGGCGGCAACCCCTTTTCCTTGCGCTTTTTGTTCACTCCCTTGCCACGCGTCTGGAATTCCAGAACACCAAACATGGCGCCATGGTCGGTAAGCGCCACTGCGGGGGCATTGTCTGCAGCGGCGGCAGCAAAAATGTCGTCAAGGCGTGCAGACGCCTGCAAAATGGAAAATTCGGAATGAACCTGCAAGTGAACAAAAGCCATCGTTAACCTCGGTAATGCAATTTAGTAAGATTGAGCGACAATATCCCCGGGTCCTTAGGTCCTTTTTGCATTTGAAAAGCAAGGTTTCATGCCGCGCATTCGTCCAAAAAGTCAAGACTTAGCCCTTTCATGGGTATTTCATGGGCTCCAAGCTCCTTATTTTTCAAAATTTCGTGCATTTTTGCGATTTGTTATTTATATTACGGGCAAACCAAATTTTGGAGACTATATGTTCAATCAAAAAGACAAGCCGGTAGCAGGCGAAACAATCGCCATCATGACAACAAATTTCGGCGTGATGAAAATCCGCCTGTTCCCGGAACGCGTGGGCATTTGCGCAGAAAACTTTGCAGAACTTGCAAAGCAGGGCAAGTATGACGGAGCTCCGTTCCACCGCATCATCTCTGGCTTCATGATCCAGGGTGGCGACTTCACAAACCGCAACGGTACAGGTGGCCATGCAGCAAAGGGCCCTGGTTCCACAATCGGCGACAAGTACGACCCATGCCTTTCCCACATTCGCGGTGCAGTGTCTTGGGCAAAGACTGCCATGCCGCACTCCATCGGCAGCCAGTTCTTCATCGTCCACCCGGAAGAAGGTACACACTTCCTTGACCACGAAGAAGGCACTGGTCCTGCAGACGGCTATTCCGTATTCGGCCAGCTCTATGAAGGTTTCGATGTTCTTGACGCCATTGCAAATGTCAAGACCGACCGTCGCGACGCTCCGTACGAAGATGTCATCATCGAATCTGTAAAGATCGAAACCGTCGCTTAATTTTTTGCATCAAGCAAACGAAACGCCGCTTCTTCGAAGCGGCGTTTCTGTTTTTATTCCTGTTTTTATAGAAAGTCAATTTTAACGCAGCACAATCTTGACGACTTTATTCAAGTTCTTTGCGCCATGTGTTTTTACAACAACCAGGTATGTTCCTTGCGCAATACCGTCAAGCGCAAATTCAGTTGACATTGCAGAATCCACCCGGAACGAGGCAATCCGCTTGCCCTGAAGGCTGACAAGGCTCACCTCAGCAACGGAAGCACTTGCATTCTGCACCTGCAAACTGCGACCTGCGAGCTTTGCATTCACAAATCCAGACAACGGAGCAAACTGCATTACGCTCGGTTCTTCCTCACCTTTTGATGCTTCATCATCACCATTAGAAGGTTCTTCTGCAGGATCTTCAGGCGTGATTACAATATTTTCGCTACTTACGCCAAGCAAGTCAACGGCACTCTTTTCGCAAGTAAGACTGAAAGCAATTTCACCTGTAGGAGCTCCCGTATTCACGGCCTTGTAATGGTAAGCCTTGCCATTTTCTGCAGTAACGACGGCATCGTATGTAATCGTAGAGCCGCTACGAGAAATGTTCATGACCACATCGGCATTGCGCATGATTCCTGCAAAATCATCCCAGTTCCAATCGTATTCAAACTTGAATGTTCCCACGGCATCTAATGCGTAGGCATCGGCACGCAGCAATGTCGTCTTTCCGCCAGAGACACTGCGAACAATGAAATTATCCCAGTTTTCTGCACCGGCTCCATTTGCATAATTCATGAAGTGGAACTTCAAATTGAAATCGCCGTTAGCCTTATATTCAGTGCTTTTCAATGCATTGAACGCAGCATTATATACGCCGCCATCGTCAATGGTTCCTGCAATTTCGCGATTCTTGGCTGAGCCTGCAACCACCTTGGAAATTTCCTGGTAAGAAGCCTCGCCACCAAGATAAATCGCATAGCTGCCGCTCGGTGCATTCTTCGCCGTAGCATGGTAAACCTCTTTGCCGTTAGCGAACACAGAAACATTGATCGCGTTTCCGTCTTTAACCGCACGCACCTTCATTTTTGCACCCTTGAACACAGACTTGAAATCATCCCAGTTCCAGGTGTAGGAGTAAGTCACTTCGCTATTTGCAAAAGTGCTTACGGAATAGGCATCGGCACGCAAATACCAAGTTTCGGAACCGTTCACAAAGGCTAGCGCCCAGTTATGCCAATTTTCAGCCGCCTCGGTATTGTTGACAAATTCAAATTCCGCGACAAAGTTATCGAGCGCATCGACCTTGTAAAACTTTTCGTAATCGTTCCAGGCCGAACTGAAATCCTTTGCGCCAGCCACAATAGCTTTGCCCTGGTATTCTGTCGTTTTTACCACTTCTGTTTTTGGAACCTTGTAGCCCCACAAAGCGCGATCGCCCACTGAATTCATTGCAGAGAACGTATAGGTGCGCTTGCTGGTATCATTTTGCAACTGGTCAAGAACAACGCCCTTAAATGTAGTGGCGGAAGTCTTGATGGTAACAAAATGGCGACCGCCCCTGTAATCATAATTCCAAGTTCCAGTGTAAGCACCGCTTACAGAGCCATCGACATTCAGCTGCAAATTCTTTTCTTCGTTTATCGGCAACTTGCCATCGCCCTGTGCATAGGGTTCATGGATGATAATTTTATAGTCGCCCGCCAAATCTGCTGCGGCAAGTTCTTTTTTCGGAAGGCCGTAACCCTTGCGGTATTCAAAGGGCGCAGCCACGATCCAGCCCATTTCGTTAAAGAACAACTGGTGAGTTTCTACATTGTGCCAGGCAGTCCCGTTATCCATCTTTCTGTGGTACACCAGATACATGGAACCGTCTTCGTCGCGGAGCAGCGAATTGTGACCGTCAGCGATTTCTCCGTGGCCCGCTTCCCAGAAGCTCCACTTGTAATTTTCAATGATCGGGAATCCGTAGGTGGTGTTCGTGCCATAGTTGTAGATGTATCTGGAGAACACGGCATCGTCCCCATCCACATCAGTGTAGGGTCCCTTCACATCTTTGCTGCGGAACACACGCATGCTGTAGCCGCCATCAGGAGAATAGAAACCATAGCTGACAAACAGGTAGTAGTAACCTTCGCCTTCTGCATCTTTAAAATACTGAATGTAGGAGCCTTCGCCGCTCACATAGTAGCCGCCACCCACGTGAATACCCATGTATTCATCGCTGCGCATGGCGCTCTTGAAAGCTGCCCCGTCCCACTTGGTTTGATACTTGTAGTTATAATCACGAAGGCCTGTATTTTCGTCCAACTTCAGCAAGAAAAGGCCCCCAGACCAGGAACCGTAAAGAAGCCAAAGTATTCCGTCTTCGTCATAAAACACATTGGGGTCGATTGCACTAACGCCGTAGCCGCCATCCCACTTGCCCAAATTGGTAACGCCGTTATTCGCCATGTAATAGCGAGAATCGATAGTGCTGGAACCGGTCACTTTCTGGTAATCCAAATTTCCAGGCAAGCCAGCCGATTGACTATCCATGCCGCCGTAAACGACAGTCCCCTTGTATTCATACGGTCCTTCAATTCTGTCCGATGTGGAAAGTGTCACGGAACTCATCCAGTCGTCGCCATTGATGGAATAATACAAGCACCATTTTTTCATCTTCGGATTGTAAATGATGTCGGGAGCCCACATGTTGCCCAGCACATCAGAAGACGTTCCATGACCAGACCATGCTGCAGCCTCGCTGAAGGCGACCTTGTAATCCTTCACGACCGTTCCGTTGCGGGAATAAGTCGGCGTAAAGGCAGTCCAGTTCAGCATATCCTTGGAATAGGCGCCGCCATTCTGCGTTCCAAAAATGTAGTAGAACTTTTCGCGGGTCCCTGCGGCATCGTTAGACGGATACGAATTGCCAGCGGCATCCTTATACACAATGACGATGGATGGGTCATGCACCGCAACAGAAGCTGCAAAAGTTTCAGACGGCTGCAAGAAGGAAACTCCCAAAGCAAAAGCCGCCACACCGGCAACTTTACCAAAATAATCAAACAATCCCATAAAATATCCCTTGAATGCCTACAATATACATACGGCCCATACAAAAACATAGACTCAAACATAACATAGCGTTGTCTGCAGACTACGGCCTTTTGCTTTTTTGAATGTTCGGCACATAACTTATTTTTTATATTTTGGACAGTTACGGGAGCTGGCATAACCGGCTGAGAGGAAGTTTAAGACTTCGACCGCACCTGATTTGGATAATGCCAACGGAGGTATAATGATTAAGGTCAATGGCATCGACATCGAAGCCGACGGTACCGTTTTTGCGGGCAAGACCGTCGCAGAATATCTTTCCACCACAAACTATGACTGTAAGCGCATTGCCGTAGAAAAAAACGGCGATATTGTGCCTAAGGCCAAGTATGCAGAAACGCTCCTTGCCGAAGGAGATTCCCTGGAAGTCGTGAGCTTTGTGGGAGGCGGTTGATGGTCTCTCGCGAAGAAATGCTAAAGGCCCTGGTGATTCGCCAGGGTGCAGAGAATGTTGCCAAGTTGCAAGCGGCAACGGTTGCCGTGTGCGGACTTGGCGGTCTCGGTTCCAATGTGGCTATTGCCTTGGCTCGAGCCGGTGTAGGCAAGCTTATTCTCATTGACTTTGATTGCGTTGATATCACGAACTTGCATCGCCAGCAGTACAAGGCTTGCCAGGTTGGTGTGGCAAAGGCAGTTGCCTTGCCCGAAAACTTACGAGAAATTGCTCCTTACTTGCAAATTGAAGCTCACGAAGTTCGCATTTCAGAAGAGAATGTGTTGGAAATTGTGGGCAAGGCAGATGTTGTTTGCGAAGCCTTTGACAATGCAGAAAGCAAGGCAATGCTTGTAAATGCGGTCTTGGAGCACAATGCAGAATTGCCAGCAGAAAAGCAGCTGTTTTTGGTGGCAGCAAGCGGCATGGCAGGTTTTGGTGATGCCAACAGCATTCAGACCCGTCGCGTTTCCAAGAAGTTTTACCTGTGTGGTGACGGCGTAAGCGACGTGAACAATGGCATCGGCCTGGTCGCCCCGCGCGTTATGGCCTGCGCCGCTCACGAGGCGCAGACAATCGTGCGCATTATCTGTGGACTTGAGCCAAAATAGCCCTACTTTTTTATTTTTCAAAAAAATTGAAACCTCAAAGCGCCTTTGGCGCGCCCTAAAAGATGGAAAACGATAAACTTGTTATTGGCGGTCACGAATTTAACTCCCGCTTTATTTTGGGTTCCGGCAAGTATTCCCTGAAGCTTATTGAAGCTGCAGTGAAGTATGCCGGTGCAGAAATCATTACTTGCGCAGTTCGTCGCGCAAACACACAGGACCACGAAAACATTCTGGATTACATTCCAAAGAGCGCAACGCTTTTGCCAAACACCTCTGGCGCACGCAACGCAGACGAAGCAGTTCGCATCGCACGCCTTGCCCGTGAACTGGGCTGTGGCGATTTCGTGAAAATCGAAATCATGCGCGACACAAAGTACCTGTTGCCAGACAACTACGAAACCATCAAGGCTACAGAAATCCTTGCAAAGGAAGGCTTTGTGGTAATGCCTTACATGTACCCGGATCTGAATTGCGCTCGTGACATGGTGAATGCAGGTGCCGCAGCAGTCATGCCGCTTGCTTCCCCGATTGGCTCTAACCGCGGTCTTTCTACAAAGGATTTTATCCAGATCTTGATTGACGAAATTGAACTCCCAATTATTGTGGATGCAGGCATCGGTAAGCCATCTGAAGCTTGCGCTGCAATGGAAATGGGCGCTGCAGCAATCATGGCAAACACCGCCCTTGCAACTGCAGGCGACTTGCCTCGCATGGCAGCCGCCTTCAAGTCTGCAATCGAAGCTGGTAGAAACGCATACCTTGCAGGCCTTGGCCGTGTGCTTTCCCGTGGCGCAAGTTCCAGCGACCCACTCACAGGATTTTTGAGAGATTAACTGAATGGGTGAAATATTTTGGAACTAAAAAGAGCTGACATAAAGAACGTTGAAATGCATAATGATTGCATGGAATTTTTTGCAGAAAACGGCATGACTGCAAAAATTCGTTTTTGTGATTTCGCTCGTTTGAAAAATGCAGATCAATCTGTTTTAAGAAATTATTCTTTAGGATTATTTGGCATTCGCTGGGAAAGTCTTGATGAAGATATTTCTTACGATTCAATTTTTTATCCAGAAAAATTCCCACTTTCAGGAGCTTTGCGCGACTAAGGAATTTATGATGAATCGTTTTGCTTCCGCTATTTTCGTTCTTACCGTCGCGGCTGCAGCCTATGCGACTACTTGTCTCGATGCATATCGCTACGCTGATATGGGTGTTCATAGCTATATTCAGGTGTACGATGCGTATGTAGATAGCTCGTATCAATATTGGGCCGATGATGACTTCGTAATGTCAAAATATGAGTACAAGAATGGAGCAATATCTAAGATTACCAGGAATGATTCTGGTAAAGAAGTTGCTCAACAAATCAATATTTTTAATGATGATTCAAAGTTAAGCGGAACCGGAGAAGAATACTACTATCAGAAAAGTATCAACGGGGATACGATTTCGGTTTTATTCAAAATATTTGAAGAAGGAAAGGAAATCGTTTTTAATGAGGCAAAATATTTTTCTTCGGGAATGACTTTTTATGAAAAAGAGTATAGGGAAAAGTGGTGCGAAGAGGGTTCTTGCTATTCGGAGCTTAATGTTTACACGTATATAAGCAACGACACTTTGTATGATATTGTGGTTCAATCTTATGAAGATGGCTATTTGGACACAACACAGCATGAGATTGTAATTTTAGATTCTCAAGATCCCTTAAAATGTTCTGTGTGGTCTTATGAGGATGAAGATAGGGAATTCTACGAACACACAAAAATAGAAGTCATTGATGAAGATGGTGGATTTGTTGTTGTTTCTACGCGATTACACGATGGATATTTAAGAAAAGATTTTTTGCGTTATGTGAATGGTAAAGCTTCTGAAAATGAGGGCGTAACTCATGTTGGACGTCGCGCCATTGTAAATCCTACACCTGGTAAAATGTTCATGCGAGATCTTAAAGGTCGTAAGCAGAACAAACGCGTACCTTATCACGTTATCTTTTAAGTGGTTGATTTTTTATGTCTGAAAAAGAATATCACGACGAACGTTATTTTATTGATTCCGACACTTTGTCGCCGGAGGCTTTGGAACGCAAGCACCGCATCGAGACCGACCCCAGTGCCCGCACAAACCACATGGAATACATGAAGGGCATGGAAGTTATCAAGTCCGACATCCACGACAAGGTCATGGGCCATGTGGATTCCGTAGACTTTAGCAAGTACACAGCCCGCGATGTAAAGGCCGCTCTTGAACACGACACTTGCACCGTAGAAGATTTCAAGGCGCTCCTTTCTCCAGCCGCCGCACCTTTCCTGGAAAAGATGGCGCAAAAGGCAAAACTTGAAACAAGCAAGCACTTTGGCAATACCGTCTATTTCTTTACGCCGCTCTACATCGCCAACTACTGCGAAAACTACTGCGTCTATTGCGGCTTCAACTGCTACAACAAAATCAAGCGCATGCAGCTTTCCATGGAGCAGATCGAGCGCGAAATGAAAATCATCGCCGACAGTGGCATGGAAGAAGTGCTGATTCTTACTGGTGAAAGCCGCGCCAAGAGCAGCGTGGAATACATCGGCGAAGCCTGCAAGATTGCCCACAAGTATTTTCGCATGGTTGGCGTGGAAGTCTATCCGATGAACACGGACGAATACAAGTACCTGCATGAATGCGGCGTTGACTACGTTACCGTTTTCCAGGAAACCTACGACAAGGACCGCTACGAACAGCTTCACCTGCTGGGTCACAAGCGTATCTATCCGTACCGCTTCGACTCCCAGGAACGCGCCCTCATGGGTGGCATGCGTGGCTGCGGTTTCTCTGCATTGCTTGGCCTTTCCGACTTCCGCAAGGATGCCCTGGCGAGCGCCCTCCATGTGTTCTACTTGCAGAAGAAGTACCCTCATGCAGAAATGAGTCTTTCTTGCCCGCGCCTTCGCCCAATCGTGAACAACGACAAGATTAACCCTCTTGACGTTCACGAAAAGGAACTTTGCCAGGTGCTGTGCGCCTACCGCATCTTTATGCCCTTCGTTGGCATTACCGTCTCCAGCCGCGAATCCAAGGAATTCCGCAACGGCATCGTAAAGATCGCTGCCACAAAGATTTCTGCAGGTGTCTCCACAGGCGTTGGCGACCACGAAGAAAAGTACAAGAAGGACGAATGCAAGCCCCGCACAACTGAAGAGAATGCCCGCGCAGCAGAAACCGGTGGCAACGCCGCTGCAACGGAATCCGAAGATGCCGGCGGCGACGAACAGTTCGAAATCAACGATTCCCGCAGCTTGAACACCATGTACAAGGATATCAGCGACGAAGGTTTGCAGCCAGTGCTAAACGATTACCTGTACGTGTAAGAATCAGCGTCCCAACTTTTCCAAAATTTTACGAACAAGCGATTTTTTCACATTGCAAAATCCGTGAAAAAGAGCGTATTCCATACTTATTATATTTTTTAACCAAATAGACGACCTTTAAAAGTTCAAGTTTTGAAGGCCACTATAAGGATTTATAGGTCTTATTTTGGAATACTCGCTTTACTGGATCGCTTCCCTAACTTTTGCCATTGTCCTTGGCATTATAATGTGGCACGCCTATGCCTATAGGAATGTCATGTCGTCTGTTGACCGCGCCTACCGCATACTCCTTTCCTGGTGCATATTCTTTTGCGCGCAGGATGCCATCTGGGGCATTGCCGCTACGCCATCGTTCGGTCATCCAGGCTTTCTGTTCGGCATAACGACCGGCTTCCACATTTGGACGGTCATCACGGCATACTTCTGGTTGAACTTCGTATTGACCTACCTTGGCAACGAAATCAACCACAAAAAATTTTTCAAAGTACTCGTCTTATTCGCGGTAGCCTTCCAGCTTATCCTTGTAATCAGGAACATTTTCACGCCGACAATTTTCACGATTGGACCAAACAACACCTACCAGGTAGAAGCATTCCGTAAAGCAGCTTTTTTCAACCAGTATTTCATTTACGTTCTCATCGGTATTGCCGCTGCAATATCGGCCCTAAAAACCAAGGGCGACAGAAGCAAGCACTACTTAGCCGTATTCATGTTCGTGCTTTCGCCAATCCTTTGCGGCATTACGCAACTGCTATACCCAGATGCTCCGTTCTATTCAATCGGCTACCTAATCGGCTGCATCATCATTCACGTATTCATTGTGTCTAAAGACCACACGGAACGCCTCGTCATCGATTCCATTACAGACGAACTCACGCAACTGTTCAACCGCCGCTCTTACGAAGAAGACTTCAAGCGCTATCGTGATGTGCCGGTCGAAGACGACTTCATCATTTTCTCCATCGACATCAACGGGCTCAAGCAGATGAACGACTCTCTTGGCCATGATGTTGGCGACGAACTCATTACCGGCTCCGCCAAGTGCATTACGAATGCATTTGCGGGCAGCGGCAAGGTCTATCGCGTAGGTGGAGACGAATTCATGGCTGTAGTCTATACAGACAACGACGGCAAATATTTCAAAGACAAAATCATCGAAGAAACGCTGCAGTGGAAGGGTGAAAAAGTCAAGGAGATTTCGCTCTCCATAGGCTACGCCGCAAAGCGCGACTTCCCGGAATTGTCTTTGATCGAATTGAAAAAGACATCCGACAAAATGATGTACAAAGACAAGGACAACTACTACAAGACTAAGGGCATCGACCGCCGCGGCCAGCGCGAAGCGTTCAACGCCATCTGCAAGTCCTACACAAAAATCCTTAAGATAAATTTGACGACCGACAGCTACGGCATCATCCAGATGAACTCTAACGAAAAGGCTGTTGATATGGGCTTTTCCGAAAAAATTTCGGAATGGCTGCACGGCTTTGGTAAAAGCGGCCAGGTTCATCCGGACGACCTAGACGAATACCTTTCCAAAACAGACATCAACTATTTGCGTGGCTATTTCAAAAATGGCTGCTCCTCTATCGGCGTATTCTACAGAAGGCGTGAAGGCAACAGCTTCCGTGCAGTGATGATGGAAATGCTCCCGGCAGAAGACTACTCCAACGAAAACCAGAGCCTATTCCTTTACGTCAAGGATATCGGCAACAAAATTGTTTACGCATAATGAAACTTGATACAACTCTCTATTTTATTACCGACAGCACAACCGTCCCCGAAGAACGTTTTTTGCCAGTTGTTGAAGCGGCCTGCAAGGGCGGCGCGACCATTATCCAGTTGCGCGAAAAGAACCGCTCTACGCGCGAGTACATGCAGCTGGCAGAAGCAGTGCACAACGTGACCAGCCGCTACAACGTGCCGCTCATCATTGATGACCGCGTAGATGTTGCCTTGGCCATCGGCGCAGAAGGTGTCCATGTGGGCCAGACTGACATGCCGGTACACATTGCGCGCAAGCTCATGGGCAAAGACAAAATCGTCGGAGCCACAACAAAGACCGTTCCGCAGGCCCTCGAAGCCTACGAGCAGGGCGCAGACTACCTTGGCGTCGGCGCCATCTACCCGACCACGACAAAAGTCGTTACCATTTTGACTAGCGTCGATACGCTCAAGGCGATCGTGAAGGCAGTGCCAATCAACGTGAATGCCATCGGTGGCCTGAACAAGGACAACATCGATGTGCTGAAAGGTTCCGGCATTAGCGGGATTTGCGCAGTTTCTGCCATCATGAAGGCAAACGACCCAGAAAATGCCACCCGCGAGCTCAAAAAAGCCTTTCTCACACTGGGATAACCCTGCCTAAAGGCCTGTTTTTAGGCATAAAAAAGATTCCGTTCCACAATTCGGAATCTTTTTTTCACATTTCCCCTTGACATATCGCAAATAATTTGCTCTATTTGGCACACATCTCGGGGTTATAGCTCAGTTGGTAGAGCGCTTGCATGGCATGCAAGAGGTCAGGAGTTCGACTCTCCTTAGCTCCACTGAAAAAGGCTTGCAGAAATGCAGGCCTTTTTTTTGTGTGTGTTCATAAGATGTCAGCCTACAGCAGACAACACTGGAAATCAACATCCACTAGCCCCTAGCCCCTATACCCTATACCCTAAATTACTATCTTTAGCGCGCAATTAATTTTAACTATCACCAAGGTTCAACTATGGGAAAATCATTATATCAGAAGATTTTCGAAAGCCACACTGTTGCCAAGCTCGAAAGCGGTCAGTGCCAGCTTTTTATCGGTCTCCATCTCTGCCACGAAGTGACTAGCCCGCAGGCTTTTGCACAGCTCCGTGAAGAAGGCACAAAGGTTCTGTTCCCGGAACGCACCTTTGCTACCGTTGACCACATTATCCCGACAACATTCCCGGAACGTAACCGCCCGCTCCAGGACGGCATTTCCGAAGAAATGTTCTCCCATATTGAAAACAACACCAAGAACAACGGCATCAAGTTCTTTGGCCCAAGCACAAACGAACAGGGCGTTATCCACATTGTTGGCCCGGAAGAAGGCGTGACCCAGCCGGGTATGACCGTTGCTTGCGGTGACTCCCACACAGCTACTCACGGTGCTTTCGGCGCTATCGCATTCGGTATCGGTACAAGCCAGGTTGCAGACGTTCTTGCTACCCAGACTCTTGCTATGAGCCCGCTCAAGACACGCCGCATCAACTTTACCGGTAAGCTCAAGGCTGGCGTTACAGCCAAGGACGTTGCTCTTGCATACATCGCAAAGCTTGGCGTGAACGGCGGTGTTGGCTACGCTTACGAATTTGCAGGCCCGGTTATCGAAGAAATGGGTATGGAAGGCCGTATGACCATCTGTAACATGGCTATCGAAGGCGGCGCTCGCGTTGGCTACTGCAACCCGGACGAAAAGACGTTCGCTTACCTCAAGGGCAAGCCGTACGCTCCGAAGGCAGACAAGTGGGACGAAGCTGTTGCATACTGGAAGAGTGTTGCAACTGACGCAGACGCAAAGTTTGACGACGAAATCGAAATCAACTGCGACAACCTCGAACCGATGGTTACATGGGGTATCACTCCGGCACAGGCTCTCCAGTTGAACGACAACATGCCGAAGATTTCTGAATTCGAAGGTTCCGAAAAGAAGGTTATCGAAGAAGCTTACGAATACATGGGCTGGGAAGAAGGCGGCAAGATGATCGGCACCCCGATTGACATCGCTTTCGTTGGTTCCTGCACAAACGGCCGTCTTTCTGACTTGCAGGCCGCTGCAGAAATCATCAAGGGCCACAAGGTCGCAGATACCGTCAAGATGTGGGTCGTTCCAGGCTCCATGAAGATCAAGGTTGAAGCAGAAGCTCTTGGCCTCGACAAGATCTTTAAGGAAGCTGGTGCAGAATGGCGCGAAGCCGGCTGCTCCCTCTGCCTTGCCATGAACCCGGATAAGTTGAAGGGTCGCCAGGTTAGCGCATCTTCTAGCAACCGTAACTTCAAGGGCCGTCAGGGTTCCCCGACCGGCCGTACCATTTTGATGAGCCCGGCAATGGTTGCTGCAGCAGCTATCGAAGGCAAGGTCACCGACGTACGCAAGTACATCAAGTAACGCTAAGGAGATTTAAAAATGAATTCTATTGACATCGTTAAAGGTTCCGGCGTTCCTGTTCGCGGTAACGACATCGATACAGACCGTATCATTCCGGCACGTTTTTTGAAGTGCGTAACATTCGACGGCCTTGGCGACAACGCCTTCGCTGACGATATCGCTGGCCTTGCAGCCCAGGGCAAGACACACCCGTTCCGTGACCCGGCTTACAAGAACGGCACAATCCTTGTTTCTAACCAGAACTTCGGTTGCGGCTCCAGCCGTGAACACGCTCCGCAGGCCCTCAAGCGCTGGGGCATCCGTGCGATCATCGCAGAAAGCTACTCCGAAATTTTCTTCGGTAACTGCGTTGCCCTTGGCGTTCCTTGCTACAAGGTTGACCACGCTACTGCCGACAAGATTCTTGCATTCATCGAAGCAAACCCGAGCACAGAAATCGAAACAAGCACAAAGGATCGCACCCTGAAGCTTGGTTCCGAAACAATCCAGCTCACCCTCGCTGAAGGTCCTCGCGGCCAGTTCCTCGATGGTTCCTGGAACGCTCGCTCTGCCCTCATGGCAAACGCCGACAAGGTTGCAGAACTTGCTTCTAAGCTCCCGTACATGCAGTTCTTGAAGTAGTCGCAAGGCGAGCGTCGCACTCCAAAGCGAGCTTTGGAGTATGACCGAGCCGCAGACTACTGCGCTTGAAGAGCGCCAGTAATCTGCAGTTTGGACTTTCATAACAAACCCCGCTGGAGTAAACTCCAGCGGGGTTTTGTCATTCAGACGAAGAGCGTCTTTTATTTTTTATCCAAAATTTTCAACGCCTTCTCAATTAAATCTGGAGACAGGTTGAAAATTTTGCCCAGTACGTCACTTTGATTTTCACGCGCTATCTTTTCCATGGTAGAGCCCGTTGCCGTGCGCGTCATCAAATTGCCTTTCTGAAAATAATACTGGATTCCCTTTTCGCGATCAAGCTTGTTCAGCACTGGGTAAGTCATCATTTCACGGTCAAAGCTTTCGCTCCAATGCGCGCGGAATTCCGTTTCATCAACACCAGCGACATCAAATTCAAAACGCAATTTCAAGGGCCCCTTCAAGGAACCAGTCCAAAGTTCGACAGTCTGCGGAGTACGACGCAAGCGCACCACATTTGGAACAAGCGGATAAAAGGCTTCCGTAGGTTCTGTCGCAAACGCTCCCGGAAGCATAGGCAATTCAAGCGGATCGAAAATCAAGTAGCCCGGATCAAACAGGAATTCCTTGCCTTCGTAAGGTAAAAACAATGCACAGTGAATGTTCTTTTCCTTGCGCTTGTGTCCCATCCAAAGTCTAGGTTTCAAGCCAAGTTCCAACAGTTCCTTGTACACAAACCAAGTCATGCTGAAGCATGTGCCTCCGCCCATCCAATGGTCTACATCGTTCTGAAACGAATCGTCAAGATTGCGCGCACCATCGGCAGAACCTGAATCGGAGTAGCGAATGATTTTGGTCAAGTTCTCGTAAGTCACTTGCGAAAACTTGTTGCAAAGTTCAATAACATGTTGCCAAGTATTATCCATAAATCAAGAGCCAGAAACAAGATCAAAATGCAGGAATTTTAGAAAACTTCTACAACCACCGGTATTCTTGCACGAATTTTTTCGGCAACGCCTTCCAAGAATTCTCGAGGCAACGGAGTCACATTCGGGAGCGCGGTATGGCGCACAACGCCATAGAGCTGCACGCCCAAAAAGTTCTTCGGGTTCGCATTGTACACACGGGTCACGCGGTCGATGTAGTGGGCAATTTCAGCGTCGTCCGGGTGGCGGTCGCCTATGTTGCAGAGCATGGTCTGCACGCGCATCGGGAAGCGTCTTACCGTTTCTTCCAGATTCGACTGAATCGTTTCTAGCGGCACCTTGGTCTGGTCAATGATTTTCAACCATTCCTCTGAACCGGCATCAAGCTTTGCCCAGATTTCGCCGCGCGTTGCTGTCAATTCCGCAAGGCCGCGCACGACCCCTTCGGCCTGCAGGTGCGTCGCATTCGTAATAAGCGTCAAACGGATTTCAAACTCCGGGTACTGTCCCTGGATTTTGCGCATCAAAGAGCATACTTCCGGGAATTCCTTGACAAGCGTAGATTCGCCATCGCCAGAAAGGCAAATGTCCTGTATCAAGCGCTTTTCACGCGGCACATCCTTGAAGTTCGCAAAGGTCGCAAGACCAGTGCGTTTGTATTCTTCAATCATCACGACTATTTCTTCTTCAAGAGCCTTCAAATCCAACTGAATTTTTGGACCAGGCACCGTTCTATCCACCTGGCAATAGGCGCAGCGGAAAGAACAGCTTTTATCTGGATTCAAATTCACGCCGATGGAAATTCCATGGGCTCGACGGCTGATTACCGGATACACCCATTTATTATTTTCCCACAAACGGGAATGGTCTGCCCAAGCATCGTGCAAAGCCTTTTCAACAGAATCAGACATCAGTCTTCCTTAATGTAACCGCAATGGTCGCAAGTGAGTTTGTAGCTGTTATCCGGGTCAACAACCAGAATGCCATTGCAATCCGGCTTTGGGCACGGGAGTTCACCGATTTCAAGTTCTCTGTATGTTTTCTTTTCTTCCATAATCACACCTTAGAAATTCTTTCTCACTCCGCAATAGAACCTTGTTCTATCGACACCACCGCCAGGCACCTGCACATAATCGTTGCCAATAATATGCAACAATGTCCCCGTAAGAGTCAATCCCCATTCCGGGAAGTTTTCTTCTGCCGTAATGTTCCAGTACCAGGCTCCCTTCACAACGAGCGGGTCTGCAGAACGCAAGTTCCAGCGGGCGTCGCTACGGTAGTTCACAGACTGCGTCACGCGCAAGTAATCCGAAAAATTCCAGTAGCCGACAAAGCTCACCCAGCCTTCGGCCGGGTTCACTTCAAATCGTTTTTCCGGGCCACTTATACGCTCCATGCCACCACGGGCTTCAAGCTTGAACAACTTTTCAAACGCATAGGAAGCACGCACTTCGCCGGAAGCTCCGTAAATCCAGGACTTGATCCTGGAAACATCGCCCCTGCGAAGAGGATTCGACTTTGAACCTTCTACATAAAGCGTATCAAACGTTTCTGCACCTTCTTCAATCCAGCCAGCAATGCGCCCACCGAGCGTAAACGGATTTGCATTTCCATTGACATCAAAGTAGGCTCTGTGCAACTGAAAATATCCAGACGGGGCAAGGTCGAGCGTATCGCCGTCAAAAAATTCATAGGTGTCGCCAAGCGGGTTCAGGCGCGTTCCGGCACGGTTCCCGATACCAAACAGAATGTCTGTATCGTAACCAGGGAAAAAGCGGAATTCCAAACTATCCTGCAAAAGCCAATCCCTATCATTTGCACCAAAATTAGCAGACGCAACAAAATGCTCTTCCGGGCTAAAGCGCAGCTCAATGAACGGCCAGGCAACAAAATCATCTTCCAAGCCAAAATACACATCTCCATCGTCACGCGTTGCACGGAACGCGGCTCCAGCTCCAGCCTGCAACATGCCGCTCCTGCAAGCCTTATCGCAGCTGTAATAAAGAGAGCCGCTCACTTCTTCACGCGTGCCACTTTCATGCGCAGCCTTATTTTCAAACTCGCCCTTTTCGTATGCAACAGTCGCTTGGAGCGGACCATAATCCACACGGCCTTCCACACGCGGTGAATACGTTACGGGAATCCAGCGTCCGCTTTCTCCATAGATCCACAGATATTCCTTACCGACAAGCACGGAGGCATTCAACTTGCCCTGCGTATAGCCGAGCCCACCGTAAGCCGTGCTAAAGAGCGGCAAGTTTTCGCCGAACCAGGCATATTCCATGCTTCCAATCCATTTCTTTCTTTCTGAATACGCCGCCGAAGAATAATGGTCTACCTGAAAAAGGCGTGCCGTTGCCCAAAAGCCCGCCACACTTGGAGAACGGAACCCTGCTTCCAAAATCGGAGTCCTGTTTGTTTCATTTTCATCCGTCAGCAGATCCTGGTAAATCATGTCACCGATTTCATTACCGGTCTTCATCCAAACGCCCGGTGCCTGCGGAGTCCACGAGGGAGTTCCAGAAAAGCGGTTCAAGAACAGGCGAAGTCTCAATTTTTCGGGAGACCAAAGTTCATTTGCAGAATGGATACCGTCGGAACCGGAAGGGCGTTCCCAAATGAAAGTCGGGCCAGCAACAAGGAACGTTCCATCGCCACGGAAGGCGGCCTCCATGCCTTCAGTTTCAGCATCGATGGCCGCATTTGCCGTTACAGAGCAGAGAAAAGCAGCCAGCGAAAAAGCAATCTTCTTAAAACTTTTCATTAGCGCACCTTCCTTTCAATGTACAAGCCAATCCAAAGCATGTTCGAGCGTTCCGGAGCTGTCCAAATCTGTTCCCAATAGGTACTCAGGCCAACATTCCATTTTTCATAGCGCATCAGAGGAATGCTCAACATTGCATTCCAGCCAAATTCCGATTCATTGTCATACAGCATACCACCATATTCCGCCTTCGGGTCGCCTCCATCGGAACGGGTCCAAATGCAAGAAAAGCCGCCACCAAGGCGAAAATCCGGCGTCTTCGGAATTTGCCACAATAAACCGACTCGCCCATTGAACTGGTGCACGCCCGGGAACGCAAAATCGCCCCGCACATCAAAATAGGTATAGCCAAATTGCACATAGCCATCAAGATTCTTGTAGTAACTGTAGCGGGCATTAAACTGGCCATACCAGGCGTTATACAAAAC
This sequence comes from Fibrobacteraceae bacterium, assembly GCA_045615885.1. Taxonomy (GTDB): domain Bacteria; phylum Fibrobacterota; class Fibrobacteria; order Fibrobacterales; family Fibrobacteraceae; genus UBA1765. The sequence goes on from JAZLFR010000023.1 coordinate 41,881, forward strand.
ATCCTGCAAATCACCCCACGGATAGATTTCGCCACCTTCGATACCTACATAAACATCGTCAAACGGCTTGCGTTCCGCATTCTCTGCCATGGCTAGCGCAACCAGGGCAACAAGCATAAATAAAAACTTCTTCATATATGCAATAGTAGAAAAAAGATAAAAACGCCCTATTGCCTTTTGCAAAGTTTAGACCATAATATAGTCATGAAAACGAAAACTTCTTCCGCAGAAAATATAAAAAGACATTTTATGTCATTAAAAGAATCTAAATTATTAGAAAAAATAGGGGTATTGCCCTCCTACATCACACAAAATTCAACATACATAAAAGGGATGGATAGGATCTTCTAAAACTAAAGCTCAATAAAAAAAAGAAAAGTGTTAAAAGCCTCTAAAAATCGCTTTGATTAAGTAAGAATAAAGCATTTTGCAAAAATTGAATTTTTAGAGATAGTCTTGAAAAGAGGTAAAAAATGATGAAAAAAGCAACATACTTCGAAAAAATCGTCAACAATCTTGAAAACGATTCTACCATTGAGCTCAGTACCACCCCAATCTGCTTTTCCACACTCAAAATCATGGAATACTGGGTCCGCATTCTCCAGAAAGACCCGGAATGCGTAAACAAGTGTGTAGCGTTCCGCCTGATGAGCGAAGCCTATCTCAAAGATATGTGCAATGAAATCGTAAAACTCATCGTCAAGGCAGCCATCGAGGAACCATTCGAAGAAATCTCGGCAGCAGCGAAGCGCCGCAAGTTCCGTTGCCGCCAAAACTTGCACGAAGTAGCAAATGAGTATAAGAAAAATGCCAATCGTTTCACTCTCACGGCTCTTCTGCGTATTTTGCGCGTCTTTGACGGTGATGACGTTTCTCCGGAACTGGGCCAGGAAATTCTCAAAGTCATTGCAAAGCATTTCCAGAAATTTGCGCTTGATTCCTTGAAAGAAGGCATCAATGAAAATGACCCTAGCATCAAGCGTGTTCAGAAAACGCAGGAAATGTTCCGTCTAAACGACAAGGAGCTGGAACTTCTTCTGTATCTCTGGCTTCGCACGAGCAACGACATGGAAGTCGAAGACAACGACCCGATTCCGCTTCGTCATCGTCGTTTCCGAGACAACGACAGCAATGACCGCAGCCTAGCTAACATCAGTCGTGCAACAGGCCTTTCCATGGAAGACCTGGATTCGCTCCTCGGCAAAAATTCCTCGCTCATCAAGCTCCGTTTGATCGACAGCGACCTGGACCTTCTTTGCGATGTCCACCACTACCTCAGTGGCATTTCCGACGAAGCTGGCATGAAGTCTTTCAAGATAGCCGGAGCGCCAAGCGTGTCCTTTGAACAGCTTCAAGGCAAGAATCCCGATGCAAAGCTTGCCCTTAAAATGCTCCAGGAACACAAGCGTGAACGCCCGCTCCACATTTTGTTCTATGGAACAGAAGGCGCCGGCAAAACCGAGCTTGCAAAGGCTATCGCCACAGAAGTGAACCGCCCGTTGTATGAAGTGAGCATCGATGTTGACGACGACGAACTCGGTCCACGCTTTTTTGACCGCAATTCCAAACTTTTGCAATACCGTTTGCGCGCCATGACCCTTGCAGACTGGGAATGCGAACAGGAACCAGGCATCATCATGATGGATGAAGCGGACCTCGTTTTGAACAATGCAGAAAAGGGTGCCCTCAACGCACTTTTCGAAAGCATCAAGACTCCTGTGATCTGGATTTCCAACTCCATGAACGGAGTAGAAAAGAGCACGCTTCGCCGTTTCAACTTCTCCATGCATTTTTCGCCGCTTGCAAAAGACGAACGTCTGAGCGTTTTGAATTCCGTACTCAAAACCAACAAGGCAGAAAACCTTCTTACAGAAGAAGAAAAGTTGAAGCTCATCGTCGAATACCCGGCAATGGCAGGCGGATTCACCCTCGCCGTACAGCAGACCAAGCAGTTTGCCGACATCGACTGCACAATCGACAAGTTCGCTACCATGGCAAGGATATTGAAGGCACATACGGAACTTCTGGAGATTCCAAACGGCACCTTGAAAGATGTCGAAAGCCACGCACCATCGTACTCCCTGGAAGGTTTGAACATCGATTCTTCCATGGAAGAAACGCTTGAAGTTGTCAACGGCTTCGACGAAATCTGGAAGGGCCTCGAAGAAAACGACGCTCCACGCTCCTTAAACATGCTTCTTTATGGCCCTCCAGGAACCGGCAAAACAGAATTTGTCCGCTACCTTGCACGCAAGCTCGGCAGAAACCTCGTCGTAAAGCGCGCAAGCGACCTGCTCAACTGCTATGTCGGCGGCACCGAAGCCCGCATCAAGGCTGCCTTCGCAGAAGCGGAACGCACCAAGGCAATCCTCTTCTTCGATGAAGCAGATAGTTTCTTGCAGGACCGCAGCGGCGCAAACCGTAGCTGGGAAGTGACCCAAGTCAACGAACTTTTGACCCAGATGGAAAATTTCAAGGGCATTTTCATAGCCGCAACAAACTTCGACAAGAACCTTGATGCGGCAAGCCGCCGTCGTTTCGCCCTAAAGATCGGCTTCGACTACCTCAAGCCAGAAGGTATCAAGCATATCTGGGAAGCTTTCTTCCCGAATGTGGAATGTCCTCCAAGTGCAATGGCCATGCCAATGCTTGCACCAGGCGACTTCAACGCAGTCAACGGACGCATGCAGTACCTGCCTGCCTCGGCCAAGACCGCAGACCGCCTGCTTAGCGAACTTCGCCTAGAAATAAACGCCAAGGACGCCCATGTAGGCAGAAAGATGGGATTCTAAAAGCAAGGAGTCGCGCTTCTTTGAAGCGCGACTCCTGTTTTTACAGAACTTTGTTTTTTACTGAACTTTCTTGATCGAGATTGTTTCGCCCTGCTTTCTGAGGCTTGCGATATTGCTCGACTTTTTGCGAGCCTGTTCCTGCAGGTCAACAGCCTCGTCAAACTCATCGACGATTTCACGGCCTAGGATTTCTTCAAGCACATCTTCAAGGCTTGCGATGCCCGCAACGCACCCCCATTCGTCAACCACGCCTACAATGTGGCCACGCTGTTTCAAAAAGCGGAGCAAAAGTTTATCGAGCGTCAAGCTGTCTGGCACAAGCTGAATCGGGCGCATCAACTTTTTCAAGGGCACTTCGCGCTTGCCTTCGGCCAGGTAATTGTAGGCATCGCGGCGCAACACAATGCCAATCCAGTCGTCCTTCTTTTCGCCGTGCAGCGGGATGCGGGAAAACGGCCAGCTACCCCGCTCGGCAATGGTCTGCCCGATCGTACTTTCTGCGGGGAGCGAAAACACGACATTGCGCGGAGTCATCACCTTTCGCACCGTAATTTTTTTCAGGGCAAGAATGTTCTTGATGACGCTCGCCTGCTGCCTATCAAGCACATCTTCCTTCAAGCCGAGCATAACCAAGCTGTTGATGTCGTCAATGCTCACTTCTGGCTTCTTTTCATCTTCCTTCGAGGCAGTCCAGCGCTTTGTAAGCGTCAGGCAAAGCCAGATTAGGCCAGTCCAACGGCAAACGATCGTTATGTAATAGAAGGGCACGGCAACAATTGGAGCCACAACCTTAGACTGCTTCACTCCGAGTGTTTTAGGAGTGATTTCGCCAAAGAGCAAAATCAAAATCGTAAGCACTATCGGGAGCGCAATCTGGCCAGTCGGCGGCAAGCGCTTCACTGCAAGCGCCGTCGCAAGCGATGCGCCAACAGTATTTGCCACGGTATTTACAATCAAGATCGAAGCAATGTAACGGTCAATGTTGTCTTTTACATGGGCCAAGTATTTTGCCGTGAACGCCTTTTTGCGCTGCAACGCTTCCACAGCCGCAGGTGTCACACTGTAAAACGAGGCTTCCGTCACCGAGCAAAAAGCCGAGGCAGCCAAACAGGAAAGAACGGTCAAAACAATCGCAAGCATATCAACATGTCATCCATCATTGCAAATCCATAAGGTTAAAGTCCAAAGCCCAGAGGTTTGTGGAAGAAAGTTCCTGCAAAACATTTGCAAACGCTTCCGCCTCTGCCAAGGCGCCAATCTGCACAAGCGGCACGCGCGGGTTAGAAAGAATATAAGACTTCTCATCGGAAACAGAAACCAGTTCCACCTGGGTATGCTGCGAATAGCCTGCCAAATACTTGGCTTCCGCCATGGCCACATCCAGGCCGCCAAGTTTTTTCACAAGCCCGTTCTTTAGAGCCTCTTCGCCAGTGAATACGCGACCGCCGCCCAAATCTCTATCTATGCGTTCCTTCGTAAGCTTCGTCGCACGGGCCACTACGCCCAAAAAGCGGTCATAAAAGTCATCCATGAAATCCTGCAGTGCGGCTCGTTCCGCATCGTCGAAGCCGCGCACAAAGCTTTCCGCGTCAGCATGGGAATGCGTCTTCACAGTTTGCGGGTTCAAGCTCAATTTTTTCAGCAGGCCTTCCACATTGATCTTGCCACCGTAAATGCCAATGCTACCGACAAGCGAAATGTCTTCTGCAATGATTTCGTCTGCGCCGCAGGCAATGTAGTAGCCACCGGAAGCACCCATGTCGCCAATGCTTGCAACAACCGGGAGTCCTCGCCTGCTCAAGTCGCGCAGCGCAGACCAGACCTTATCGGATGCCTGAGCAGAACCGCCTGGAGAATTGATGCGGACAATCAGCGCGCCCACGCCAGAATCTTCCACCCTGTGAATTTCATCCAAAGTTTTTTCTGCAGACTGCGAAGAAATCGTGCCGTCCACCGTAATCAGGGCGATTTGCGGATGGTAACCACGGTTCATGCCAAGGATAGGCCTATCGCTTGGAGCAAAAGTCGAAGCCCACGCATACGGAGCGTCAATGCCGACAAACTTCTTGACGGCAACCCGCGGCACATCTTCAATGTAGAGCACGGTATCGACAAGGCCCGCCTTGTAGGCTGCCGTAGCCGTGACCATCGGATTTTCAGCAAAGGAATCCAGCTTGGCGGCGTTTTCCTGCGGGAAGTTTTTCAAGAGCATTCCCCAGCGCCCCTTGTAAATGCGTTCCAGGTCAGAGCGCGCTTCCGTCGACATGGAATCCGCCATGTACGGCTCCACGGCAGACTTGTATTCCCCATGGCGCAAGAACTGCACTTCTACGCCGAGCTTAGAAAGCAAGCCCTTGTAAAAGAGCCTTGAGCCGCCAAAGCCCCTGAACGTAACGCGAGCCGACGGTTCGGCTACTTTCAGATTTGCAGTAGAAGCGGCAATCAATGTAGCGGGGCGCACATCGTCGAGAAACGCCACGACATAGCGACCCGACTCGCGAATGCGAACGATACTGCGAGCTATTTCCTTGGAAATAGCCCAACCGCCTTCGTAGCCTGAAAAATCAAAAATCACGATGCCCATGTTCGGCGATGCCAAAATCTGATCTACATGATGCTTGACCGTATAAATGCTGATGGAGCGCTCCCCAAAGAACGGAAGATGGAGTGAAGCCTTGTCTTTTACCGGAGCGTTCAGCGGCACGCGCGCAACAAGCGTCATGGAAGCCTTCGGGTCGCGGGCGTAATGGTAAGAAAGCCCTACATGGTGCGGCAAAAAGTCTTCAGAAAAACGCATGCCCGCTTCAAAGTTCGTGCCGAGCGAACGCGCAAGGCTCAAGCGGTATTCGCCACCGCCCGCAAGCGGAATCTCGAATGCACCGAGCCAGCCAAAAAAGTCAGCAGAAATAAGCAACTTGTGCTTGTCGAAATCATAAAGATCGTAACTTACCGCAAAATCGGCAAGGCGAACTGTAGCTCCAAACTCATGGACACGCTTTGGATTTTGCGGGCCAAAGTACAGCAGGTCGTGACCGGTATAACCGAGCGAAAAAAAGTGGAACGGAGTAATCAGCAAGCCCGGGGAATACGAAAGTTCAGAGCCATCGAAGTCGGCACTGCGCAAAACTTCGGCTCTATGACCGGCGTAGAACAATCCGTCAAACAGCGAAAAGCCATGCGTCAAGCTCCAGCGCGCTTCATCGAAATGTTCGTCATCGGTCCGATAGTCAAATGCCACGCCAAAATTGCCTAGGTTTGCACCGAGCTGCAACGCGCGCACTCCATTTTCGATTTCAAATGTTCCAAGCGCGCCCGCCGAGCCAAACGCAGGGAGTGCAGCCGGGTTGCCAAACAGGCCATGGTCATCCATTTGCGAAACATAGCCAGACTCCCCCGGCATGTATGTCGCAAAAGCTGCCGTTGCACAAGCCAAAAACAAGAATTTCTTCAAAAACTTCATAAAATACAAGATAGAAAAGGTAATTGGCAGACCATAGACTGACCCGATGGCTATAAGCTAATATAGGCAGCGAGAGGAAAACATGGCAAAACAGTCCTTCGTCCAACGCCTCCTGGCTTCATTTTGAAACAAATCCACTGGAAACAAAAAAAATTTTCACTCTATTTCCCTTTGGCACGCCTTTTGCTATACTACGGACGGAAATTAAAATTTCAACTATTGAAGAGGCTATAATGTCAGAACAAGAGCAAAAACAGGAAAATTCCGCAGAAGACATCATTCGCGAAGCTGAAAAGGCTGCAAACGAACAGGCAACGGAACAGACTGCAGAACAAGCAGAATCCGTAGAAACTGCCGAAAATGCAGAACCAGCCGCAGAAGAAGCCCCGTCTGCAGAAGAACTGCTCAAAAACGAACTCGCTGCAGCAAACGACCGCTATGTTCGCCTTATGGCCGAATTCGACAACTACCGCCGCCGCACGGCCAACGAACAGCTCGCCATCATCGAAACGGCAAACGGCAAGCTCCTCGAAAAGCTCAGCGAAGTGCTCGACAACTTTGAACGCGCCTTTGCCGACGAAAACAAGGCCAAGGACCTCGAAGGCTTCGAAAAGGGCATGCAGATGATCCACAACCAGTTTGCAAAGATCCTTACAGATGCTGGCCTCGTCCAGATTGACCCGACCGGCGAGCCGTTCGACCCCACAATCCACGAAGCCCTCATGAACCAGCCTTCCGAAACCGTACCGGAAGGGAATGTGGTTCTTACCTTCCAGAAGGGCTACAAAATCAAGGAAAAGCTCCTCAAGACTGCAAAAGTGATTGTTTCTTCTGGCAAATAAAACTTTTTCAAAATGAAACAAACGCACTGGCAAACCCAAAAATCTGTAAAAAATCGCCAAAAAGGAAGTTTGGCACGGGCTTTGCTTAAAGAGGGTGCGAAATAGAGCCCACATAAACGGGCAAACGAAATTTTAAATAGGAGACTCATTATGAGCAAGATTATTGGTATCGACCTTGGCACAACAAACAGCTGCGTTTCCGTTATGGAAGGCGGCAAGCCGGTTGTAATCGCTAATGCGGAAGGTTTCCGCACCACCCCGTCTATCGTTGCCTTTGGCAAGAGCGGCGAACGCCTCGTTGGCCATGTCGCCAAGCGCCAGGCTATCACCAACCCAGAAAAGACCATTTATTCCATCAAGCGCTTCATGGGCCGCACCGCTGGCGAATGCTCCGCAGCAGAAAAGAACATGCCGTACCAGTTGGTCGGCACTGGTACTGACCCGGTCCGCGTCCAGATCGACGACAAGCAGTTCGCTCCGCCAGAAATTTCTGCAGCAGTTCTCCAGACCATGAAGAAGATTGCTGAAGATTACCTCGGCGAAACCGTTTCCCAGGCAGTCATCACTGTCCCGGCCTACTTCAACGATGCACAGCGCCAGGCAACAAAGGACGCCGGCAAGATCGCTGGTCTCGAAGTTCTCCGTATCGTGAACGAACCTACTGCAGCAGCTCTTGCATACGGCCTCGACTCCAAGAAGAGCGAAAAGGTCGCCGTGTATGACCTCGGTGGCGGTACCTTCGATATTTCCATCCTCGAAATCGATGACGGCATGTTCTCTGTGAAGTCCACAAACGGCGACACCATGCTCGGCGGCGACAACTTCGACGAAGTCATCATCGACTGGATCAACGACGAATTCAAGAAAGAAAATCCGTCCATCGACCTCAAGAAAGACAAGATGGCTCTCCAGCGCTTGAAGGACGCTGCAGAAAAGGCAAAGATCGACCTTTCCGCAACAACAAGCACAAACATCAACTTGCCGTTCATCACTGCTGACGCTACCGGCCCGAAGCACTTGGACCTCACCCTCAGCCGTGCAAAGTTCGACCAGCTCACAGCACACCTCGTGGAACGTTCCATGGAACCGTGCCGCAAGGCAATTGCCGACTCCGGTCTCAGCATGTCTGAAATCGACGAAGTGATCCTCGTTGGCGGTTCTACACGAATTCCGGCAGTTCAGGAAGCTGTAAAGAAGTTCTTTGGCAAGGATCCGAACAAGACCGTGAACCCGGACGAAGTCGTTGCCATCGGTGCAGCAGTCCAGGGCGCAGTGCTTAGCGGCGACTCCGCAGTGAAGGATGTGCTCCTCCTCGACGTTACTCCGCTTTCCCTCGGTATCGAAACTCTCGGTGGCGTCATGACAAAGCTCATCGAACGCAACACCACAATCCCGACCAAGAAGAGCCAGGTATTCTCTACCGCAGAAGACAACCAGCCGGCAGTTACCATTCACGTGCTCCAGGGCGAACGCCAGTTTGCCCGCGACAACCGCACCCTCGGCAAGTTCGACCTTACCGACCTTCCGAAGAAGCCGCGCGGCGTTCCGCAGATCGAAGTTACATTCGACATCGACGCAAACGGCATCGTGCATGTTTCTGCAAAGGACAAGGAAACTGGCAAGGAACAGTCCATCAAGATTACTTCTTCCAGCGGCCTTTCTGAAGACGAAATCAACAAGATGGTCAAGGACGCAGAAGCCAACGCCCAGAAGGACAAGGAAGCTCGTGAACTCGTAGATGTCAAGAACCAGGCTGAACAGATGGCATACCAGGCAGAAAGCCAGCTCAAGGAAATCGGCGACAAGATCCCGGCAGATACCAAGAGCCAGCTCCAGGCAGCCATCGACGAAATCAAGGCCAAGAAGGACAACGGCACCAAGGAAGAAATCAAGGCAGCAATGGACAAGCTCCAGAACATGCTCAGTTCCATGGCCCAGGCCGCAGGCGCTGCCGGTGCACAGCCGGGCCCGCAGCCAGGTGCTTCCGAACAGCCGAAGAGCGACAAGGGCGAAGGTCCGGAAGTTGTCGACGCTGAAGTAGTTGACTAATACAAGACGAGAGAACGGCGCTACGCGCCTACAGACGAGAGACGTTCAACCCACATCTCTCATCTGGAAATCTCTCATTCAAACAGGATTCGCCTGCAAAAATGCAGGCAATCCTTTTTGCTTAAAATAGGCGTTTGCGCTTATTTATGTAAGTAAAAAAATTTACCGTCGAAGAGATCGGTTTCGAAATACTCTAGGTTCACCTCTCGTCTTTCGTCTCTCGTCTCTCGTCTAAAGCTCCAAAGGAGCGAGCTATATGGCAGATAAAAGAGATTATTACGAAGTTCTAGGCGTTGCAAAGGATGCTAGCGCCGACGAGCTCAAGCGAGCCTACAGAAAACTCGCCGTAAAATACCACCCGGACAAAAACCCGGGCGACAAGGTTGCAGAAGAAAAGTTCAAGGAAGCTGCAGAAGCTTACGATGTTCTATCGAACCCGGAAAAGCGCAAGAACTACGACCAGTTCGGTTTCAACGCACCTGGTGGCGGTTTTGGCGGTGGAGGCTTCGGTGGCGGGGGCTTCTCGTTCGAAGACATATTCAGCCAGTTCGGCGACATCTTCGGCGGTGGCTTTGGTGGTTTCGGTGGCGGCAGCCGTTCCCGCGGCGGAGCTCGCCGTTCCGGGCCGCCTCGCGGCAATGACCTGCAGATTAAGGTAGCCTTGACATACAAGGAAATTTTTTCGGGCACCACGAAGAAGGTCAAGCTCAAACGCTACAAGGCTTGTGAAACCTGTAACGGCAAGGGCGGCGAAAGCACAAAAACTTGCGACACCTGCAAGGGCGCTGGCAAGGTTCGCCGCGTAACGCAGTCGTTCTTCCAGATGGTTACCGAATCCGTTTGCCCGACCTGCAACGGCATGGGCGAAGTCGTAAGCAATCCGTGCAAGGCGTGCGGTGGCGAAGGCCGCAAGCACGAAGAAGAAGTCATCCAGGTCAAGATTCCAGAAGGCGTTAGCGAAGGCCAGTATCTTACGCTTCGCGGCGAAGGAAACTGCGGCCCGCGCGGCGGCGCATGTGGCGACCTGCTAGTCATCATCACCGAAAAGCAAGACGAATTCTTTACCCGCGACGGCGACGATCTGCATTGCGAAATCAAGGTTCCAGTCTACAAACTTGCCCTTGGTGGCACGCACCAGGTGCCGACTGTTGACGGCGAATCAATCAACATCAAGCTCGGCGCAGGCACTCAGCCTGGTAGCCGCCTGCGCATTCGCGAACAGGGTTTGCCACCCCTCCAGGGGCGCGGCGATCGCGGTAGCCTCTACGTTGATGTTCAGGTAGAAATTCCAAAGGATCTTTCTAGCGAAGAAAAGGAACTCTACCAGAAGCTTGCGGAACTTCGCAAAGACAAGGACACCGCTTCCGAAGAATCGTTCCTTGACAAAGTGAAGAGCTTCTTCTCGTAAATTAAAGGTCAAAGACCTATGCAAAAGTCGCCGCTCTGATGTGAACCCCGAAAGTTGGACAAAACTTTCGGGGTTTTCATGTATAAAAAACACACAAAAGAAGAATGGGCAAAAGCCTTGGAGCTCTATCAAGCTGGATACACATCTGTCGCAATAAGTCGAAAAACAGGTATCGT
>JAZLFR010000024.1:0-12522 GCA_045615885.1 Fibrobacteraceae bacterium
GAGGTATGGGGTCAGCGCCTGCGCGCCTAGAGGAAACGGTAATTACAACACCTCATACCTCTAGATGCGAAGCATCGACCTCAAAGCGTAGCGCCCTCACACAACTCAGACGACAGACGCTAGCCTACAGCCGACACATTGGAAATCAACATTCACTATACCCTAGACCCTGAACCCTATCCTCTAAAACAATGGAATTTAACAATCCTCTTTCGTCTTTCGTCTACCAGCGAAGCGGTCTTTCGTCTAACCCCTAGCCCCTAGATCCTAAATCCTAGATCCTAATAACCCCTCTCGTCTCTCGTCTGTAGGCACGCAGTGCCGTTCTCTCGTCTATTCTATACCCTAGCCACTAGATCCTACTCTCCCCTAACACCTTCTCTCTAATCTATATTTTATATATGAACTTATTGCAGATGCTTAAAAACTTGCTACACCCGGCGGGCATTGCCTCCGTGCTTGTCTCGCTCGCCATTCCGTTCACCATCTATTTACTGCCCAAAAACACACTGGGTGACATGGATCTGCACGTTTCCATTCCGCTTTTTGCAGTGCAGACCGTCGCAATCGTCGCGCTTTTTGCCATGCTCTTTAAAGATGGCAAGGCCTATCTCAAGGAACTTGCTCCAAAGCCCATTTACCTGCTCATCATAGCAGCAGTTGCCGTGGCGGCCACCATTTTTGCAGGCACGCAAATCGAAGCCCGCCACCGCGTGCAGAGCGATGAAAGCGTATTCCTTTCACTCGCCCAGAACATGTACCACAACCACCAATCGGGCACCTGCAACCAGGGAGAATTTACCGACGGCAAGCTTGAATGCAAGGCCGTCAGCAATAGCTTCAAGACAAAGGGCCTTTCATGGCTCTACTTCCTTGGCATGCCGTTCCTTGGCGATGACCTGCACTGGGCTTTCACAGCGCAGCTGATTTCGCTTACCATCACCATTCTGCTCTTTTTCTTTGCCATTCTCGCCTGGACGCGCGAAGCTCCGTTCGCACTCCTTGCAAGCTGCCTTCTTGCCGCCCAGCCAACACTACTATTCCAGTTCCGTTCACTTTCCATTGAACCGCTCTACATTCTGCTCCTCAGCCTTGCGCTATTGGCCTGCAACTTCGCCTTTGAACGCAACACGTGGAAGCACTGGGCTCTCGCCGCGCTCCTGATTGCCTTCTTTGCCCAAACCCGCCAAGAAACAGTTTTTGGCTACGCAGCATTCCTCTTCATTGCACTTCCAAAGATCCTGGACAAAAAGGACGCCAAGGCACCTATTTTCTTTGTGCTGCTTTCCCTGTTCTCTGCCCCGGTGCTAATTACCATCAGCTACTACCAGAACTTCGGATTCCAGGGTGGCGAATTTGCTGCCCACGGCCATTTCATTGAAGATGTCACCAAAAACTGGGAAGTCATGACGAGCGGTACGGTACGCAACAACCTGCCAGCAAACCCATTCCTCCCCTATTTCAACTATTTCTTCCTTGCAGGCTCCATCGTTCTCGTGATCAAGGCTGCCATGGAATGGTTCAAAAAGAGCTTTGGCCAGGCCAGCCGCGCACTCGTATTCATTCTTTTGCTAGGCATCCAGACCTACATGATTCTTGAAAACGTGTCTGGCGACTTCACCATCGAAATCAACCAGCGCTACAGCCTCGTCATGTTCCCGTTCATGGCGTTCCTTGCAGCCTACCCATTCTGGGCGTTGCTCAAGTTCTTTGGCGAAAAGTCAGACTGGAACAAATTGTGGCCGATAGCGGCAATCGTCGCAAGCCTCATCGTGCTCGCCTATACAGCCTCCCTGAAGCAAGCCTTCAACGAAAACATCATGTACAACCGCAACCATTTGACAACCGAAGAAGTTGCCATTTGGGACTGGCTGCGCGAAAAGGGCGACATAAACAACAAGTTCTTTATCTATGCCCGTCCATACCACTTTGTAGGCTACGGAATCTCTTCAATCCACTACGACCGTGCACGCCAAATGTCAAACGGAGAACTGCTGGATCTGATAGAAAAATACAAGGGCGAAGTCTATTACATTCGCGGTCTCGACTGCTGGGATAGCCAGACCTACCACAAGAAGGCCGTGGAGCACCGCATTCCTACAACTTGCGACCACTTTGAACGCGACATGGAACTTGTCGGCGAAAAGAACATGCTAATCACCAATAACTACTGGGTGCAAATTGCAAAGTTCAAGGGCCGCAAAAACTACAACTCAGGCAATGTGCTCCGCCGCGTAGAAAGTGCCGATTCGGCAAACTTCCTTGCCTTTGAATTTGCGGAACAGCGCCCGCAGCCGTGGGCCCTGCAAATCAACAACGACGGCAAAGAAACAGTGCTCCCGTACAAGACTGGCAAAACACGCTTCCAGTTGCAAAGTGCTACACTCCCTGGCTACCAGACATTCACGGTCGCTGTCGTCGATACGAACAGCAAAAAACTTGTGGCAAAGCATTCCGTATATCGTTTGAATAAAGAAGAATTTGCCGACAAGCTCAATGCAATTCGTCCGATTTCACACAAACAAGGCTGGGGCTCGCTCCATGTAAATTCAAGCATCGATGGCAACCAGTTCTCCTTGAACGGCAATTCCTATTCCGAAGGCCTTGGCATTCACTGGCCCTCCCAAACGGTATTCGGAGTAGCAGACTATGATTCCCTTTCTGCCCTTGCAGGCCTCGACGAAGAAAGTCTCTGCAGCGAAGAAGGAGGCAAAATCACAATCTATGGAGACAACAAGATCCTTGCGGAATATGCGGTCAATTACGGAGCTCCGGCAGAAATCGGCGTGAACTTGCGCAAAGTCAAGGAACTAAAAATCGTCACAACGCCGAACGGTTCCAAAGATTGCGGCCATGTAGATATCGTGCTCCCGCTACTGTACAAGAATTTATCTAATTTGGTCGCAAACAACGTAGAAAACCTTAACGATCTCGAAATTGACGATCAGTACAGGAAGTAGAATGCTTTTATCAGTAATCGTACCGCTTTACAACGAAGAAGAAATCGTCGCAAAAACATTCCAGGTTCTTGAAGAAGAACTGAAGAATGTGGAGCACGAGCTCATTTTCGTGAACGACGGTTCCAAGGACAAGACCCGCGAAATTCTGGAAAGCCTTCTGCCCTCCACCCCGTACAACAAGCTCGTGAATTTCAGCAGAAACTTTGGGCACCAGGCAGCATTCAGCGCTGGCCTAGACAAAGCCACAGGCGATGCAGTCGTCATCATCGACGGCGACTTGCAGGACCCGCCAAGCCTTATCCACGAAATGCTTGAAAAATGGCGCGAAGGCTACCAGGTCGTTTACGCCCAGCGCAACAAGCGCGCAGGCGAAACCATATTCAAGAAGTTTACCGCTTTCGCATTCTACCGCCTCATAGGCAAGCTCACAAGCATAGACATTCCGCCAGACACAGGCGACTACCGCCTCATGGACCGCTGCGTAGTGGACCAGCTAAAGAACTTGCCGGAGCGCAGCCGCTTCCTTCGCGGACTCGTCTGCTGGGTAGGTTTCAAGAAAATCGGCGTAAAGTACGACCGCGCAGAACGCACTGCAGGCACATCCAAGTATCCGCTCAAAAAGATGGTTCGTCTTGCTCTCGACGGCATTACCGGTTTCAGTTCTTCGCCGCTCAAGATAAGCTTCTACATGGGCATTTTTGCAACGCTCGTAGGCTTTGGCGTTTTCGTATGGTCCATCATCGAAAAAATCATGTCGCCAGCAACGACAGTTCCCGGCTGGGCCTCCCTGATGACTGTCATCGTATTCTTCTCTGGCGTGCAGCTCATGACAATCGGCATTCTTGGCGAATACATAGGCCGCATCTACGATGAAGTCAAGCAGAGGCCTTTGTACATCGAAGACAAGAAATAATTTTTTGTTTTTTGAACATAGCAAAAACCCTGTGCAAGCACAGGGTTCTTTGTTTTTGAGGTAGGATTTTAAATTTTATTTAGCTTCGCGGGTCATGAGCAGCTTGCAATAGCCGCCTTCAACGACCACATTGCTCTTGGAAAGCATCACGTGTTCCATTTCCCAGTTGCCAGCAGTCCAGTGGTCAGAAAGGTCGGAACCGTCGAAGTCATCCTGCCATTCCTTCTTAAAGGTCTTGGTCGATTCATCATAGGAATAAACACGAACATAGTCGATCCATTGGGTTTGCGGTCCACCGGCCAATTCTGCGCCAGTGAATTCGCCGACCCATGCCTTGCTCTTGGAAGCCCAAAGATTAAAACGAATGCTTTGCTGTTCGGTCATGAAGGCTACCTGGTCATGCTTGACCTTTGCCGGGCGATCCATGCCAACTACATCGCGGCGAACTTCGACACTGTCGATTTCCCAGGAAATGTATTCCGGAGTCCAGATTATTGCATACAGATGGAAATCTTCCGTAGCATCAAATCCAAAACCGGTCACATATTCGGAAGTAATGTTGTTATGCGGTTTTTCGCCATCTACGTCAGGGACACGGGTAATCAAGTTGGACTGCCATTCCCCCTTGTTCTTGCCCAGAACTTCGATATCGATTTCATTCCATGGTTCATCTTCTTTTTTCCAAGAATCATCATAATAGAGGAACATGGAACTTACGGAACCAGGGATAGAAACCATCTTCATGCGTGCTTCAAAGCGACCGTAGGTGAACTGGTCAACACCAGAAAGTTCGGCACCATAGTAATTATAGTTTGCAAAATTCTCTACCGGAGTAGATTCGTTCTTTGCAAAAGTATTTGGAATTTCCACTTTTACAGGATCCATCGGCTCGCTAGGAGTCAATTCCTTTTGGGAACTTGAAGACAAGCCACCCTCATCAGAGGAACTGGAAACTTCATCATCCTCAGAAATGCTAGAAGAGGAATCTTTAGTGTCTTTAGAATCGCTTGATTTTCCACCATCTTCCTTTACAGATGAAGAAGATACATCGCCCTTTTCGTCATCGGTAACTTCAGAAGAAGATGAATTCGTATCGACCGGAGACAAACCGTTGGAATCACTGGAGCAGCCTACCCACATTGCAGCAGAAAGACCGAACATCAAAGGAAGAAGAAATTTTGCTTTCATAGTTGGAACCTCTTGTTTTATGGTCTAAAAATAGATAGCAAATTCACATAAATCCACCAGGCCAACAGAATAAAAGCTTTAAGTGTATCAACAGTTTTATCGTTTTTACAAAACAAAACCGTTCTATGAAATACTTTACTTGCCAACCTTTTTGATGTTGTCTAAATTTTAGGCATGGAACTTGAATATCGCAGCATCAATTTCTGGTGGTGGCTGGCTCTATAACCGGGGTCTCCTTTTTGCGTGTCAAAAATGAAAAAAGAAAGGCTCCGGTAACACCGGGGCTTTTAATTTTTAAAGTTTAGATTTTCATTTAGCCGTGGAGCAAAAATGAGCGAAGACATTTTGAAGAAGATTGTTGACCGCAGACGTGCAGACATTGAACGCCTTGGTCTCACCTTTGGCTTTGACATTCCCGAAAAGCGTACCGTTGGCCGTTGCGAATTTCTCGGCCGCCCGGGTCCCATTCTCGAAGTCAAGCGAGCTTCGCCCTCCAAGGGGGACATTGCCCCGGACTTGGTTCCTGCGGATTTGGCCTGCACTTACGCCGCCGCCGGCGCACAGGCAATTTCTGTGCTTACAGAAACCAACTACTTCAAGGGAACTTTGGCAGACCTGATTACGGTGGCCAAGGCCGTGGATAATGGCGATGGAACCAAGAAGTGCGCCGTGCTCCGTAAGGACTTCTTGCTGTTCGAAGACGAAATCGATATCGCCTACCGCTGCGGTGCCGACGCGGTCCTTTTGATTGCCCGCATCCTGGATGACGAACAGCTGATCAAGATGGCAAAGCGTGCCCAGAGTTTCGAGATGCAGGCTTTTGTGGAAGTCCGCGAACCGGACGATCTGAGAAAACTGAACCTTGTATTGGAAACGTTGGACAAGGAAGCCGCTGGGGACGCAGCGAAAAGTGCCGAACGCACCATCGTCGCAGGCGTAAATTCCCGCGACCTGGCAACCTTCCACATCGACCCCATGGTTCCAGCGGCTATCCGCAACAAGCTGCCGGCAAAGGCTGTTTTTGAAAGTGGCGTACACACACCTGCCGACGCCGCATTCGCCCGCAGCCTGGGCTTCAAGGGAATTCTCGTTGGCGAAGCCGTGGCAAAGAACCCGCCCCTGGCAGCAAAGCTGGTTGAAGCATTCGCAGCAGCCGAAGACAACCGCCGCGGTGACTTCTGGAAGACCTTTGCAGAACGCCGCGACGCCAGGCGCGCCCCCTACGTAGCAGCGTTCATTGAAGAAGGCATGTCAGCCGCAGATGCAGAACGCGCCGCACACAAGATCCCCATGGTCAAGATTTGCGGCATCACCCGCGAAGAGGACGGCTTTGCCGCCGCCGAAATGGGAGCCGACATGCTGGGCTTCGTCTTCAGCAACACAAAACGTCTGACTAACGAAAAGTTCGTCCGCTACTTCACCCAGTTGCTCCGTAGCGAATACGAAGCGGAAGGAAAGCTTTGCCCCCTGTTTGTTGGCGTCATTACCGAGACCACCACAGAAGAAGGCAAGACCGCCATTAGGCTTGCCGCCGAAGGCGTTCTGGACGCAGTGCAGTTCCACGGATTTGTAGCCCCCCCATTTGATTCCACATGCAATTGCGCAGAAACGCTTGATAATCTTGTATGTCATTGCGAGGAGCGCAGCGACGCGGCAATCCAAACTGTCCCAGCAACACTCCCCTGCTACAACGCCCTTCGCATCGGTTCCGCAGAAGACTTCGAGAACTTCGCCGCCATCCGCAAGCACGGCGAGCCCCGCGTTCTCCTAGACGCCAAGGTAGAAGGCATCCCCGGCGGATCAGGCCAGCGCATTCCCGAAGAACTGCTCCGCGAAAAAGCAGGCGAAACACCCTTCTGGCTCGCCGGCGGCATTACTCCCGAGAACGTTTCTGACATCATCGCAAAATTCAGCCCGGAACTTATCGATGTTTCCAGCGGCGTAGAAGACGCTCCGGGAATAAAGAACTTTGAAAAGATGATGCAGCTGTTCGAAGCAATCAATAGCTTGTAGAAAACTGAATTACTCCTACTGAAAATTTTTTCCAAACTAAGCAAAAGTTTTCAGTAGAATTTTGGTTTACTTTTTGAACCTGAAAAAAGCTATGTTTTGAGGTACTATGAGCAAACTTATCAGCGAAGTCATCTATAAGATGATGAAACTACCCGGGGGTAAAAAATTCACGGCGGTCGTTATCCCCAAAGACAACAACGATGCCGATCTCTTCACATCAATCGTGGGGAACGAGGGGATTGTGCTGAACCGCCTCGAATCCATCATTCAATACTCTTCTGACAGCGAAAAGCAAATGGATGAAGCTGGGGATTTGGCAACTATGATACAACCATAAGCAGCGACTACGTGGTCAAAACAGTCAGCACCTACACCGAAAAAATGATCAACAAAAATATTCAGTGTTCAAAAATTGAAGGGCTCCAGGTTTTACCTGGAGTTTTTTATCGAGCGTAATGTTGCAACATCAATTTTTTGCTTGCCAGTTATGTTTTCATGTACTATATTAGACCGACCACAATTAGAGATACGGGTTAAGCTGCCTGTTTCAGGAGAAGGATTTCGTAGTGATGTGCCGTGAACATCTAATGTGGGAGTGGGGGCCGTGTACGGTGAAAGGTCACGAGCATCAGCGTAAACAAGTCCGTGCCTCAACGAATTGCCATCCAGTGCAAACTGGGTGGCATATTTTGTTTAATGCGTGCATGCTCGATTTCAGTTTCAGATCGTCGAGACACCCCATAACATCTGTTGCATTTCGCCAAACGAAATTACATCTTATAAGCGCTCTTTTTGAACCTAAGCAAAACCTTGTCAATAGATTAATTCAACGCTTCATACATAGCAAGTTCATTCAGCGTGGAGTCAATCTGCTCCATCGTGGAACCCTTTACGCGGATAGTGACCATCACATCAACGGAATTGCGATCCAGGTTCATGATCAGCTTAGCAAGGCGTTTACGACCTTCAGCGGACAAAGAATTTGGGTAGATGTCAATATCCTTGGATTCTTCAGACTGATAACCCTTGATAAGGATCGTATTCTGAATGGTATCGCGAAGCTTGCGCTGCATTTCGTACAGCTGTTCCATCGACGCATTACTGCTAGTCTGTCGGTGCGACGCCACGATACCGTCAATCCACTTCTGGAAGCGTTCAACAGTGTACGGGTTATTGAGCTGATCAAATACGGGAAAGACATTTTCAGCACCATCTTCCTGGTACTTGATGGTAAATCCAGTAACATTCTTGCAAGATACCAAATCCACAAGCAAATCACCCGCCTCATTACGGATGCATTCGCTATGGGTCTTGTAATCAACCATAACGATGTACTGTTTCGGAAGACCTGTAATTGCCTTGATAGCGTCTTCGGTAATCCACGGCGCTTTCTTGAAGAAATTAAACATATTGGTATTCTCTTTTTAGGTTCACCAATAATATAATTCTTTAAATCTTATAGGGGTTCTTTTTTTGAACGATGCAATATTTTGAACCACCCCTGTTCACAGATAAAGTCCCAAAGAAAGCCTAAGAGCCATAACAGGGCGCCGCAGTCATGGCCAAATCAGAAATCGTCGCCGACCTTCTGAAAACGAACCAGCAGCTAGTTTTAGGCACTACATTTCTAAAAAAAAACAACATTCGGGCGTTTTTATGTATTCAAGCAGGCTTTCCTTTTTTGCAAACCATGATATAAAAAAGAGAGGAGGATATTTTTACTTCTTATAGTTTTTTACCCGAGGGTACTTAATGAAAAACTTTGTAATTGCATTCGTCTTGCTTCTCGGCACAATGGCAATGGCAGCAACTGGCAACTTTATTAGCGGAACAGGTGTTGTCATTAACAGGAATTACATTGTTACAGCAAGCCATATTGTACATGAGCATCCCTACACCTGCATGTACGACGCGGCTACCGGCGAATGCCACCCAGTGAAAGTTATTGCAGACGAACCTGATGCCGACATGGCCATTGTTCGCCTTGGCACCAATAGAGGTTCCCGCCGTCTTGGCGCCTGCGCTGTTGTCGAAGATGAGGTTCCCGTTGGTACCAAGGTATATACTTACGGATATCCAAGCCCATTCACTAGAAACAATTTTGACCAACATCGCTACGAATCTCGCATAAAGGCTTTGGACAATTATTTTGGAGATGATCGCATGTATAGAATTAGCGTCCAACTTACCGAAGGTTATTCCGGCGGCCCCAGCTTTGATGAGTATGGACGCGTGATTGGCATTTCCCGGTCATATTCGTTAATTGAAGATAATGTCAGCAACATTGTCAAGTCTAGCGTAATCGCCGAGTTCCTTGATGATTACGGAATCGGCATTTATCCAACAACAAAAAACATGAGCAAGTGTACGGTAATGCTTGTTAACTCCGAAAGGAAATTTTAACCAAAAAAAATCGAGACTTTGCAGACATTGCATTCCTGAGCAGTCGCCGGGCAGATCGGCAGTGGTTATATTTACTATGGTATGAAAAAACAAGTTATTAAAGATCCTTTTGTCATCGCCTATGCTGTGGTGATTGCGGTTTGTTGCGTAATCTGTCTTGCTACAACTTTGAAAATTCATTCCTTGCCAGAACTTGGGTATGTAATCAACGACGACTTTTTGAAGTTGCTAGTCCAGTACGAAAATTACGAAATCATCCAAGAAGCCTCAGCAGTACTCGCCTTCTTCTTTGGAGTGGCCATAGGCCTTTACATTGCTCTTAAATACATGTTTCCAAAATTTGAAGAAAAACGCAAAAAATTTAATTTGGCTTGTTCGCTCGTTGTGTTTCCTATTTTAGGTCTTTTTGCGTCCATCGCCCCTAACCTGGATTTCCCCACAAGGCTAAAGGCGGAGCCTAAACTCCAAAAGGAATTTGTTGTCTATAAGTACGAATCCCATGGAACAAAAAGTGGTTTCTCATACCATTTGCAATTTAACAGCGGTTCGTCATTTAGGGTGAGTTTTAAAGAATATAGAGCCGCTTTTAAAGGACAAAAATTTTATACGGTTTACCAGGGAAATATTTTGATCCAAATTTTTCCGATTTATAGGTATCGCTTAGCAGAATAAGACTAGGGATTTGTATTGAACTTATAGGGGTTCTTTTTGAACCCGGAGAAAACCGAATAGTCAACAAGAACATGACCGAATCCAAAATCATCGCTGAACTTCTGAAAATGTACCAGCAGCTTGTTTCTGGCAATAAAATCAGCTAATTCTATTAAAATTTTCCAAAAATCTAAAAATATCTAAATTTTAGAAATTATTTTGACAAAATATTTCCAAAATAACAAAATTTTGTATATTTTAGAAACAAAGAAAAGGCTAAGCATGAACTTAACAAGAACTCGCTATTTGGAGCAAATCCGCCCATTTTATGAATCAGACCTGATCAAGGTCTTGACGGGAGTTCGTCGTTCCGGGAAATCGGTTCTGTTAAATTCCATCAAAAGCGAATTGCAGCAACAGGGCGTTCCAGGGAGCAGGATCGTTTCAATTAATCTCGAAGATCTTGATTTTTCATACATTCAGACAGCGAACGACCTGGACAAGGAAATCAAGAGCCGCATACAGGGGAACGAAAAGCACTACATCTTTTTGGACGAAATTCAGCACGTCGAAAACTTCGAAAAAGCGTTGGCCTCGCTCCGTGCAAAACTCAACGCCTCCATCTTCGTCACCGGAAGCAATTCAAGGCTACTCTCTGGCGAACTTGCCACACTACTCACGGGACGCACAGTTGAATTTGAGATTTTCCCGTTCTCTTTCATCGAGATGAAGGAATACTTTGAACTGAACGGAAGAAAATTTTCCGAGGATTTGATTTACGACTACATCAAGTGGGGCGGTTTCCCGGTGCGCTTCGATTTTTATGAAGAAGAATCTACGAGGCGCTATCTCGAAAATCTGTACACAGGCATTGTCGGGAACGACCTTCTAAAAACAGGCGGGAACGTTCAAAAGAAACAGCTCCTAGACATTTCCCTTTATATTCTGGCAAACGCAGGGCGGGATTTTTCTGCGGAAAGTATCGCGGAAACCTACAATGCAGAACATGCCACCAAAGGCAAAAAAACAATAACCTCGAAAACAGTTTGTAATTACCTGGATCGATTGGAAAGAGCCTTTTTAATCCACAAGGTCAAGCGCTTTGATATTTTCGGAAAGCGAGCTTTAAAGTCGAAGGGAAAATTCTACGCAGTCGATACCGGCCTTAGAATCATTCAAACGAATTCCGTTATTTTCGAAGACACATTCTTTTTGGAGAACATCGTTTACAACGAACTCCGCCAAAGAGGCTACACAGTCTATATTGGAAAGACATACAAGGGCGAAGTGGATTTCATCGCCATCAGGAACGGCAAGAAATGCTTTATCCAGGTAGCCTATCTGTTGGCAAGTGAAAGCACAATTCAACGCGAATTCGGCGCGTTCAGCCCGATTCGCGATGCTTCCCCAAAATATGTCATCTCTTTGGACAAAGTCAACATGAGCCGAAACGGAATCGCACACATCAACCTTGTTGATTTTCTGTTGCAAAAACAGGACTTGCAGTTGACTTAGTTGGCTAAAACGAACATCAGCCTATTGAAAATTTTTGCATAAATCCGCAATTTTTCGCAATAGACTTAACAATCGCGCCTATTTTTCCATCTTATAGGGGTTCTTTTGAACCCGGGGAAAACAATACAACTCCCTAGATCTTGTCAAAGCTCTCAATACCATAAATATAGCGGGAGCAACAACTTTTACAGGAGATTATATATGCCTATCCATACCGATACCGATATCCAGAACTACAACAAGCTCTATGACGATGAACCCATGATCCCTCTGCAGTCGCTTCTCAAAAACGAAATCTGCATCCCCGAACACCTCGTCCCGTCCGTCAAGATGCTTGAAGAGACCGCTAATGACGGTACCATCAAGTTCATCACCGAAATCCTCAAGGACATCGCACCATAGGAGGTTTACTATGTTGTTCATCGCAACCATACTCGCCGCCATCGCCTTGGCACAGGCCGAACTAGTACCCGTACAGTTCTCCAACAAGAACATACAGGTGTACATGGCTTCCGAACCTTCCACGGTATCACAGCTCTCTACTATCCCAGTCCTGATCAACGGAAAACCCACTTGCGCTTACATGGGGTCTTACCAAACCAAATCTTATAGGGGTTCTTTTTGAACCAGGGAAAACTGAAGAATTTGAATTAAGCCAGGATGTTGTTTCTGTATCAATTGAAGAGATTGATAAGGATAAATGGTCAGAGATTATTGTAGATTAACAGATAAATTCCGATTTTTAGTGTTAGAAGGGAAATTGTAAAATGAGTATAGAATATAAAGAAATTCACGAATTTGAAGCTGAACAATTGAAGGACTTATTTCTTTCTGTTGAATGGTCATCAGGTCATTATCCAGATAAGTTAGTAGTAGCAA
>JAZLFR010000025.1:0-45953 GCA_045615885.1 Fibrobacteraceae bacterium
ACCCTATGAAAATGAAGTTTCCAAAGGTTTTTACAAATCAGAATCTTTTGACCAAATAGACCTACGTCAAACACTGCCATCAATATTCTTACGACCACATGCTCAGCACGGGCTTTTAATAAAAAAGAAAGGCGGGGATAACGGGAACCCTCTTTTCTACGATCTATCTTCTCAAGTGGTCTGTATTTTGAGAATGCGCGTGGATAAGGTAAGATCGTGGTTAGGTGAAGGAAATTTAATTTCTCAAAAAAATCTTTTTCCATCCCCAGCATTCGATCTCGGTTACAATATATTGCTATCCAGAAATGATCTTTTCAAGGAAGACGGCTTTAAAATAATCAAATATTTCGACTAGCCTTTGATAAAAGCAAAACAAAAAGTTTTTAGACAATTTTCTAATATTTATACCAAAATCTTCTAAACCCATTTAAGCATTCATCGCATACTCAACAACGGTTCTGAAGCCAAATTCCTGCAGGGCAATTCGAATTTCTTCGGGAGACAAGCCTACACAACCGTTAATGATTTTGATGACAGAAGCTCGTCTCGATGTTAGTCCCGGATCTGTCAAATTGAACGTTTCAATCGTGAATGCAGCGCGTTTCGCGTCTTGGGCAGAGAGTCCCTTCGCCACGACAATTTCACCGTTTTCCATATACGAGAAAAATCTTTCGACATCGTTTTCGGCGGGCGATATCAGCAAAGCATAGTCTGCTTTCTTGATATGCTTATGATTGTCCTTAAATTTCGCGCCGTAATTTTCGCTTACACCATCGACAAATAAATTGTTCCAATCAAAAGTCAAGTTAGGGAATAGATCCCTTTTGCGGAAATGGTCTATGTGGGTGTCTTTTGAAAGGGGTTCCTCTGTATAGGCACTCACACCGCCCTGTTCCTCGATTAGAGCTGCCTTGGTGTTGTTATACAGGTTCAGGTATTTTTTTTGTGAATGAATTTCATTCCAATCCTTCGGTTTTTCTCGGCGGGCAAAATCGTCAAACGACTTCAAGGGAGCCTTTCTCTTAACCGAAATCATACAAGACCCTTTTCGATTCTTTTTTCCTGCAAAGCTATACGTATAAATTCAGGGTCGGCAGGACTGATGTTCTCCTTAAGCCATGCCAGCTGCTTGCGGTACTTGCCAGAGGTGCAATCTCCCTTTTTCAGCAGGCTCCAGACTTCATCAATTTTCTTCTGGACATCGCCGTTTCTCAGGCTTTTCAACCGGAATACATCGTTCAAAATAAAGTCGATTGTCTGGCCATACTGATTCTGTGTCGCGCGAACAGCGACGCCCTTATCAAGCGCAACAAGGGTATCTCCTCCAGAATTTTTCAGGTTAGTCACAATGTGTGGCGAATGCGTCGTCAAAAAGAACTGTGCATGCGGGAAAGTCTTCTTGAGGTGGTCAACCACGCCCATTTGCCATTCTGGGTGCAGGTGTAGCTCAATCTCATCAATCATTACGATTGCAGGGCTTTCAAGCGGCTTATCGCTTTTGGGGGATGCCATCGCCATTTTGCGGGCAATGTCACAAACCAACGCAATATAGGATTTTTCGCCATCTGACAATTGGCCAAAATTGAATGTTTCACCCTTCTTTTCAACAACAAAAGATAGCGGGTCTCGCTTTACACGAAATTTTTCATAACCCGGCAGAAGATTCTTGATCGCGGAACGGACTGCTATAAGTTGCTTATCGCCCTGGAACTTCTTGCCCAGTTCTCGATAGAGTTCGTTTTCCAGATCCTCGCGTTCGCGGAACCACAGGAAAAAAGAATGAAAGTTCACGCTATTGCTCAGTCCGCTGTCAAAGGCATCCAATGTGCCGAGTTCGTGTTTTTTGCGTACGCGTAAAGGCACGGCATCTACAATCCTATTGACAGAATAGAAACTTACCAAGGGTAAATCATGATCATTGCCGTCGGCAAAAATTTCCATCTTGGAATCGGCAAAGTCATTCAATTCTGCTCGACTTGCTTGTCTGTCGATGGGTTTCCTGTAAGAAGCTCTTTTTTTGAGTAACGACCAGCGAACCGTTCGATTGTCATTCTTGGACTGTTCCTCAATTTCGATTTCGATAAAGCAATAGGGCTGACCATTTGAAATATCACTTTCATCTAGCTGAAGCCCCTTGCCCTTCGGGCTTTTCAGACGAGCTACATACCATGAGAACAAATACTGCATTGCCACAAGAACTGTTGTCTTGCCTGCACCGTTGATGCCCGCAAACACGACCATTTCGGAATCATCGAAAGAAAGGTCGAGATTCTTGATGCCTCTAAAATTTTCAATTTTAAGATTCTTTACTCTCATGGCTCGGTGCCCTAGTGAACTTTGGAAAGTCAAGCCCTGTTTGACTTTTTTTCAAATTTACATTAAAAATATAGAATCTTTGAATCAAATCGTTGAAATAGGGTAGTTTACCGCATTATTGAACTTCAATAAATTCGTTCATACCTTTAGCCTTTCCGAGCAAGCTGTGCCTCAAATTCCTTGTCCTTGCCTGCATTAGCCACTGTTGGTTTGTGTTAGTTCACCCCCAAATTCTTCAGCAGCACTCTGGTGCCCGGGCTATCATCTTCCACATCTTGGAATACTTTGCTCAGCTTTTCCAAATTTTTCCTTGTTTTTCGGTCGGATTGCAAATTCACGATTGCGTCGATTAATATTTTCGGGCTGATATTTTCTATAGGAATGGTATTTTCGATGCCATACTTGCGAAGGCGAAGGGCATTGTCGATCTGGTCCTTGCCCAAGGGGAGTATCAGGAACTTCTTGTTGTTATACACGCATTCCTTGATAGTGGCGAGGCCACCGTGAATTAAGGCGAACTCTAAATTAGAAGATGCAAGGATTGCTCTTTGCGGCACCCAGCTTGCAAAGGTGATATTAGGTTGATTTTTAAACTCAGCCCATTCGTAATCATTAATCAATTTCGATCCGACTCCCAGAACTAGGTGATAGCTACTCAATTCTGCCGAGCGCATTGCTTCGCACATGCAATGGAACAGGTGGCGAGCCTTGCCTTCATAGTCCAGCACCTGGGAACCTGCGGTAACAAAAATCAAGTGTTTCGTATTATCTTCAATCAATTCGTCTAATTCAGAAGAATTATTGCTGGTTGTCAAATCCCTATCCAAAATGCAGGGCTCCACATAATGAACTTTTTCACCGGGATTATAATGGGCGTATTCGTATTCGCGTGGGCACGGGATCAATTCATCGAACTTTTCTAAATCAGAAACAAAATCTTCCATTTCGATTTCAGGATCTTGCAACAAATCAACAGGATCATCACCGGCAGCCATCTTCAACTCATTATAACGGCAAAGATTTACCAACTTAAAATATTCAGTCGGCGAAAAAGCCATTAGGTTCTGAATAGCTCGCATGGCGGGATCTTCACTCGGGTGGCGAAGGTACGTCGTTGAAATAACAACATTCACTCCGTAAATTTTATGAATAAGCAAACTTTCTAGAGAAGTGAAATAACCTGAAACGAGCAAGTCGGGTTTTATGGAAGTCATCGCTTCACGAAAGCTTTGAGCGTCTTTAAATAAATCCTTGTTTAACTTATCTTGATAATTTTCTAGATCTTCCCCTAACGCACTATAGGCAATTGCCCAGATATGGTCAGGACGCCAACGTTCATTGGGGCTGGTATGGCTTTCCGTTGTGTAGCCTACTGGATAAGTTTTTTCGAAAATCCGTTGATATGTAAATTTCCCGGATGATTGCCCATTATCTCGGTATGCATCGATAATTCCTCCGCAATCAGGAATTCCCATGTAATTAATAGAATAATTCTCTGACGTGGATAAATCTTCAGCCCATTTCAGAGTGGGCAGCCAGTGCCCCTGTTCCTTGTAAACATCAGGCCAGAAAAGGATTGTTTTGGACATGATGCGAACTCCTTTTAATCCTTAATGCAACGGACTGCTAGAAAATACGTTTCACCAAAGTCTGTATAATATATTGATTCTTCAGTCTCAGGAATTATAATGCCATTTCGTTCGCTTGAGTTAGATTTACGCACAGTAAACACTGCCTTTTCATCAGCACCTCTATAGTTGAATCCAAAGAGTCTATTGAAATAACCTGCAGGAAGAGCAGAAAAGCCATATTCATTTGTAAGATTTTCGTCAGGCCAATATGGTTTTTCATCTGATTTCATCATCTTTCCTGCAATGTCACTTCCTCCCATAAATTCAACCAACACATTCCATTGTTTCGGCGTAGGAATACTCCAGCCATCGGGGCATACATTTATGTTATATCTACTATAGTCAGGTAGAGTTACCTCATATAGTCGTCCATAAATTGAACAATCTCCTTCTTGTAGAGACAGATATTCACCACCCCCGCACACAGAACGTCTCCTCCAAACTGTTCCAACGGTATCTTCTGGTAGATAATTCAGATTTTCAGCCATCCAAATTTGAGTTCCGATAGTTACTGTTTTATAAACATGACCATCGCGTATATCGGTTAAAGTATTATTTGTTGCATCATATGTACTATTTAGCATCATCGAAGAGCTAGAAATACTTGAAGAACTGACATTTACAGAAGATGAAGACTTTGCTACACTGCTACTAGAGCTACTAGCCATTACGCTACTAGAAGAACTTTGAACTGAACTTGATGAAACTGCGGAACTTGAACTAGAAACGACACTTGAAGAGGAACTGCAGGGATCCTCGATCGGAGTCGAGGATGACGAGAGTATAGGAGTTGAGGATGAAGACTCTTCGGCTGGGTCTGGAGTCTTGCTCGATGAAGAGGAACTGTTTGCGCAGTTTGTCAAGTCTAAAACATAGGTTTCGCCGTCATCGCAAAGGTACATCTTGGATTCTTCGCTGGAACTGCTAGATCCTTCGACTTCGCTCAGGATGGTACTAGAAGAAGATTTCGGAATGTCACTGGAGGATGAATTCTGTGTCACAGAAGAAGACGATTGCACTTCATTCCCGGCTTGACCGGGATTCGCGCTGGAACTGCTGAGATCCTCGGTCGGGGCCGAGGATGACGAGAGTATTTCTACCCATGTTCCGTTGGTGCAGAGGCGGGGA
Organism: Fibrobacteraceae bacterium; assembly: GCA_045615885.1. GTDB lineage: Bacteria > Fibrobacterota > Fibrobacteria > Fibrobacterales > Fibrobacteraceae > UBA1765. The sequence continues at coordinate 5,076 of JAZLFR010000025.1, forward strand.
TTTTCACTGTCGGCAGGCTTGATTTCCAAACCCTCGTTACCGGCATCACATGGGATTTCCGTTCCCTGTTGTGGAGGCAAGTTGGAGCCACCGTTTTCGTTGTTAGCGTTACTAGCGCTGTCATCGCCACAAGAAGCCAACAAGCAAATTGTAAATAAGGGAATAAGTATTTTTTTAGACATTAGTTAGCTCCTTCATTTGATTGAGTTTTCCCCATGCGAGCTGTATAACTGATATGGATGATTACATCTTCAATATCATTTGGATTCAAAGTATCACCAACCTTATTTTCGTCATTGTTTGTAATATTATAACCATTAATTATCAAGGACCATTTAGAATCCACAGCTCCGGCACCTTCAAAGGGTAAAAACTTATCCGAACCAAAACGGAAATCAAATTTTCCGGCTTCTTTGTGAGCCGTGCTTGTCGCCATAGTTTGTGTTCCTATGCGATCCCCTATTTTTTCCCCATCTTTCAAATCAAGCGAATTTTCGGTTAAAGACAATTGAGCGTTTAAGTAATGGCCACTATAAGTTGGCGCTATTACTTCTACTCGAACATCTCGAATTCGTCTGAAATACTGATTCGGGAAATCAGAGGAGAAAAGTGCTTCTGGAATTGTAAATGTACAACAACCACTCGTTTTCAATTGGTTTAGCGGGTCTTGTTTGCTAGCCTTTTTGAATGCTCTATTCTCCAATTCCCACAAGCTCACTGGCCTTGTAATCTCCAGTTCGTTCTTGTCATTTTCAAGGTAGGCGACTTCCATTGTGTGCAAATCGACAAGCAACTTTTCACCTGCAAGCAGGCCACTATGCAAGCCGTCCCAATAGACTCCGCTGCCCTTGATGAATGTCTTTGCGGTCATTGACTTATCTTCTTCATCACCAATTTCAAAGTGATAGCACTTTTCCGCCTTGCGGGCAACTTTCAGCGCCAACTGGAATAAAGCCTTTAGAATGGAGCCGCTCTCTTTTTTGAGCCATTCATAAAGTTCCTTGTTAGAGTATTTTTCGGAAAGATGGTCGTACATTTCATCTTTCAACTCTATTTCGTGTTCAAAGTTTTCAAGCTGCTTCTTGGCGTAGTCAATCTTGATTTCTGCAGTAGTCTTTTTCTTGCGCACATTCTTGATCTGGTTCGCCTTCGCGGTCTTTTGCATTTCCCACGATTGCTCAACACGCTTCTGTTCGCCAAGCACTTTCGTGAGGGTTGCACCAACCTGTTTCTGCGCAAACTGAGAAGCATAGCCTTCTGCCGCATTTACAAGATTCTCTGCTATTTTCGTACCGCCAATTCCCAATGCGTCAAATGACGGTCCCCCAAGACCATTCAAAATGCCACCGATGTCCAAGTCAGGAATCTTGTATGCAATGGAAGCGGCCTTCTTCATGTTTTCAACCGTTTCCTGCACCTTTTTGACCTTTTCCATGGCCTTTTCGTACTTGTTTTCCTGTTCAGATTTCTTGAAGAAGGTCTTCTGCAGCTCTTGTTCTGCCAGCAGATTCTCTTCTTCGGACTCGACCGCTTCAAGCTCCTTTTCAAGTTCGGCGATGTCAAGTTCCGTGAGTGTCTTCTGCAGCGAAAGAGCCGTCTTTTCATGCGTCATGCGAAGTGTCGCGAGGGTTTCTGCATCAAATTTTTCTATTGCCTCCAGCAATTCCTTGCCCACATTCTGCATGTCGTGTACAATTTCAATGGCCTTCGCGACCATTACCTTAAAGCGGTAGTATGGCAGAGCAGACGATGCATCTGCGAGGGCATCGCTGATTGATACTCCATTCGCCTTGGCCTTCACGAGCATTGCCGGGTCAATGGGAGGCGCAAACAGGGCTAGAGTCCTCTTGACACCTTCAATATTGAGGCTGTTTCTAATCTTGTACAGTCTGTCGGCTACAGTGTCCCAATATCCCATCAGCGTTTCGTTGCGGGGTACATTGAAGTAGAACATCATACCTGTAGTATGCGCCAACTGCATCGTGTTGCCGGGCAGCAAGCGCTGTGGAGTTTCCTTTTCACGATCCTTGCCAATAAGCATGGTGTCTTCGTAAGTAACGAAGGCATTGTTCATTACTCCCATGCCCTTCACCATCAACTCTTGCACACTGAACGCAGCGTCATTCTTGGGGTCGGGTACTTCTGCGCTCTTTGGGCCTAGTATCTCGGCTGCAAGGATATACATCTGTATGGCAAGATTAACCGATTCCGTAGTGTCTTGTGTAAACAGCTGGTCACCCCAACCTATAAGGGCGTCAAGGTATTTCATTACCACATATTTCTGGTAAGCTACAGGTCGGTAGCGAGCTATCATCTGAGGATCAAACGGGTCGTTTTTCCAACGGTCCTGCAATAGCAATATGGCCTTACGATCGGGCAAGGCGTCGTGCGGAGTCGGGAACGAGAGTTCCGAAAGGATCGACCTGTCGGCATCCTGATTGGCAAAGAAGGGCAAGAACTTCCAGTACTTAGCTCCTTTCGAAAGATTACGGACAAAGCGTTTTGTCTTTTCGTAATGAGTGAGGTCTATACGTGGGTCGAATACCAGTTGCAACCAGTTCAATGCAGCTTCGTAGTTCTGCTCGGCAAGCATTCTGTCGGCAAGCAGCATTGGCACAAAGAAAAATAGTTCCCAGTTGTATATGGAGGTCGCTGTACCCCAGCAAAAATCAACTGTCGATGATGGATATGGTTCTGCAACGACATCGCTCGGCAAATAGCTATGTTCGAATAATGTCTGGGACAAATCCCACGCCTGCCAGTCCCCTGCTGTATAGTAGCCAAGATATACACTGAAATAGTAGTTGTAGTACGAATATGAATAGTAGTAGCTGTCAGAAACTGGCAAAGCCTCCGTTGCACGGCTGTAAAGCCACTTGGTGCCTCCTTGCAGGAATCGCCTGCGGAATTCACCAGCTTGAGGGTTAGAAATCATTTCGACATAGTAGTTAGGAACACTGTTTGCCCCGGCACCGCCATCTCCAGAAACCGTGCGGATCAAGTAGGCCCCCTTAGAATCCATATAGAAGAATGGCCTATCCACATGGCATATAAAGCCCATGTTTACCGAGAGCAGCTTAAAGGGGCCTCGCGTGTTATTGAAAATTTCAGTTCCGTCGTGTAGCACTAGGGAGCCGCCGACATTATGGAACATGTTCCCTATAAGGCGACACCCTGATGGAGAATGATCCTTTACGAATTCGCCATGCGAGAAATCAATCGGATTCCCGGACTTTACATCAATTCGATTCGAGGCCGAGTCAGATCCGTCTTGTGTAAGCAAGAAGTTTCCCACATGATTTATTCGCTGATCAGCTTTGTATTCACGTGAAATTTCTGTTTTAAGTATGTAGGTTGAAGCAGGTGTATTTTCCAAGTCATTATTGTTGTCAAGCTTTGGTGAGGAATTCGCCATGGGGACTGCAACAACATGCTTGGTATCCGTAAAATCGGGGAATGTTCGCCAAACTTGCAGATTTAAAGCATCGGAATTATCCGATACATCAATAACGAAATAACGGTCGGCCAAATTTTCATTTTCACCCAAAATGAAATTCAGTTGGTTATCTGATATGTCATAGACTGCCTGTTTGCCAACCTTCACTCCGGTCCACTTTGTACCTGTAAAGCTAGCCCACTTTAGCCTAAGTTCGGCATAGTATTCTACAGAGACCGAAGCCTGATGTCCTCCGGATTCACCTGTTTTTTTCTGTCTCTGCCCTTGAATTACTTGCAGCCAGGTAACATACAGATGCCCGCCAAGAATTGCAGGCTGTATTGCTGCTCCGTCAATTTCGAGAGGAAGTTCTTTCCACGGGGTCCAATTCCCGCCATATAGCGCTGTTGCCTCGTAAGTGCGATAAAAATATGCGTGAGGTTCCCCACGAGTACACCCAATGATGTGCAACGTATAAAGAACGCCCGCACTACTTCCACCATCTTGCTTGCATGCGCCAACGATGTCTATTTCAGAAGTATCGCAAACCTTTTTAAGATATTCTCCAAGAGCTTCCGTTAGCGCATCTTGATCATTGCCGATTTCAGCCAGTCGATCTTCAAGGTCATTGAAGAATGGAGTCTTGTCTTCTCGTAAATTGCCGTCAATCCAGTTTTCTGGGTACAGGAAAATTTTTCGGTTTGCAACCCAAACCTGATAATTTTTCATCCATTCCCATTGTTCTTTCTGCGTGTCGTTAAGTGTGTAACCACCTTCAAGCCCCATCAAGGCTCGCTGCACATAAAGCTGAATGCAAGAAACTGCCTGAACGGTGCGAGAAATAGCCATGTCAGGTTCCATCTTCACATCGAACAGATAATACGAGTAGATGTCGTTCTCGTCCACAAAAACAACAGGATAATTTTGTGCCGTATTAGGCATCTGCGACTCGTTGCAGACAACTGCCGCCAGGGCATCTCGCTTTAACTGACGGATTTTATCGTTCACGCCCTGTATTAGCTTGTTCCATTCAGAATTTGTACGAGTTTGTTTGAGATTCCTTTCTAGTGTTGCTGCATATTCAGCATATTGTGAATCATTCGTATTCAACAAATGCTGCAAATCGCTTGGTAATGTATTTGTTATTTTATAGAGCCCCAAAATATCTGCAAACTTGCACCACATAGAAGGTGTAGTCGCATTCCTAGACAAATCAATTCCAGCTGCGGTAAGTATTGCTTCGAAAGCCTCATTTGAAATCTGAATTTTTCCATTCGATACGTCAAGTTTTTCTAAGTCGCCATAATTGTAGACTTCTCCCAAAATTCGAGATGATGCAGCAAATGCATACACAACATCTTCAAATAAACCATACGAAGTATTTTTTGATTCAGGCTTTAATTCAACAATATTTTTCCAGTCCCATTCAAAGCCAAGATCTAGTGACTGCGTAAATTGATAAAGAGCTGAACAACGAACAATACGATTGCAAAGATATTCCATCAATGCGGAATCAGTTTCATTCAAATCTTTTATAGATGTTACGTTTTCTCTGGCTGCAACACTCTTCCATTCTAACAGGTCGTCCAAACCACCTTCATCTTTCAGTTTTTCAAAAAGATCCGCGACTGTGTCGAGCGTCATTGAGAATTTTTCGGCAACGAGGGCAAGTGATCGTTCAAATGCAAGTTCGTCACGGAGCGCGTTATAGAATGTGGCTCCATCACAATCTGCTGCAATGGCCTCATTCCACGGAGAAGATTGCGTCGGAACATATCGAAGCAGATCATTTAAACTCGCATTCCAAGTTTCTTCGAAATCCTGGTCAAAGCCATTTTTCCACGCATCAAAAATTTCTTCAGCGTTTTCTTTGCCCAATGTTTTTAAAAGCCCGTGAATTGCAGTTTCGTAATCAAATTCCTGATTAAATTCCTGATCAGATTCAATTACAGAAACTTTTTCCTTTTTTGGGGCAGCACATTCGTCTAGGGATTTTCGTACATTTGCATTCAATTCCACCGCAAAAGAAGAGGATTCTTGCCGTGAAATCAATTGCGGTTCCAGAATGGATTTCAGGTCACTTATGGAAAGCGATGATGAACGCAACAAGTCCAACTTGTCAATCATTTCGTTGCAGTTTGCTCGGCTGCCAAAAGCAACTGGAAATCCGATTCTATTCAAAAAGAGGTAATCATCTACGGAAAGCTTGTTCTTGGAGGTCCACAGGTTGTATTTATATAAAACTCTTAGGCCATCCTTAAAAGCCATAGTTGTGGAGTCGTTTACTGCAGGGGTCCAGAAATTCTCTAATATAAGCAAAGCATCTTGAACATTCATTTCCAGGCAAACTTCTGCAGCGGCAACCAGCTGGAAGCGTAATTGTTCCATTTTTTTTGCGCTGGCCGTCGAAGTCTCGGTCTCAACATACAATTCAAAAAGAGAATCTATGGGGAATATTCTTTGCAATTCGTTTCTTGGAAGAATGGAATTTTCTAATTCAGAAAACAGCAGACATCTTGCTTCCTGCGTAGTCAAGTCCAGTCGGCTTTTCAATTCCTGAATATCAGCCAATTCGTCAACATTGCAATTCCATGTATTTGCAATATCTTCTACCGACCAACCTAGACGCTTGTACCTGCGGACAAATACCGAAAGACGGAAGAAAAATTCAATTTTCTTTGCATTGTCACTGTCGTTCTTAAATTTTATTTTATACCCATTGATGTCGGCCAGCTGATACGATTCAGATTTTGCGATTATTTCTGCATCTAAATTCTGAAATACGGAAGAAGAGAAAATTTCGATAAATTCTTCATAGGTTAATTTTGCCCTATCAAGCACAAAAGCCAAGTTGCAAAGAACATCGTACCAGCTTGTCGCGTTTTCGATTCTATTGGATTTGTCCGGGAAGAAGATGTTCTTGTTCCCATAATATTCTAATCCCCAAAGAGCATATGTGGCGTAACGGTCTGATTGGGTGGTTTCAAGAGTTTCCCTTTCATTAGCATCTAGCTGTAACGAGCAATTGCAGCCGTTGTGAAGCTTTCTTGCAACGGCAGCAAAATCCAACGACATTTTGTCTAAAATTGCTAAAACCCGTTCCCTGTCAAAATTCTTCGGGAGATTCATTGGATAGCATTTGTCTGCAAGTGCAGACATGGCTAAGCTTTCAACATTTTGATCCGATACTGAAATTGAAGAATCCCATGGACAAGGCTTGGCTCTCAAGTCTTCTACAGAGGCTCCATCTGGAGTTTGGTTGCAAAGTGGAACGGCGCGTTCATTAACTGAGCTTTTAGAAACAAGGCTTTCCAAAAGTTCAATTGCCAAATCTATGGTCGGAAGCGAGACTTCGGCATTTGCCTTGGTCATCAACAAATTCTTTATGTCTGGGCGGCGTTTGATAAAGCTGCCATAGGCGTGCCCCTGTTGCAAAAAAGACAACAAATCAAGCAGGTAAGCAGAAGCACTCAATATGGACTGATTTTGCGTTCCTGAATTACGATTGATCGACCCAAATAGTGTTTTCCAGTTTGCGTAGCTCTTGTTTTGCAATCTCTGCTTGGCAACATTAGTCGACCTGAGCATGGGGGCACGCAAAATTCCCTGATTTTTGCTTAAGGAACTTTTTTCGTTTTGGAGCCCTCGTGGCAATGACATAACAGTTGCTTCAGTTTCATTCAAACTGCCGTGATAGCGTTCTATATCCAGGGTCGCGTTCGCCACAAAATTCTTTGCGAGACGATGGATGTTTGTGGCGAGTTCCTTGTCGCCCATTCCGAGCCCATGCTCTGCAACAAAACGTTCTTCGTCAACAAGGGCGATACTCGAAGCGGAATAAAATTCATTACGGATGAGGTAGTTTATAGCTTCCGGGTCATCCGTTAAACGATAAAGGCGTTGCAAGGTCTTTATTTTTTCTTCTATGCTCGGAGTAATAGATAAGGAATGCCCTTTCAAGAATGAATCAAGATCAGTTGCATTCAAATCAAAATCGTTCCATTCTCTTATTTTTGCAATCGCGTCGTGCCACTCATTTTTATCAACTGTTTCTTCCCTTTCCTTCTTTTGTTCATCTGTCAGAGCTTCTGTTTCAGAGGTGTTTATCTCAATATACGGGAACGGGGCTTTTATTTTCTCGTTCAATGATTCTTGAGCAAACTTGGCCTCAAGACGTTCTTTTAAAGTACGAATTGCAATTTGCTTCTGTTCATCAGCCGTTGTTCCTGGGAAAAGATCCAGAGGAAGTTCTAATGGAGCTTTGGAACACCTTTGTTTATAATGTCCCATAGTTGTGGTAATCACAGAATCCCAAAAAGACTGATTTTTGGAGTGCAATATATCTTTAAGCGAATTAATGGGTGGAGTGTGATTCTTAGCTATTGTATACGCACTAACTACTAAATCTGAATACCAATTGCAAAACTCGCACAATTCAACAAGAAAAGAAAGATTGCCAATATCTGAGGATGAGAATGACGATTTCTGTTTTTGTTTATCTTTGTCTTCAAAAATAACGGTCAATTCATTATTTTTCAAAAATTCAATCAAATCATAATAATTACTGCCCGCTTCGGTAAAAGCTTTTAAAAGAGCTTGATGTTTTTGAAAAATTTCATCAGAGTAGCCAGAGCCCTCTTTTATTTTTGAAAAATTTGGGTGACAGAGAGATGTATTTGGCTCCAACTCTCCCGTTAGGAAAAAATAAAACACTGAAAATGCAGAAAACGAATATCCTTGTCCCTGCGCAACTTTCAACGAGGTTTGAGCCTTTCCAAAAATGAGTTCACAAAACTTTTGCGCGTTTAATATTGATGAAATAACATTCTCTTTTATGGCTTGCTTTATATTTTGGGAACACTCATCTATCCCTGATGAAAGTAATGAAGAAACATCAACAATCCCATGATTTAAAATCAATGGGTAAAGATATTGAGCACATTCAGAAATATTTTCGCCTTCAAAAATATCTTCATTATTCAATTCATGCGCTAGTTGAAACGCCTTGAAATATGCCCGAACTTTTTTTTCTTCCACCCCTTCTCGGCCAATAACCAAAGGTAATTGAGTAACAGTTTCTAAAAATTCAGCGATCTTATCTTGTTCATTTTCCTCAATTGTCGAAGCTTCCGGGGCAATTATGGTTTCATAATATATTTTTAGGCTATCGTCAATTGATTCAAATTCTGATTTGATTGCCTTGTCTGTTTCAAGGTCAAGGACAAAATTTATTTCTTGAATAGACTGACCGTTAAAAACTAGAGGAGCAGAATAAAAACTTTTCGGTTTGCCATCCGTTTCGTTCGTACCACCTTTTTCGTAATGGACTTCCGCAAAAATGGATGCTTTGTCCTTTCCCTTTGCGACCTTGGCGTCAAGTTTTAAACCAAGAGGGATTGCAGATGCATCATAGACAATCTCATAGTGACCGAATTTATCAGGTTGCACCGGTTCACCGAGCATTTTCCTTTCAAAGGTTCCCTTTCCACTCGTGGGTTCTTTATAATAAAGGCAGAACGCTGCGACAGTAATAGCAGTTTGCAACGGATACCCAAGCGTATTCTTTACGGTTCCGTACACCTTGCAATTGTCATTTGCCAAAACATTTGGCACAGCGCTCAACGGGATTTGCACAACCTGATGAGCCGATACCGGGTTAGGAACATCGTAGGTCGCAAGACATTCCCCTTGAATATCCCTCACGACAATCTCTAGATTTGGAGCACTTCTATTTTCGCCCGGCTTCTGAAAAGAAGATTTCAAATAAGAGCAAGAAAAATATCCCTTTGTATTCAGGGCCGTTTGTTTCAGTAATACCCGTTGACCGTTCCAAACATCATATACAAAAACATTGCCGGAACTAAGGGGCGTCGCTACATTGTAAAAAACAAGCCCTTCGATATTCCAATCATTATCCTGCTTTGCCGTAATATCAATTGAACCCAACTCAAACGGAGTCTCCATTGCGGCAAATGTATCGGATTCCCAAATAACGTTGCCCTGGAAGTCGTAAAGCCGTACTACCAAATTCGGATGATCTATCGATGCATCGTTCCCTTGAAAACCCGATGAAGGAAACGTAAGCGTATAGCGTCCGTCTTCCAAGGGGCTGGTTTCTGCCAGCCATTCCAAAGTCCCGTCAGAAAGCCTATTATAAGCCTCTAGCTTCCCCTGTGTAAATGGAACTCCATTATTAAGCAAAATGCCATTAACATACCATGTTGTCGGAACGGGATAAGCCATAAATACCTCGGCAATAAAAATATTGAGATAAAGCTAAACAGAAAATGATTCAAAAACAACTATTTAGCCGTAATCATGCGTTAAAGGAAGAAGATTTTACAAACCTACAATACAAACTGTATTTTAGAATACGGTATGTATCACGAAAGTGTGAATTTCAAACCATCTATCAAAAACAGGCATTTCTTTAGAGGCTAACGCCTCAAAAAATAGATAGTCATTTTATAATACAAAATGTATTATAAAATATTCGACTAAAAAGAAGTGGTTCTAGAATGCCGTAAAAACAAAAGTAATTTAAAGAATATTGTATTACAATTTCGAATTGACAATTAAAAGTTCTAGTTCTAAATTTAAAACCATGAAATCAATTTTTGAATACCAAGATTACAGAAAATACATGCAAGACTTTTACGACTACAAAAAGCGAACAGTCACATTTTCTTGGCGTGAATTTTCGAAACTCGCTGGGTTCGTTTCACCTAATTACCTAAAACAAGTGTGTGAACGAGAGGCGAACCTAAGCACAAACGGCATAACGCAAGTTGCCAAGGCAATGGAGCTTACCGAGCTCGAAACTACATTCTTTAAAGACCTGGTCGTCTTGGACCAGGCAAAGGACGACGCGCAAAAAAAGGAGGCCTTTGCAGAAATAGAAACCATTGCCAACGCCAACAAGGTTCAAGTCATTGGCGCCGACACTTTCAAGTTTTATGAATCCTGGCTACACCCGGTCGTTAGGGAACTGGCCCCCGCGATGCCTGGAGCATTGCCCAAGCAAATAGCCCAAATATGCCGGCCCAAATCAACAGCGATGGAGGTTAAAGAATCTATCCAGTTTCTGGAACAGGTAAAACTTTTAGAAAAAACAGATTCGCACTCCTATAGGCAAACAACAAAGAAGCTCCTTGCCCCGGCTGCGACCATGGGGCTTGCAATACGCTCCATGAACAGACAGATGGGCAACTTTGCAATAAGTGCAATTGACGATGTTCCTGTTAGCGAACGAAACATAACAGGCATAACCATGGGCATCTCTGAAGATTCTTACGAAAAAATCGTAGAAACTTTGCGGGAATGCCAAAACAAGATCGTGGACATAGTATCTAACGACAGCAAAAAGATAAACCGTGTTTACCGTCTAAATTTTCAGCTATTCCCATTGTCTGAACGCATTCAGGAGGCTTCTAATGAAAACGAAGATTAGCTTTCTGCTCGCCTTGTTCATAGGCGTTATCGCATGTACTTCTGAAGACGACAATACGGCCGGAGGTGCAGTGACTGAAGAAAATTCCATTGCACAAACATGGGTGCCCGAGGTGCAAGTTGATTCTGTAAAAATTCCATTTGTGCCAGGTAGTTCAAATGGAATGCCCGATGATGTATATTGGTATGAATTTAACTTACGCACTAAACCTAATCTCGTTTATTTCAATTCTGACAGGATGAGCGACTGTGGAACAGAAATTTACGAAAAAGAAAACGCGCTACGTTATGTACAAAGAGATTCTGCAAGAACGTTGGTGAGTTTCATAATGATTCTAGATCAAGATTCTACAAGCAAGGTAGTGACGGAGGAACTTGTTGTTCGGTACTCCACTTACGACAGAGGCTTGTACCAAAGCGACTCACTGCGATTCGTGGACCACTGTGGCGGTATGAACGGTACTATAGAAGATTTGGCTAGATACCAGAACGACATTAGTTTAAGGTGCTTCTATAATGAAGATACAGAAGCGGCCGCCTATGATTACCTGTACAACAATGCCATGGCATTAAAACCTTATTGTGAGTTCTAAATATGAAAAACATTTTATTCAAAATCCTATTCCCCATTACCCTTTTTACTTTCATAGCAAATGCCGATGAATGGAAAACCAGATATTTGCCGGCAATGGAAGTTAAAAGTGAAGCTTCAAAAAATGTCCAAGAGTTTTTGGATAATCAAAAACAAGATGAGGTTGCAAAAACAGTCGCAACAAAACGAGATGTATTAGGCAGAGCTAAAAATAATATTAGCGTTTTTCAAGAGCAAATAACAGCCTCTGCTCAAAAAATTCTAGTTAGAGTTTCTTATCTTGAACCTTTGGCTAGTAGCGCAAGCAACACTTACGCTTGTTCCGATAACAACAACGGTGTTACAACGTTTTCTTTAAATGGAGATATCTTACCAGAAAATATCTTTTTTGAAAGAATACAAGAAATAGAGACGAAAAAATACAACGAAGCCGGTTTCATAGCAAACTTAACAGCAAATGAAATCAAGTCTTTGTTGCAGGGCGAAAGAAAAGTCTATATACAGGAAGTTACAGGAAATAATTCTGTAGTGCAAGCCCAAGCGAATAATCTTTCGTCCAGTACAGCAATTCCATACACAAGCATACTGGACACAAGCAAAATCACTACCCAGGCTCATGCAAATGGCTATAACGGTTCTGGTGTTTCTGCATATCTTTCTGAAAATGGTTGCCCTAAAGCCTCGCACATTAATACATCTTATTTAGTGCAGCATCAAAATTGCTCCGGAATAACAAGTAGTCACGCAACAGGAATGATCCAAGTTTTTCAAGCAGCAGCACCAAGAACGATTTTACATGAGTTTTCGACAAGCCAAAATCCTGCCAACACATCAAATAGTACAAATTACGATATCGGGATTTATTTAACTTCCTACAATACCAACGATTCTCTGTACTTAAGTTATGATTCCTATCTAGATAACTATATCTTGTCAAACAATACAATCATTTTTGTTCTTGCAAACAATCAAACTAATGCTTCTGGAAATTTCAATGTGTTGTCTCCTGGCAAGGCTTTAAACGCCATAACAGTGGGAGCAGTAACCCCATTTACCAACTACTACGAATCTTACTCCAGATGGAAAAATTCCGAAATTAAAAATCAAAAACCAGAAATAGCAAACTATACCAATTTTTATTTTCCAAGTGCAGCTTCTTTTGTAGATGATTTTGGTTATACCTATAACGCAACGCAAACCGGTACTAGCGCCGCAACGGCATATTCAGCCGGCATGGCAGCCACAATGTTGCAGCAAAAACCATTTTACAAAAAACACCCAGAAGCTTTTAAATCGTTAATGATAGCCATTAGTTCAAAACAAATACACAGTGCTAGGATTTTTGACTCTGACAATTCTACTGTAGCAGCGACCGGGCTCCCAATATACCCAAACTTTAATTCAAAAGTACGCTCCTGTTATTGGAACGGCAGCAATTCCTCTTTTTTCAATTCCAACAATCAGATAACATTTACCGAAACCGGAATAGTAGCTGGCAAACGCTATAGAATTGCTTTGGCCTGGCTTGTTTCTGGAAATTATGTTAGTATGTTAAAAACAATACCACAAGACATTGATCTTCAAGTCATTCAGAACGGTAATGTCATTGCAAGCTCGGTAAGTTCAAGAAACCCATTCGAAGTGGTAGACTTTATCGCCGAATCAAGCAGCAATTTGACAATAAAGATTGAACGCTACGCTAACTCCGGTGTTGGCGATGTGCGCCTTGGCTACACGTTATGGCGCGAATAGGTTTAGTGGTGAAAAATTTAAAATGTTCTTCTAAAGAATAGGGGAAAAGTATGTCACAGACGATATCTTTCTATTTGGGTGATGAATCTCGGTTGGTGATTGATTCTTTTGAATCGAAGAAGGAATCTATTTTTAATGCTTCTTACAACAAGGTCCTAAAGGAAATTTCTGAATATGTAAAGCAGAATGCCTCGCAAGATTCAAGAAAACAAGATACTTTTTACTCACAGACGGCAGATGTCTATGTGAACAATATTTTTGCATTTATTGGTGATCGTGGTACAGGAAAGAGTTCCTGCATGTTTTCTGTTGCGAACATGCTGAAAGACGATGAACTGTCAAAAAAGTCTGTAGAATGCGGTGTGAAATTTGATTTGGCTCAAGGTTTCGAAATACTTGAAAATATTGATCCGAGTTTCTTTGATGAAAAGACCAATATTTTATCCATTGTGTTAGGAAGGCTATTTTCTAACTTCAAAAATGCTGTTGATAATGATAAGTTTACAAGTAAATATGGATACGAAGCAGAAAAGGATGAACTTTTCAAAAAATTCCAGGAAGTCAAGAAAAGCTTAACTTGTCTTCTAACAGACAAAAAATTGTGTGAAGAAGATACTATAGACGAGCTGATGAATTTAACAGCTTCTGTAGATTTGCGCAAAAACATGAAATCTCTTTTGGAATTGTACTTGAAGTTCTTTAAAAAGGATTTCTTGGTTATTCCAGTTGATGATATTGATCTGCATACTCAATGTGCTTACAAGATGGTAGAGGAGTTGCGAAAGTATCTTCGCCAAGAAAAAGTCATCATCTTGATGGCTTTGAAGCTAGAGCAATTGCAGCAAGTTATTGAGCGTGAGTTTTTGTCAAAGCATAAGGAAATGCTGGACAAAAAGATGATGACCGAAAGTGATATTATAGATATGGCTAGTAAGTATCTCATCAAGCTAATACCAGAAAAAAATAGGATTTATTTGCCAACTGTAAAAGTTTGGGCTGATAGTATTTTGAATGTCTATCAAAAGAATTCTATTGATGAAAAACAATTTGTTTTAATCAAGAATGTTGATTTTGACCAAACTGTGAAATATTTTGTAACAACGCAAATATTTGCGAAAACAAGATTCCTTTTTTACCATACACAAGGCTCTGTATCACCGATCGTTCCCAGAAATTTACGCGAATTACGTTTTCTGATAGCTTTAATCCATAGTATGCCTGTCGTGGATCGATCAAAGCCCGAAATTTTGGAGTATAATAAATCTCTGTTTAAGGAATATTTTATATCGACTTGGGCAATTGCAAATTTATCAAGTGAAGGACTGAGCATTTTTAAAGAAATAATGAACATTGAAGATCCTGCACTTTTCAATAAAAAAGTCCTTCAAATATTAAAAAACAAATATGAAATAATACCTTCAATTTCTTCTAATCTTGATGAAGAAGAAATTGAAATTAAGCTTATTTTGGACGAAGAAAATAGTTCCTATAACATATCTCTTGGCGATGTTTTACTTGTTTTAAATGTGTTGGAAAAGAAAGTTACATATAAAGAAGATTTGTCATTGTTATTTGCAATAAAGTCATTCTATTCAATGAAACTTTGTGAATATTATGATTGGAGAAGTGAACCTCATTACAAAAGTGAATTGAAAGACAGAGATCGTAATGTTGACTACTCTGTAAAGAAAATGAATGTTGTAGATAGTCTTTCTCCTTATGAAATCCTCGTTGGTGGAGCTTTTTTCAACATAACCAATAAAAAATATATTGCTGCTTTAGGAGAATCAACGGAGATAAAAAGGCGCGATTTAAGACCAATACTGTCAAGTTCTTTAAATGAATATAAAAAGTTGATTGAAGAAAAAATAAAAGATAATGAGGAAAAAGTAAGGCTCCTAGAATTTTTCTCTTTGTTTATTTCCCGAAAGAATTACGATGTGGGAAAAGCAGGTATTTCTGAATTACGTTATAGAAAACAAAATGAAGTTGTTCATGATTCAGCTTTAAATGCGAACAATCTTATTTTTGATGTATCATCATTATTTGTTAACATAACAAATTTAGAACGTCAGTATGATCGTATTTGTGAAGGTTTTTCCGAATATATAAAGAACGAAGAAATGTGGAAAACACCTTCGCTTTTCAAGCAAATTGAAAAATACTGCAAAGAAAATAGAGGAATAGACAGAAAAGATTATGATTCTATGTTGTCATGGGCATCGATTAGAAATGTAGATGTGATTGAATCACTTGATAAGGCGTTAAATTATGCCAATAAAGCACAAGGCCAATTAATTTACGGGGTTACAGATCCCAATTCTGATGTTCCGAAACGAAATCATAAGTTTAAAAATGAAGATGTTAATCATATTTATAAATACCTCATTCGTTTAGAAAGATTCTTTATTTATACTTATGATACTATAGATGAAAAATCTCATTATAACATCAATTTTAAATTTATTGGTGTAGTCCTTGATTTTATGGAAACAATGGATGAAGAGGCGTTTCTTGCAATTTATGATAGTAAAAAAATTACTTTAGAAAACAAAAAGGTGTTAAACAAAGAGACTAAATTAGCCGTAATTGTTCCTGATTATGAGTATAAAACTTCAGATATAAAGGAATTTTTTGAACAAAGATATGTAGCATGGCTAGACTCAGAGTTTTATAAAGAGTTTGTAGATACGAATGTAAAACCAAGGAGAAAGTATAGGGGTGAGGATGTCAAGAGATGGATTGAATTCCTTGATGAAAAATTTATAGACCCATCTCGTCTACCCATGTCTTCCGAGGAATTTATTAACAAATACATGTAAATAATGCACACCCTAACAACCTTTATAAAGTCAATCTTTGTTGATGCTGATTTTGATACTATTTGCAAGTCCCGGAATGGAACTTGCAAGTATGCGTCACAACAAATCAACGGGGATGATTTCTCCTTCAATTTCCGAAATAATGAAAGCGCTTTTGGTACTAACGTTATAGATGCTTTAAGAGAACTTTCAGAATCTTTATGGATGATTCATGAATCGTTAGGAAAAAATGTTATTAACATTTTTTTTAATACATCTGTAGAGTTCTTGAAAAATGGAAAGTCTTCTATTGTATGCAAACAGGAAAAGTATCTTTCTTGGAATGACATCACTAGGATTGCAGGGGAGGATATTTTTGTTTGCGCTTACTTAGTGGAAACATTTGCTGACGATATCAGGTCTTTTGCATGGAAACCTTTTTTGGAATCGGACTCAATTATTTTGAATGACATTCTAAAAAAGGGACTTTATGAAATACATTCTCATTTTAACGGGGCGTCTTTAAATTTTGATGTTTGTTGGCTAGCCTTGGTAAACGGCATGTCAATGGATACTGAAATAAAAAAGGAATTGAAAAAGAAAAAAGATGGTGCACCGCGTTTACTAAATGCCAATAAGGCTATTGCAATTAGGTATTTCTTGTATTCTTACGTGAATGGGAAAATGCATGATTTCGAGAAGGGTTATTCTCAATTAGGCAAAATTCTTGACGCTAATACAGATTTGGAGACGGAATGCTTTTTGTCAAATTATCTTGATGAGATAAATACCGCGAAAGAGGAGGCCTTTCAATTTCTGGACGGTAATGTCGTGGATTATGCTATTCCAAAGATGATTACCGAGGATGACAAAGAAAAATATTACAATGTACCATTGATTGGCGAAAGGAAGCTTCTTTACGATATCTTGAAACGAATTCGCAATCAAGACTCGCGATCAGCGAAGCTAAGTAATCTCCTTTATGCATATATAGTCGCTAAGAATCAATTTCGGCAAACGATGATTCAATGTGATTCTTTTAAGGGCTTTTCTCATTTTCAATCCTATGAACGTCTGAAAACGCCCTTTGGAAAATCGGTTCTATATTGGAAACTAATCCCCTATATGGCTGCACAATGTATCGTGAATAACCAGCCCATTAAAGTACTAGAATCGCGGATTGCCCCCAAGAAGACCAAAGGCGACACCATTGCGTATTTGCGTGATGCAAATCGTCACATAAACACCCCTGATTTTCGCATAGGTAAAGAAAATCTCCTTGATAAAAATGATGTCAAACTAGGCTTTGTGCTTCATTTCATTAAAAAAGAAGATAAATCTGAAGATAAAATTTCGCTCTCTATGAAGTGTCGTAATAAAAAACTTCGGAGTGACATTAGAAAACAGGCTAACGCCATATACCAAATGGTTCAGGGGAATAATGCTTATGTTCATGGGGGCTATGCCTGTGCCTCAGAGCCGCCTACTGAATTTGAAAAACTTATTGGTAAATGCTCTCCGATTTATCCTCTTGTGGGTATAGATGCCGCGAATTCCGAATTCGGTTGTCGCCCTGAGGTTTTTGCCCCGGTATTTAGAATGTTGAGAACAATTCCTAGGTCAACCGCCCTAGATTATTTCTGCCAAAGAAAAAATATACAATTGGGGCGTACTTTTCATGTTGGAGAGGACTATTATGACATTGTAGATGGCTTACGAGCTATTGATGAATGCATTCGCTTTATGAACTTTGGTGAAGGGGATCGCTTGGGGCATGCGGTTGCTTTAGGTGTAAACGCATATCGGTACTATAAAATTCGTAGATTTAAAATCATTTTGCCGAAACAAGATCTATTGGATGATGTTGCATGGATGTATGCAAAAATGAAGGAGTTCTCGATTCTGGATCAAGATGGATTAATGAGCCGTTTGGAAGATCGTTTTAGAGTACTTTACGCGGATATATATGGTAGCACACTCTCTGTAACTTCTCCTTTAAAAACAATAAGCATTGGTGATTATTACGATGCATGGAAATTACGAGGAGATGAACCTGGTTGTCAAAAAAAGGATAAATTCTGGGTTAAAGGATGCCTTAATGAAGATGAAGAATTAACGGTTTTCCGAACGGAAGGTTCTATTACGCAGCAGTTATATCATCATTATCATTTTAATGGAACAGCAAAAATAAAAGGACGAAAGCCTGTTGTGTTTGAATATAGGGATAATGATTATAAGGTGATTCAGCAGATACAGCGTGAAATGCGTAAAATTGTTGCAGATAAACATATTGCTATAGAAACTAATCCCACATCCAATATTCAAATTACAGATGTTGAACTGTATTCTAAACATCCAATTGTGACATTTAATAATAAATATTTAAAAGATAATAGAGATGAGCCTAATATAAGTGTTTCAATAAACACTGATGACCAGGGTGTATTTGCAACATCTTTGGAAAAGGAATTTACATTGATGGCGGTGGCTTTGTCAAAGGCGACAGACCAGGATGGAAATAAACTTTACAAAGACGATGACATCTATTTGTGGCTGGATCACATTCGTGATTCCGCTAGAGTAAGCCGTTTCGTCCAATAACAAAATAGCTCTGGTTGCTTATAAACTTTTTTCAAATATGGAGTAGAATTGAAAAAGAACAGGTGAAATTCGAATAGCTCTGCAGGAATTTGGCTTCAGAACCGTTGTTGAGTACGTGATGAATGCTTAATTGGGCTTAGAAAATTTTGGTATCTTATGCAAATAAATTTTAAAGCATTCCAGTCTCTTTCCCAAAATCAATAGAAAATTTTGTCAATTGTTCTCTGTGAATATCTTCTTCTTTTGAAAAATCTCCAAAAACATCATAAACGTTTCCCACATGCAACGAATTTAACTTGGGAAAAGTTCGTCCAGTAATGTTTATTTGAGTTTTCGTATTTCGTTCATACTTAAATAGTAACTCAAACATTTTCCTTCTTACCCGATTACAATTGTATCTTTTCTCTATTTGAAGTTTTTTTATTTGTTTTTTTCCGTGATTTGTAAGTGCCTTAAAAAAAACGCCTATTTTTTTTTCTTTTTCAAACTTTGGCTTATCATTTTTGAATTTCATATAATAGCAAATGGCATCGCTTGTTGTAAATTCAAATGGATTCGCGCAATCTAATATATTTTCTCGATATAAATTGAAGCCGTCTTTATCAACTTTTTTCCCTTTTTTTGTATTGCACGTTGAGCAACAAGGAAAAAAATTAAAAAAAGAAGTGCTTAAAAAAGGGTATGTGTTTTTGGGATAAAAATGTTCCATTTGATAATTTGCAAAATTTGCATCACATTTATCCGCCGGAGACATATTACAATAAACGCATGTTTCAATGCCAATATCCTCTATACACTCATAATATTTACTTTTAAAACTTCCATAATCCATAACCCTAACCAAAACACTCCAAAAAGCATTATCGCAAACAGTTCCATTACGATTTGTATATTTTATAGCGGTTTTAAGTTTGTTTGGGGGAATAATATTTTCAAACATTCGTATATATTCATCAAAAAAAGACGATTTCGCAATAAGAATTGAACCCTGCAATAAGTTCCCTGTTGGATAAGTCGGACTTTTTTTATACACATCAATAACAAGCTGAACATACTCTTTCGCTTTTTTTTCAAACGTACGATCTAGGCAAGTTAAATTCTGCTTAAAATGAGCTAATTCGGATTTGTAGGGTTTCCCTTTTCGAATCTCTACAGCAAACTTTTCAGCACATTTTTCTATTTTAGAGTTTATATAAATCCTATACATTCTTACCTTTAAACACTTCTTTATATTTCTTTATTAAATTTCTCTTTAAAAATTCGTCGCCAATAATTTCCATAAATCGTCGTGCACTCTCCTCCGTCCAACCCAAATTTCTTTTTTTATTCAATAAAAAATCTATTAAAGAGTTTATTTTTTTTGCTGAAAAATCTCCTACAAACGAATCTAAAAAGAAATTTTGATTTAACAAATCACTAATATTTTGTCCAAAAGATTCGGATTCTACGTTAATAGCTTTACCATTGTCCATATATAAAGTATTTGAAGATGGTACATCTGACAAAATGAATGGAGAGTGTGTTAAAATAAAAATATTAAAGTTGTAATTTCGCTTAATTCTGCATAGCGCATTTAACATAGCCAACAAACGCGAAATAAACTGTCTTTGATATTCAGGATGAAAACAAATTTCTACTTCATCAAAGACCATATTTATATTATGATACTTTATCGCATCTCTTTTTACGGACATAATATTTCTTATATGGTACGCATGCGTTGAGAGTGTGTGCATCATTTGCAATTCTCCTGAACTAAGCATACTTAGATTTATTTCATCTTTTTTCCAATTTTCTCCATTCCATCGTACTATAACTCCTTGATTAATGCGTTCTTCTCGTTCTCTTATAGTTTTCATTTTCCCCGCATTCGCGGATATGAAGTAAGTCCCTTTGGAAAGATTCTGCATTCTTTTTACATCATTGATTGTCTTTACTCCAAGATACTTTTTGTTTTTCTTATATTTATCAGCATCGTTTAAAACAATTTTGTTTAAAAAAATCTCGTATTTAAATATTGGTGGAGGAAAGTTTGTTATGATTTCATCTAGGGATAAATACGATCGAACATAATGCTTTGCGTATCGCCTGTAAGTAAATGTTGAATCAAGCCATTTTTTAGGGAAACTTGAATTTTCTACAAATGAGCGATTTTTCTCGCATGAAAGAAAATTTACAGTCTGCTTGATTTTAGTTACTATATGAGATGGATCTTTTTTTATTTGCTGGCATAATTTTTTGAGATGCTTCTTTCGAATTTTATCATTCGTGTCATACACTGAAAATTCTTTATCAGCCCTATATAATTTATAGGTTTCGTAGCTTTCTATAACCTTATCCATTTTTCTTTGCAAATAAGCTAGCGCTATCAATTGAGACTTTGTTGGCTGCGAATCAATTTCTAGATTAAATGATTCTATAATCTTTGACAAATCACTATTTTCATCTTCAACTTGATTTTTTACAGTTTCAATCAAGTCAATAATAGATTCTTTCGGAAATTTTCGTAGTATAAAATCCGTATCTAAAGAAAAAGTTATTCTATCTAATGCATAGTCTCTAAATATATTTGTTTTACTTTTTTCTCCATCAATCAGTAGTGCTATTAATCTATACCTTGCAAGTTTTTTTTCTTTTTCCATATTAATAACACCATTATCTCGATATGGGTTCAGTGTAATGGAACGAACATATCCATCATTTTTATGGAAAATACTATTCAACCATATTTTTTCTTTTGAATCATTTTCGCGGTCTCGATCATCTATCCAAGATAGTCCAAAACTATTTACATTTTCGGGTTCGTCATCTTTGTGTTCTTCTCTATTGTAGATACAGATTCCACAAGTATAATTAGAAGAAATAAAGGATTGCATTGAATAATTAGAAACTATTGTGTAAAAAAATTCCTTAACAAAGTTTTGTATTTCGTAATCTTCAATTTCTTCTTCAGAAGCATTTTGACGATTTAAATAAAAATCAGCTACCAACTTTTTCTCGCTAATATCAATAATTTGGGTAGAATCTCCTTCACAACGTAGAATATATTGTTTTCCATTTAACGTGTATTGGATATCAACAAATAATCCCCTAACATAGCATAATGATGTCGCGGCGGCTCTGTGATGTCCTCTCTCAAACATGTAAGCAAAATTGTTTACAGCCATGTATAACAAATCCATTAACGAACTCTTACCAGAACCGTTCTTTCCAACAATGGCTTGTATATTCACATGTTCACCCCATAAATCAGAAATATTTATAGAATGAAACGGATACAATCCTGGTTTCAAATTTTTATACAAAATTTTGGAGGCTTTTTTATTTCGCTTTATAGTTAAAGAATCTATTTTAAACATCAAAAATCCTTTTTTTACGCAATCACCTCTTGGCCGTTTATTGCGTATGGGAGATGGGTGGGAGTTTATTTCGTCGCTTCATTCAGTTATTTACTTGATTATAGAACAAATCATACTCGTAGTCTATTGTCTAATAGCTCTTGACACATTGTTTAACGATCGCTTATAAAAACTAATCCATTCTTTGGGAAAATCCAACGATTCTCTGAAATTTTTATTAAAACATTTTCATTCTATAATACAAAGTGTATCATGTAGAAGATGTTTGCCGAATCGGTGGTTGAGGCTGGTTTTTACCAGGGACTTTTTGACTGGCGTTTGCACGAATCGGTTGAGAGGGATTTCTTTAATATCTTTTGTTGTGAAAGTTTGCCTATGGAGACCAGAGGACCGGGTGTGTTCTATAGGTAAGATTAAAATTTTAATTAGGAGATTCTATACGAATACGGTTAAGAAAATTAGTTTGGTGAGTGCGGTCGCTTTTGCGCTGTTCATTCGTAAAAACATTAATTTGGGATAATTCAAAGTATTTACATTCAAATAATACGCCTCGTATTTTATAATACAAAGTGCATTATCGAAGTGTAATTTTTTACAAACGAAATGTCTTAACTCCCCCAAAAAAGGGTTCTCGATGCTCATCTAATATATTTTTAGGAAGAATAGAACTAGGGAGAGACAAATGTCTTTAATTCAGCGGGTTTGGAATATTCAGGGTACACTGCATAATGTTGATGGTTCAGCGTTTAATCGTGGCCGAATTTTAGCATATCATCTTTTCCCTAGCAACGGATGGCAACAAATTGCAGAATCCTACATCGATCCTGCAACAGGGGCTTTTGAACTTATTTTTTCGACAGCAAATTTCCAAGAGCCAGATTCGGAAACTGAATTCCCAACTCTTCAAATTCGCGTAACTGATTATAACTACAATCCATTTTGGACTTCCAATATATACTCAATGCCAGATACAGAAATGGATTTAGGCGATATTATTGTAGAAAGTAATATAAATTCCTTGTGGAATGTTTGTGGAAATGTTTGCTACACAAAGAACACTCCTTTCGTAAATGGATATGTCAAGCTTTTCGATGTCCGTAATTCTCAAGAACGTGAACTTGGATCTTGTCAGCTAAATAGCACAGGTTTTTATTCCATCAATTATACAAAAGAACAGTTCCAGCAAGGCGATTTTTCTATAACAAGTCCTAGCCTTCTTGTGCGAGTGTACTCTTCAAATGGAGTAAACATTGCGAACATGGTTGGCCCAAATATTGCTTCGGCTCGTGAATTTATAAATATTCAGGTCAATTCTGAAACCTCAGTAATTCAGGGAAACCAATGTAAAGTTTTTGGTTCCGTAACAAACAAACTTGGCAAGCCGCTTTCCGATATAACTATAACAGCATACTGCCTGCATTATGACATTATAGAAAATGGGGAAAATGCAACTGGAACATTTCACCATCAGCAAATAGGTTCTGTAACCACAACCGACTCAAATGGAAAATACTCAATCCCTTATCAGCCCGAGACTCTTCCACAAGGACTTTTGCTAGATGCCGCAGAAGCCTACGGAAAAGACAAGGTGTCTTTATACGCAAAATTGGAAATTTATGAAAAAGGAGCAAACGATCCTAAAACAACTGTTTTCAAACCGTTAGTCTTTAATGGCAAAAGTGAACAGCAAATAGATTTTGAATTAGATATTTTGTCAACGGGTGATAATCGCTCCCTTTTTGAAGAACTTGAGGATTTGCTTTCAATATATCGAGAAACGGTAGTTCGTGGCTCGACATGCCTTACGGACAAACGCAACAAGATTAATGACTTTTTGAAAAATGTTGACGAGTTCACCCTAGTGGTTGGGCGAGAACGTCGCACTGACAAGGAGGTCAAAGCCTATTTTCTTGCCTATAGCCTTTATTACGGCTTGTTTGGCAGATTGAATAAAAAGGAAGATGATGATTCTTCCCGAATTTATGCGCAGGGAATTTTTGCACTAACCTATCAGGAACTTGTTGAAAATCTTGATGAGCTTGTAAACATTCAAGCTCCAACTCTACAGACAGCAATATTTGATGGCATCACACAAAATCAAATATCTTCGAAAATTAAGGCAGATAAAATTCTGAAATTATGGAAAGAAGGCATTGAATCTTCAACTGTGGTTGAGGAAATGGATGATCAATTTTCCCCCTATCATGTGTTTTTTCTTTTTGTAAAGGGCGACTTGCCCTTAAAAAAGGTTGATGACGCTCCTGAAAAAACAGCTCGCGTAGATTTAAGTGGACTGACAAACGATGAATCACAAAAGATTCAATTCCTAATGGACGCCTACTATTCGGCTGGTAGCAACTATCGCGAAATGCTCTTGAATTTGGAAGATGTAGCGCCTTCCGAATGGGAAGTGAAAGATGATCAGGGCGAGGTTGTCAGCAACACATTCAGCCATGTAAAACTACAGTTGCTGATTGACCTTTGTGACTTTGGGGAGTGGTATGGAGATTTCGTGATTGAGGCCTACAAATACAGTTTATCTCATTTACAAGACGGGTGTGAATTAAAAAATCTTCTTTCTTTCAAGGAAAAAGATTGGAAGGATATTGTCAAAGAGGTTTCACAAAGGTATAATAAATATTACCCAAACGATCAGCTCGGATTGCCCCATGAATTTACAGGGACTACTGCAGAAGAGCAAATAATTTTGTATGTCAAGAAATTAATGGACTTGATAATTTTATGGTTCCCTCAGTATAATCTTTACAACAAGTTGGCATCGAAATTACCTAGTGCATGGAATTCTCTTTGGAAAGTATTGAAAACCCCACAATGGGAAGGATTCAGCCTCACAGACCATGATTCAAAAAAATATGAAAGCGAACACATCTATGCAGCAACGATTGTGGGGAATGACCTTGACCATCTCCATATTCTACAGCGAATTTTCCGCTTGACAAATGACACTGATGCCGTAGCATATCTTATCAATAATGGCTTTGAATCTGCAACATCCATTGCAGAGCTTGATGAGGATTATTTTGTTGCAGAACATGCCCTCGGTATCGGCACAAAAGAAAAAGCCACGCAAATTCACCGTGTGGCAAAAAGCTTCGTAGCAGAAGCGACCTTCAAAATAGGCCAGTTCCATCGCAACTTGAATGAGACTGACAGCATGTTGAAAGCAACCTCGCGAGGTGTCTCTGAACAGCTCCAAGTGCAGGCTGCTCGCCTCTTGAAAAAGAACGCCGTGGCGACCAATACCGCACTCCCGAGAATCCCTGCGTCTATTGCGCCCACATGGAAAAATCTTTTCGGTAATATAAATCGGAACGGAGCGACTGAAGGGCAGTCTGTATTGAGTGCTTCCGCCTATTTTGTAGATTTGCTGAATTTCTTCAAGGCGAATAAGGATCCTTATGACAAATTCCTGAAGCGTCGCCCGGACTTGCTGAATCTCCAGCTCACCAAGGCCAATGCCGAAATGGCAATGCCCACTATCGACTTGATAAACGAAATCTTGGAAAGTCTTGTCGGAGGTGACAGAAATAGGACTGCAACCATTGTAGCAAACCAGACTCCAACCGACGCAACGACAGAAAGCTTGCGTGCAGAACCTTTGAACTGGCCTAATGGTAGCGAGGGCAAGGAAAGGCAGACAAAGGCTAACTTAAAGCTCATGAGTCACGCGTACCCGGCGATGCTCCCCATCAACACTTACAGAACCAAGACTACAAAACTTCTTGGCAATGTCCCTCTCACCTTGTACAACATCGCTGAGGGTCTCGGAAGAACAAGTGAGGATAAAGTCTGCCTGTTTGCCGATGAATTGTTGCATCGGATTCTCTTCAAGGAAACTTTGAACAAACCTTGGGAATTTTGGGGCCTTGCGGAAAAGAAAAACAATGTTTATTTGCCCGACAAGTCCGAATACAAGATGGACGATCCTAAACATCCGACGCCTTATTTAAAGGACAAGACCTGGATTGAAATTTTAAGTCATGTTGCAATTTTATTAGACCGTGCTGGAATCTCGTTCAAGGAATTGAAGGAAATTATTTCTCTACCGCTATTTGCGAAGTACAAGGTGGAGTATTGTTGCCCCGATGCTCTACAATACCAGCTAGCGGATATTAACGGCTACATTCTCATTGACTCATCCGTAGTGGCCGACAAAAAAGACGCGTCTGGAAAGACGATAGTGTATTACCCGACAGAGGAGTTCTTCACGGAACTTGCTTCTGTGCTTCGATTCCATCGTTTACTGGGTTGGAGTTACAAGGACATCACGTCACGCTACGATGAACTGAATCGTAGGGCTACGGAGGAGGGAACTCCGGAAAATACAGAATTCCCGTATTCGAACGACCCGATTGACAACTGGGACCGCATTCAAGAAATGGTATTGCGTTTCGGGATTACTCCGCTCAATTCCTTTGCATGGCATGGATTTGCGCTAACCGAAGGTGAGCTTGCGACTGTATTTGACGTTCCTGTTCTATTCGAACGTTATCGTGAACAACCGATTAAATTGGAAGATCCTCCAAAAATTGAAAAATACGACGACGAATACATTGAAAACGATATCGCAAAGGCTGCTGCAAATTGTTTGTCCCTGAAAAAAGAAGATGTCCTTTATTTCTTGGAACAAAGTGGTATATTCACAGGCGCATCAATAAACGAGATACAGGAACAACACAAAAAATTCTTGAACGGGTTGAACTATGTTTACCGCTATGGCACATTTGCACAAAAGCATAACTTGGCGGCCAATGAACTTTATCTATTGCAAGATGCCGGACTTGGTTCTCTTGACGATGTTAGGGAATTCTCAAAGGCGATTCGTAAATGCCAAGGATCATCTCTGCCGATATCCGTGATTGAAGACCTGATTCGCAAACCGGATGATTCTGTCGCGAAAAAGGCCGAAGCATTTATGGGTGATCGCGGTTCTTTATGCACATCGATAGCTGAATCATGGGAAGCCGTAAAAGTTGATGAAGAAAAAGAATTGAAGGGTTATCCTGAAGAAATAAACAGTTTACAACAAGATGCTGAAAGCGGGAATACTCAGGAAACTCAAAATGATGAGGAAATTAACGAAACGGAATTAGACCCTTATGCAGAAAACATAATTGCGTACAAAGATTCCTGCAGTAAAATACTGTTGTCATTAGAATATGTAGATGTTCCTTATATAGACCAACTTTCACAAAAAACATTACCTGTTGATACCGATAGTCACACTCCAAGGATGGACCTTGAAAATTGGCTGAGTGAAGTTTTAAAAGGTGATGAAGAGATAATTGACGATGTCCTTGATGAACAAAAAACTCCAATCCAGCGAATTTACCAATTCCATGGATATTTAAAGTCTGTTTGGATAGAAGAACAAGTTTATACAGTTCTGTCACAAGAATTCGGTATTGCGACAGATAAAAAAGCACAAGATGCATTCAAGGTTTTGTTGCTCAAGATCCCTGCCGCAGCAATCAATGTGTGGACTAGTCTCGTTAAAAATACTCTTTGGCCAGGTTCTCAGCCATCAGCAGTCATTGATGACATTGAAAACATTGACTATGTCGCATATTATGCACTTTACAAGGCAAACATTCTGTATCAATATGTATCCGATTATGTTCTAAATTCTGTCGATGCAGAAACTGGACTAGCATTAGGTTTTGGGTGGAATAGTTGGAATAGATTGTTTAATTACCAAATTATTGATAAAGATGAACGATTGTATCTTTTGTCAAATATTACTCCGTATCCAGTGCTTGAACCCTTAATTGAAGCATACTCCGTTTCGGATGCGTTCGGCAATAAGGAATATTCTTATGCAGTAATTCCCCCTATAGACAAAGATTCTCCAAGCACTCCGATAGAAAACTTGCTGCAACTTAAGCGTTTGCTTCTTATTCCGCAATCTGTTTTTGCAGAATGCTACAAGTATGCATTCAACATTGAACTAGCTGAAAATATAAATACTTGGGGGCAAATCGAAATAGAAAACTGGTCTGAAACAGGGCGTTGGTTCAGGTTCTTCAAGGTCTATCAACTTTACTTGAAGACCTTTACAACTCCAGACGTATTGGAAAATCTGTTCATTGAGTTGAAAGAATCGCAGCTCAACATAGAAGATTCCGCCTTCAAGAAATTGTCTGAAGCAGTCCAAACCTTGAATGACAATCTCCATTCGAACTATAGCATTCCACAGTGGAATAAGTTCATACAAGGCGTAAGTGACGAAATCCGTAAGGAAAGGAGAGACGCCCTGGCTGGATTTATATGCTGGGAGTCTCAGACCACACCCAATAAATATCCTCAATCGTTCTTGAATACAAACAATCTTTATGCCTATTACTTGATTGATGTTCTCATGGAACCGGACATGTCCATGTCCAGAATTGTTCAGGCAAATGCCTGCTTGCAATTGTTTGTACAGCGTTGCCAGCTTGGCTTGGAAGGACAAACCATTGATGGGGCAAACCTATTTAGTGATTCGGCGCTTGCTCAATGGGAATGGATGAAAAACTATCAGGTTTGGGTTGCTAATCGAAAGGTCTTCCTATATCCAGAAAATTGGCTCGATGTAAGTTTGCGTGACGATAAGAGCTCGTTCTTTATCGAATTGGAAGAAAATCTGCAAGAAGTGGGCGGTGACAGTAGCGACATGGAATCCATCTATGCGGAATATTTGGAAAAAATGCGAGAAACTGCCAATCTTGAAATTGTTGGTTGTTGCAAGGAAGACGGTGACTCAAATGGAGAAACCGTCTATACGCTGCACATTATTGGCAGAACCCGTGGCGAACCTCACCGCTATTACTATCGTAAGTACTTTGCAAAGAAAATGACCCGTGGAACATGGTCCCCATGGGACATAATTGAAGCTGATATCACGGGAGACATTGTATTCCCGCAATTGATGAATGGCCGCTTGTATTTGATTTGGCCTCAATATACCCAGGGGCAGAGACAGCTTAATTCGGGGAGTATGTCCGAAGAAGGAGTTAGCGTTCCGCAACTTGAATTCTATGTTGAAATAAAAATGGCATGGACATGCTTTAATGGAAAAAAATGGACTGGCGTTAAAGCAACTAAAAATGCCTTGTACGATGTTTCAAACGATACTTTGGACTTTAAATTAGAAAAAGACGAAAAAATTGCAGACTGGTATCACCTTAAATTATCGCAGGATAATGGCTGTATAAACATAAATGTTTATAGGACCTTGATAGATCAATTTTTAGTGGATGATTACCAAAATTTAGCCAATCATTGTTGGGAACAATATGAAAAAACTCAAAACGAGTATTACAAAAATGAAGCCAGAATGTACGAAGCTTTTTATAAGGATGGTTTAAATAAAGAAAAAACTTCGCGTAAGATTAAAGTTACGGAGGAAACATCTGTTAAGCAATTTATTGTAAATAGATTCAGGGGCGATGTTCTATCTCAAAAGATAAGTAGTATTGGCGTTATTGCAATTTCCAATGAAGGGCGCGATTCTGCCGTAAGCAGTTCTTCTTACAAAAGAATTTGTGACATAAAACGCAATGGAGATTCTCGAGGAACACCGATTCGATTTTTTTCTCCAAAAGCAACATATCTGAAACACAATTACTGGCTTTCCAATGGGAAAAAATCTCTTGTTTATAAAGATGCAAAAATTCTATCAGCACATAACGATTTTCAAATTTTGCCCGTGAATATGGATTTTTACGATCCTGAAGATGAGTTGGGTCATGTTAGCAATTTGCCGTTCTTCTATATGGATTCTGTAAACACTTATTTCGTTTGTCCAAAGGCTAATGAAGAAAACAAACGTATTTACGAATTCATTTTGATGTCTCACCCAATTGCAGATGAATTCTTTAACCAGTATCGTAATGGGGGCAAAAAGGAACTGCATACTAGGGGCATACAGGCTTTGGAGAAAGTCCAAAGCTACTACACCATGTATTCGGGTTACAATTACTATTTCGGTTCTGCCATCGGTTACCATATTGCCGGTGACTGGGCAGCATGGGACATGGGACAATCTTTCTTTGAAAGTAATTATAACCCAACAGATTATGTGGCAAAACCTTATCCTGCTCCATATGTAGATTTCTCGTGGAATTCACCAAACGGAATATACAACTGGGAATTATTCTTTTATGTTCCTGTGCGAATCGCCGACAAGTTGATTGCCGAAGAAAAATACGAAGCCGCACTTGAATGGCTGCAGCTTGTATTTGACCCACAAAGCAAAAAGGAAGGTCCCGAAAAAATTGCTCGATGGGCAGACGATCTGCCCTCTGGAGCTCAATATTGGCGATTCTTGCCATTCTATGCAAATCCAGATGCAGACAAAACCATTCTGGAGTCTCTTTCTGCTCTTGAAGATTCAATCAATACAGAAAGAAAGATTTACAATGTTTGATTGAACAATGGAAATTCAATCCATTTGAGCCTCATTTGATTGCAAAACAACGCTTGGTGGCTTACCAGAAATTCGTTGTCATGAAATACCTGAACACGCTTATAGCACGTGGCGACGAGTTGTTTACGCAAGATACAACAGAAACTGTAAATCTAGCCATACAGTTCTATATTATTGCGGCAGACATTCTGGGTCCGAAAAGTGCAGAAGCTCCAGACCCGGAAACTGGCGAAATTAAGACAGCGGCGAAAATGATTGATGACGCCGGTGCAGATGGCAATCTGGAATGGGCCAATACGCTTGTTGAATACGAAGATTCAATGCTTATCGGTCGTGAGCGTGATAGGGAAACTTTCCAGAATAAACATCCCGACAGAACATCCTTGATAGCAAACATCTCGAAGCAGACATTCTACTTCAATGTTCCGCGTAATGAGAATCTCATGGCATTCTGGGAAACGGTAGCGGACAGACTCTACAAGATTCGTAACAGTCTGAATATTGAAGGCGTCAAGAGAACGCTTGCCTTATTCGCACCACCCATTGATCCGGGAATGCTTGTGAAAGCTAGAGCCGCAGGACTTTCAATCAGCGATGTTCTTGCTGATTCTGGCGCCGCTTTGCCGCATTACCGTTTCAAGGTCATTGTGGAGAAAGCATTGGAATTTGCCCGTGACTTACGCAATATGCAAGAAACATTGTTGCAGGCGCTCAAGGATAAGGATTTTGAGGCGTTGGCTCAATTGCGGATGCAGCACCGTATTGCAGCAAAGAAACTTTCGCAGAATATTTTCGAAATTCAAATGAAGGAACTCGAAACAGAGGCATCTTCGCTAGAAATTGAAAAAGAAAAGAAAATCAGAAAGCAAGATCACCATAAGTCAAATGTTGAAAAGCTAAAAACCGACTTTGAAAACGGCTATGCCAAGACTATGCAGAAGGTTGCGGACCTTCGTGAAAAGGTGGAAGCCGCAAAGCGGATTGCATCTGCAATGTACAGCATTCCGGATTTAGATGCTGGCGGCATTGTGAATGCATTTGGCGGCATAGATTTTCATGTTGCATCTTACGGTGGTCGCAAACTTGGCGAAGCGGCTGTCACCATGGCAGAAAGCTATCTGTCAAAAGCGATGGAGCGCGAAGCTGCTGCTTTACAACAGAAAGCCAAGGGCGAAGAAAAAAAGATTGCCGCAGAAGAGTCTTTTGAAAAAGAAATTGCTGATAGTGAAGTTTCTCAAGTAGAAAAACAACTACTCATCAATTCAATTCGCCAACAAAGGAACGAAAAGGAACAGGAACTCTTTGAAAAGGAGTTAGAAAGAGATGAGGAAGAATATAGCTTCCTTTGCGACAAATTCACGAACAGGGATTTGCATGAATGGCTTATAAAGCAGATGACCAAGCTCTCTAAAGCCCTGTGCAAGCTGACTACGAAGGTTGCAAAGATGGCCGAAAAGTGTTATCACTTTGAAATTGGCGACTCCGATGTGGGCAACGCAAAATCGTTCATCAGCAACAATTACTGGGATGGTGCCTACAGCGGATTGCTCTCTGCAGACCGGCTCATTGCGGATTTGCATGCAATGGAAGTCGCTTACCTAGAGAATGACAAGCAGGAACATGAGATTACTTGGCCAGTTAGCCTTAAGGCTTTAAAAATTGCTGATAAAAAAATAGATGCTGAAACTAGCGCTCAAGATATATCAGCGATATTACAGAATTGCTCGTTTAAAATAAATACAGACTTTATTTGTGATGAACTAGGCATTTCGTTCTGTCGAATCCGTGATGTTCGTTTACAAGTTATTGCTCCTAATTTTACAGGCCTTGCACTAAATGCAAAACTGACCCTAGAAAGCAACATTTTAAAATATGGTAGCAACGATATCCAAAATAGAATTGGAGTTCGTTCATTTGCCACAGCAATGGCGAATTATGATTGTGGAAAATTTGATTTCAACTTTAAATCAGAAAAATACTCTCCATTTGAGGGGGCGGGTCTCGATTCGTCATGGGACTTGTCAATAAATGGGGATTCTAATCAAAATTCCATTGACGATGTCATTCTTTACATAAGTTTCACTGCAAAAAATTCATAAGGAGTTATTATGAAAAAAATTCTTTCCTTCTTAATTCTTGGAGTTTCTGCACTCCAATTCTTTGCCTGTTCTTCTAATTCAAATAGCGGAACAAATCCAAATGATGAAGAAAAACAGCTGACAGAAGAAAAACAGCCGACATCTTCTTGCGCTTTGGCGAATAAATATTTGCCTGCATATTCTGCAATTGCTTATGAAGATGCTTTTGGTGGAGGTTGCAAAGCGATAGCTCAAATTTCGGCGACTCAAGCAACGGAATATGCCAATTTACTTGTAGCAAATGATTTTGAGCAAACTCCTTTGACTAGGGAATCATTCATCTACAAAAAAAATGTTAGCGTTAATTCCACTATAACATTGGTGCTTGCGCATCAATCGGGAATTTTGACGGCCGACTTACAAAAAGAAAACCGTGAATATAAATGGGGTGATTTATCTGTTGTTGCTGAAAATTTTTTGTATAACGACATATGTGCGGATGAGTGGGAGTACATTGATAAAAAAACGCTATGCTGTACGGCTAATGGAGATTTAGATTTTATAAAATTGAGCGATTTGGGATGGAGACGAAGAGATGCTTTAATACAATATCAGTATAATGAAAAAACCTATACTATAATAATTAATATTTATAACGAACTTATTTTAAAATCCAATTAAATAACATCGTTAATTTACCATCCAGCATCTTCGACACAATTTTTATTTTAAATTTCAAGGAGTTTTTGTTGTGTCTAAATCTATCCTTTTCTGGCCCGATGTTTACAAGGAACAGGGCCATTGGCTACCTACGCTGAAGTGGGCCGATGGTCTGCATAATGCGGGACATTCCGTAAATTACATGGGAATTCTTGACTGCCAAGGCATCATCGACTCTTATAGAGAAGGTAATGCTAAATCAGGCAAATACACATTTCTTTCGATATTCCCAAACATGTACCCCGAAGGCTACACCACAGAAAGTTCAAGCGACCCTAACGAACGCTGGAAAACATGGCATATCTGGGCGATTCTTTACAGTCAATATTTTGCATTGAAAGACGCAAGCGGTGCAATTGCTGACGGGAACATTGTTTTCAACCTGCCAGAAAATGCAAGAATGCCTAACGAAGAATTGGTGGAGGATGCAAAATCAATTTGGAAGGCTTTGCAAATTGCGAAACCCGATTTGCTCGTGGGCGGGTATTTCACATCGCTCGAAAGCCTTTTAATTCACAGAATCTACAATATTAACATAATCATATCGACAACCTATCTGCGTCACCCGCAAGATGATCCCGCAATTCGCGCGAGGGTAAATTTGCAGTCGTTTTCTAAACCAGAGCTGCATAAAATCATAAACATGGCTGAGTATGGCGTTGTCTCTACTGAAGCTCCAGCTGAAATGACCTTGCAGCAATTTACTCAACCGCTAGAAACCTTCAACGAGCTGATTCCATGCCCAAGGGAATTCGAATACGACCATTACAAGCATGGGCCGCTTGTCCATTATGTAGAGCCGTGCATTACAAAGGAGCTCGATCATTCTACACCCTCGTTAGATTCCGACGGAAATGAAATTGTATGGAGAGACGGCAAGGATGAAAAAGGGCAGTTCAAAAAAGGTGTTATAGATAATGAATCCAACATCATCTTCGTTACAGCGGGTTCCCAGGTGTTGGATTATGAGGATAAGGCAAAGAACCTTTTCCACTCTATGTGCAAAGCGATGCAATCTCCGCAATTACACGATTGTTTTTTGATTATTGCGGCCGGTTCCAAGTTGGTGAATAGCCTTGAATGGAAGGACTACGACAAAAAGAAAATTCTCATTGCAAGCTGGGTTCCTCAGCGAGAATTGCTTTCTGATGGTAATATAAAATGCGCCATTATTCACGGCGGCCTTGCTACGATTAAGGAATGCGTGTATTTCAATCGCAAATTTGTCATAAACCCCTTGGGCAAAGACCAAATCGACAACGCACTCCGCCTAAAGCATTTGGGTATTGATAACATGCTCTCCATGGCAAACGTGAACCCCAATTCGCTTCTCGATATTATCAATAGAGTGACCTCTGATTATCGACTGGAAGCAAAACTTAAAAGGTTGAGTGCTGTTTTTGAAGCTCGCGAGTGTGAGCAGCCTAGCCTAAGTGTAATAGAGAATGTATTGGGAATGCAGGGATGATGCTGCTCATTTTAGTGATCAAAACCATCTGCATTAATTTTAGGGAAATGGCTTTGTATTCCTATTGGCTGTCCATGTTAGCCTTATGAACGGACTCAACATCATCTCAAGACTTTGATTAACGACAAGAAAATTGAATTTAAAGGAGCCTCGAAGAACGGAGGCAGCTTTGAGGCATAACTATGAAAAAAGATGAATGCCGATGGACTCATTTGCAAACGAAGACGATTTTACGCATTATAAAGTATATGCAGATTTGCATAGAGCAATGAATGAATCAGTATCTCTTCATATGGATTCTTCTAGTTGGAAATACAAAAAGAACATTTTTCTTTCTCATAAACACGATGAATTAGAAGAATTAAAGGGTGTTATTGGTTTTCTAGAAAAAGAATGCAATGTAAAAGTATACATAGATTTTTTTGACCCAAGTATACCTCCTGAAACTTGTGCAGAAACAGCCGTAAGAATAAAGAAGAAAATAGGTGAATGTGACAAATTTCTTTTAATGGCTACAGAGAATGCGATTGCATCAAAATGGTGCAATTGGGAATTGGGATTTGGAGATTGCAAGAAAACGACTGGTAAAGTCGCCATTTTTCCAATACAGAGAAAAAATGCTTATTTTTCTGGTAGCGAGTATTTACAGTTGTACAACCATGTTGTGTTTGAGAGTGTCGGTGGATTATGATGTGAAACATCATATTGATTTAGTTGAAGCTCAAATTTTACGAATGAGTGAAAATTCTAAACAAATGAAATCCTGGAGCATCGCACTTATTTCTGGAGTAGTAGGAGTATACATGCAAACTGGTAATTGGGCTATACTTTGGATTGGCTTTGCGAAAAAAACTTGACACTACCTGAACTGGAAAGATGGGCTGAAAAGGGAAAAATATGTCTGCTTCACACACTGCCAGGACATCCTATGCAGAACGCCTATCTATAGGTCTTTCTCTCCCTGTCTATTTTTTTGCTCGGAATAGGGTCTTATTCAAAAGGTGATACTATGAATGAGGTTTGTGTCGTTTTAACGGATAAATTTGAGAATTTAGATAATCCGAGTTTTAGTGTGATTTAGATTGATCAATCAACAATCAATAAATTATATGTTACTTTGTCAAGAACAAAAGGAAATCTTTATTTAGTAAAATGTTGTCAAATCAAAATATGTAAAGGAAATGTAGAATGCAGTTGTATGTTGCTGAGGGAATGGATGTTAATTTAGATACCTTAGAATTGATGTATGTGTACATTGATTCATATAAAGTTTTTCAAAAAACAGAATTTTGCCTTCATCCTGCTTATGAAGCAAAATCTTCTTTTGATGATGAAAAAATGACGGTGTTTTTTTCAGAGAAAAAAAATTTTATTAATCTCTTTGAAGAAGAAAATGTTAATGTAAAAATTATTTGTGGCAAGAACGGCTGTGGAAAAACAACATTACTTGACTTAATTGAAAATTATACTCCAGATAATTGCTTATATCTTTTTAAAGATGCAAGTGGAAAATTTGCATCGTCAAAAAGAATAAATATTTGTATTGATGATGTGTTGTATAGACTTTCTGAGACTAGTAAACGAGAGTATCGAATGTTCTATGCATGTACATCACACAAGAAAATGAATATTCCTGAATTTAGTTTGGAGCGCAATATTGTTGATTACTATATTGATGAAAAAGATGCCTTTGATAAAATTTTACCAGATTTAAATCCCCTTTTTACTCATTTTTCTGTGGTAATTAATCGAGATTTTTTTTCACATTTTGAGGACATTGTTCGTTCCAAATTTAAAGAATATGATTTTGTTTATTTAAAACGCCAGATTGACATTGACCCTCTTTTGACAATTGTGATTTCATGTTTGAATGATGTTTCTTACAGTTCATTACTTGATCATTGGAGTAAATGCAAATCAACTCTATTAAAATTGATTTATGGTAAAGTTAAGTATGGTAAAAATTCTGAATTATATGCAAAAATATTAAAAGACTTAAAAATTTTTCTCAATCAAGAATATCCATTAAAAGAACGTAATCGCATAAGAAAGAATATCATAAGTGTATCACAAAAGATTGGAATTTTAATGGAAAGAGCCTTTGGTGAGAGCGTTCATTCCGCGGAAAATATTGCAGGATACTTTAATTTGTATGGTTTCTCGAAAATCGGTGAAAAAAACGTGGTTTAGATGGATTAAGTGTTGGAGAATATCTAAAACTCAAGTATGTATATGAACTTTATCATTCTATAGCACAATCTACAAGAATGTATTTGGCTTATGATGAAATTGATAAGAGTTTACATCCTGAATGGTGTAGGAACTTTATAAGAGATTTTTTCGAGATGTTTCAGAGAGTAAAACTCTATAATGCTGATAAAATTACTGATTATAATAAAGAGAAAAGGATGTCTTTCTTTTTTGTCACGCATTCGCCTTTTTTATTATCTGACGTGACTGATGATTACATAATTTATCTAGAAAAAGATTCTAAGGGAATTTCAAGGGAAGTAAAAAAAGAAAAAAATTCTTTTGCTGGAAATATTGGAGAAATGTTTACTGAACATTTCTTTATGGAGGATACGATAGGCGCTTTTGCAACAATCAAAATAAAAACAGCAATCCAATACATGAACGAAAAAAAAATTGAAAAAAAAGAATGGTGTAAGAGAATATGCGATTCAGTGGGAGATAGTGTTTTGAAAACACTTTTGTTAGAAAAATGGAGCCGTCAATATGAAGAAAATTGATTTGAAACATAAACGAAAAGAATTGGAAGCTTTGCTGAAACCTTTTCAACAGAATCCCAATTATTATTCAACAAAAAAGAGTCAAATTCAATTGATAAAGGACGAAATTTCAAGACACGAAAAAAAAGAAGATGAAGCACAAAGAGAAATAAAGAAAATAAAGGAAGAAATGTTTTCCCCATATTCAGATTTTTCTAACAAAGAAAAAGGAACGTCCTTTGAATTTTTAAAAATACTAGATGTTAGATTTTGCCCTTATTGTAATATTAATGATACGATTGTGGTTTTTGATGAAAATGAGAAAAAAATTTGTCGTCCTGATATAGACCATTTTCTTTCTCAATCAGATTATCCAGAAAAACAGTTGGAACTAGAAAATTTAGTTCCTAGCTGTCTGCTTTGTAATCAAAGATTGAAAGGGGACTTTTCGGTATCAACCGAAACACATTTAAATCCATATAAAAGTGATTTTGATGATTTGATGGAATTCTCACTTGTGTTGAAAGCTCCGAATTATTTATTTGAGGATAATTTTGAAATACAAATACACAAAAAAAATAATGCAAATGCCAAAGAGGTTGTAAAGGCGGAAGGAAACATTCAATTGTTCAAGCTGCGAGAACGTTATCAATATTATAAAAGCGAAATAATTCCATTAATGAAAAATATTGATTTTTATACACGGTCAAAAAGGCATGAAATAGAAAAATTATTTAATGATAATTGCTCAGTCCCGTTTAGAACGGTTTTATTTCCTGAAGAGAATTGTGACATAAATAATACTAGATTGGGCAAATTAAAAAAAGATATAATAAAAAAATATGCAAAACATTTTTAAGCTTAAATATGTTCCGTCCATTTCGAAATTTTGTAGAATGGATGAAAAAAGTGCAGCTAATTTATCGCTCCTTTTTGTATATATTAAACAAGATAGATAACGATTGAAATTTTATACAGTAAAAATTTACGAACTGTCAGGACAGGTGCTTATCTTGCTCGAACTCAACAAATGTTGTTGCTAGTCGAAGTGATGCGACTGATG
This sequence comes from Fibrobacteraceae bacterium, assembly GCA_045615885.1. Taxonomy (GTDB): domain Bacteria; phylum Fibrobacterota; class Fibrobacteria; order Fibrobacterales; family Fibrobacteraceae; genus UBA1765. The sequence goes on from JAZLFR010000025.1 coordinate 43,552, forward strand.
ACCAAAACCAAGCCTTGAAGTAATGCATACATCTCTTACTTATTGAATAAATACTATATTAGATGGGTATGAAGAACAATATCTCTAAAGCGGTAAAGAAAGCTTTTGACTGGCTTGATGGTACATCTTACCCGAAAACCGGTTTTAATCATTCTCTTGATGAAAATAGAATGAGGGAAGCTGTTAAGACCTTGTACGCCTTTGGCGAAGTTTTTGACGAATCCTTGTCTGAATATGCGAAAAAACTTGGCTGGTCTGAAGTTTCTATCGAAAAAATTCGGAAATGCTTTGATGACGCCGCCAACGGGAAAATCAAGTATAAGGAATATTCCGAGTCCTACTTTAGGGAATATTGGAAGTTAGAAAATTCTGACTTAAGACCCAGGGAACACATCGCTTCTATTGAACTGAACAATCTTTGGGAAGTAAAAAAGATTGTTTGGCCGGATTTGAAAAAAGTCAATATTCTGGTTGGTATCAACGGATCGGGAAAAACGACTTTCTTAAATCGCCTGTATGATTTTATTTGTGGGGACCAGAAGAAAAAGGACTTGGTGACTGAACCTATTCAAAACAGGCTGGCTCCGGTATTCTATGTACGAGCCATAGATAATTCTTTTGTAGATAAAAAGAAAAATGAAAGTGTCTTGACGAGACAACTGGAGTCGGTCGTCAATCAAAATCCTAAATCCCCTTCCTTTTTCAACTACAGATTGAGGGCATTGGACGACCCTAAAAACGCAAAAGTAATCCACAAGAATATCAATGATTTTTTCGATCGTGTCAATGATTTCTTTTCTGAAACCGGAAAGAAAATAGAAGTGTCTTCTAATCCGGCTCGTTTATTCTTTAAAATGAAAAACGGAAAGGAAATTGACATAGATCAGCTCTCGTCTGGAGAGAAACAGTTGCTTTTCATTTTGCTCCAGGTCTTTTTGCAGGAAAAGAAAAAATCCATCATGATAATGGATGAACCCGAAATATCGCTACACATAAGCTGGCAGCAAAAGCTGATAGATGTAATCTGTGAAATGAATCCGAACTGCCAGTTGATTGTTGCAACGCATTCCCCGTCTATTTTTGGAAAAGGTTGGGGCGAAAACATCGTATTCATGGAAGATATAACAAAGGCCGTACCGTAAGATATGAGTGATTATTACGAAGCTCTAGCGGTAGATTACGCAAACCAGGCACTCATCAAACGTGCTATTGCTACTGTTTATCTGGAAAATCTGAACGACGAGTTCTTTTGGAAACCCCAGCTGGAATATGTGAAAGCAGGAACATACAATTTTGTTGGAAGTTCAAGAAACGAGTCTAATATTGAAACTTCGGGCAGCGCACAATGCCTTAAATTTAAGGGACTGTTAAGCGAAAAATTTTTCGTTTGCATGGATTCCGACTATAGGAACCTTGGTATCGGAGACGCTGTTTCAGCAAATGATTTTATTGTTCAAACTTATACATATTCATGGGAAAATCATCTTTGCTTTGCTGACGAATTGCAAACCCGTTTCACGAACGCAATGAAAGGCAAAACGCCCCATGTTCAGTTTGACTTTAAAATGTTTTTAGGCAAACTATCAAAATGCATTTTTCCGATGGTGTTGCTGTATTTGTCTATGAGACGAAATGGCCGGGTTGATTTTAAAACGAAAAAGTTCAACAAGCTGTTCGAAATTCGATTGGATGATTCAGACTACCAGAACAACGGTGACGGCATAATCCGCAAGTTGAACGAAGGCTTTGCAAGTTTGCAATCAGCTTTGAATTATCCAATAAACCTTAAACAAGAAACAGCACACTACTCGCGTTTAGGCCTCTCCAAGAATAACGCATATTTGAGAATGCGTGGACACACCTTATACAATTTTATTAACGCAATCGGAACCCATGTGTGCAAAAATACGCGAGTGCCGTTTGCAAGTAGAATATTGAAAATTGTAGATGCCAACCAATCCCGATATACGGAGATGAAAAATCTACTGCAAGATGTTCGGCAAATATTGCAGTAGAATTGAGTAAGACTTCTACTGTAGGAAGTGACTTAGTCGAAATACTTGATTATTTTAAAGCCGTCTTCCTTGAAAAGATCATTTCTGGATAGCAAAATATTGTAACCGAGATCGAATGCTGGGGATGGAAAAAGATTTTTTTGAGAAATTAAATTTCCTTCACCTAACCACGATCTTACCTTATCCACGCGCATTCTCAAAATACAGACCACTTGAGAAGATACATCGTAGAAAAGAGGGTTCCCATTATCCCCGCCTTTCTTTTTTATTAAAAGCCCGTGCTGAGCATGTGGTCGTAAGAATATTGATGGCAGTGTTTGACGTAGGTCTATTTGGTCAAAAGATTCTGATTTGTAAAAACCTTTGGAAACTTCATTTTCATAGGGT
>JAZLFR010000026.1:0-54799 GCA_045615885.1 Fibrobacteraceae bacterium
CACCAAGTATAAGTGCTTTTCAACAGAATACTTAAATCAGGAGATACTTGCCGCTGGCAAGTATGGTGAAATTCTCGATACCCGCGATGGCCAGGTTTACAAGACAATCAAAATCTGCGATAAGGAAAACAAAAACTGCCAGACCTGGATGGCGCAGAATTTGAACTATCGCTACGTGGGTGTGAAGTACAGCTATAGTGGTTACACTTCCGACTCCACTAGCTGGTGCTACGGAAACAGTGCCAACTGCGATAAGTATGGTCGCCTTTATTCCTGGAGTGCAGTGATGGATAGTGCAGCCCGGTTCTGCGTAAACACAGAGACCAAGTGCGGCTATGGCAAGACTTGTACCCCTAACAGCCCGCACCGCGGCATTTGCCCCGAGGGCTGGCACGTGCCTACGAATGAGGAGTACAGCAGCCTTTACAAAAACATCGGAGGTTCCAATACCGCTGGTTCGTTGCTAAAATCCACTAGCGGTTGGGAAGATAATGGTGACAAGAGCGGTAACGGTATCGACAGGTATGGATTCTCTGTGGTCCCCGCCGGTTTCAAGGGCATCGGTGGCGGTATGAAGAATGAGCACTACGACGCCGTCTTGTGGACGGCCTCTGAGGATGCCTCTGAGGATGATAGCATCTCCGCGTGGATCCAGTACTTCTATTTCGATCACGACTATGCATACCAAGGCAGCAACAACAAGGGCATCAGCCGAAGTCTGCGTTGCGTAAAGGACTAGCGCAAGCTCCGTGGCAGAACATTCGCGTTAGGCCCCGCAGCCCGTATGGGGTCGGACGCGAAGCGGCTGAACGACAAAAAGACCGAACTGGATTTTTCCAGTTCGGTCTTTTTATAGCGCAAGGGGCCGGCCCGCCAGGGCAACGCCCAAAATGTCGCCCCCCTGTCGCCTATAGTTTGCAATGTGAAAATTTTTTCGCGCCCCGCCTTGACAGTGGCAAAATTTTTGCATAAATTTAGTAGTGAACAAAAGAACAGTTATTTCTTTGCTCGTTTCCGGCCAATGCCGCGTTAAGTATTATGAGTTAAACAGTCCGTCGCTTTTTTAGCCTGTAGCGACTGGAGGAAAGAATGGACGAAAAGTCAAAAAATCCCTTGACTAAAGAAGGTTCAATATATACATTATATATATTCGAATGGGATAGCACAAAAGCTGAGATAAATCTCAAAAAACACCAGGTTTCTTTCGACGAAGCACAGACCGTATTTTACGATGAATACGCTTTGATAATTCACGATATCGAACATTCTGGTGTCGAAGATCGTTTCATTATGCTTGGAATGTCAACTCGGGCAAATTTACTTGTTGTGTGCTATTGCGAACGCGGCGAAGAAGATAATGTCTTCAGGATTATATCTTCTCGAAAGGCAAATAAACGGGAAGCAGCTCAGTATTGGGCAAGGAGAAAATGATGAAGTCAAATTATGATTTTTCCAATGCGGTTCAGAACCCTTACGCAAAGAAGTTAAAAAAGACCATCTGCATCAAACTTGACGAGGATGTCATTGACTATTTTAAGGAACTTGCCGAAAAGGTTGGGGTTCCGTATCAAGGGCTAATCAACATGTTCTTGCAACAGGTCAAAAATCAGAAGATGGTTCCTCAATTTGTAAACGCTCCAAAGGGTCGGAAAACACGAGCAGCCTAATTGAAATCAAGGCACTGTAAATTCTATCATCGTTGATACAACGATTACCGGCATCAACCCAAAATCGCAGATATCCATTCGTTGTACAAAAAACTTGAATTGCCAATAATCGAAAATTTCCACAATTCAACAAATGTTTCGGCCTTATTCTTCTTGCCCGATCCTACTGGCGAATATTACCCAAAGCCCTCGGCCAATATGGTGGCAGAATACAAGTACATCCACGACGAACAAGATGTGTACGGGTACTATTCTGGCTACACCTTTGCAAACCAACTTGGCTTAACCTTGCAAGTGCCCTACAAGGCTGAAATTGTTTCAAATAACGCGACTGCAGTTGTGCGCGAAGTAAAAGTCGGACAAACTCCATTTTTTATCCGTCGTTCGCGAATAGCCGTGACACGAGAAAACGTGAGCACGCTGCAACTCTTAGATTTGCTAAAGGATGTCGAGGAATACACGGACTACGAATGCGAAGAAGAAGCTCCCGACCGCATCAAGGGCTTTATTCAAAGAGCAAAAATCACCCGCGCAGACATAGACAAGTACATCGGTGAATTTCCGCTAAAAACCTACAAGAGCATTTACGATTTGAGGTTGGAAAGTGTATTTGCATAAAGGACTAAACAAAGGAGCCTTAAGGGCTCTTGAGTTTCCTAAAGCTTTTCGATTAAGTGTTCAAATACTTGATCACAGCGCCGTATCCAGCACCATCATCAAGGAAAATCCCAGAGCAAAAAGTAGAGTTACGCCGTCAAAGTGAACGCCTTCACTAGCTTCGGGCAAAAGTTCCTCCACCACCACGTAGATCATGGCTCCGGCGGCAAGGCTCAACAAATAGGGCATGGCCGGGAGAACGGAACTTGCCAAAAGCAACGTAACCACAGCGGCTCCCGCTTCTGCTACTGCAGAAACAAAGCCCAGTCCGAAAGACTTGAGGCGAGTTTCGCCCTCGGCACGCAAAGGCAACGAAATAATTGCTCCTTCCGGAAAGTTTTGCAAGGCCATGCCGATGGAAACTGCAACTGCAGATGCCAACGAGATTCCGCCCGCCGCGCCCACGCTTGCAGCATCGCCAGCAGTTCCCGCAATGGCACCAGCACCCGCAAGCCATCCGGCAAACACCACGCCAATGGCCATTCCTTCTGGAATGTTATGGATGGTTACGGCAAGGGCAAGCATCGTCGTGCGTTTCATTTTCACTCGGGGGCCTTCGGGATCATTACTGCCCAAATGCAAATGGGGCGTAATCTTGTCAATCAGGAACAGCAAAAGAATGCCCGCCCAAAATCCCGCAACAGGAGGAACAAAGGCTAGCTTGCCATAATCCGCAGCCGATTCGATGGAGGGCAACAGCAAGCTCCATACGGACGCCGCCACCATCACGCCAGCGGCAAAAGCCATCATGGCTCGCTGCACCTTGGGTCGCAAACTTCCCTTCATGAAAAAGACACAGGCCGCCCCAAGAACCGTTCCCAAGAACGGAATCCCGATTCCATAAATCACAGGCAAGTAATGAGCAAAATCCATAAAACCTCCATTCAGATTTCAATGTACAAAACAGAGGGATCGTGTGGCAGTTATAAATAAAAAAAATCCGAAGACCTCTTATTTTCTATACATCACCACAAAACTTTTGTCTTTCACGATTTCCTTAATCGTCACTTCGGCAAAACCAGCTGTATCGCCAAGCGAAATCAGTTCTTCCGGTTCAAACTTCTTGAATCCCTTTTTCGTGTAGCTCAGCTTATCCAGCCAATCCTTGGTGTAGACCACATTGTAGAAGATGGCTCCAGGTTTCAGCACACGGCGAATTTCGGACAGTCCCTTTGCAGTATCATTCCAGAAGTAGATTGTATTGATGGACGTCACCGCAGAGAATGTATTTTCATCAAAGGTCAAATCGCAACAGTCGCCAATCTGTAAATGAAGTTTCCCATCACGAAAGGCGCGTACATTTCGTGAAGTCGCCGCAGCCACCATGTCTTCGGAAATGTCGATACCATACATATCGCACTTGCACTTGTCATAAAGAAGTTGCAACAAGTAGCCGTTTCCAAAGCCAATGTCCAGCACCTTGTCATCAGGAGAAACGTCCACCAAGGCAAACGCATTCTTGTACATGGCTCTGTTGATGACGTTCATGATTACGCAGCAAACTGCTCCCACAAAACCGCGGGGGTTCCCGAACTGACTGCCGATATATTCAGAAAACTTACTCATCATTTTTCCAAAGTTTCTATTCATCAAACAGGTTTATCTGCTTATCGTTTCTAGGAACGATCCAGCTGATTTGCTTTGCCTGGTGAATCACATCATTTGTTTTTAAATTGCCTATAATCAATGGTGATTCTGGATCATGCATTTTGTGATTTGAAAGCACCACATCTTTACCATAATTTGCATAACAGTATTTGCAGAGATGCAAGCAATTGCTATAGGCACCAACATCACCGCTGACAACACACACTTCGCATTCAGAGCGAGCGAACTTTTTCTTTGGTGGAGCAAAAGTCAACGCACTATTTTCAAGGCCAAAAGCCTTTTCAAAAACCTGCGCCGTGCTACAGCCGCTACAATCAGCTCCAAACTTCGACAACATGGAATTTTCCACACAGGTTTTTATTGAAATGTCGTAACGGCTACCAATTTCAACAAAAGCCTTAGTTATCGCAATTTGTTCTTCGTTCGAAACAGGTTTTAGCTCCGGGAAATTTTGAGCCACCTTATTATAAATATCTACAAAACTTATGATGCAAGTGTGAGTGTAACCAGCCAAAAGTTCTGCCATCACAGAAAATGATTTTACGTGTTGCTCCACGGAATATTTATCTGTAATAAAGATCGGGTCGTAACGCCATTGCACTGCATCCAATTTTTTTATGAGAGTAAAATCATCTTCAAGTATAGAACTTGACTTTCTAAAATTTGCGTTGTGACGATTTGTTGCAACAGAAAGTTCCTTGAACTTTTCCACAACAAAATGCTTATCAGGAACATTAGGTTCTATGTCCTTCCCATAAGGCGTCAGCGTAACATGCCACAAGCAACGGTAATCCGCAAGTTCATTCAAATGCGGTATAAGCGGCGCAGGATTTTTTGTACAGAAAAAAAGTCCATCTACAACATCTGAATTTAAATCGTAGCGAGTAACAAAATCCTTATTATATGGATTGCGAACAAGCACGTATCCTTCGCGGATACGATTCAAAAACCACTTTGAATAGAACGCAGGTAAATCGGTACGAATGCTTGCCGAGATAATCATTTCTTTGCAAATATATTAAGAACTCGGCACAACGGCAGCAGGTACAAGAAACATGCACAGAGCACAGCGCTGTTGGGAGCATTGACTGCCGTCAAGACAATGGCCGTTGCCACGGACCAGGGCACAAGCGCAATCACGGTTACGGCGGAGTCGTAAATATTCAAGGCATGTTGATTGCGATTCGAGCAGTCCAAATTTTCTGTCATTTGATTTGTCAAAATGATGGTCAAGGTCTGGTTGCAAACCACGCAAGATGTTGCAACGGCAGCCGCCAAAGTAGCCACAAAGGGATTGGTCTTTTTTGACAGTTTCGCTACCAAAGATTGCAAAGGCGTTAGCATGTTCGTTCCCTTGAAAATTCCACCAAAACAACCCGCAATCACCACAATGGCAAAGACATTCACCATAGAAACGAGGCCGCCACCATTGATCATTTTCGCCATTTCGGGAACCGCAGTTTCATAGCCAAAAATGATTGATTTTAACAAATTGATAACGGGCTGATTTTCAATTACAATCGCCACGACAAACGCCGCGAAAGAACTCCACAAAAGAACAAGACTTGTTCGCACACGAGCCACCGACAAAACAACAATCACAAGCGCAGGAATAAAGCACCATAAAGAAAGGGAAAACTCCTTGGAGAAAAGTTCCGTTATGTTTTGCGAAACTGGCGACACGGAGTCCGCAGCAATGCCATCGCCACCAATTCCAGCCACAAAATAAATTCCGCAACTGAGCAAAAACGGAAGCCATGTGGTGTGCAACATTCCGCGTACATTCTGGTAAATATCCGTCTTCGTTACATTGGCAGCAAGCAACGCCATGGAAGAAATGGGAGAAACACGGTTACCAAAATAAACGCCTGCAAGAATGGCACCACCCATCCAGGCATCATCAACACCAAGAGTGCGACCAACCGTAGCGCAAATCACGCCCATGGTTCCAGCAGTTCCAAGAGCGGTTCCCGTCAAGAGGGACATGGCAGAATTCAGCAGAAACGTCAGCAGAATAAAGCTAGTCGGGTGAATCAGTTCCACGGCGTAGCTCACAATCGTCGGGATAGTTCCGCAGGCACGCCACAAGGAAGTCAAGAGCCCCAGCAGAACAAACAACCGCAAGATGCCGCGAGTCGTCTTTACGCCACCCCAGCACATTTCCGCAGTTTTTCGCAGGCCGCATCGACGAACGCCATAACCGCCAAAAAGCAGCAGTCCAAAACCCAGCGCATACAGCAAAGGCACGCCGGCAACCAGCGACGTCAAAAGAGTTACACAAAAGATGGAGAGAACAACAACTTCAAACATTTAGGTTTTACAAAAGTAGAATATTTGCAGAGCACTTTTAACCAAGCGTAAAAATGTTATTTTATAAATATGACAGAACAAGAAAAAATGATTGCCGGTGAACTGTACCAGGCAATGCACGACAAAGAACTTTTGCAGCAAAGAAATGCTTGCAAGGAAGCCTGCTTTGAATACAACAACTTGCGTCCAAATGAAGCTGCAAGCAAGACAAAAATCCTTTTAAAGTTGTTTGGTAAATGCGACGAAAGCGTCGTCATTGAACAACCATTCCATTGCGATTATGGTTACAATATCAAAGTCGGGAAAAATTTTTTCGCAAACTACAATTGCGTCATTCTGGATTGCGCCCCCGTAACTTTTGGCGACAACTGTTTTGTGGCTCCCAATTGCTGCTTTACAACGGCAACGCATCCTTTTGATGCAGAAACTCGAAATGCCGGACTAGAAACAGCCCTGCCCATTACCGTTGGCGACAATGTATGGATTGGAGCAAATGTTACGGTTCTGCCAGGAGTTCATATCGGTAACAATGTTGTAATTGGTGCTGGTTCCGTTGTAACTCGCGATATTCCTGATGGTTTTGTTGCGTACGGAAATCCTTGCAGACCTCACAGAAAATGCGAAGAAAAGAAGTGAGGCTTCGATGTCTGTTTTGAATGAATTTACCGATGATTTTTTGCAAGCGGCAAAAGAGGCGCATACTTACCGAACCATGCGGCATATCTGCACTCCCGAAGCGAGCCATGTAAAAATCGTCGACTCGGCGCAGACCCGCGAAGTTCTTCTCCTAGCCTCCAACAGCTACCTGGATTTATGCAACGAACCTGAATTAAAACAGGCTGCGGCCGAAGCCGTTTTAAAATGGGGCACAGGAAGTGGCGGGGCCCGCCTCACCACAGGCAACAAGACTCCGCACGAAGATCTTGAAACTGAACTTGCGAAATTCAAGGGTGAAGAAGCAGCAATCACATTCGCCACAGGCTACATGGCAAACGTGGGAACAATTTCTGCTCTCGCAAGCAAACAAACCCGCGCCACAGATGAGCAAAACGAATGCATCGTCTTTAGCGATGAACTGAATCACGCAAGCATCATTGACGGCATTCGGCTTTCAAAAGCAAAGTGCTACGTTTACAAGCACAACGACATAGTGGATTTACAACGCGCCATTGACGAAGCCCGCGCGATGCTCCCCAGCAACGTGAGAAAACTCATTATCACCGATGCAGTTTTCAGCATGGACGGAGACCTAGCAAACCTGCCGGAACTTCAGAAAATCGCCAAGGCAAACAACTGTCTCTTGATGATTGATGAAGCCCATTCCACCGGCGTTCTTGGGAAAACAGGCCGTGGCCTTGCAGAACATTTCAACGACAAGGGAATTCCCTGCAGCCACGCAGATGTAACCCTAGGAACCATGAGCAAGGCCATCGGATGCGAAGGCGGCTTTGTCGTCGGCTCCCGTCAGCTTATAGAATTTCTAAAAAATAAGGCCCGCAGTTTTATTTTCTCCACATCCATGTCACCTGCCATGGCGCAGGCCGCATGCAACAATCTGAAGTTCATTGAGCAGCACCCGGAACGCGTGCAGCAACTGCAAAGCCGCGTCAAAACATTCTTGACAGCGCTGAACAAGTGCGGTCTGCAAACAGGTGTTGCCGATGCAGCCATCGTACCAATCCTCATTGGCGACGAAGCCAAGGCACTGAGCATTTCAGCAATGCTTTTGGAGCAGGGGTTCTACATTCCTGCAATCCGCTACCCAACAGTTGCAAAAGGCGAAGCAAGACTTCGTGCAAGCATCATGGCAACGCACACCGAAGCAGAACTGGAAGAGGCTGCAGTCTCTATAGCAAAAGCAGTGCAGCAGTCTAACAAAGAACAGAATGCAGGAATGTAGGTAAACTAGTTTATAACCAAAACGAAAAGCGCTCCTTTCAAGGAGCGCTTTTTGCATTGGCAATTCAAGCCTGCACCGCAAGTGCGGTCGCTAATTAAGCCTGCTTGCTAGCGATGAAGTTCACAACGTCAGCGACGGTAAGGAACTTTTCGGATTCAGAATCCAAAATTTCGAGATTGAATTCGTCTTCGAGAGCCATGACGAGTTCAACGCGGTCGAGGGAGTCAGCACCGAGATCGTTAACGAAGTTGGATTCCGGCTTCACATCTTCAGCCTTAACGCCAAGCTTGTCGACAACAACGTCGGTTACTTTCTTGAGAAGTTCTTCATTCATAATAATCTCCATTGAGAGTGTTTGAGGTTAAATATAGTAAAATTTTTAGAGAACAGAAATAAGAAGACAGAAAACAGAAGCAAGAAATTACATTTCTACACAAAATATATTCGTCTTTCTCCTTTCGTCTCTCGTCTGTAGGCGCGAAGCGCCGTTCTCTCGTCTAAAATTATGCGTTCAAGCCACCATCTACGCCAAGAACCTGGCCGGTGATGTAGCATGCATCGTCAGAAGCAAGGAATGCAACTGCCTTGGCAACATCTTCCGGGTTACCGATACGCTGGAGCGGAATGCTTGCTGCGTACTTTTCCTTGGTAGCGTCGTCCATCTTGGCGGTCATGTCCGTTGCAATGAAGCCTGGGGCAACGGCGTTCACGGTAATGCCGCGGGCAGCAAATTCCATAGCGTTGGACTTTGTCATGCCGATAACGCCAGCCTTTGCACCAGCATAGTTAGCCTGGCCTGCCTGGCCACGAATAGCGTTGATGCTTGTAATGTTGATGATGCGTCCAGCGCGCTTGCCCATCATGGTGCGAGCGACAGCGCGTGTGCAGAGGAACACGGAGCGAAGGTTTGTCTGGATCACAGCGTCAAAGTCTTCGTCCTTCATGCGCATCAAAAGACCGTCACGGGTAATACCGGCATTGTTCACCAAGATATCTACGGTACCCATGTCAGTGACGATCTGCTTAAAGACATTCTGAACCGTTTCGGAATCGCCGACATCGCAAGCGTAGCTCTTGACCTGAACGCCAAGTTCTGCACTCAACTGGTTGGCCAAGTCTTCCTTAACGGAAGTGGAAAGAATGGCAACATCTGCACCTTCGCGAGCAAGTTCAGTTGCAATGGCAAGGCCGATACCGCGGGAAGCACCCGTAACGATTGCCTTCTTACCTGTAAGTTTACCCATAATAAAATCCTTTATTTCAAATGTTTAGACGAAAGACGAGAGACTAGAGACGAGAGAATTCCAAGAAATCAAAAGACTTTTCCTTCATCACTCTTCTATAGGCGCAAAGCACCATTCGCTCGTCTAAGCTTTCAAAGCCTCGAATGCTTCGACAGTTTCAACCGGAGTGACCTTCACATCGCGGCTGATCTTGCGCATAAGGCCCATGAGAACCTTGCCGGAACCGACTTCTACGCCTTCGGTAACGCCGAGTGCGATTGCTTCGTTCATGGAGTCGTTCCAGCGGACCGGGCTCACCATCTGGCGAACGAGGAGGTCAGAAACTTCCTTGCCGCTAGAAGTAGCCTTTGCAGTTACGTTTGCAATAAGCGGCTTCTGCAAGTCGTTGAATGTAGTTGCGGCGATTGCCTCGGCAAGGCCAGCCTGTGCAAATTCCATAAGCGGGCTGTGGAAAGCACCAGAAACGGCAAGCGGAATTGCCTTGATGCCAGCAGCAGCGCAGTTTTCAACGAGCTTGTTCACTCCATCGACTGCACCAGAAACAACGATCTGGCCCGGGCAGTTTACGTTTGCAGGCACGACCGCGCCAACATCCTTTACAGCTTCGCAAAGTTCAATAATCTTTGCTTCGTCCTGGCCCATGATGGCTGCCATTGCACCCGGATTCTTTGTGCCTGCGCTAGCCATGAGTTCGCCACGGGTGCGAACGAGCTTCAAGCCATCGGCAAAGCTAAAGCCGCCAGCGGCGTAGATTGCAGAGTATTCACCGAGGGAGTGACCAGCAACGTAGTCAAATTCAAAGTTTTCTGCACGGAGAAGTTCCATGACCATGGCAGAAACTGTGAAGAGAGCCGGCTGCGTATTGTTTGTCTGCTTCAATACTTCTTCCGGACCTTCAGCCATGAGCTTGGAAAGGGAGAACCCGAGAATATCGTCAGCCTGCTTCATGATTTCGGCAGCTGGGGCAAATGAAGCGGCAAGGGTCTGACCCATACCGACATACTGAGCACCCTGACCCGGGAACAAAAGAATCTTCTTCGACATTATACTCTCCTAAGTAAAACGTTTTGTTTAATTTGCATTACAAATGTAGATTGTCTTGCCACAAAACTCAATAGAGCAAGTAAAAAAGAGGCAACATTTGCCATAGAAAACCTTAAATTTTGAACAAAAATTCAATAAACAGGACAGAAAAAAAGGGCCGGGATTACCCCGACCCTTAAAGTTTAGCCTAGTGCCTTACACCGAAGGAAAGTGTCTTGGAACCGGAGCCCTTGATAGGCTTATAACCAGACTCGTAAGCTGGCGAAGCCGGATCGACAATGTACTCAGCCTTGGCGCCAAAATCAAATTTAGCGACATAGGCGCCGGAACCGACGATCTTTCCGCCCAGGCTTGGCGGAGATGCCAGCGGAGAGCACCATTCCACATAGAACGTTGCAACACTATTCGCAGACACATATTCCATGAGTTTCGACAAGTCAACCGTATAATCCATTTCATTTACAAATGAACCCAAATTGTTGTAAAGCTTGAGCTTTATGGTAATTTGATATCCAAACTTGTAGTTGTACTCAACGGAATCCTTTTCAAAGACCTTCGGCAGCTGAACATCGATCTTGAACACAGGGCCAGCATAGGCATAATTGGAAATTTCGCGGCCGACCGGGTCCAGGCTCTGCTTGCCGGAGGCAATCACATATTCACCCGACGCATTCTTCATGGACAGGCGGAAATGTTCATCTTCGCTTGGCTGGAAATCTCCGTAATAACTGCTGTCGGCGCTCTTCTTAGTAACGCTATTGAGCAGGGTCGTGATAAACCTAACCTTTTCAATTTGACCGGTTACCGGAATCCAAGGTGTTTCTACGCCAGGGAAATTGCCTTCCTGGTCGCGGAAATAGCTCTTGGCAGCTTCTGGGACAAATCGGACCGAGTCACCGGACCAAATGACAGAATCAGCATCATAATAGTAGCGGAACGATACAGTCTTCTGGTCAGAACTGATAAACGGATCTGCAATCAAGGAATTGCCGCTTCTAAGCAGGTACTTGCCCTTTTCGCCGTTGCGGAGGCGCTCCACGTAGTAGTCCTTGGTAGAATCCGTGCCCAAAGGTTCAGACGCTGTAATATCCAAGTAGTTCAAATCAATGGAGCCGATCATTTCAGAGCGCCATACCGCGTCAACAAGAATCGGCGGGCAATCGTCAGCCGGGAACGAGGTATCAGCATCAAAGAAGCTACCGCCCTGAATTACAACACCCCTATGATCCTGGCGCGGTCCAACGGTCAAGCCCTTGAACACACCTTTATCAATATCCAAAGTCAAGCTAGAATAGGTAGCAATGGTTTCGATCCATTCATCCAAGGTATCCAAATCATAGGTCCATACTGTATCAATGACTTCCACCTTGACACTATCATAGCGTTTCACCTGATTTTCAGCAACCCAGTATTCCACCGTATTTCCGTCTTCGTCAAGGGAATCCTTTTGCACTTGAACAACTACGTTTTCGGTCTTGAAATCCCAGTAGGATCGATCTGTAATTTTAAAAGACGAATCCGATTTCTGGATAACCGGAGTCTTGGTCGTATCTCCGTTCTTCACCTCAAAATTCCAGCCATTTTTAGGCATCTGGAACGCATGGTACTGAGCAGGATTGCCCCAATACACAAGCAAGCTATCCGGAGTATGCTTTTCATCCATCAAGGAAACAAAGTTCAATACAATCTGATCCGGCTGGCCATCGCCTTCCTTATCGGAAATAACGGAGTTAGCGATATGAATTGCACGGACGGCTTCAATGATTTCAACCGGCTTGCAAGTGGCAACTTCATTGAAACCATAGTCAGCAACCTTGAATCCATACTTGATTTCAGCCTTGTAACCGGCATGGTCATCGTTCTTGCCCTTCACGATCTCGCCATCGGTATTGCCTTCAATCACATAGATCCAGCTCGTGCCATTGTCTGTCGTATATACATTCTTCACGACAATGCCATCCTGTTTAATTTCTTTAGATCCATCGCCAACATTGCCAAGCGGCCATTCCGTCATGGACGGGATCGAAACCGGTTCCGTGAACACGAGCTTTACAGTATCCTGTTCAGAGCGTGGTTCAGAATTTTCAAGAAGCAGAATCTGCTTGAGGGCCGGAGCGATGCCATCCTTCAAAACGGCTGTTTCAGAAGTCAAAATTCCGTTTTCGGTCATAAAGAATTCGATGCTACCCGTTGGAGCTGCACTAGCAAGCTTGATGGAAGTAATGTCAAATTCAACATCGGAGCCATCAACGACCTGCCCGCCAACCGGCTGCAGCGAATAGGACTTGGTTGACATGCCTTCAGTTTCATCAAAAGAAACAACCGCGCTATCCAAGGTAATCTTCTTGCTGAACACGCTGCTAAAGGCTGCAGAAATTTTTTCAGGAACACCTTCGCAATCGTCGCCAAGCACAAGAACTTCCGAAGGAATCGGGTGTGTCGGGTCAGCGTAGAACGACTGTGTTGCAATATCTTCTTCATCTTCAGCATCAATGTAGATAACCTTGACCGTATCGCCGCCCATGAAGCTGATCTTCGGGAACGACGGATCCTTTTCACCAACACCATTGATCAGGTCGCTTCTAAATTCACCGGTTACTTCATTGACACGGTTGAGCGTTACCTTCAAGGTATCCTTGGTACGGGAATTCACGAGAAGGGCAGAAATCGTCTTGCTATCGCGATTGTCCTTGTCCTTCACATTGATGTAGAACTTCAAGGAGCCATCGGTAGGGGCCGGGCTAGAAACTGCAGAGCCGTCTTCCTTTGTAAGGGTCAAGATACCTGCGGTACGGTCACCCTTGCTGAACTGGACAAAGTAGCTGCGGTTCACGAATGCGCAGCCACCGTTTTCCTGGCAAGCTTCACATTCCGGGTCCGGGCCGGCAAAAATCGTAACGTCGACCTTGTTTGTACCAATGCCAAGCTTTACAGGAATATTCAAGTCGTACTTTTGAGTATCGTAGTTGTAAATCGCGGCGCTTGCAACCTGTTCCTTGGAAAGTGCAGTACCATTTACCCAGATAGATGTCACAAAGCCGCCTTCTGTAATGAGGGCTGTACCAGTAACCATCATCGTGCTCTTGGTAGAGTCGATCCGAATGTAGGAACCGTTAGAAACATTGAACGGCTTGTCAAGCGTTACGGTCATTTCGTACTTTGCACGCTTGGTTGTCATTTCGGAGTAAGACGGGCTATAGCCCCAAACGAATTCGTCCTTGCGGTAAACCGCAATGTACGGGTCGATCGGAGCGAGATCGCCATCGCCAAAGTCCTTGTCCAAAACCGGCATGCCTTCATAGTCAACACGTTCTGCACTGGAATTGCCGGCTGTGTGAGCGGCCCAGCTCCAGTCACCCGTAGTAGAAGTCATGCGCTTTGATGCCGGGGAACGAAGTGTTTCGCAGTTGCCGTTCTGGTAAATACCGTAAGAGAAACCGAAGTCGATACGCATACGGGAAGAAGACTTGATCGTTGTAGAGCCAAGCGGAACCGGCAAGTACCAGCCATAGGTACCAGTGCTTGCGTTATAGGTATCTTCAAGCTTTACCGGAGTTGCACCACGGAGCAAGTCACGGATTTCACGGTCATTTTCGCAAGGCTTGTTAAAGCCAGCTTCATCGTATGCCTGGCAAATATCTTCGTCTACAAGGAGCGGGCAGGAACCCGGCTGGTTGTTCACGCCAGGAACCGGCAAAATTTCAGATTCCTTTGCAGTTACATAAAGGCGAAGCGTAAGGCTATCAAAGGCGCGTTCTTCCTTATTGATCAAGTTCAAGTCCAAGAAGTCCATGCCGCCGAATTCATACTGGTAGGCGCGAATTTCAAAGTCGTATTGAGTCACCGGAGTCTTGAACTTGAGCGGCTGGCCCTTGTCATCTACGCAGCGTCTGGAGCCATTGCTTTCTACGCAATAGTAATAGGTTGTCTTTTCCTTGAGGCCACCGAACTTTACGTAATGGAAGCTTGTCGGAATTCCAGAAACATCGGCGTTGGTATCTCCGGTATTGTTAGCCATCTTGTCGTATGTGGTAAGGACCGTATCCCAGTAGACCTTGGATTCATACTGGCCGTTCGGAGTGTACCACATCACTTCGGCACTGTCTGCACTCAGGTTACAGATCTTTACATTCTGGATATCTGCGTCAGGTGCCGCAGAAGCAAGAGTTGTAAAATTGAACGGAGTGCTTGTGCTATCGACAAGCCACTTCGTAGTGTACTTTTCGCTGCGGGAGTTGATTGCCACAACCTTGAAGTAGTAGGTTGTACCGTTCTGGAGCGGCTTCATGGTGATTGTATGCTTAACACCCGGAACGGAATCCACATACATGTCTGTAAACGGACCAGTTTCATTGGTGCTAGCAAGAATCATTACTGTACCGCGAACATCTTGGTTAATGTTCACGATTGCGGAATCAAAGCCAGCATAGCGGATTTCAACATTAATCTGCGATGGAGCTCGGTTGCGATCTTCTTCCTTGACTGCAAGGGCACCTGCGGCAAGGAACATAGCAGTACCGTCAACGCAAGTTTCTGCCTTGTGGTAGTCTTCCCAGCTACGGCCATCCGGAGCCATGTCGTTTGCGCCGGAAGCACTCGGTGTGATACCGCCATACAAAGCGCCAACAGGAGGACTATACTTATAGGCTGCACCAGGAACGTTCTTGCCTTCCGGGTTTGCGGCACGGTGATGCGGGTGGGCATCGTTCTTGTCGCCAACACCAAGCAGGTAAGACACATCCCACGGGTTCATGCCAAGCATGTAGTTCAACTGGTTAATGCCGAGTTGCTTCATTTCTTTAGAATGCCACTGACGAACACCCTTACCAGGGAGTTTCACGCCCTCCAAATCCTTGGTCACGTCGGCGTATGCAAAGACTTCAAAGATGTTGCCAGCCTGGTAACGGTTGTAGATCCAGGTCTGGTCCGTCTGCATGTTGTACCAGAGGTCGCCGTAAGTCATGACCGGGTCATTGTATAAGCCTGGGAGCGTGATGGAGTTGGAACCGGTAGAAGCCATGTTACCCAAGTTTGTAGCAAGCGTGTAGGCAACATCTTCTGCATACTCAAGACGCTTTTCCTTGGTAATGCCAAACTTAGCTGCAGTTTCTTCGTCCTTAAGCAAAAGCTTGTAAAAGCCATAGAGCGTATAGGTATAGGCGTTAGCCCAGCTGGTATTTTTGCTGGACTTGCGCATGCCGTCTCGGCTCCAGGCCATCCAGCCGCCCGGGAAGAAACCAAAAGTGGCTTCTTGCGTTACACCGATTTCCTTATCTTCCACGGCATCATTCAAGTAATCCATCTTGCCGGTCTTTTCATAGGTGGCGTAATGGAGCGCAACGGCAGCTATAGCCAGGTCATCGTGGGATTCGTTGTTACCATTGTAAGCAGCACTTGACCAGCCATCAGCCTTAGTATTGAACACATACTTTTTGCCACCATCGTAAGTTCCCGGTCCAAGGCTTTTTTCCTTGAGCTTGAGGTTCTTTGCAAAGTCATACATCTTTTCTGCCACCATGAGGCAGGAGTCTGCAAAGTCCTTGTCGTATGTTGCATAATCCTTGCTAAGGATAGCAAGACCAGCGGCAATCTGACCAGAAATGTTGGAACCAAGTTCACCAAGACGGATGTCACGTTCATGCGGGCCTCCGCGGCCAGTCACTGTAGTTGGCAAAGCATCCTGGTTTTCTGGGCGGCCCCACCAGCCATGGTCAGCGCCAAAGTTACCGACAGAAACAGCCATGTTGTCAACAACGCCATCGGCAAAGGCAAAGGCTCTAAGGAAGAAGTCAGCACCATGCTTTGCTTCACGCAAAATGTCCGGGACACCATCTGTATTTACGGTTTCACCATGGTTATAGGCGTAATTATCGTCATCGCGGTCCGGGTTGCTTGCCGCCATCACGGCAAGCACCATGAATGCGTAGGCCTGGGTCTGGGATTCCTTCAGATGGTCACCGCAGTCATACCAGCCACCCTGCAAGGCGCCTTCCTTGGCTGTAAAACCAGTAACACCGGATCCTTCCCCCTGTCCATTCACGAAAGATCCGCCACCATCCTTGGTATGGCTAGGCTTATGGAACCAGGATTCAGAATTGCCAGAACGGTTAATGCCATAGAACTTGATTGTAGCATCTCGCACCATGGAATAAACGCGGTCACTGATAATGAAGGTAGAGGAATATTCCTTGCCGACCTTGATACGCAAGCGCTGGTCAGTCGGCAAGCTCATTTCAGAAAGAAAGCCTTCGCAGACAGTACCGGAAGGGCCAACTGCGGAAGCCGTATAACGGTTCTGGTTATTGGTTGCAGCGTCTGTTGCGGCTACAATTTTCCAGGAAGATTCAGTAGTGTGACCTGTAGAAGTGAATTTTCCATCTTTAGCCACTTCATTATCGTTCAAGTCGACTACGGAATATGTATCACCGCACTTGGAGTCCTTAGACACATAATAGAAGTGCTTGTAGGCATCTTCAGTCAAGTAGCCGGCCTGGTTAACACGGATACGGCCAATTCTAAGGTTACGAGCATCAAGGAACGCCTGATTCAACGTATCCGGGACAAAGCCATTGGCTACGTAATCCTTCGGCATGGAGCCAACTTTGGGCACTGGGTTTCTTTTGCTCTTATTTGGCACAAAGCTGCTAAAGCTTTCTACAGTACCACCTGCATCGCTTGGAATTGTATCCCAAACCCTAGGAAATACCGGACGAATCAAATCGTAAGGTGTAGCCTGTTCCTGTTCCACAGCAAACACTGTCGAAAGAAGAGTCAACAACAAAACAAATAAGTACGGCACAGAGCCTCCTATTTTAACATATCTAACCACCAGAATAAAAATAGCTCTTTTGGTCTTAAAAAAAAGAAAAGTTCCATTACCGCATCAGCTTTGAAAATTTTACTTTACAAAACAAGACTTTTTCGACATAGTCTAGTTGAAATTTTAAAATGAACCGAATTTTTCTTATATTATCTGTGGTTAGAAATTCCTCATTAGGTGTGGTATGAACGTTTCAATGTTTTTAAAGAGCTCGGCTCTTTTATCTGCAGCCTGCCTGGCATTTGGCCTTGCCGCCTGTGGCGACGATTCTGCAAGTTCCAGCAGCGATAACGGCAGTGGCACCAGTAGTGTCGCTAGTTCCAGCGCCTCCACTGGCGGAGAAGACGGAGACGATACTGGCGACACCCAGACATCATCCTCTTCCATCGAAAGCGGCCCAGTTGCAGACCAGTCAAGCTCCTCCAAAAAGCAGCAGACCACAGAAACGACCAGCTCCGAAGAAGCCTTGAACGAAGCAAAAAAGGATGTGACCGGCACATGCGCTCCGGAGGGCGACATCAACAAGGGCGAACTTGCAACCTGGGCATTCTACAGGAATGGGGAAAGCAATGTCTTTCAAGAAATCTTGGCACCTTTCGTCTGGAAGTTCTCTGGTGCTTCCCAGGAAGCAGTCCAGGGTAACGGTCTCAAAGAAGTAAATGTCCGTTATGAAAAAGCAGGTTCCTACAGCGCCTCGCTAACAGTAGACGGCAACACCATTGAATGCGAGGAACTGCTCGTACAGGGCATTCCTATTACAGTTGAATCCTGCGAACCAGATAAATCAACAGTCAATGTTGGTGAAACTATTACCTGGACTGTAAAAGCCACTTCCGAAGCAAAAATCACAGGCTACAGCTGGTCCAGCACAAATGCAAGCGTCTCTGGCACGGGAGTCGAAGGATCCATGACTGCACCGAAGCTTCACAAAGAAACTGTGACCGCAACTGT
Organism: Fibrobacteraceae bacterium; assembly: GCA_045615885.1. GTDB lineage: Bacteria > Fibrobacterota > Fibrobacteria > Fibrobacterales > Fibrobacteraceae > UBA1765. The sequence continues at coordinate 18,202 of JAZLFR010000026.1, forward strand.
TGCAATTTCTAACGAAGACAACTCCGTTGCCAAGTACAATTGCCAAGGCGTTACTGTCCTTGATCCAGATGCAGTTGACCTCGTCTTGCCTGTATTTACGGGAGACATCAACAGCCTAGCAGCAACAGAAGAAAACACCGTACCAGATGGTGTTCCAACAATCGTACAGATACCGACCACTGTGTCTTCTCCTTGTAGCTGGGCTTGCAGACCATCAATCAATGTAAATTCAGAAATGATGAAATTTACAGTTAACGACCAAAAAATGGATCCGTATTACATAAGCAACTGCAGCCCTGGTGCAAAGTACACCATTTTGGCTACACCAAGCATGGTTTGCGGCGTAAAGAACGGAAACTAGAACTCAATCAACAGCAAAGCAAACAGCCCGGTTTACAACCGGGCTGTTTTTTTTAGACTTCAATCATCGCCGCACATAGGCAGCTATCCTTGGTCGATCCGCTCCCGGGGAAGTCCGCCCCTTGCGAGCGCGTCCACGCAAGCTTTGCCTTCGGGAACACGGTCTTTACCGTAGCAAGCACATTCTGCCCGAACGAGCGCAGTTCAAAGCCGCTGTAGTTGGAACTTGCCATCAAAAAGCCACCTGGGGCAAGAACTTCAGCCGCCCCGAGCACAAGTTTCGAAAAATCGTTGCGGACATTGAAAGAAAATCCCTTGAATCTTGCGAAACTCGGCGGATCAAGCACAATTCCGTCAAAAAAGAGACCTTTTTTCTTTGCCCAAGCCAAATATTCAAAGGCGTTTCCCTTAAAAAACTCGCCAGGTTTGCATTCCAGGCCGTTCAAGGCATAGTTTTCACGGCCTTTTTCAAGAATTTTGCCGCTAATGTCGGCATTCACCGCCTTTTCTGCGCCGCCAACACGGGCATGCACGCCAAAGCTGCATGTATAACTGAACAAGTTGAGCAAAACAGCGCCGTTTTTTGCGCCGCAACGGCGTTCCACATCCATTCGGACATCACGCATGTCCAAAAACAGCCCCGGATTCACAGTGTCTGCCAGGTCTACCTTGAAAAAACAGTTGCCTTCCTGCACAATCGTAGCCGAATCCGACCCCAGAACCACCTTGATTTCCGGGTGTTCGAGCGCCTTGCCAGCCGCCTCCAGGCGGTACTTCACGGCCAAATAGGCCGGAGCACAAAGTTCCCTGACGGCCTCTACAAGTTCCGCTTCGCGACCTAGCAATTCATGGCCAAAATACTGGATCTGGTAGTGTTCATTAAAACGGTCGAGCGTCACCCCCGGCAAAGAGTCCCCCGCGCCGTTCACAACTCGGTAGGCATTGCTATTTTCTGCAATTCCAGCACGTTTTTCAACAGCAGCGGCAAGAAGCGCCCTTATAGTAGATTTTTCTTCCATAAACATTGCAATCAAAGATAATTTTAAACTATCTTTCTGTGCATGGAAGATTTTTCACCACAAGGTAATTTGGAAGAAATTCTTGCTTCGCCGGATTTCAAGCATTTCATTTATCCGGTAGACCTTTTTCAGCATCGCCTGAAAGAGGAGTTCTTGCGCACAAACCGCAATAGCCGCCCCTTTACCTTGATTAAAATCTACGTCCACCAGTTTGAAATTTTCAGCGACTGGAAAAAGAACGACATGGCGATCCGCTCCTGGAAGCTCAGCGTACTTTCCCTGCTCGCAGAACTCAAGTTCATCGATGTTCTCGGGTTCCTTTCTGACGGCGGCCTCGGCCTGATCCTGTTGAACACAGGCATCGAAGACCTCGCAAAAATCCAGAAAGAAATTTTGCGCACTTTGTACAAGGCTCAGCTCATGGACGTGCTCCGCTTCCACCCGAAGCGCCCGATTTTCGAAGCTTTCGTACACACCGGCACGCCAGAAGCAGAAACTGCAAACGAAGACAAGGACATCGAGGAGTTCAACAAGAACGCACTCCCCTTCTTCAAGCTCTCCCGCTTGTACTATGCCGACGACGTTCTCCCAAAGACCGCCGGCCGTGCCTACCGCACTTTCATGAAGCGTCTCATCGATGTTTCCTGCGTATCCCTTGCGCTCATCTGCCTGTCGCCAGTGCTCCTGTTCTGCGCACTCGCGGTCAAGCTCAGCGACCCGAAGGGCCCGATCATCTTCAAGCAGACCCGCGTCGGCAAGAACGGCAAGCTGTTCACCATGTACAAATTCCGCAGCATGTACGTAGATGCCGAAGAACGCAAGAAGGAACTGATGAAGTTCAACGAAACTTCCGGCCCGACCTTCAAGATGAAGAACGACCCGCGCATCTATCCGCTGGGCCGCGTGCTGCGCAAGTTCAGCCTCGACGAACTCCCGCAGCTCATCAACATTCTGAAGGGCGACATGAGCATCGTGGGCCCGCGCCCACCACTCCCGTCCGAAACAATCACCTACGCACCGTGGCACAACATGCGCTTGTCTGTAACGCCGGGCCTCACCTGCATTTGGCAGGTTTCCGGCCGTTCCAACATCAGCTTCGAAGACTGGATGCGCCTAGACAACCAGTATGTTCGCAAAACAAGCTTGCGCCAAGACATTGGCCTTATCGCAAAGACGTTCAAGGTCGTGTTCAAGGGCGACGGAGCATACTAGGTTTTAGAACGGCACTACGTGCCTACAGACGAAAGACGAGAGGTTCGCTTGCACAAACATTCTACAAGCGAACAGTCTCTATGACAAAGTCATGAAACCAGATTTAGTTGCGCGCCTTCGGCGCAAAAAAAAAACGCTCGCAGAATTTTATTCGCGAGCGTTTTTGATTAAAGCCAAAACTAGTTTCTAATCTCTAAATTCTAGTCTCTACTACAGGTCAACCACTTCAGTCCAGCCGAACGGGTCTTCTGCTTCACCGAACTGGATAGCAGTGTACTTGGTGAAGAGTTCGGTGCAGACGGGGCCCGGATTCTTGCCATCGCCGTAGGTGAATTCCTTGCCGGCAACAGGGTCCACAATCTTCTTGATCGGGGTGATCACAGCTGCGGTACCGCATTCTGCAGTTTCAGAGAATTCAGCCAGTTCTTCGAAAGCCACCGGACGCTTTTCAACAGTGTAGCCCAGGTATTCGGCCAGCTGCTGCAAGCTCTTGTTGGTGATAGACGGCAAGATGGATTCGGACTTCGGGGTAATGTAGGACTTGCCTTTGATACCGAAGAAGTTTGCCGGACCGCATTCGTCGATGTACTTCTTTTCCTTGGCATCCAGATAGATGGTGCTGGAGTAGCCAAGCTTCTTAGCTTCAGCGAGAGACTGGAGGGAAGCTGCGTAGTTACCGCCAACCTTCACAGTACCGGTACCCTGAGGAGCGGCGCGGTCGTAGTTACGGCTGATCATCATGTCAACGGGCTTGAAGCCGTCCTTGAAGTAGGGGCCAACCGGGCAGACGAACATCATGAACAGGTATTCGTCAGAAGGCTTCACACCAACTTCAGCGCCAGTACCGATGAGGAGCGGGCGGATGTAAAGGGTTGCGCCATGGCCATACGGCGGAACAAAGCGTGCATTGAGCTTAGTTACAAGGTGAGCCATTTCGCGGAAAAGTTCGATAGGCGGAACAGCCATGAGGACGCGGTTTGCAGTGCTCTGCATGCGCTTTGCGTTTTCGTCCACGCGGAACAGACGGACCTTGCCATCCTTGCCGGTGTAAGCCTTGAGGCCTTCGAAACCTTCCTGACCGTAGTGCAAGCAAGTTGCTGCCATGTGGATGCTGATGTTCTTGTCGGAGGAGACTTCGATCTTGCCCCATTCCCCATTGCGGTAGTAGCAACGAACATTGTAATCGGTATCGGAGTAACCAAACGGAAGAGTCTTCCAATCCACGTTATTCAAATCAATCTGCATATTAACCTTCTTTTGCGCCTCGTAGCGCTTTTGCGCTAAAAAATACATATAACTTTGCAAATTGACAATAGATAGAAGACAGAATACAGAGTACAGAGGACAGAAGACTTTTCCACGCACATTGTAAACTTTGTAAAATGTTATTTTTGTGAAAATTTTTCTGCCTAAATAGAGGTAAAAAAGCGTTTCTATATAGAGGAGCGCAAAACGCGCCCAGAACACAAAACCTCTTTACAGAAAACAAAGGAGTAACCATGAAAAAGACTTTTCTTCCGTTGCTTGGCATTTTGGCCATCGGTGCCTACGCTGCATGCGGTCTCGAAAAGAACGCAAGCGACGAATATTTAGTGCAGTCCTTTAGTGACCTGCAAAAAGTCGGTACTGGCGACTGCGCCCTCGACGCAAAATACCGCCTCGTAAAGGACATTGAAGCTTCCAGCGATCCGTTCCCGGCAATCGGCGATGCCACGACTCCTTTTACCGGCGAATTCCACGGCGCAGGCCACGTCATCAAGAAGCTCGCATTCAAACCGTACTTCCAGACCTCCGGCATGTTCTACCAAATGGACGGCCTTGTCGACAGCCTCGGCCTTGAAGATGTAAAATCGAATGCAACAGCATTGGGCGCAGGGGCCTTTGTAGCGTTCGATGGCGAAGGCAAGCTCAGCAACGTATATGCAACCGGTGTAGTCGCACTCGATGCGGCCACAGGCAATGCGGGAGGCCTTGCAGCAAGCTTTAGCGGCACCATCGAAGATTCCTACTTCAACGGCACCGTGCATGGTGGCGACAACATCGGCGGCATCGTGGGTTACAACTACGGCACGGTTTCAAAGAGCTACGCAATCAACACCTACGAATTTACTTCTTTTACTTTTGAAGTATCCTTCGCAGGCATTGCCGGAACAAACGAAGGCGTTGTAAAAAATTGCTATGCCTCGTTCTTCCCGGTAAACATCGCAAAGACGGACCTTGTCAGGGAAGGCACCGCAGCAGAAGGTGGCAAGGCATTTGCCGCCTATGACTACCAGAAAGGCATCATGAAAAAGAAGAGTTCCTTCTCCGACTGGACGTTCAACGACGCCTGGATCATCTATGACGAGCAATCCTTACCGCTCTTGCGGGCATTCCTCACCAAGGTTACTGTTTCTGCCGAAGGCCTTGCCGTCAGCTACTGCAGCAAAAAAATTTCTTCCGATTGGAAACTCAAGTTTACTCCAGACATCGAGGAAGGTTCCGTCGGCGGTTCTGCAAGAGCAAACGTAACCACGGGAACCAGCGGAGACAACATCGTAAGCACGGCCACGATCGATGCCAGCGGCCTGTATAGCGTCGACCAGCATGGCTACCTGTTCGTGGGAGCGACATTGAATGTTCCGGTAATTCCAGAGACCTTGAAAATCACTGGCATCTCTATCGAAAACAAAACATACGACGGCACGGCGAAAGCGACAATCAAGGGTGAACCAAAGCTAGAGGGCGTCTGCGAAGATGATGATGTTCAGCTAGCAGGCATTGGCATCGCAACCTTTGAAAACGAAGTAATCGGCAAAGACAAAAAAGTGAAAATCACTGGCTACAGCCTGGTCGGCGACGAAGCTGCACTTGCAAACTACACGCTCAGCCTCCCAGCCCTTACGGCTTCTATTACCGAAGACACGGAAACTATCCGTGCAACGCCAAGAAACCTGCAGGCAGGGAACTACGAAAAGTTCTTTAACGTTCGTGGCGAAAAACTCAACAGGAACGCCTCCAAGCACGTTCGCAAATACGCAAAGTAAAAACAGTTTGCGTAAAAGCAAAAAGGCTCCGCTCTAAAGAGCGGAGCCTTTTCGATAGTAACCTATAACGAAGTTATGGAATTACTTCACGTCGTACTGAGCAACAACGTTGCCTTCTGCGTCAAGGGCGCGAACAACGTTTTCATCGCGCTGGAGGGTGAGGTTAGCCTTGTTACCCTGAGCGTCGGTGAGTTCAACGGACATAGAACCGTCTGCATTCTTAACAGCAGCAACCTGGTTGCCCTGTTCGTCCTGCTGGTAGTAGGTATCGCCAGCAGCAAGCGGGTTAGAACCGGTCCAGAATTCAACAGTGTTGAGGACGAGACCATCAACAAGGCCGAGGCAGATCTGGTAAACCGGAATAACCATCAATACGAAGTGAACAACGGAGTTGATCCACTTGTCACCGAGGGTACCGTTCCAGTCATGAAGCTTGTTGAAAGCAGCGTTCTTGCCATAGCAACCTGTGAAAGCGATTGCTGCAGCGCAGGAAAGTGCGATGAGAGCTTTTTTCATTTTAAACTCCTTGGTTAAAAAGCTAGCTAGAATTTAATTAAAATTTAGGGCAAAGCAAACTTAAAAAAAGTTTTTTTCGGACAAAAAGACGACATTCTCAAAAACAATTCATTTAAATCACATTTATTAGGATTTTTCGGGTAAAAAAGTTCAAATTCCAGGCAAACTGTTTACTCAAAAGGGCTAGCGAGGCGTCAAAATACATGCCAAGCGAAAACTTTCCACCCAAAATTTTAGCCTTCATGGCATAAAACAGGACTTCTTCGCCGCCAACTTTTGCTGAAAAACTGTAGAGGATTTTGCCGATTTCGACATTTACCCCGAGTTCGCGGAACAGATGTTCTTCAAGGGCATCTTCTAGAGTTTCTTCGGGCTCCAGTTCCCGGCCCGGAAGTTCCCATTGAAACGGGAACACCCCAAAACCCCGACGGCAAAGCAAGAGCTTGCCCTCATGCTCAATCACGGCACAGGCTACAATACGCATGGTGAAATCGGATGTTCAAATCACATCCAGCTGAAGATGTTGTTCGATTTTTCTAAACGTTCAAGAAGCGACAGGTCCTTGGACTTGGAGTTCGCAAGCTTGAAGAGCGCGCAGGCATTCTGGTAATGGTCAGAAAGCCTGCGGCGGGCATATTCTTCGGCAGAATGGTTGTGGATCATGAACGCCCAGTCCGAAGCCTGGAAGAGCATGAGTTCGCGCTTCATCTGCTTGATGATGCGGCGCAGTCGCGGGAACTTGATCTTTTTTGCAGAGAGCATTTCAATCATTGCGCGAATGCGGTATGATTCCGGGTAGTACTGTTCCGTTTCGGAGTTGATCCAAACGCCGCCAAAGCCGCCTTCGCCCCAAGACGAAAATGCAGGGGCGTGAACTTCCGGGTCGGCGGAATTCAGCATCACGGAATCGGCACCGGCAAATTCAAGGACGGAAGACGCAGCGGCGCGTTCAAGCAATGCCTCCAAGAAGTACGGGCCTTCAAACCACCAGTGGCCAAAGAGTTCCGCATCATAGGGGCAAAGGAGCGCAGCCTTGTTGCCTTCCATTTTAGGCAGCAAGTCAGAGATGGTAGCTTCGCGGTTCAACATGAAGATGCGCGCGTGGTCATGCGCAAGCTGCATCGCATTCCACGGGCGGTAAAACTGCTTGTTCTCTTCGCCCGTAATGCGGTAATACTTGAAACCCGTATCAATCGGATTTTCGCCAGCAAAGAAATAGTCGCCAAGGTAATCGCGTTCACGCTCATGAGCTATGTCGCGGAAAAATTCGCGATACTCCGGGTGGCCCGGATAACCGGTTCTGCGGCTCCAGACTTCCATGGAACTAGCCTGTTCACGGCCCATGCAATAGCAGCCGGCGGTCGTCTTGAGCGGCGTGAACACACCATACTTTGGCGGAGGCGAAGCAAGCAGCACGCCATGCGTTTCCAGAAAAAAGTACTTGATGCCAAACTCGGCAAGGTAGGAATCCAAATGCGGGAAATAGCCGCATTCAGGAATCCAGACACCAAGCGGCTTTCTGCCGAATGCCCGTTCAAAGCACTTGATGGTAATGTCGAGCTGGTCGCGAATGGAAGCGGGGTCGCTCTGGTACGCAGGCAAAAACGGATGCGTTCCGACGCAGGTAAGCAGATTCAGCTTGCCCGCCTTTTCGAGCGAGAGGAATTCCTTGAGAATGTTCTTTTTGCAACGATTTTCCCAAGTGTCGATCAAGGACTTCTGGCGCTCCAGATAGAACTTTGCGAGCGTGGCTTGCGGGCCTTCAGTAAAGCGAGCAACTTCGCGTTCAGCAAGTTCGAGCTGCTTCCTTAAATGCACTGAAAACTTACCGATGAGATGTTCATCGGAAAGCATTTCAATAAGGGGTGGAGACACGCTCAAGTTGAGCGTACCGGGCAAGCCCTTTTCAAGGGCACGGCGCATAGCCTGCACAAGCGGCAAGTAAGTCTCGGAAATAGCTTCAAACAGCCAGTTCTCTTCAAAGAACCGCTTATATTCCGGATGACGCACAAAAGGCAAATGCGCATGCAGCAAGAAAAGGATTTTGCCAGGAGCCATACTTATAGCAATTAATAATTAACTATTAATAATGAACAATGACTGTTTCGGAAAAATTTCTTTCTTCCGCAAGGCGAGCAAAGCTCGCTATGCTTTAAAATTTTTCATTATTCATTTTTCATTATTCATTTACTCAGTGCGCTTTACAACGATTGGGACGATTGTTGTCGGGAAGTCGCCGTCCTTGTCGGTAGCGAAAACCGGAATGATCTTTGTGCAATCCGGGAGGTCTTCTTCAAAGCTGAAGGTGCCATCCGGGTTGAGCGGGAACGGTTGGCCACGCACCTGCAAGTGAGCATCCGGGCGGGTGCCACCGTAAACGATCAAGCGTGTCTTGACCCAAAGGAAGAAATCCTTGCCATAGTTCACGGAATCCTTTGCAGTCATGATGTCTGCATTGCCGCCCTGTGCAAGAGCTGCACTGGAGAGGGCGCCAGAGAAGAAGGATTCAGAAGAACTGCCGAGGCGGAGCGATTCAAGCCAGGAATTTGCTGTCTGGCTAGAGAAGCCGGAGCTCATGAAATTGCCAAGCGTGGCACCGCCGAGGGAAGCCTTCACAAAGGCATCGTCTGCAGCAGGGGCAGCAGCGTTCTTGTCAAATGTAACGACCGGTTCAGATTCAACGATCGGTGTGAACTTGTTGCCGGAAACAGTACCGAGCACAGCAACGTTTGCCTTTGCTTCGGAGGTTTCTACATACCAGCTGCGGGCATCTGCCGGAACAACGACATCGCGGAAACGCTTCTGCTTGCTCTTGCGGACTGTCAAGTCGCTAGAGACATCGAACAGACGGAGCACAAGCTTTGCCTTGCCCTTTGCAGCAGCCTTCACGCGTTCTTCGGAAACTTCCCAGAACACATGCATCCAGTTCGGATCCTTCTGCATGAGCACAAGGTATTCCGGGTTGAAGGAATGGGCAATCTTGTCGTTTTCCACTTCGAGCTTTGCGCCCTTCTTTGCAGCAGAGGCCTTTGCGGCAGTTTCTGCCTTGGGAGCCTTTGCAGTTTCTTTAACAGCTGCCTTTTCTACAACCTTTTCGGCTGGCTTTGCAGCGGACTTCTTTGCAGTAGCCTTCACAGCCTTTTCAGTTTTTTCCGTGGCTGGCTTTGCAGCGGCCTTAACAGCCTTTGCAGTAACCTTCTTTTCGTCAGCAGCCTTCGGGGCCACAGCCTTCACGACTTCAGTCTTTTCAGACTTTGCAGAAGCCTTCTTTGCAACCTTGGCTTCCTTTTTTTCAGCGACAGGCTTTGCGGCCTTCACTGCCTTTTCAGCCTTTGCCGCAGCCGGCTTTGTAGTCTTTTTTGTTGTTGCCATTTTCTCTTCTCCTTAAGTTAACGGCTTGGGCGGGAATTGCCCCAGGAGCCAACGCCCTTCAATGTAGCGCGCACTCCAAAGAACTTTTCTTCCCATTCACCCGTGGAACCGGTTTCCCTCATTCCACCGAGGAATGCAACGTCGATCATTGTGCCGCGAGCGCCGAGCGGAAGGCCTAGGCCAAGGGAGCCACCGAATTCGTAGACATCCTTAATGTACCAATCTCGGTACCAGGCACCAATGCGATATTGCATTCGCTTCAAGTATTTATCGTAAAACATTTTACTGCCGTCACGCTGGTAGCCGATGGCGGCAAAAAGTTCACCCTGCGTGGCAGTCTTTTCTGGAATGCTCCAGGAACCTGCGATGTTGTCAATATCCTTGTCCCACGGGCGAACCATGACATCAAGCATAACATGGTGCACTTGAGCCAAGCGATAGTCAATGCCTGTAGCAAGCGTCATCGGGATTTCGATTTTACGCTTATCTTCAAATCCGACCAATGTATCTCGCTGGGAAAAACGCAGATCGTAAGACAATTCATTCACCATGGTGTACGGCGTAGTCATAGAAAAATACATGCTAGCCAAACGCCCGCGGTACATTCCAGAAAGCGTATAGTATCCAACACTTTCCGTAGACCAGGAGCCTTCGACGACATCTGAAATTTTTGAACTGTTCGTAGCCCAGGCATCGGCAGCGGCAATGCCAGAATTATCCGGACCAAGAGTCAAGGTGCGTCTGTTGCTACCAGAAACTATATGCATCGCACCGCCCAGGGAGAGCTGCCTAAAGAACGGCACTCGAATAGCGTAGATGGGAACAAACTCAAAAACACTGCCGGCATATTCCAAATGCATATCCTGGGCAATTTTGTCGTCAGAAGACTTGATATCCAAATTGGAAGAATAATGCTGAGAAACGCCCAGGGCAAAGGCGCCAAAATCTCCCAACGGGAACGACAAGTAAAAAGACGGAATATTCAGGGAACTATTGGCATAGTGAAGGTCGCTTTTGTCCGCTTCCGTCAATTCATAATCCAACGTAACAGAAAAAGAAACTTTTTCTTCAAACGCAAGGTTGGACGGATTTATCATGACGACGCCATCGCCCGTCTTTGCGCCACCCGCAAAGCCATGCCCAGCAACAGCCCCGGTCGCCCCGACCAGATCTTCCTTTCCTAGAGCGTCAAGCCCAATCATGGAGCCAGCAAACGAAGTCGCGACAAGCAGAGAAAGCAATGCAAAAAACTTTTTCATTATTCCTCCTCCCCACGCTTAGAAAGCAACCACAGCTTCATATTTACACCATTTGCAAAGGCAGATGCGAAATCGTACTTCGCATAGTCGAAGTAATTCATGAAGAAGAATACTGTATCGCCCTTGGTCGTAATGTAATCTCCATAAACGGTATCCTGCGGAGCCAAAACTGGATAGCCAAGACGAAGCATGACCTTCAGGTTTTCAATTTCAGAGCCCCTATTTATGAAATCTCGCATTCCGTAAGTCACCTGAATCGTCAAGGAATCCGACTTATCATAAAAAATCAAATTTGGGTGGCCAGTCGCCTTGATAGTTTCGTTGTCCAGCTTGTAAGACTCGGTAATTCGCCTTTCCGAAGAATCTTTTGCATAGGCATTGTAAAATGAAGATGCCACAGCCTGTATCGGCAGGCCGAGTTCCGATTCGCCCTGGGAATCGTCCTTTGCCACAGAGAATTGGGCGAGCACAACCGCCTGGCGCACATCCATGCCGTTGCCGCTTGTCAACGGGAATTCATCCCCATAGAATTCGGCAAGAGCCTCCATAATTTTAGATCCATCAAACTCAACAATCAAGGAATCCCTGGAACCGCCGTAAAGCATAGTTGAAGATTCCGGTTCGCCAATTGCGGTCATTGCCGAACGGAACGGGTTCAAATTGTAGGCAGAATCGCCCGTAACCATGCGGAGCGTCGGTGTATAGGCATAGAAGCCGTTACCATAAAAACGATAGGCCCTGGAAGCGTTCGGCGCAGAAAGGCGCATTTGGAGACGACCGCCATGAATCGTTGTATCCTGCAGGGCAGTGGTAAATGTATCCGGCAATACCAAAAATACAGGCAGCGAATCGCCCGAGAAATTCCAGGAATACGTAGTGTCAAAAGACTGCACTGGAGTCCAACTTGCGATTTCTTCGTACCACACGCTATCTGCAATACCCACAATGCTATCCAGCTGGGAATTTTTGGCAACCAGATCCAATTTCCAGGACACTTCCAATTCAAGATCTTCCGTTAGCGGGAGCGAATCCGCCAATTGTTCGTAAAAATATCTTAACGGGAATAGGCGCAGGTACATATAGGCCGCGGAATCACGCTGGAATGTGCCGATAAACCTCTTGTTGCCCTTTGTAAAGTTAAAGGCAAAATCAAAATAAAGGTCCCTGGTTTTGCCCATCGAAGCGCCAAAAGCTCCATAGGTATAGGCAGGCGACGGGGCATCATCATGAAAAGCTTCTGCGGAAACAACAGGAACCGAGGATATTTCAAGGGTTTTTACCGCATAGCTATCCTGCATTCCCTGATCCGAAAGCCATGCAGCCAAAGCTTCGGCTTCACCGTCATTGTCTAAACTGCATGCAGCAAAAGAAACTGCAAGCAAAGCAAGGCAAAATCCAAAAAGTTTTTTCTTCACAAAATCTCCAAAAGAGCAAATTTTTACGACGATAAATATACAAATTGAGAATTCCTCAAAAAAAAATGCCGAGTATAAAGAGGCTCATTTCAGAGGCATAATTTTTGAGGCGAGAATTATCGTAACCAAAATTTAACAAACATCTGCCTATATGACATTCAGGTACCTAGTTTCATCGTAACCCTTTGTTGTTAAAGGCGTTTTAGCAAATTTTTCTTTCATGGGAAAAATTTGCTTTTTTGTGGTCCAAACAGGGCGAAAAAGAAGAGCTTGCATGGCATTCCTGCTCCTTTTTGTCGCATAAGCAGAAAAACGCTTATAAATTCTTATTGAAATCGCTTTTTATAAGCGGATTTCCGGTCTTTTGTTTCATTTCATCAGCTTGCCGGGTCAATAATGCTTATAAAAAACGCTTTTGATTTGTTTTTATAAGTAAAAACAAGCCATTTTTTACGAATAAATTGCTTTTTTCGCTTATAAATCCCCGTTGAATTTTGTTTTTATAAGCAATTTTGTGGTCAAAACTCTTGAAAATGTGAAAATACAGGCGTATTTTGCTTATAAAATGCCGCTTGGATTATGTTTTATAAGTAAAACGGCTTCGTCGTTACAAAAAAGCCCGGTGCATCAAGGTGATGGGCTGGGCAAATTCTTGAATCATCGCGCCTAATTCTTAACATCTCATTCTAGGCAAAGAATAAATCAACTAACGTTTCACTGCAGGCCCTTTGTTTTTTCAAAATGGAATTTTAGAGGCTATCTAAAATTTGACTTGGAGAGTGAGGCCCGCGCGCTCCGGCGTAAAACGTTCACGCGGACTCTTCTTTTGTATAAAACGAAGCGAAATGCCTGCATTTGCCGTATTTATGCCAGCTTCCTCAGAAAGCTTGTAGGGATTTCTTTCGGAAGCACCCCCTTCGGGGATCACGAATTCCGTGCGCAAAAACGTTTTTTCTTTGGCAGTGTACCTTGCGCCGAGGGCGACGCGCGGCGAGTGCTTTAGACTCGCCGCACTTTCGCTTTGCAGCCGGAACTTGGAATAGAGCAACGCCCGCTGCAAAGCGAAAGCAGCTTCTGCCCGCAACTGGGGCCGGCCACACTGCACATTCCCGCGGGCAGAAGCCGCGTCGCGGCAAGCCACGCCCGCAAGCGTCCTGAACATGCCCCCGCTCTTTCTAAAGGCCACGGAAACGTTCGGCACGGTCTTTCCCGTGTCAAGCGGCACCTGTAGGCGCTCCACAAGCGTAACGCTGTAATGCCCCGCAAAAGAAAACTTCTGTGTCTGCGAAAGGTGATAGCGGCTCTTGCGCACAGATGCAGGCAACTTTAACGGAAACGCAAGTGCGAAATCGGAATGCGCATACAAAAGCATGTTCCAGTCAAAATCCATGGTTCCCCTGTTTTTATAATCTAGCGCAGCCCTGTAGAGCGGACTTTCCATGCCTAGAGCATACCATGCGCCAAGTTCAAAATTCGAACCGGCCGCTTCAAACACAAACGCCCTGTTCCGAGCATCGTCAAATGCCCACGCAGAAAGCGAGACCTCGGCAAAATCAAGCCCCGCCATGGCAGCCACGGCAGAATCCGTAAAGAGCGCATATCCAAAATGCGATACATATCCACGATACGAAAGCCACGTCCCTTCCCGAACTTCCATGGGGAACTGCATTTGCAAATCCGTGTAGCGCAGCTCCCCTAAAATAGCCTCGTAGCCATCGCGCCTGTATGCAATCTGCCAAGATTTTTTCGCAAGGTCCTCGCCAGCAAATGAGCCACGGAACGCAAACGCGTCATAGCGGAATTTAGCATCGAGATGCCGCAAAAGGATAGCATCGTCGGCATCCCTGGATTCACGGTAGCGCAGGCTGCCATCCCAATTTTTAGGCACTTTTTTTGCAGCTACCCTTTTGCGCGCACTGTTTTTGCCCCTCTTGAGAGAGCACCGTTCCAGGCCGAGGGCCTCTGCATAAATGCAGGCGCCCTCCTCGTCATCATGTTCCAAAAGTTCAAGCAGATCCGTGGTTTCATTGTATTCAATCAAGCCATCGTCCCACCACCAGTAAACCTGTTCCACCGAAATCTCTGCACGAGCAACATGCGCAAACGCAAAACAAATCAAAAGCGTTTTTACCAATTTCATAAAATTCCTTTTGAAATAGGAAGATGGAGAACAGAATACAGAGGACAGGAGTCAGGAATCAGAAATTGGTAGTCAGTCGGCTGTCGGCAGAGGACAGAGAATAGTAGAAAGTGGGAAGTAGGAAGAGAATTCTGAATTCATAATTAACTAGACCCTATTCCCTGAACCCTATACCCTAAAACACTGGAAATCAACATTTCTCTCGTCTCTAGTCTCTCGTCTTTCGTCTAACATTGGAAATCAACATTCCTTAACCCCTAAATCCTAGATCCTAACCACTATTCTATAAAACGCTTTTTTTCGTTTTTTTGGAACTAAATTTTTGTAAAATTTTTTCTACTTTTTCATTCATGAATTCCTGGAACAAAAACGACCATTCAAGAAAACCGCCTCGCACAGAATTCCCGACCTTCGGTGGCAAACGCGTAACACCGAACATCGACGGCATGAAAAAGCTGCTTCGTTACCACGGAGTTGAACTTGAAGAAGACACGCTCAAGCTTTTGTGGCAGTACCACACGCTTATTCGCGAAAACAACGGTGACCAGGATTTAACACGATTGAACGCCTTTGAAACCATGGTCGAACGCCACTATGCTGACTGCACGCTCATCAACGCCTATGTGGAAGAGTGGCCACACCGCATGATTGACATTGGAAGCGGAGCTGGATTCCCGGGCATGCCCTTAAAAATTGTGAACCCATACATTCACTTGACTCTTTGCGAGCCACGCCCGAACCGAGTGAACTTTTTGAACATGGTCATCGAAAAACTCGGTTTGCAGGGTATTGATGTTTTTGGGCACAAGGTAACTAGCCACAGTATGAATATTCCTGTGGACGGTGCAATCAGCCGAGCTTTTGAATTGATAGAAAAAACCTTGCTGCGCCTGGAGCACAGCTTGAAAGTTGGCGGCAAGGCCTACTTCATGAAAGGCCCCGCCGTGCGCGACGAACTTGCGACTCTCGTGCCGGAACGCTACGGCTACAAACTCGAAGCAGCGCACTACTATAAAATTCCAAACAGCACGCAACAGCGCGCCCTCGTCATTTTAGAAAGAATTAAGTAGGCTACCGGCAGAACGCGCCCGAAATGAGCCAAACGAATTGAGCTTGCTCAAATTCACTTGGCGAATGAGAATGCGCCCGAAGCGAGCAAAGCGTATGCTAGCATAAACATTTTGCGAGCGAGCAGCATCTATGACGAAGTCATGTATCCGCCCGAAACGAGGGCAGCGAAAATAAACTTGTTTATTTTCATTGCCCGAGTGAGTAGGTTGTAGGCGATAGCCTCAACCATCTATGGCGAAGCCATGAAAGAGAACAGAGGACAGAAGGAAGACATAAGACGGAAGCTAGGAACTAACAACTAATAACCAACTCAGTCGACTGTCGTCAGCCTACAGCCGACAACACTGGAAACTAACATTCCACCAATCACTAAATCCTAGCCCCTAGATCCTAGATTCTACAATTCCCTGACGCGCTTCACAAAGTTGCGGCTTACGGCTATGTTGGTTCTAGCCTTGTCGCGAAGCACCACACAAATGCGCCCTGCGTCAATGCGCTGGATTTCAGCAATGTAGTCGATGGCCACCAAATGGGCACGATGCACGCGCACGAACTGCTGCGGGTCCAAAGACTCTTCCAGATCCACAAGCGGCGTATCTATAATGTATTGGGAATTCGTCGTATAGATTACGGTATACTTGTCTTCACTTTTGAAGCGAACAATCTCGTCTACATTCACAAGCAGAATGCGATCGCCAATTTTCACCTGAATGCGCTGCAAGTACTGCTTGTGGCCAGCTGCCATGATTTTTGCAAGCTTTTCAAGAGAAAAATCAGCAGGCAATTGGGGCTGTTCATCGGGAAAGTAGTTGCGGACCTTCTCGATTGTTTTTTCAAGGCGATCATCCGCAATGGGTTTCAGCAAATAGTCTATAACATCGAATTCAAAGGATCGAAGGGCGTATTCGTCGTATGCGGTCGTAAAGACTATGGCAAAGTCTTCGTCTTCCACCTCTTGCAGCATGCCGAACGCATCATTGTCAGGCATCTGGATATCCAAAAAAACGAGATCCGGGTGCAACGCCTTAATCTGTTCCACAGCCTCCATGGCGGAACCGGCTTCGCCAACGATTTCAATGTCTTCGTTGAACTTGGCAAGCATGGACTGCATGCGCATTCTCGCTAGCGGTTCATCATCGACTATAAGAGTTTTAACCTTCATTACTTTTTCTCCGGAGTTTTCAGCATGCGAAGGAGAGCAAAATTGCTGCCTGCAGCATCAAGATACGGTTCCCCCTGCGGATTCAGGAACACATAGCCAAAGTCTCCATTCTTTTTGAAATTCCAAACTTTTCCCTTGAACTTAAAAGAAAGAACTTCTCCCGAATTTTCGTAGGCAATCGTATCAACCTTAACTTCTACGGTATCGCGCAAAATGTTTTCCGTAACAACACCCACACCGGTAGAATCGAGGGTAACACGAATTTGACGAGCCTTTGCATCTTCCGGAGGAACGCGGCCAACATATTCGCCAGCAATAGTTTTCGGGACTTCAATCTTCGGCAAATCCGGCAACTTCTGTTCTTCGGTAGAAGAATCGCAGGCTGCAAAAGCAAGCGCTATAGCACAAATTCCAATAAGTTTTTTGTTCAAGGTCATTTTCATGTTCTCGTAATCTAGTTTAAAAAGTCTACCTAATTTATGATTTTGCAAAATTTTCCGACAAACGGTTATCTGCGAACCATCCTAAAGCCTCTATATGGAGAAGAAACTGCAGGGTCCGCATACGCGCGCTCGCCACTTGCAAGTTCCTTTGTTGAACTTGCGTAGGAGCCACCACGATGCACGCGTGTCACGCCATCTTTGGGGCCGGTCGGATTATCCAATTTTTTTTCGTCCAAGTATGCCGAATACCAGTCATTGACCCATTCAGCCACATTTCCCGACATATCGTACAATCCGTAGGCATTGGGCAAAAGGGAAGCCACAGCCTCCGCCTGGGAAGAACCCGTCGCCAAATAATTTGCATAGTCCTTGGCTTCCATTGTCCCCCAATAAAATTTTGTCGTCGTTCCGGCTCTTGCGGCAACTTCCCATTCAGCCTCCGTCGGCAAACGGATGGACTTTACGCTCAAATTTTCAGCAAGGTCAAGCAGCACTCCTTTTGCGCCAACCGCTGAATAGGAGTATGCGGTATCCAGCCCCATTTTTTTTGAAGCGGCATTGCAAAAGCGCACGGCATCGTACCATGTAACATTTGCGACAGGCAAATTTGCATCGTACATTTTTTGTTCCGGCAGTTCCAAAAATTCTGAATACATGCCTTGCGTCACTTCTGTCGAAAGCATTTCAAACGCAGAGACGGTAACTTCCGTATTTATGCGCATAAAAGTCTGTGCGGGAATTTTAACGAAGTCGTAATCAGCAGTGGAATCTACGGTCGATGTATCAGAGGCAATGGAAGAACTCGAAATTTCGACGCTACTGGAAGACACCTTTTTTCGGGAACTGCTGCTGCCATAGTCATTGTCATCGACATCGACTATCGCGCTATTCGAAGAATCTGAACAGCCAACGCAAAAAGCAAGCGAAAAAGACGTAACTGCAAACGCAATTTTTTTCAAGCCGCCAAGCATCCATGCCTCCAAAATTACTGGATTACACCAATACGGTAGAACTTCTGCTTTGTTTCACCATTTTCAAATTTCACACGCAAGCGGACGCTATACACATTGAACCCGAGTTTAGACAAGTCTATCGCGTCCCACTGGTTTACGCCCTTCTTCGGCGCATCCATTTTCAATTTGAGCAGGCAAAGGCCGGTGACGCCATACACTTCAAGTTCTGCATATTTTGCATTCGCACCGATTGTGAAGCGAGATTTTGCGATACCGCCACGAACCGGGTTTGGATACATGTAGAAATCGGTAAGTTCAGCCTTGTCGGCAGTGATCTTGACATCTTTCAAGAGTGTCGCATCAAAATAATTTGTACGTTCGTTGCCGTTGCCCGGGAGAGCCCAGCTTGCCTTGAGAGCTGCGGTCTTTGCCTTTGGCAAACGGAAACCGGAAACATTGTTACGATGGAATGCATAAAGTTCAAGGCCAGCAAGGGAATCGACTGCGTCGCCAACAAATACGGACATTGGCTTTACCGTGTCGCCATATTCAAACGTGCCGGTCTGCATCGGGAAATACCCACCGACATTTTTTCCATTGCCTTTGTAGGCATAAAGCAAGCCGCCATTGGCAGGAACAATGATTTCAGGAATTTCATCACCAGTCAAATCGACAACAAGAGGACCTGCACCAAACTTATATTCTGGGGCGCCCTTCGAAATCGTAATCGGGAACCCAGCCACAGGAATGCCCTTGTAATCCACTGCATAAACCTTGTTATGACCAAGGAACACTGCTTCCGGGAAACCATCGTCATTGATGTCGCCAACGGCAGGGGCAGAAAGTTCATGGTAATTCAAACCGTCACCTGCACCGCCACGCTTGTACTGGCGAGGAGCATCGATAACTTTCAAGGTATCGCCGAGCTTTACGAAAGCGCCATAGCCGCGACTGCCTAGCACAAAGGCTTCGTTTTCTCCGTCTCGGTCAAAGTCAGAGCAGACCACGTTGAACTTCTGGCCTTTTACCGGTTCAAGCCCCTTTGCTGCAATCGGCAATTTCTTCAAGCGCATAGCCATTGAAGATGCATTCTTGGAAACATAAATGAAGTTGGCATTATCCAGCACAACGGCGAACTTACCTTCGCCACACTTCGCAAAAGAATTCAATTCATTGTCTGCATAACCTTCCGGCAGATTGAAATCCACAGAAGTGTTCTTTTCAAACTTGCCAAAGACATTGTACGCTTCCATGGAAGTCTTTGTAAGAATCCAGGCAAGAGAATCGATAATCATCGGGCCCGCGATGGGGTCTGCAACCTTTACAGCGGTCTGCTTGCCCTCTACATAATCTAGCGAAGCAATCAAATCGGTGCGAACGAATGTCTTTTCGTGAAGCGTAAACACGCTTTCCCCATGAGCGGCAAGGCCAAGCAAGGCGCCATTAGCCTTGCCCAGGCGGTAAAGCTTTACCTCTGCAGAGGAATCCTTGTTAGCGACAATCTTTTGCGTTACGCTCGTATCGGAATCCATCACATTATCACCCATGGCTGACATTGCCTGCAGCGTACCATCAACACCAGCAAACACAAGCAGCTTTTCGCCTTCGCGAACGCTGCCTGACGGGTAATCAAGCAAAGCGGCTGCGCTAGCAGGGACATCCAAACCGACTGCCTTCGGGAATTCACTACCTGGCAATGTCAAATCTTCAAAGTCGATTGTCACCTGGATTACCGGCGAAGCAAAGTTCTTGACGCTATCTCCCATGAACGCATTTGGAGTCTTTTCTATGCGGGCGTCCTTTGCAATGGCTGCAGTCACGCGAATACCCGTATAGCCACCTTGCAGAGTGGCCGTATTGCCGTAGCCGCTCGGTTTGATAGAATAGACGGTATCAAACTTCTTGTCTTTTGCAAAACGCACGTGAGGGAGCAAGTCCGCGCCGGAACCGTAATCGAACGCATCCTGGCCGAGCGCATTCTTGAAGGTCTTGCCAACAGTCAAAATGCCATCTGCTTCCACAAGGCCTATACCGTACTGGTGATCGCGCAAAGTATCGCCACCCCAGAAGTTTGAAATGCCGTACTGCAAAGTTTCCTTCAAGTACCATTCATTAATTTTCCAAACGACAATGCCGCTTGCCGGGAGCGCAGCATCAAAGGAACTCGTAGAAAGAACAATGCCCTTGGCCTTTTTCTTGTTCGGCTGCAACTTGCCCTTCACCATGATGGAATCTTCAAAAATTGTAGAAAGGCTATCTACCGGAATCGTATAGACGCTGGAATCGCCCATATCGCTAATCACGACGACATCAATTTCGCCATCCTTATTGACAGTGCGTTCACGGTTTTCAATGAGCAAATATTCGTTTGCGCTGAGCGGCACCTTGATGATTTCATCGCCTTTGCCGCTGCCTGCGGCACTCACATCCACAGTAATCTTGGAACCGGCCTTCGGAGAAACCGTCTTTACGTTCGCCCAACCCATGTAGGCTCGCAGCCAGGCAGAAGGAAGCACCGGAAAAAAGCCATTGCCAGCGTTGTAGCCGGCAAAATCCATCACATCAAAATAGCCGAGTCGAGAAATTCCCTGCACAACATCGTAGGTATTCGGCATGCCGAGCGAACGGCCGATCTGGTTCACGATGATGCCGTTCACACCCCAGTTCAAGCCATCCTGGCTGGCAGTTTCGCTAACCACCATGATTTCCTTGAGCGTGTCAATAGCCGCGTTCGCAAGCGGGAGCCCTGCAATGGAATCAATTTTCGAGGTATCCTTTGCCACGGAATCTTTCGGCAAGTACACCCAGTAATCCGGACTAACATAAACATCGATAAAATCACCCGGAGTGTTGGCCCCATTCGTGCCGAGGGAACCGCCATCCACCAGGCGGCTTGCACCAGCATGAATGATCATGTAGGCGCGCTTTGTATTTGGGTTTGCAGAAAGTTTCGGTTTGAACGGAGAGTCGTCGGAAGAATTAGCCTTGGTTACTGCGTCGTAGATGAACGTCATGTAATCGCGGCTGCGAGCTTCATCATATTCAGCAACTTTTTCATCTTTGCGCTTTGCAGTGCGGTTGTAATCGATAATTCCCTTGTCAAGCTTATAGGCTGTTTCGCCTTCTTCCGGGAAAATGCGCCAAGAAATAGTCTGTTTGCCGTTACTTGCAGCCTCGTAGTAGGCCTTTGCAAATTCAAAATGGCGATCCCAATAGGAATGCGTGCCGCGATTTTTGCAAGGGTCAAGGCTGTAATCACCTTTCTTCGTTTCACATGTATTGAAAAGGCCGGTTCCGGTCGTCAACGAATTGTCTTTCGTCTCCTCCTTGAATTCAACGAGGAACGCATAGACTTCAAGCGTATCGAGAGCAAACGAAAAATTTGCGACAAGCGCAACAAAAGCAATTAGAAATTTCAAATTCTTGAACATATTACGAAATTTACAAAAAAAAGAAGTTTCAACACCAATAGACAATAGCTAGTCCTTTACGCAACGCACATAATTTCTAAAATCATGATAATTCGTTGAAAGCCCTATGCTGGAATTTGTAATTTCAAAAGCATATCCATAAAGGCTTGACTCCTTTGTAGAAGACCAAAAGCTAGTCAAATAGCCGACATCCATATAAGTCGGGTAATAACAATAGCCGCCAGGCAATGCTGCAAAGCCAAAAGTATCGTCCCCGTACCAAGATGTACTGCGAAGAGCCTTGCTGACTCTATAGCCCTTCGTCACAATGTAATTGTTCAACTCGGCCCATTCATTGTAACTTGGCAAATGCCAACCCGAAGGGCATGCTTTTTGAGCACTTTCAAAAGAATACATTCTTCCATATTCTGCACAATACGAAGCGTCATCTCTATAGCAATAGCTGTCGTCGTTCGCATAGTTCAAATTCTCGGCCATCCAAATTTGCGTACCGATTGTCACATAGGCGTATGAACGGTTATTTCGGGAATCCGTGAAAGACTTCGTTTCAAAAACAGTTTTAGAGGAACTGGAAAATCCAGAAAAAGAGTATTTAATTACCGAAGAAGAAGATTCATGCTGCAGCGAAGAACAGCAATTATTTTCATAACCATAATCGTCACCATAGTCATAATCATAGTCATAACCGTAATCATCATAGCCGCTCGCATTGGAAGATGTGCCATCATATTCAGAAATGGTGCAAGCCCACAAAACAAAAGCTAAAATCGAGAGCAAGAACTTCATGCAATGCAATATAGAATTTTGTTTATAATCTATATTTTCAATATGATTGATTCGCTCTTACGCTACAACACAAACGCGCCGCGCTATACGAGCTACCCGCCGGCAAATCTTTTTCGCCCGGCAACATCAGCACAAGAAACGGAACGACTCTGGAAGGAATCCAACGCGCTCAATCCGCAAAACTTGAGTTTCTACTTTCATGTTCCATTCTGCGTTAAGCGCTGCCTGTTTTGCGGTTGCACGTCAGAAACTTTGCACGACGAATCATTCCGCAATTCCTACTTTGCAGCAGTCCACAAAGAAATGGACCAGAAACTTGCCTGGATAAACAAGGATCGAAAGGTAACGCAAGTTCATTTTGGCGGAGGCACGCCGACAAGCGTTCCCCTCGAAGAACTCGAAAAGCTGCTAGCCAAACTGCACGACAATTTTGAATTTGCAGAACATGCAGAACTTGCCATCGAAATAAACCCGGCAACGCTCACCGAAGAAATGCTCCGCAAGCTTGCAAGTTTCGGCTTTAACCGCGCAAGCTACGGAATTCAGGACTTCAACCCAGAAACATTGCAGATCATCGGCCGAGACCCATCGCTTCTGCCCGTAAAAGAACTGCTTGCGCTGTCGCGCGAACTTGGATTCCACGGTCTGAACCTGGACCTTGTTTACGGCTTGCCGGGCCAAACGGAAAAAAGCTTTTTCAGCAGCATAGAACGCGCGATAGACGCAACCCCGGACCGCGTCGCGCTCTTTAGCTACGCGCACGTGCCCTGGATGCGCCCGGAACAGAAGCGTCTGGAAGAATACACCATTCCTGATGCACGAACCAAGATGACCTTCTTCCTGAAGGCTCGCGAAACGTTCAAGGCGGCAGGTTACATTGAAGTCGGCATGGACCACTTTGTAAAGCCAACCGACAGCCTCGCCATAGCAACGCAAAATGGAGCCTTGCACCGCAACTTTCAGGGCTACTGCACTCGCGAAACGACAGGCCAGGTATATGCCTTCGGCTCCAGCGCCATTTCGCAGTTCGACAACGCCTACCTGCAAAACATTCACGTGGCAAGCGAATACATCAAGCGTATTGAAGCTTGCGAAATGACGGAAATCCGTTGCCATGAACTGAGCGCAAGCGAACGCATTTTAAGGAATACAATTGAACGCCTAATGTGTAACAACCGTTTAAAAGCCACTGCAGAAGAGCTTGCAGTCATTGGCGAAGGCTGGGACCGTCTGTGCGCACTCGAAAGCGAAGGCCTTCTGCAAAAAGTTGCATCTGACGAAATCGTCGCCACGGAATTTGGTCGATTGGTAATTCGCTACCTTGCAGCAAAGCTCGACCCACTTGTACAGAACAAGAAGACCGAAGGCGTATTCAGCAAGACGATTTAGAATCTAGTGATTAGTGAAATGTTGAGTTCCAGTGTTGTCGGCTGAATTAGTTATTAGTCGTTAGTTATTAGTTACTAGCTTCGGGCGCGTTCATGGCTTCGCCATAGAGGCTACTCGCTCGCAAAATGTTTATGCAAGCATACGCTTTGCTCGCTTCGGGCGCGTTCTAGTTTCTCTTTTCTGACTCCCGACTCCTGACTCCTGTATTCTTACTTGTCATCACGAGCAACGCGAAGTGATCCAGAACATCGCCCTGGATGGCCGCGCTTTGCACGCCATGACATTGTAAGTTACAATTTCTGACTCCTGTCACTGATTCCTATCTTCCTACTTCCTACTAACTACTATCTTCTGTCTTCTGTTCTCTGAAAAAACATTCTACCCTTTCACGTGAATGGCAGAGGCAAATTCCTTCAGGAGACCAGCATCCTGCACCTTTTCCCAAAGGGTTCCGGTCACTATGATGTTTGCACCGGCAGCCACACGCACTGCAGCCGTCTGCGGGTCACGAATGCCACCGCCGGTGATGATGGTGAGTTCGGTAGCCTTGCGCGTATAGGCAATGTGTTCCACCGGCACCGGGTTCTCGGCTCCGCTGCCAGCTTCCAAATAAACATAACGCATGCCCATAAGTTCAGAAGCAATGGAATGCACCATGCTGAGCTTTGGCTTGTCGGCAGGAATCGGAGTCGTATTGCTTACGTATTCCACTGTCGTGCGCTTGCCACTGTTAATGAGCTGGTAGGCAGTCGGAATTGCCTCCATGTTCAAGGCACGCACAAGCGCACCGCCACGCACCTGTTCTTCAATCAGGTAGCTCGGATTACGACCGCTCACGAGGGTCATAAAGAGCATGGCGTCAAAGCCGGGAACAACCTGGCTAGCACCGCCCGGGAACAAAATCACAGGCAAATCAACCTTGCTCTTGAGAGCTGCCACCTGGCGTGGCAAACTGAAGTTGCCCATGAAGGAGCCGCCTACAAGAATGATGTCGGCGCCGTTTTCCTGTGCAAGCACACCAGACTTGAGCAGGGCTTCATCGTCAGAAGTATCCGGATCGAGCAACACGGCGAAAAGCGCACCGCGTTTTTCGATTTCTGCATTCAAACGAGCTTCAGTTTTTCCGATTTTCATGATATTGCCTTATAAAACTTTCAGATAATTTAAATATAGGAAACTACTATTTTATTTTTGTGGAATATGGAACTTTTTACCAAGATTGACATTCCCGTTTCTGATTTCAAGATTGATTACAGCAAAAAACTGGCGTTCATTGGCTCCTGTTTTGCAGAAAACATTTCAAAACACTTTACCGACCGCAAATTTCGCACTCTAGTAAACCCATTTGGAACAATCTACAACCCACTTTCCATTTGCACACTGGCACAAAACATAGCAAGCAGCAAAGTGTACACCGAGCAGGATGTTTTCTTTGGCGACGGCAAATGGAACAGCTACGACGCACACAGTTCCCTTTCCGTTTATGGCGAAGATGCCCGCACAGAGTGCATCAACAATTTAAACAAAGCCATTTCAAACGCCCACGATTTTTTGAAGAGCGCAGACATCATGTTCATTACGCTCGGCACAGCATTTGCATATTACCTTAAAGAAACTGAAAGCGTCGTGTGCAACTGCCACAGGCAAAATGCAAACCTATTTACGCGCAAGTTGATTTCCGTTGCAGAGGCAACAGAAGGGTTGCAAAAAACAATTGCTGCGCTCCACAAACTCAATGCAAACATGCAAATTGTTTTCACCGTTTCTCCACTGCGTCATTTAAGCGACGGAGCGCACGAAAACAACCTTTCCAAATCAACGCTGCACCTTGCCGTAAACGAAGCAAAAGCGAACTATTTTCCCAGCTACGAAATTGTTATGGACGAGCTTCGCGACTACCGTTTTTACGATAGCGACATGGTTCATTTGTCCGCAACGGCGGAAGACTATATCTTCGAGCGCATGGTAGCAAGCTATTGCGACAGTAGCTCTCAGACAAACATCAAGCGCGTAGAAAAATTCATGAAGACTGTTCAGCATCGCATTATCTATGCAAGCGACATTCGCACCGCCCAATTTGC
This sequence comes from Fibrobacteraceae bacterium, assembly GCA_045615885.1. GTDB lineage: Bacteria > Fibrobacterota > Fibrobacteria > Fibrobacterales > Fibrobacteraceae > UBA1765. The sequence goes on from JAZLFR010000026.1 coordinate 43,837, forward strand.
AAGGCAGCAAATTGCCGCAGCCCAGGAACTGGAAAAACAGATTGCCGGTTTAAATTTGAGTGCTGAAAAATTGCACTTCAATCAATTTTTAATCTAGTCGCAACACATCGTCGCAAAGTTCACAGACTCCGCTACGGTGCGTAATGAAAAGCATCGTCTTTTTCGGGAACGCGGCAAAAATTCTGCAGAACAATTCTCGTTCCGTAGCCTCGTCAAGGGAAGAACTGATTTCATCGAGCAACAGCACGGAACCAGGCCTTAAAAGGCCACGGGCAATGGCGATGCGCTGAGCCTGGCCTTCACTCAAACGGGTTCCCCGTTCGCCAAGTTCTGTATCCAAGCCTTGCGGCAAGTCATTTACAAAATCCGCACAGGCAATGTGCAAAGTTTGCAAAAGTTCACCATCGCTAGCATCTGGTTTTGCAAGTTGCAAGTTAAAGCGAATCGTTCCACTCAACAGGGAGTTCCCCTGCGGAACAAAAACAAAATTCTTGCGAACCTGGGAACTGATTTCAAATTCATTGTCTTCAGAATAAATTTTAAGAGTTCCTGTTTCCGGCTTTACAAGCCCAAGCAACATTCTGAATAGCGTCGTTTTGCCAATCCCGGTTTCACCCATAATGGCAGTCTTGCTAGAAGGAGCGAACTCTTTGCTGAATGCGTCGAAAATTTTTCTATTGCAAGAATCGTACCCAAAAGAAACATTGTCTATGCGCACACCGGCCCTTTCAAAAACCGGCAGATTTTTTTCATCTTGCACTTCTGCCGAATCTGCGCGAAGCTCTTCGAGCCTGTCTATACTTGCCGTCGCATGAATCAATTGCGGCGCAGAATTCAACAACATAAGAATCGGATGCTGGATCTGCATAACAAGCTGTAAAAAGGAAGTCATTACACCAAACGTGATAACACCATTGCGAAGGCCGACACCGCCCCAAACGAAAGCAAGCATGTAGCCAAGCGAAAAAGCAGAACCAATCACAAGCCGGGCGATTATGGTAAAGCGAGTTCGGCGGAGCACATCGTCCTTCAAGAGGCGCTGCATATTGTCCAGCCCATCGGTCATCCAATCTTCGCTACCAAGCGAACGCAAAAGAGCATTATGTTCCACTCCCTCTTGAACGCGCATCTGAATACGACTTTCCTTTTCGCGAATGGCAAGCGACATATTGCGCAGCTTGCGGACTACGAGCTTGCCAAATGCCATCGCAACAGCAGACACTGCGACAAGCACCCAGGCAAGGCGCGCATCAAACCAGCGCAACAGCAAAAATGCGCAAACAAGCTGCACTCCCGTTACAATCATTTCCGGGATTACACTTGCAACAGTATCGCTAAACTGTTCAATATCTTTTGACAGGCGAGAAGTCACATCGCCAGAAAGAAAATCCTTGCCAGAATACAACCTGCGTTTAAACAGGTTGCCAAACAAATCCAAACGAATTTCATTCGTCTTCCGGATTTTCGCCGCAGTTTCCAAATAACTGTAAACCTGTCTAAGCACAACACCGCCAAAAACGGCAAGCAGCAAGAGCAGAGCTACCCACATTACATCGGCATCGCTACCGGAACGAATCACATCATCGATAAAATACTTGCTAAGCCATACTACTAGCAAACCGAGAGCAACGCGTGCAACGCCAAGAATTACGCGCACAAGCATATTGCAACGGATTTTTGCAGTACCCTGCCAAAAGCAAGCTAGATATTTCATTCCACAACGCCGACTTTACGCCATTCTTCAACAATGGCTGCAACATCCGTTTTGGCCTGTTCCAAAGTAACATCATATTCTTCGCACAAAGCGACGCTCAGGCTTTCTATAGAAAAATCACCTTCAGAAGCCTTTTTCCAGAGCCACGCTGCAGTTTCGTTCAAGCTAAGCAGACGGCCAAAATCAAGGGCTGCAAGGCCCTCGCCCATAATCACCTGTTCGCCACACACATCGCGCAGCACAAAACCACTTTTCAACTTCATAAAAACCTCTTTACTATCCTATACAATAATAGCAACCAACGGCGAAGCGGCTTCAGCCTAGCCCAAAGCCAAGCCGCGTTTTTTTGAGATTTCGCATTCAGCGAACGCCTTTTGCCTTTCGCGTTTACAACATGCGTCGCTACGGCCTTGACATTTTCAATTTTGCAAAATTCCTGTTGCACCAAGTTGCCGTCGCCCATGAGCCAAACATTTTCGCCCTGCAATTTCACAATGCGGTGAACCACATAGCGCCCCTGCACATCTGCTAGTACAACATCGCCAACTTGCAAGCCACCTACTTTTTCAAGCACCACGCTTTCTTCGCCACCGACAATGAACGGCAGCATGCTGCGACCGTTCACAGGGAATGTAACGGCAACGCCGTCATTCACAAGCCTAATAGCTTCAGCAATTATTTTTTCGTCAGTAAGCAAGTCAAACCTTTATTTGTGCATGGCAGATTTCAGCGGCGGCAGCATTGGGCAAGCATTCCAAATGCCAAATTTTAATTCGCTTTACAAGTTCGTTTTCTGCATTGTGCAGGCCGTCAGCAATTTCACGATTCCAACGCATTCCAGAAACGCTAGTCACAACGGCGCCATAGGCTTCTATAACATGCAGCCGCGCAATTTCATTATGCGGGGCCTGGCTAAGCAGAACAATGCCTCCAAGAGGCAATTCCCTGTTTTTGTAGCAAGGGGTCTTTCCACTCCATGGCGAGCCATACACTTTTACACCATCGTCAAAAACGCGAACAACCGGGTTATCATCATTCAAAAGTTCCGTACCCGAAATGTGCTCTAACCACAGGCGCGCATGCGTACTTTTGCCAGTACCGCTCTTGCCTAGGAACATATAGCCAAAGCCATCGCAGCTTACTACAGCCGAATGGAACAATAGGGTTCCCTTATTTGCCGTGGCCAAGGCATACATCACCATCAAAGCGTTGTTCACCGCAAACTTTTGAGCATAGCCGCTCAGCAAAATTTTGCCATGGCAAAAATCCGCAGAGCAAACGAGCTGCCCCGTGGTGCGTTCGCCTAAATAAAATTCAAAAATCGAGCTGCCATCTTGCAAACGCCCACACGAAATTTCTTGACCTTCATCTACCTGGCGAGTCTGTTCAGCAAAGGCAATGAGTTCAGCATTTTGCACTATTTCTAAAGAAAAAACTTTTTCGTCACGGTCCACATCGCTTGCCTCAACTGCAAACGGCTCATAAGCCTGCATATCGCAAGGCATCTGGGCTCCGGCACATTCAGCACTTACAGAAAAAACATGCCCCGCAACACGGTAAATCAAGTCCATCAAATAATGCCCCTAAGTGAAATTTTGCGTAATTTTATACGAATCGAAGTATTTATATTCTACCTAAAATAAGCATGCATTTGGCAACCAAAATGATTTCTGTAAATTTACTGTCAAAATGTAATTTAAAACCAACTCTACCGTTGCGCTTTACAAGCTTAATTACTGCAAGATCATAAATTTAGCATCACACAAATCATTAATTTCAATATTTCAAACAAACAGGTCCCTGCAGAATTGCAGAGACCTTGTTTTTCCCGAGAAGTACTCGAGCCTCGGGCCTGAAGCCTAATTAGCCCAGTTTAGCACGGATCCAGTTGTTGGCATCCTTGATGGCTGCAGCAATCTTTTCCGGTTCGCGGGTACCAGCCTGAGCACGATCCGGACGGCCACCGCCCTTACCGTTACAAGCGGCAGCAAGATCACGAACCATATCGCCAGCCTTAATGCCCTTAGCCTGAACGTCCTTGCCCACGATAACGGCGATGGAACCAGCACCATTTACCTTGTTTGCAATGACAGCGACGGCACCCTTGTCCAGCTTGTTCTGGATACCATCAAGGAGTTCCTTGTACTTGTCTTCCGGCATGTCGAATTCGCGAACATAGAGCATAACACCCATAACGTCGAGACCGCCGTTCAGAACGTCGCCAGCAATCATGGTAGCCAGTTCCAGCTTCACGGACTGGAGAGCCTTTTCAAGAGACTGAGTCTTTTCGAAGGACTGCTGGATACGATCCAGGACTTCAGCATCCTTACAACGGAGACGGTCACGGAGAGCGTTCACAATCTGAGCGCCAGCACGGAGCATAGTCATAGCACCGCGGCCAGTAACGGCTTCGATACGGCGGACACCGGCAGAAACGCTGGATTCAGAAACAATCTTCACCATGCCGATGTTACCGGAATTCACAACATGCAAGCCACCGCAAAGTTCCTTGGAGAATTCTTCGCCAGCGGCACCCATCTTCACAACGCGTACGGTATCGCCGTACTTTTCGCCGAAGAGAGCCATAGCGCCAGAAGCCTTGGCTTCGTCAACGCCCATGACGTCGGTGTGAACCGGCAGGCATTCCATGATCTTTGCGTTCACGATGTCTTCGACCTTCTGAATTTCTTCAGCGGTCATGCCATTGAAGTGAGTAAAGTCAAAGCGGAGGGAATCCGGAGTCACCAAGCTACCCTGCTGCTGTACGTGAGTGCCCAGCACTTCGCGGAGAGCGGCCTGAACCAAGTGAGTAGCGGAGTGGTTGCGACGGATGTCCATGCGACGTTCGTCATCAACGGTTGCCATGAACACGCCACCCATGGTCTGTTCGTTAGCTTCACCCTTCACCACCTTACCGCGGCAGAGAGCGGTGTCGTTCACCTTCACGGTGTCGAACACGGCGATTTCAAGATCCTTGGAAACCAGCATGCCCTTGTCGCCAACCTGGCCACCCATTTCGGCATAGAACGGGGAAGTTTCAAGAACGATGGAAAGAACGCCCTTGTCTTCGCGGTAGCGGACAACCTTGGTTTCGCAAGCGGACAGTTCATAGCCCACAAAGTTGGTGGAAGCTTCGGAGTACTGGGTCCAGCCTTCGGTACCCATGGTGTTGATGCCCTGCTTCATGTTGGCGCGGGCACGTTCCTTCTGTTCTTCCATGCACTTTTCGAAGCCGGCTTCATCGATGGTGAGGCCCTTTTCTTCGGCGAGGATGCCAGTGAGGTCCGGCGGGAATCCGTAGGTATCGTAAAGCACGAAGACTTTGTCGCCCGGTACAACCTTTGCGGAACCCATTTCAGCAACGATGGCTTCGAAACGTTCGAGACCTGCGTCCAGAGTCTTGATGAAGCGGTCTTCTTCGCTCTTGATGACTTCGGTGACGAAAGCCTGACGCTGGCGGATTTCGGGGAATGCCTCGCCCATGGTATCAGCAAGAACCTGGACCAGCTTGTAAATGAAAGCTTCCTTCTGACCGAGGAGGCGAGCAAAGCGGCTTGCACGGCGAAGGATACGACGGAGCACGTAACCGCGACCTTCGTTACTCGGGAGAGCACCATCGGCAATAGCGAAGGAAACTGCGCGGATGTGGTCTGCGATCACGCGATGCGGAGTACCGTTTTCATCATCGGTGTAAGGAACACCAGAGAGTTCAGCCACCTTGGAAATAATCGGGGTGAACACGTCGGTGTCGTAGTTGCTGCGCTTGCCCTGAAGGATGGCGCAGATACGTTCGAAACCCATACCGGTATCGACGTTCTTTGCCTTCAGCGGAATGAGGGAGCCGTCGCTAATGCGTTCATACTGCATGAACACATTGTTCCAAATTTCGATGTAGCGGTCGTTTTCGCCGTTCACGCCCAGAATGGGGTCCTTGAAGGTTTCAGCCTGGGTAGCCAGGTCGCCACGGTCGTAATGAATTTCGGAGCAGGGGCCGCAAGGACCGGTGTCGCCCATTTCCCAGAAGTTGGAGTGAGCGTCAAAACGCATGATGCGGTCATCGGGAAGACCGGAAACATCCTTCCAGATCTGCCATGCTTCGTCATCGTCCTGATAGACGGTTGCAAAAAGGCGTTCCTTAGGAAGCTTCCAGACTTCGGTCAAGAGTTCCCAAGCCCAGGCGATGGCTTCCTTCTTGTAGTAGTCACCGAAAGACCAGTTGCCCAGCATTTCGAAGAAAGTGTGGTGGTAGTTGTCGCGACCCACCACGTCAAGGTCGTTATGCTTACCGGAAACGCGGAGGCACTTTTGGCTATTGCAAGCACGCTTCCAACCCTTTGGATTATCGCCAAGAAAGATTGCCTTGAACTGGTTCATACCAGCGTTTGTGAACATCAAGGTCGGGTCATCGTGCGGCACCACCGGGGAGCTGCGTACAAACAAATGATCCTTAGATTCAAAGAACTTGATAAAAGATTCGCGCACCTGCGCAGAAGTCATGACTTCAGCCATAAGTTGTCCCTTTTAAATTTTGCAGCCAAAAATCTAGCAAAAAATACGCCTTCTTTTTTTTGACACTTGCATAATACTATTCAATCCGATGGATTCCAAAAGTTTTTGTAGAAGCCTTGGCCTTCATCTTTTTTTTGCCTACCTTGACGCTCACATCATATTTAAAGACAAAGGCTCCAGAACCGGCAATTCTGCCATTTTCATCACGGCCATCCCATGCAATAAATATGTATTTGGCATTGTTCAGGCAATTCCCATCAAACAATTCCAAGTCTGTACAAGATACGGAACCGCCATCTGAATTTAAATAGGATCCAAGATTTGTAAATACGAAATTTTCCCATTCAATATGAAGATCTTCCGGCCCGAGCCCCGTAGTATCACCACGCAAAAGTTCGCCCATATCATAACGAATCAGCAACCCAGGCATACCAACTTCTTCCCGAATCACAGACAAAGGAGTTTCTGTTGAAAATGAATACACTTTCATATCACTTCCCGGGAAGCGCTTCAAGGAAGATTGCATATCAACAACATCCGGGAGCTCAATTCGCAAGGTCTGTTCACCTTCCAAGCGAACCCATGGATTATTTTCATGGGCAGAATTTCCGTTCAAATCCTTGGCTATACCTGGAGTCAAACGAATGCTATCACCAACCGCAGGAACTGCCCCATTGTTAGCCATAACAAAATTAATGCTCATAGACGCTCCATTCGATGCAAAAAATGTGCCTCGTTTCTGCAGCTTATCCGTCACATCAATTCCATCGAACCAAACTTTCAGTTGCAAAAGTGACGTATCCTGCATAGATATGGAATCTAGAGACTCGCTAAAATAGACATTCAATACGCTCACTTGCTCAGTTTTTGGAATAATGACCGCTTTCGAAATAATTGGCGGCACTCTATCCACGATAGCTCCATTCAAAGCCATCGGAATTGTATCAACCACTCCCGTAGAATCATTTTCCTGGAAATACCTGTAATTAGAAATCAATTTTCCAGCATAAACCTCGCCAATGCTTCCTGTAAATTTATAGGAATATAGGGAATCTGCAATTAGCGTAAACGTCGAATCCACTACATGCTGTAAAATGGTGCTATTCGGTCCAATTTTATGCATTGATGAAGATTCTCCAAAAAGCCATAAAATGGAATCCAGCACATATTTCTCGCTTTCCAAGACATCATTGTACATTACAGACAAACTATCACCCACTCCATCACCATTTCGGTCAAACATCTCTGCAAGTTTAAGAGGCGGAACGGGAGCTTTGACAAAAGTGATATTCTTCCATTCAATTTCATTGGCTATTACTTCATTTGTACTAAATACCTTAAATGAAGTTTCCTCTACAGGTGCACTGGAAAGAACATAGAACTTTGCCATGCCCAGTGTATCATTTTGAACGACGACTTTCTTTAGAGTTGTACTGTCGATTCGTTGCATACCTTCATCATAAAAACTAAGCAGGGTATCGGAAGATGCCAAAGAAATATTCACGAGACACATATCGGAATAGCAATTGTTACCTCGATAAAGAACTTTCACCCAAACAGGATAATACACATTCGCAAAATCGCCAAGCCTTGTAGAATCTGGGTTGATAGTCCTTCCCAGGGAATCAGCAAACGCGATTGTCGGCTGCGGAACAGTAATAACAAATGTATAGCTATCACATTCAGAAAGATCTTCTTTGCAGAATCTAAGCGTATAGTTCCCCGCCGGCAAACCATCGCCACTTTCATGAGCCGCAGACACTGCCGCCGTATCAAGAACAAAGCCCGCATCCGTAATTTTGATACCGCCGTAATAAGTTTGTCCAGCGGCAAGTGTATCCATGGTTCCATCGGCAAAGACCAGGAAGAATACGGAATTTGCAGGCAGCACTTTCGCCTGAGCCACGCTACCTTCATCGCAGCTTTGATTCTTATCAACCATGCGCTGCAACAATTCCACGGAGCTTACGCCATTTTCGTCAACATGCTCTTCCCAATAGTATGTCTTTTCAGTCTGCAAGTTGATGGATGTTCGCATCTTGAAATTCGAGCCCGTCGCATTGCGCTCCGAGAAGAATATGTAGAACGAATAAGTCTTGCCTTCGACAAGTTTCTGGTCCGGATCATTCTGGCCAATCGTATCCAGGTAAACGCCATCTTCCACAGGGCTATGGCAGCCACCGATGTCTACAACAAGACGGTCGTTGATAAATACCCAAACATCGTCGTCACCGCGGAACTCAAAATACTGCCCCTTCACATACTGAAACTGCGCGGCAACTTTCATGGAGAAACTGAAGTTGTGGCAGCTCCCCTGAATGCAGGTCGAATCATATTTTGGATTCCAAACTGTCTTGGCTTCGTCAAGATACTTGAAATCATCTAGCGGAAAGAATCCTCCGTCCGGACTATCTTCCGAAATGTCAACAAGCCAGAAACCTTCTTCATCAAGGGTCATCGGAATCTTATAGCAGGTTGCCGCAAGATTGCCCTGCACAGTATCTGGTACGAACCATCTTTCAATTTCATGAGCCGCCGAGCATTTATCCCATGGGTAAAGCATAGAATCTACACGAGTCGGGATCTTGTAAAACATCGTATCGAAACCGCTCGGCTTTGATGCATTCTTCATCAAAATCGTATCGGTAGCCAAAAAGTTCTGTACCATGCCTTTCACAGTACCTTGACATTTTTGATTCGTCGTCTTCGTTCCCGTAGAATCCAGATATGTAGCTTCCGTATATGGATTGCCATCATAAATGCCACCAAAGTCCACATCTATGCTGAAATCGGTCTGGCTTGGATTTGCCTTCTGCATAATTCCTTCACCGGCCCAGTCAATCACACGGACATTCAAAGTCAACTGCGGGCAATTACCTCTACTATTTGGGAATGTCTTATACAGCTTCAACGGGCTTGTCAAAGTCGGCGAAGGCATCACATAGACCGTGTCCCCCAGCTTCATCAGGGAATCCAAACTGAACAATACCATATTGGAATTTGAACTTTTTACCCCCTTCGCATCGGCATATTCCATACCGAAAGCCTGTCTAAAATACACCTTCCAATCATCCGTATGCTTATAGACAACTCCCTGATACCAACCACATGTCGATGAATCCGAAGAAAAAGGTCCCATCTTGATGGTATCGTTCGGCAATATCATCATCGGGGACATGTTTTCCCACGGGCTCTTCAAGCGAACATACTTAGGTTCAAGCGGAGCAAACAAAAGATCGTAAGCTCCATTATCTTTGGTATAGATCCAGGTTTCGTAAATGCCCTGCGGGAACCAATCACTAATGTTTGCTCGTTGGTCATTCCCCTCCCCAGAAGCAAAGAATGTTACCTGCGGCCATTCACTCTGCTTGCGATAGAAATTCACCTTTGCTCCATAGGAACCTGTGGAAGTCCAGTTTGAACTATTTACAGTCTTATTATCAAAGTCAACTTTCCACCAGCGAGGATAATCGCTGACAGTCATGCGCGTCGGATTATTCATAATGTTGCTGCCGACCGACATATAAAGAGCGCTATCCTTGTAAGTCGTATTGGCTCTCCAAGGATGATAAACATGGAGAGTCCTTGTAGAATCAAAGCATGTCCCCAACGAGCCGATCTTTGTGGACACGGCAAGCTTTGAAGCCGTACCATCGATATAGATATCGCCTGCACCAGAAAGGGCCGCAGACAAGTCTATAGAACCTGCAGACATGTAGGGCGTTTTGTAACGGGAAAACGATGCAACCTTAGAAATATTTTTTTGCATCGTGCTAGGAGAAATAGCACCATAAAACCAGCCGCAAGTAGTTACATCATCTTGAGAAAAACGCATCAAGATTGAATCCTTGCCAAAAACCATTTGCGGCAAGGCCTTGTTCCCCCATGGGCTTTTAAACCAAACGATTTTAGATCCCGGAGCAACAAAGGATTTTTCAAAGGAAAAATCAACAGCGTCCGTATAAATCCAAACTTCAGTATCGGAACCGAAAATGCTGGAAACCGAAGGCTCGCCAAATTCCTTCCACGAAACCTTATTGTTGTTATTGAAGTTTTGATCTGCCGTATTCGGCGTTGCAGCAATATTGAAATTCTGCCAGCTCTGGAAATCGGAAACATCTTTATCCCAGGTATAAACAAACCAGCCGTCACCTTCGCTATCCATAATCGTTGGAGATGTATCTCCATACATCGGATTATAGCTACCACCAGCAGAACCTAGAACATGATAAACAAAATCTTCCTGCCCAGCCGAAGTGCGGTACGGAGCCTGAAGATGCAAAACTAATTTTGCCTGCGCAAAAACAACGCAAAACAAAACGAATAGAAATCCCAATTCCAATCGTTTCATAAAGGAAAATCCTTTTATTTCTAACCAACCGATTGAAATTTAGAAAATTTCCCCTGTTGCTCAAAACATTCTCTACATCAAGGCAAATTTTCGTGTAATTCTGTTTAAGAATTGTACCGAGAAATTCTGGAAACGGGCGGGCCCCGGGAAAAAAGAGGAAGGGACCCCGCGCGTCAGCGCGGGGGCCCGTGGATCCGGCGGCGACCTACTCTCCCGGCCCCGAAGGGCAAGTACCATCGGCGGTGGGGGGCTTGACTTCCGTGTTCGGAATGGGAACGGGTATGACCCTCCCTCCATTGCCACCGAAACATTCAAAAAAAGACGGAGCGGAAAGATCCGCAGGAAAAAAAACGAAGAACTGAGACACACACGCGCCTGCCGCGACGCCA
>JAZLFR010000027.1:0-13203 GCA_045615885.1 Fibrobacteraceae bacterium
AACAATGGAATTTAACAATCTTCTTTCGTCTTTCATGGCATCGCCATAGGATGTGGCGGCACTCGGTCATGCCCAAGCAAGCTTGGTCGCGACACTCGTTTGCACACATCTCGTCTACCAGCGAAGCGGTCTTTCGTCTAATCACTAGCCACTAAATCCTAGATCCTAATAACCCCTCTCGTCTGTAGGCACGCAGTGCCGTTCTCTCGTCTATTCTATCCCCTAATATCTTTTCTACATTTCGCACAATATGAATTACCTTGGTATTGATTATGGAGAACATCGTGTCGGTATCGCCTTTGCCGATACGGAATTGCGTTGGGCGTTTTCTCGCGAAACTATAGACCAGCGCACCACGAACCTTTTTGAGCGTCTGGAGCAGCTTGTCAAAATCAACAAAATTGACGAGTTCGTCGTTGGCATGCCGTATCGCCCCGATGGCAGGACTGATGGCAAGAATGTTGTCGTCGAAGCGTTTGTGAAGGACCTTGCAGAGCGCTTTCCGAACATTCCAATCCACACGCAGGACGAAGCTTATTCCAGCGTTCAGGCCATGGCGCAGACCTCTTACCTGAGTAAAAAAAAGAAAAAATCCGACAAGGGCCTTATTGATAGGGAAGCCGCTGCAATCATTTTGCAAAACTGGTTGGATGGAGTATAATTTTTACTATATTTACAAATATGAAGAAAGAAGAAGATTTTGAAGAAGATGATCTTCCGCTCGGTGATGACGAGCCGGCAGGTCCAGTTGTCCATGACTATACAAACCGTCATATTCTCCTGTGGGAAGAAGATGAGGCCCGTCGAAATGCAAGTTTGGAATTTTTGACAGACTTGCTTTCTGGTGCAGAAATTGTAGCTGTCGCAACGGAAGAAGAAGCTATCGAAGCTCTTGACAATGACGATTGGGATACATTCGTCGTTGACTTTATGGATGAAGGCGTTTCTGATAGCGAATTTGTGAAGTGCGCCAACAATTATCCTGCAAGTATCGTGGTTGCTATTTCCTTTGCATTTTTGGAACTTGAGGAACGTGATGCTGCCAAACTGGAACAGATCCGCCGCCTGTTCGATGTAGAGAAGAGCGCCGCCCCGGTTCGCGCCCAGTAATAGCATTCCTGGAACGTTTGATTATGGAAAGTAGAACCACATTCTGCTTTCCTTTTTTTTGACTGCGACTAGAGAACCCCTAAAATTTTGCTCTTGTATCTAGCATTTTGAATAATACCATGTCTGATGATGAAAAATTCATGGATCTTGCCTTTCGGGAAGCCCTGAAGGCTTACGAGTGTGGCGAAGTGCCTATAGGTTGCGTTATTGTAAAGGATGGCGTGGTTATAGGCCGTGGCTACAATCAGGTGGAAACGTTGAAAGATGCCACGGCTCATGCCGAGGTCATTGCCATCGGCACCGCTGCGGCCAAGCTTGAAAACTGGCGCCTTGAAGGCGCAACTTTGTATGTAACGCTTGAGCCTTGCCCAATGTGCGCCGGTGCGATTTTGAACTCCCGGGTTTCCCGCGTCGTTTACGGTTCCCCTGATTCGCGGTTTGGCGCCTGCGGAACCCGTTCCGACATCATTACCGGCAATGCTCTGGAGCGCGTCGTTGAAGTGGTTGGTGGCGTGCGCGCCGATGATTGCCTTGGCCTTTTGCAGCAGTTTTTTCGAGAAATGCGTGCTAGAAAAGGGGATAGCGGGCAAAAAAATGTAAATTAGCGAAGAATGGGTTCTTTTTTCAGAGTACATTGCCTGGGCTTTTTGCTCGTTTTTTGCCTAGCTGGCTTTAGCTGGGGTGGCGATTCTGTTGCAAAATCTTCAGAAGATTCGTTGAAGGCTGTGTATAAAGCTTTTGATGGCGGGATCCCTTTGCCTAGAAATTTGTCTTATACCGGCCATGGAATCGGGATCGGCCTTGCCTTGGGGGCGATTTATCCGTTGGGTGGCGAAAAGAAGATCCTGGCCGCTTGGCGTGGTACGGCAGACTATTATTATACAACTTTTTTCAGTGCGGGTGCTGAGGTTTTGATTTATGGCGGCGATGTTGATTCAGAAACCATGATTCTTTACAACCGTTACCGCTTGCATGGCAGGTTTCACAAGCCGTTGTTGAATAATAGGTTTTCTTTGTTTGTTGGGCCTCTGTTTTGGTTCGAAAATACCAGTATTGATGATTTTAATGAAGCTTTGGAAGCCGATAAAAACGGAAAAGACTCTATTCCTGTCAAAAATTCCAATATTTATGACGATGCTCCTGAACAAAATGGCTTTGCTTCGGGTGTAGAAGCAGGCTTTGGCTGGCGTGTCTATAAAAAACTGGGCGCTTTTGGCGGTGTTGTCTACGAACATAGCTTTGTCGGCGAAAATGTGATAGGCTTTACGGGGGGACTTTCCTTTGATGTGCGCTCCCTGTTCAAGACATGGCAAAAAAATACTTATGCTTCCTGGGTTTCTTTAGAAATCACGAACCGTCGCTACCTTGCCGACGACTGGGAACGCTGGGGAAAGTTCCTTTTGCTCGGTTTTCACATTGCCCTTTAGTAAAACCCTTGACAAAATGTTGATACTTTGCTAATATTGGGGTCCCGGTTATGTGCCGGGACCCTCCCTGTTGCATGGTGCACAGGGCGAAAAGACCAAAGGGATACTTATGAGACAGTATGAAACAATGGTCATCATCGACGCTTTGATCTCTGACGACGCTATCCAGGCTGAAATCCAGAAGATCAACGACATCATCGTTAAGAATGGCGAAGTTGTTCGCCGCGATGATTGGGGCAAGCGCAAGATGGCTTACCAGATCAAGAAGAAGACACACGGTTTCTACGTGATTTTCTACTACAAGGCAGAATCTGCAGTAGTTGCTGAATTGGATCGCGTTTTGAAGCTCGACGAAAACGTCCTCCGTTGGATGACCCTCGTTGACTATCCGATGTCCGAAACAATTTATGACCAGAACCAGGCTCAGAGCACTGAAGAAGTGACTCCGATCGATGCCGAAGACGCAGAGGTAGAATAATGGCTTTTGAAGAAAAGAAACAGGGCCCGCGCGTTCGTCGCAAGAAGACCTGCTGGTTTACCGAAAATAAGATCGCTTTCATTGACTACAAGGACGAAAAGACTCTTCGCCGTTTCATCAATGAACGTGGCAAAATCCTTCCGCGCCGTATCTCTGGCACAAGCGCCAAGTACCAGCGTATGTTGAACGAAGCAATTAAGCGTGCTCGCCAGATGGCTATCTTGCCGTTCGTTGGCGACAGCCTTCGCTAATTAGAGGAGAGTGAACGATGGAAATTATTCTTAAGGCCAACGTCCCACACCTCGGCAAGATGCTCGACGTAGTCACCGTTAAGGACGGCTATGCTCGTAACTATCTTTTCCCGAAGAAGCTCGCTATTCGCGCAACTGCAGCTGCTAAGCAGGAAATCGAAAAGAACCGCGCCGCTCTCGAAGCTCAGTTCCAGAAGGAACTCGCTGCTGCTGGCGACGTAGCTGCTAAGCTCGCTGAAGTAACTGTCAACATGTCCCGCCGCGTTGTTGAAGGCGAACGCCTTTACGGTTCTGTTTCTGCAGCCGATATCGCAGAAGCAATCACCAAGCAGGGCATCAAGGTTACCCGCGCTCAGATCGACCTCGCAGAACCTATCAAGCAGCTCGGTGTTTACACCGTTAACGTAAATGTCTTTAGCGACGTTTCCGCTGCAGTTAAGGTTTGGGTTGTTGCTGAACAGCAGTAATTGCTACCTAGCTTAAATGCTTAAAGTCGCCCCGCGTCAAAAACGCGGGGCGATTTTTGTTTTGTCATTTTCTTTTCTTTTCAACTTTTCTAATTTATTGCCATGTTGAAAAAATTGCTGTTCCTTGCGTTTGTTTGTGCGGGCATGTCTTTTGCCCAGGTTCGCGACCTTTTTGCTGAATTCGAGGCCGAAGCCAATGCCGCAGAATCTTCTTCCAGCGTCGAAGCCGTAGCTGCCCCTGCGCCGGAACCAGCTGCGGTAAGCTCCTCCAGCGTTGCAGAGGCTCCCGCCGCCGTGCCAGAAACAACTGCTGCAAGTTCCTCTTCCGTGGCAATCAGTTCTTCTTCCATTGCCCCAAGTTCCTCCAGCGTCGAAGCCGTAGCTGCTCCCGCGCCAGAATCGTCTGCGGCAAGTTCGTCTTCCGTAGCGGCAAGCTCCTCTTCCGAAATTCCAAGCTCTTCTAGCATTGCAGAAGTTCCTGCTCCCGTGCAGGAATCTCCGGTAGCCCAAGATACAGCAGCAGTTGTTCAAGATTCCACGGCTGCCGTCCAGGACTCTGCAAGCGTCGTTCCAGATTCAGCCAATGTCACTCAGGACTCCGTTCCTGAAGCTGTCCCGGAATCTTCCAGCAGCTCTGCGGATTCTGCAGTTGTCGCTGCAGTAGAAAGTTCTTCCAGCGTCGTTGCTAGCTCCTCATCCATTTCTCGCAGCGATATCCTTGGCCCAACGAAGGTTTCCAAGGTCTACGGCATGGACGAAATCAAGGGCAAGTACAAGAGCCCGAAAAAGGCCTTGTTCATGTCGCTCGTCGTTCCTGGTTCCGGCCAGCTCTATGTGGGTGGCTCTACGTTTACGAATGTGCGTGGTGGAGTCTATTTGGCTCTCGAAGCTGGCCTGTGGGGTAGCTGGTATTACTTCTCTGTTCATAAGTACAATGAACAGGTAAAGAAGTACAAGAAGTTCGCCAAAAAGAATTTCTCCATTGCTCAGTACGAACAGAAGATGCATGATATTTTCGGTTCCCTTGACGGTACGGATGAAGAAGCTAATTTCCGAATTCGCTACATGGGTAGCCGTGAAGGGTACTGCGAATCGATTTATGGCGAAGGTAAGGCCACATCGAATGGTTGCTATAATTCTTCCAAGACATTTGAAAATGATGGCAGCCATACCATGGCTTTTGTCGGTCCGACCATGGGCGATGATTTGGCTAGGGTCAAAGTTTATGATGCTTCTGAACTGTATGCAAAAATTTCAGACGCAAATTATGTACTTGGCTGGCTTGATGTTTCTGAAGAAGCAAATGTTTCGGACTTGCACCTTGAAAATGCCGATGCCGAAAAGGTTGCTTTGGGTTCTTCATCGCGGCAAAAGAAGTACAAGTCCATGCGTGACAAGGCTAATGACTACGCAAACCTCCAGGCTTGGTTCTTTGGCGGCATCATCTTGAATCACCTTGTTTCTGCCATTGACGCCGCTCTTACCGCAAATTCGCACAATAAGAGCCTCTACGAAGAAAAGCTCTCCTGGTATGACCGCCTGCACCTGGAAGGCTACATCGTGCCGATCCAGGGCGAACGCGCAACAGTCCTGAACGCCTTTTGGAACTTTTAGTTGGAGCTTTTGATGCGTTTTAAGGCTTTACTCCTTGCCTTGCTGCTTCCGCTAGTCGTGAGTGCCCAGACGGTCATTTCGGTGGATTCCAACATCAGCCGAAACAGTGGCAAAAGTTTGATGCTTGCCATTGGCGCGTCTGCCTTGCTTCCGGGCATGGGTGAATACTATCTGGATGAAAAAGACATGGTTCGCCCGTTCGTATGGGTGGACGCGGGCCTTTGGGTTGTGGCCCTTTCTTCCTATGTAATTGGGGACCGCTATTTGACTTCTGCACATGGCTATGCCGTGCGCCACGCGGGCCTGAATACAAAGTCAAAGGACATGACTCTCATGAATGCGGTTGGCGATTACCGTTCCCGCAAGGGCGTTGCAGGGGAGAATTCAAACCCTGATGATAACGAAGACTACAACCAGGCTCGCATTCGTGCGGGCAAGGCAATTGACTCTGACATTCGCGCGGGTATTACTTGGGATTGGGGCTCAAGTGATAATCCAGAAACAACAAAACAGATGAAACATTACAAAGATTTGCTCAGCGACTACCGCGTATCGCGCATCGTCTTTCAGGTGGCTGTCGGTGCGCTCGTCGTGAACCGTGTCGCTTCCATTTTGGATGTGATGCGTGTCTATAGGGCAACATCTTCGAAGGGGCTTGCCTCGCACCTGGAATTGAATCCGTACATCGGGTTTGAAGGCATGAGCGGGGTGGACTTCTCTGTGAATTTCTGATAGTTGTTTTGGATTGTTGTTCCGTTCATTTCAGTTAAGGACTTTGCATTTTGGCAAATTTGAAAACTATCGCTTTTAGCGTTCTATTCCTTGTGGCAACGGCTGTCTTTGCTCAGCAGACTTTGCCGGTATTCGCCGCTGCAGACTCAAATTCCCGTAAACTCGGCGAATTGAGTTATGTAGATATCCAGACTATTGAGGAACTCCCCATACAGCCTATCCGTAAGAAGGTTGTGACCTATGAATATGTAGGCAAGGGCAAAAAGAAAAAGAAGAAGAAGGTAGAAAAGTGGGTCGATGAAATGCCAACGGGCCCGCAGGAATACGTTCCAATCAAGAGCCGCATGATTAGCAAGGGCTTTGTGCGCCGAGCTGACCTTGCTCGCTTCAAGGAAAAGGCTCAGGATCTGAGCGGCAAGTATTCTTCGCCGACCGGCTATGTGATTCTTGAAAAGTCCCCGAATTCTCCGGGCAAGTTCAATATCACAATCCAGAACGGTCCGGTCAAGGGCCGTGCAGAAATTGCTGCAGGCAATGTTGCCATTACGCACAATGGCGCGCACGAACGCTTCCACTATTCTGAACCTGGTTGCACGATTGATATCGACTTGTTCATGCGCCAAGTCCAGGTTGCCGAAAAGGGTTGCGAAGATTACCATGTGAACAACTTTGGTTTTGCAGGTTCCTACCCGCGCTACGAAGAAATGAAGCGCAAGGCAGAGACATTCAATGGCGAAATGGAATACAAAGGCTCCTACAAGAAGTTCCTCTGGTGCCCTGCTGGCGAAAGTTCCTGCGAAAAAATCAAGGACGAGGAAGGCTGCAAGGTCGAAATCGTCTGGAGTGTCGATGGCACTGGCATGATCGAACGCCGCTGTGGTGATGGCGTGCACAAGTACCGCCCCATGGAACGCATGATTCCGCACAAGTCGGATTTCTACAATGGCGAAAAGCCGATGATGTGGAAAACAAAGCGCGCCGACATGGCCAACGAATGGATGGTCTGGTACAACTATCCGTATGCAAAGCGCTTTAAGATGGTGCGCATGGGCGGCAAGGCAGAAGCTGCCTACATGGAGATTTACGAATAATGAAACGCGTTGAAAAATCCAGGATTCTCTTTTTGGACGTGGGGCCCATTACGAAGCTCCTGCAGTTCGATGCAGAGGACTATCCTGTGATTTCTCGCGTTCTGGATTTGGCTTATGAAAAGCAGATTCAGATGGTCGTTTCGCCGACAACTTTTTTTGACGTGGCAACGGCAGCATACTCCAGGGAGCCTTTGCTAGCCCGCCAGTACAAGGAGTTTTTTACGCGTTCCGCCAATATGGCGATGCGTGAAATCGATGCCGATGTAGCCATGGCTGCGGCTGAACTACGCAGCAAATTTTCGCTTTCATTTGAGGAATCCTTGCAGCTTGGCGTAGCTCATGTTGCCGGCGCCGATACCATTTTTACGCTCAACGATGCCTGGAAAAACTATACCGACGCAACTGTCGTCACCGTAGAAGATCTGCGAGTCAGTTATTAGGATCTAGGATTTAGGGGCTAGTGATTAGACGAAAGACGAAAGAAGATTGTTAAATTCCATTGTTTTAGAGGATAGGGTTCAGGGGATAGAATTTTAGGATCTAGGATTTAGGGGCTAGGATCTAGGGAATGTAAATGCGCGTTTCTAGTCTCTAGTTTCTAGAACCTAGTCTCTAAAGAATTGTTAGTCATTAGTTGTTAGTTGCTCGCTTTAGCCTTCCGTCTTTCGTCTTCCTTCTGTCCTCTGTACTCTGTTTTCTGTCCTCTCTTAACTTGTCATCACGAGCAACGCGAAGTGATCCAGAACATTGCCCTGGATGGCCGCGCTCCGCTCGCCATGACATGGTAAGTTACATTTTCTGACTCCTGTTACTGACTCCTGACTACTTCACAATGATCTGTGGCGAGGTTTCACTGAGCAGGTAGTTCCATTCTTCGCGGATTTTTTCGTATTCGCTCGGGTCTGCGTAGAGTGCAAACGTTGTCCACTTGATGCCAGATTCCATGCGGTCGAAGCTGATGTAGTCCGGTTCGTGGCCGAGGGCCGCGGCCTGCCTGATTTCAACGGACTTGCCATTGGAAGTTGCGACTTCCAGAGTGCTTTCAAACTGAGTTTCGTGTGGGATTCTGATTGGCAGGTGGCGCTTGTTCACCTTCGGCAGTCTGAGCATGGAGCGTTCCCAAATGTTCGGATAGCGGCCCTTGATGCCGTCGGAACTTTGCCCAAAGTAGTTCTTGCTGCCAAATGTCGCCACGAGAATGAACGGCTTGCCAAAATCGTTCAGGTTTTCGACGCGCATCTGGGTAAGCTGAACGTCAGGAATGCCTTCACGCAGCAAGCGTTCTAGCAACTTTTCCTGTTCGCGCTGATCGCGGCCGTAGAACACATTGCGGAGCGTAGAGGCAAACTTGCCTTCAAGAGTGAGCGAGTCCCTGAATTCAGACTTGCCGCTTTCTGCAATGAATACCTTGTGGTTGATTTTTGCCTTGTGTTCCTGGTCGTCTTCAAGAATCGGTGTGGTCTTGATGTTGCTGTTCTTGCCGTCAATGATGAATGCAGTCTTGCCTTCCATGTCAAGCGGAACTGGGCGGTCGTTGCCTGTTTTGTCGGTCGGGTCAATCCACATTTCTGGCGTGTTTGCGGTTGCCGGAACATGCAGGATAATGTGGTCGAACTGCTGGATTGTCGGCAAGTTTGCATAGCCAGTGCCGTGCAGCGGGATCGCCGTCAAATGGCTTTCAAAGCCGATTGTTGCAAGCATTTCTTTAAGGAGGAGTGCCTGGTCCTTGCAGTCGCCCTTGTGGCTCTTGAGCGTTTGTTCCGCAGTCTGTGGAATAAGGCTGTGCCCGCCAAAGCGAATATCACGGTAGCGAATGTTTTCGCGCACAAAGTGGACTTCTGCAAGCAGCGCATTGAGACCGGCCTTTGTGCCCTTTACCTCGATCGCCTTTTCGCGAACTGCAATGGCATTTTTATACTGGTGGCGAATCAAGTTCTCGTAATCTTCTCCGACTGCAGCCCATTCGCGCTTGCCGGCAAGCAAAAGGCCTGCGCCAAAGTCGCGGTAGTCCGGCATGTAGATTTCGTTGCGAATGATGATCGGGTTCTCCATCTTCCATTCGCGACCGTCAGCCAGGTCTTCGCGCACGAGCGGGCCGTATTCTTCCGTTACAAAGCGGCTTGTATCGGCATAGATTCTGAACGAAGTTTCTGCCACGGGCACTTCCAGGCTAGATTTGAATTCCATGTATGGAACAATGCCCTTGTCGCCGATGCCTGTTCTCGAAAGCTGCAGGTACACAAAGTCGCCCGGCTTCAGTTCCTGCATCGGGAAGTGCGCAACCTGCGATTCATTTGAAGTGCCGGCTTCTGTGGCGTAGGTAATGTATGCACCGGTAAGCGGCACGCTGTATTTTAGTTTCAGATTCTGGTCGTACACTTCCAACGCGTTCAAGAAAATGCGGTCGTAGCCCGGCAAGAACGAATAGGCGAATTCCTGGTAGAGCGCGGTGCCGCGTGCATCGAGAATTTCTACAAGCATTTCTTCAGTGCGAGTCCAGGTGTCGTTTTTTGGGGCGCTGAGCGTTTCGCGGCGGTAGTGCACGACAGCGGGGAAGTCTTCCTTTTTACCGAGCTCAGTTGCCTTTGCAGAACGCAATTCGCTAATGTTGTGGCGTGCTTCCACCGGCTTGATAGGCGTACGGAGCGTCTTGTTGTCGGCCTTGCCGAGGAATGCGCGCGTTGCAGAAAGGAAACTCTTTGCGTCTTCGTTGTCAGGCTCCTTTGCAACAACCTCGGCGAGCACCTTTTCTGCCTGCTTGTAGTTCTTCAGGTGGAACAGAATTTTGCCGCGCAGCGTCTTTACCTTGGTGTCTTTTGGAGCTGCCTTGAGCGTTTCTTCGCTAATCGAAAGTGCTTCGCCGTAGCGGCCCAGGAATATGAGGGCGTCCATCAAGGTGGTGCCGAGTTCCTTTGAAGTGCCGAACTTTTCGCGGGTGCCATACATAAGTTCCACGGCTTCTGCGTATTGGTCGAGGCCCATGTAGGTCTTTGCCACATAGACGCCAAGTCTCGAGGAAGGCTGCTTGTCGTAGAGGTTGCGGACCACTTCCAAGGATTGCGTGCGCTGGCCAATGCCCCAGAGCGCGTCGCTCAGGTTGATTACATATTCCGGTTCGTTTGGCGTGTAGCGCAGCGCCATTTCTACATATTTGCGCGCGTTGCCGTAGTCATACACGGATTCGTACATTTCGCCAAGAATGGCGAGCAGCTTCGCATTCGTCTTGACTAGGTCCATCTGTTTTTCAAAGTGTCCAATGCCCGGGCCGTAAAGTTCCTTCAACTGATAGACATAGCCGCAGTTGATAAGGTAAACCGGTTCCTCCGGGTCCATTTTGTTTGCGCGTTCAAAGTAGGCGAGTGCAACGAGCGGCTGGTCTTCTTCAAGGCGCATCATGCCAGCTTCGCTAATCACCGCGGCGTTGAACTTGTTCGTCTTTTTGTCGGCGCTGGCCGCCACTGCCTCAAGCGTAATGCCGTTTACTGCGCGTTCCAGGGGCTTTGCGTACTGCTTTTCGAGAATGCCCTGGGTCCAGCCGGCAACGAGAATGCCGCGACCGCTTTCGTAGAAATACTTGCCTACATACTTAAAATCAAAATCGCCAATGCGGCGCGTTGCCGTAAAGGTTGTGACCGAGCGGCCGTCTTCCTTCTTTTTGCGGGAATCGAGCTCAGTTTCATTTGTATATAATCCAAGCCTGCGGAGCAGCACCTTGAAAAGTTCGCGTTCGTTTACTTCGTCTTCTGGCACCATGGCGCCATATACAAATAGTGAAACTTCTTCCTTCTCGTTTACGAGCACAAGGTCCGGGTCCACGTTCTGCTGGGACACGCCGTTCCAAAAGTGCCAGAGCGTATCGCTAGTCTTGAAGCTGTAACCGAGCGTGGAGGAGTGGTATTCCTTAACCTGTTCCGGCGAAATTTCCGGACCGGCGGCAGCTGTTCGGTCGCCAATCGGCTTGAATTCAGCGAATGCCTCGAGCCAGAGCTTTGCGAATTTGTCTTGCTTGAGGTTGGTTTCGCCAGAGAGGTTTGCGTAGTAGAGCTTGCCCCCGACTATTGTGACAAAGCCTGCCGCCTGGTATTGTTCGGCATTCTTTTCGCCCGCGATTTCCCAGAAAATGCCCGGCAGTCCAAGGCGTTCCATAGCCTTGAGTTCGGCATACCTGTTCTTGCCGCCGCTCTTCCATTTCGACTGCATTTCGGCACGGGCCAGGTCCATCAGGTTGCCGTCGGGTTCATCCATAACCCTGAGTTCGCCTCTAAGCCCGGCCTCGGAATTAAAGAATTCAATCGGATCTAGCTCATTGTAGGGGTCGCTTGTAAGTTCACTTTTGGCTGGAAGCTCAAAGCGGAACGAGGCTCTGTCAAATACTTTTATGGTATCTGCCGCCTTTACAGTAGACTTGACTGTGGTGCTTGTTGTGGCGGTCATACTCCCGCGCAAATTGCTGCTTGGGGCAGAATTCTTGCTCGGGCTGTTTTGTGGGGTGTCGTGGTCCAGCACAGCCGGTTGAGGTGTGTTTGTAGCTGCGCAGGAAAGTAAACCGGCTGTCAAAAGTGAGCCAAAAATCGGTAAAATTGAATTTTTAATCAAAATTTTTTTCATATCAAGCACAAAAATCAAAAATTTTTCTCGTCAAGTGGGAGAAAATTTCGTAAATTTGTGACAACAGCTAGCCATTTTAGCATGGCTGTACATTTCAAACTCAAAAAAAAGGATCCAATCATGGCTCTTAAGCTTGGTATCAATGGTTTCGGTCGTATCGGCCGTATGGTTTTCCGCGCAGCAGTAGAAAACTTCTCTAACGACATCCAGGTTGTTGGTATCAACGACCTCCTCTCTGTAGACTATCTCGCATACATGCTCAAGTACGATTCCGTACACGGCAAGTTCGAACACGAAGTTTCCTTCGAAGATGGCGAAAAGAAGTACCTCATCGTTGACGGCAACAAGATCCAGATCTTCGCAGAACGCGATCCGCTCAACATCACTTGGGGTGCACTCGAAGCTGACGTTGTTGTTGAATCCACTGGCTTCTTCCTCACCGACGAACTTGCTCGCAAGCATATCCAGGCTGGTGCTAAGAAGGTTATCATGTCCGCTCCTTCCAAGGACGCAACTCCGATGTTCGTATACGGTGTAAACCACACCACATACGCTGGTCAGGACATCATCTCCAACGCTTCCTGCACAACTAACTGCTTGGCTCCGATTTCCAAGGTTCTTGACGAAAAGTTCGGCATCGTTCGTGGCCTCATGACCACCGTTCATGCTGCAACTGCTACTCAGAAGACTGTTGACGGCCCTTCCATGAAGGACTGGCGCGGTGGCCGTGGCATCCTCGAAAACATCATCCCGTCTTCTACAGGTGCTGCAAAGGCTGTTGGTAAGGTTCTCCCGCAGCTCAACGGTAAGCTCACTGGTATGTCCCTCCGCGTTCCTACCTCTGACGTTTCCTTCGTTGACCTTACTGCAGAACTCAAGACTGCTGCAACATACGAAGAAATCTGCGCTGCTATGAAGGAAGCTTCTGAAAAGTGCGTTTGCGAAGGTGGCTTGAAGGGCATCCTCGGTTACACCGACGAAGCACTCGTTTCTACTGACTTCCGCAACGATTCCCGTACCTCCATCTTCGACGTTAAGGCTGGTATCCAGCTCGACCCGACCTTCGTTAAGGTTTGCGCATGGTACGATAATGAATGGGGCTATTCCAACAAGGTTTGCGAAATGGCCAAGGTCATTACCGCTAAGTAATTTCTGCTAAAACAGAATTTATTTAAGGAAGCCCTCGTTGAAAAACGAGGGTTTCTTTTTGTATGTGGAATGCAATTACAAGCCTCTTGCATCTTGTTCTTGTGTCTTGCATCTTAACTTGTCATTGCGAGCCGTAGGCGTGGCATTAACTAAACGTGAGTGTGCTCGAAGTGAGCAAAGCGTATGCTTGCATAAACATTTTGCGAACGAGCTACTTCTATGCCGAAGGCATGCATGCGCAAGCATACAATGTTAGTTTAGTTAACGCGCTTTTGG
>JAZLFR010000028.1:0-39591 GCA_045615885.1 Fibrobacteraceae bacterium
ATAGGAATGTTTAAAAGGAGAATTTATGAACAGAAAGCAGTTCGGGCAGATGCTTGCCGACATGAAGCGTGCCATCAACGAAAACAGGGACCCTCAAGAAGTCTTGAACGGGTATCGACAAAAATACAAGTACGCCTACATCTATAGTGACGCCATCGCAAAGACGATTTTCGGCACCGAAGCTCATGAAAAGTTGGCTATTGATTTGCTCAACGCAATCTTTAAGCTTGAAGGCGACAATCGCATCAAGAAACTGAAATTTTCGCGCACCGAACGTGGAGCTGAAATTGGAGTAAAGCATACAAATTCAGATATCATCGCAGACTGGGAAGGCGACAGGATTGTCCTGGAATTTCAACATGAAGGCGATTCGTTTTTTAAGGATCGGCTTGTCTATTACATGGCTCGCGACACGATTCCGATGCTCCATACGGGGGAAAAATACCGTTTGAAAAGCCTTTACACAGTCAGTGTGCAGTTGTTCAATGAGCCCATTTACAATGGCGACAGGAATTACCTGCATTCAATCCTTTTGAAGGATGAAAACGGCAAGGTGTTTTACGAAAAACAGGTGTTGAAACTCGTTGAGGTGGCTAAGTTCCTGAAATATGACGACTCCGAGGACAGTTGTCGTCTTGCGCAGTGGTTACGCGCTATTGATGCAATTAACAACGAGGAAAAATGGGAATTTGCCGATCCGGTATTTGCTGCCTTGCAGAAAAACGCAGAATTATGTAATTTTGATGCGTTATACTTTTGCACGGAGGCTAAGATGGCGTTGGATTACGAATACGAAATGGCAATCCAGCTGAAGCGCGAAGTCGCGGAAATGAGGCAACAAGTTGAAAAACAGGTCGCGGAACAGGTCGCAGAGGAACTCCCTAAGAGGGTTGCTGAGCAGGTCGAAAAGCAAGTAGCGGAGCGAGTTGAAAAGCAGGTTGCAGAGCGGGTTGAAAAGCAGGTCGCGGAACAGATCGCTGAAAAAGAACGCAACCTGATTGCGAGGAACCTTCGTGAAGGAATGACTGCAGAAGCTGCCTCTAAAATTTTTGGTGTTTCACTTGCAGATGTTGAAGCTATCCAGAAAAATCTTGCTTCTGTGTAAGCCAAAATTTCTACTGTCAAGAATTTTTTTTGTTATATGAAGCCTATGCTTTGATGTATAGGCTTTTTTGTTTTGTAGAATTCATTTTGTTTGTATTGTTCTATTTGATTTTATCGATTAAGCTTTTAAAATTGGGCTGATGAAGGGGGTAAATTTAAAACACCCTATGAGTCATCTTGATTTGCTTGATATATTCCGCTCTAACTTCATTTTGTTTGGCGAGCTTGTTCCATTGGCTGACCGCATTCTGCACGTCGGCTAGAATTTTTTTGAAACGCCCCTGTTTTAAGCCGGCAAATTTTGCCACGTTCTTGAAATCGTCAACAGTGAAGTTGTCTCGCTTGCCGTTGAATGTGAGCTGGTGCGTGCCCGTCCAAAGGCCGCCCGGGTTGTAGGCGTATGTCATGTCGAATGCGGGTGCAAGGCTCCATTCGCCCCGCTTGTTCATCAAGAAACCAATGTTCTTTGCGTGGTCGTCCTGGTTACGGGCGCAAATGTTGAAGGCTGCCCTGCGGAAAAATTCTTCCAGCGTGTCGTAACCGAGGCCGAACTGCTTGATAACTGTAATAGCCTGCTCGTAGCTGTAGGCGCCTGCAGCGTTGAAATCGTAGTGGGCGAGGGCGCAAAGGGACTGGTAGTGCAGTTTTTTTCCGCCGGCAAGGCGGTCGAAGCGCCTTGTCATGAAGTGTCTGTGACCGCTGTTTTCAAGCAGTCTGCATTCCGACATCTGGATGCCAGCCGCCAGCGCCATCTGGTAATAGGTGTATTCAATTGGGCCGTAGCCTTGGAGGTCTGCCTTTTCCTTGTCGCTGTTGTTCTGCACATCGTCCAGTTTTAAAAGCCAGTAGGAAAAGTTTTCGCCGTTTGCCACTTGCCCCGAGCGGATTTCGCCGGAGGCTTCATCGAGTGCGATAAGTACTTTTGCCCTTGCGCCGCCTGCGGATGTGCCAACCCGAAGGATTTGCTCGAAGGTCTGCTGCTGTTTCTTTGTTCTGATGGCGGGTGTGCCTGTTTTACCGATGCTTGCCTTAAAGTTTTTTCGGCTGTCCAAAATGCTTGCGGCGAAGCTTCGCAAATTTTCTACATCCAGAATGTCGTTTTCGTTTGCAGCGGGGCCTTCGACTGGGTAAAATTCCAGAGCTCCCATGCCGCGGTTGCCCGTATAGCAGAGCCGCTCCAAGGCGGTAAAAGATTCGGGATTACGCCCTTGCTTTACTAGCCAGGAGTTGATGAGCTTGTTGCCGAACTTGTCTGGAATGGAGTCTGCGAAAAGCCCCGGTAAACCTTTAAAAGTGCTTGAGAGAAATGGGAATGTATAAATTTGGCGGCTTACAGGCATGGTAATTGGTGAGGGCTCGATGCCTGCACCGATAAATGCGGGCGCATATTCAAAATGCGCAACGGATTCGCCTTCTAGCATGGAAAGCGCGCCGATTGTAGTCCCCCAAAGTTTTACTTCGACTGCAATCATGAAACCTCCCGGATGCGCTATTTGTCTTCGTCCCAAATCCACGGGGCATTTGGCTCTGCTGCAATGTTTGTTGCGGAAAGGCCTGGACCGTCAAAATCATTTGTCGGCCCCTGGTTTTGCTTTTTGGGTTTGGAGGCGCGCTTGCGCTTGTTCTTTTGCTGGTTCTTGGACTGCATCAAAAGTTCCATGGGACTTGGACCAAGTTCAGGAATAATGTTTAAAAATTGGTTCAAAAAGCCCAAGGCATGCAGGATTTTTGCCATGTTCAAAAGCTGCGTGGATTGACCTTTTTCGATGTGTTCCACGGTGCTTTTGCTGACACCCGCCTTGTTTGCGAGTTCCGCCTGTGTCCAGTTGCTGTTGAGCCTGTGGCTTGCAATGCGTTTGCCGAATTCAACAAGGGCCGCTTCTTCTGAAAAAACTGTGTACTTGACCATGCTGTATTCCTCCATGGTTTAAAATATACATTTTATTTTTAGCTTTGTGAGTTTTTCTTTGAAAAAGAAGAATAATTGTTGCTATTTACCTTTAATTCGGTAAAAATAATGAATTGTATGTAATTGCTAAAAATATTAAGATGACCGTTGAAAAAAGAAAGAATGTGCCCGGCTTTATTTTTTGTATATCTAGAGTTGTAGATTTTCGTGCTGAACTTGCAAATTGAAAGCCGGACTGAATAAAAATTATCGACAAAAAATTATATTTCGTGTGAATAAAAAATTAAATGAAAGGAGATGATTGTGAAAAAAATTCTCATTGGTCTTGCTGCCGCAGCAGCACTTGTCATGACCGCTTGCGGTGCTTCCAAGTTTGAAATCCAGGAAGCTTCCATGGATTGTCAAGTTACGATCGAAGTGCGTTACATGCAGGACGATACGGTTGGCGTGATGTCTAACAACATGCTCTTTTTGAATGCAAGCCAGTTGACTGGTCGTGATATGTTCCCGCTGCAGGTTCGTGTAGAAAACTTTGAACGTGTGACTCCGGTAACGACGCTTCACACTGCAGAAGATTTTATGGAATATTTGCAGCGCGCAGTTCCAGGTGCCAATCATTTTGGTGTTGTGATTGGTGAAAATGCAGTGAACCAGATTGGCTTTGATGAAGCTGAGACTGTTGCAAAAATCAAGGCTGCCTTGCAGGAAGCTAATGGTGGTTCTGCAATCCTTTTCCACGAAAAGGGTGGCGAAATCGTTGACATGAAAAAGCTTTACTAATTGCTTATGTTTCTTGGTTGTCATTTATCAAGCTCCAATGGCTACGAGGCCATGGGTAGAACTGCGCTTGAAATTGGAGCAAATGTGTTCCAGTTTTTTACGCGCAACCCTCGAGGTGGTTCGTCAAAACCGTTTGACCCAAACGATGCTGCAAGGCTTGTAAAGATTGCTGAAGAAAACAACTTTGGCCCTTTGCTTGCACATGCTCCATACACATTGAATCCTTGCGCTGCCGATGAGGGCTTGCGCAGGTATGCTGGCGATGTTCTTGCCGATGACATTTTTAGAATGGATCATTTCCCAGGTGCGTTTTTGAACTTTCATCCGGGTAGCCATGTAAAGCAGGGTGCAGAAGTTGGCATTCAGTACATTAGCGAAATGCTGAACCGCATTTTGAAGCCGACACAAAAGACAATAGTCTTGCTAGAAACTATGGCTGGCAAGGGCTCCGAAGTTGGGCGCAATTTCCAGGAACTCAAGGCGATCATTGACCGCACGGAACTTTCAGACAAGCTTGGAGTTTGCCTTGATACTTGCCATGTGAACGATGCCGGCTACGATATCGTGAATAATCTTGACGGAGTGCTCGAAGAATTCGACAAGGTGATCGGCCTTTCCCGTTTGAAGGCAATCCACTTGAACGATTCCAAGAATCCTTTTGCAAGCCACAAGGATCGCCACGAATGCATTGGCAAGGGCTACATTGGTCTTGATGCTATAGTAAATATCATTAACCATCCGACATTGCACAATTTGCCGTTCTACCTGGAAACTCCGAATGAACTCCCAGGTTATGCTGAGGAAATCGCTTTGCTGAAGGGGAATAGACGCTAGTTAATTATTAATTGTCTGGTTTCTTGCATCTTACTTTGTCATCACGAGCAACGCGAAGTGATCCAGAACATTGGCCTGGATGGCCGCGCTCCGCTCGCCAAGACATTGGACATTAAAATTTCTGACTCCTGTATTCTAATCTATGGCCAAGCGTATTCCAAAATCCGAAGTTCCCGAAGGGCTCGATATAGCTCAGAGCGCAGAAACATTTTCGCATTTTGCGGAAGTGTATTTGCCGGACGCGCCTACGATTTATACATATGGTTGCGACGCGTCGGTACAGCGGGGGAGCGTTGTTTGGGTGACTCTTGCAAAACGCAAAAAGCCGGAGCTTGCTCTCGTTGCCCGAGTTCATTCGGAACGCCCGAGTTTCAAATTGAAAGCTGCGGCACCGCATGCCTCTGGCTATGTGTTTTCGGAGCGCTACATGGAATCGCTGGAGTGGTGTGCTCGTTACTACTTGTCTACGCCGCAGCGTACCATGCGTACTTTTTGGCCCGCGGATTTTCCCAAATATTTAGATGCACTTGCAGCAAATGTTCCCGTGGCTGTAGAAAAGTTGGAGCAATTGCCTTCGCCGCCATTGACCGAGGAACAGGTTTCCGCGCTCGATACGCTTACACCGATGTTAAGTGCGGGTGGATTCCGCGGAGCGTTGCTGCATGGCGTTACCGGCTCCGGCAAGACGCGCGTGTACCAGGAGCTTGCGGCTCGCGCCTTGCAGCTTGGCAAACGAGTTTTGATCCTTGTCCCTGAAATCGGCCTTACTCCGCAGAACGCAAAACGCTTTTCGGATTTTTTGGGACGAAAAATCGTGGTGCTCCACTCGTCGCTTTCAGCGCCCGAAAAGCGCGCAGGCTGGCTTGCAATTCTTAAAGGCGAAGCTAGCGTCGTTCTTGGCACGCGCAGCGCTATCCTTGCTCCATTTGAATTTGATCTCGTTGTTTTGGACGAAGAACACGACGGCTCCTACAAGCAGCAGGATTCTTCGCCTCGCTACCATTGCCGTGACCTGGCCTTTCACATTGCGCATAGGAATGGGGCGCTCGTCGTGCTTGGCAGCGCAACGCCTTCGCTCGAAACTTTTGCAAATGCAAAGAACAGAAATTTGACTTACATACCTTTGCGCAACCGTGCTACGCAGGTGGCCCTGCCAGATGTTCGCATTGTTGATATGAAGCGAGTGAAGCAAGAAAAGGGCATCTTGATGTCGCCGGATTTGCGCGAGGCCCTGCAAGATACCTTGAATGCAGGGAACCAGGCAATTCTTTTGATGAATCGTCGAGGCTATTCCAAGACGCGCCTTTGCGAAGAATGCGGCGCGACTGCCTATTGCAAACATTGCCATATCCCACTTGTTTACCACAAGCAGTACAAGTCGCTCATGTGCCATTATTGCGGAGCGCTTTACCGCTTGGATTCCCCGTGCCCGGAATGCGGTTCGCCGCATTATCAGTTCAATGGCGGCGCCATCGAAAAGTTGGAAGAGGAAATTGCGGAGTGGGTGCCGAGTGCCCGCGTGATTCGCATGGACCGCGATACCACGCAGAATGTCGGTGCTGCCGAAGAAATTTTGGAACAGTTCCGTGCGGGCAATTTCAATGTACTCTTGGGTACGCAGATGGTTGCCAAGGGCCACGATTTTCCTGGCGTGCAGCTCGTCGGCGTAATCGGTGCCGAAACCGGTTGCGGAATACCTGACTTTAGAGGCGGCGAACGCCTGTTCCAGTTGTTGAGCCAGACTGCCGGCCGTGCCGGCCGTGCGCAAGCTGGCGGCAAGGTGATTTTGCAGACTGCGCGCCCCAATGACCCGGTAATGCGTTTTGCCGTGAGCCATGATTTTACTGGGTTTGCCGATTTTGAAATGCGTGAACGCAGCGAGGCGCTGTACCCGCCGTTTGCAAAAATCGCTTCCATAGAAATAGGATCCAGAGACGAGCAGACCCTAAAGAATACGGCAGAAAAACTCGCGGACTATTTGTCCAAATTTGCCGGGTTGCAGATTCTTGGCCCGGCAGAAGCGTTCATTCCCATGGTCCGCAATGTGTATTGGATGCATGTGACCGTAAAATCGAATGAGGCGAAAATCATTCGTTCTGCTCTTGCTCCGCTTCTGGATGCAAAAAAGTTTGGGCTGCCGCCGAATGTGGAAGTGCATTTGGACATGGATCCGTAACATTTATGGCACATATTTGTTTAAAAAACGATTTTTTGTAATAAAGTGTTGCCTTTTCTCAAAAAATATGATATATTTGAGAAAACAAGGTTGAGTTAGGCCGCCCGGAATCAGTTTCGGACGTCCTTTTCTTTTTTGGCAAAACTTATTTGCAACCATGTTTGCAACTTTTGATGAGGAAACGATGATCGATACGAACAAGCATTTCTTGCGTCTCGCTGATTGGAGCGAAGAACGCATTGTTGAAACTATCAACACTGCAATGCGCTTGAAGCAGGACCTTAAGGCTGGTAGGCCTTCCTTGGAACTCCAGGGTAAGTCCGTCGGCATGTTCTTCGAAAAGCCGTCCCTCCGTACCATTACAACGTTCCAGGTTGGCATTAACCAGCTTGGCGGTTTCCCTGTTCTTTTGGCTCCGGATTCCATTGGCCTTGGCAAGCGTGAAAGCGTCAAGGATGTAGCCCGTTGCCTTAGCCGCTGGGTAAACGCAATCGTTGTTCGCTGCTTTAAGCAGGAACTCATCGAACAGCTTGCAGAATACGGTTCCGTGCCTGTTGTAAACGCCCTTACCGACGACTACCACCCGTGCCAGGCAATCGCCTTTGCGCAGATGATCCGTGAACAGATCGGCGAACTCAAGGGCAAGACCGTTGCATTCATCGGCGACGGCAACAATGTCGCAAACTCCTTTACCGCCCTTGCCGCCCGCACAGGCATGAACTTTACGCTTGCTTGCCCGAAGGGCTTTGAACAGCCGAAGGCTTTCATTGACGAAATGCTGCCGGACTTTGAAAAGCGCGGCACAAAATATCGCGTGTTCAACGACCCGAAGGAAGCTGTCAAGGATGCCGACATTCTTTATAGCGATGTCTGGGTTAGCATGGGCCAGGAAGGTCAAAAGGATTCCAAGCAGAGTCATTTCTTGCCGTTCCGCATTGATGCCGAATTGCTCAAGCACGCTCCGTCCCACGTGAAGGTCTCCCATTGCTTGCCTGCCCACCGTGGCGATGAAATCACCGACGAAGTGATGGATAACCTTGAATTGAACATGAGCTACGAAGAAGCCGAAAACCGTTTGCATGCCCACAAGGCTGTGCTTGTCGAAGTCATGAAGGCTTACAAGTAAGTTTATAAGCTTCGTTGCTCGGAAAAAAGAAGGAAATGAAAAATTCCTTCTTTTTTTTGTGTTTATTGTGGTGGCAAGATGCTTGAAATGGTGTTTTATCTGCTCCCTACATTCACTAGCCCCTAAATCCTAAATCCAATACCAAAAACTCTACCCCCTAATTTCTATATTTGCGCGCGTATGAGTAAGCATCCTTTATATTTTACTATCCACGGCCATTTTTACCAGCCGCCACGCGAAAACCCTTGGACAGGCACTATCGAGTGCCAGCCTAGCGCAAGCCCGTTCCATGACTGGAACGACCGCATTGCAAGCGAATGCTACAGCCCGAACGCTGCTAGCCGAATTCTCTCTTCGCAGGGGCGCATTACAGAAATCGTAAACAACTACGAACACATGAGCTTTAACATGGGCCCGACTCTCATGGGTTGGATCCGCGTTCATACGCCAGAAACCTACAAGCGCATTCAGGAAGCAGACAAGAAGAGCTGCGAACGCTTGAACGGTCACGGCAATGCCATTGCCCAGGTTTACAACCATATCATCATGCCGTTAGCCACCCCGGAAGATCGCATTACGCAGATCCGCTGGGGCGTCAAGGACTTTGAATTCCACTTTGGTAGAAAGCCGGAAGCCATTTGGCTCGCAGAAACTGCTATCAACATGGCTACCGTCAAGGATTTGATCGCAGAAGGAATCAAGTTCGTGATCCTTTCACCGACGCAGGCCGATTGCTACCGCCCGCTCGGCAGCGAAGAATGGCTCGGCTGCTCCAACACCGATATCGATACCACGCGTCCTTACCGCATTTTCCCGCGCAATGCTGCTGGCGAAATCGATGGCGAAGGTCATTTGGATGTGTTCTTCTACAATCCGTGGCTTTCTAGCGCTGTTGGCTTTGAACATTTGCTCCGCGATGCAGGCACCTTTGGACGCCGCATTCGCGATGCTTGGGACGAAAACCGCGAAGAACCGCAGCTTGTAAGCATTGGTACAGACGGTGAATCCTATGGTCACCACGAGGCCTTTGGCGACATGTGCGCCGCTTGGCTCTTTAACCACTATGCCAAAGAAAACGGCATGGAACCGGTAAACTATGGCTGGTATTTGGAACAGTTCCCGCCGCAGTTCGAAGTTCGCCTCAAAAACGACATGGGTGAAGGCTGCGCCTGGAGCTGTGCTCACGGTGTTGGCCGCTGGTACCGCGATTGCGGCTGCTCTACAGGTGGCGGCCCGGATTGGAACCAGAAGTGGCGCGGTCCGCTCCGCGACGCGTTCAACCATCTTAAGCATTTGGCTGACGATGTGTTCCTCCGTGAATTCCCGAAAATCTCTGACATTGACCCGTGGGAAGCTCGCAATGCCTACATCGACGCGCTTGTTTGCCCGGAAGACCGCACGCGCCTGCAGAACTTCATATCCAAGGTCGTTCGCGATCCAAAGAACAAGACCCAGATGAACAATGCTGTGCGTTTGCTCGAAATCCAGAAGTTCTGCATGTTCAGCTTTACGAGCTGCGGCTGGTTCTTCAACGATATCGAAGGCTTGGAACCTACCCAGAACATGCGCTATGCACTCCGCGCCATTGAACTCTTCAAGGGCTTCTTGCCGGCATCTCACCCGATCAAGGAGCAGTTCCTGAGCATTCTCGCACGCGCCACAAGTAACGAACACAAGTGGAACGGCGCTGAAGTGTTCACTCGCTATGCTGCCCCGGAAGTTCCGGTGGTGCTCAAACTCATGGCCGAATACGCTGCGGCTCTCCACTTGGAAATCGATGATGCCGACGCCCCGGATGCACGCATTACCGTAGAAAAGGTTTCTAGCCGCCGTCGCCAGACGATTGCTCGCACTACCTACCACGATGTGGAACTTGGCGAACACATCACTGCAATGAACTTGCTCGTGACCGACGCGTTTGGCCGCATTAACGTGGTTGTTGCTGAAGGCTCCGATACGGAACTCCAGTTTGTTGAAAATCCGAATGTAAGCACGGATGAACTCCGCAGCATGTACCCGACTGCATACGTCGTTCGCCTCAAGGATTTGATGGGTGACTCTTTGCAGCGCATCAACAAGGGCTTGAACAGAAAGCACATTGAACAGGTTACCGCTTCGTTCTCTAACTTTACGCTTTCAAACGGCCTTACGATCGATAGCCTTGC
Source organism: Fibrobacteraceae bacterium (assembly GCA_045615885.1). GTDB lineage: Bacteria > Fibrobacterota > Fibrobacteria > Fibrobacterales > Fibrobacteraceae > UBA1765. The sequence goes on from JAZLFR010000028.1 coordinate 10,095, forward strand.
AGATACGGAACACACCTTGCCAGATACAATGCGCAAGATGCTGAGCCTTGAAATCAGTGCTAGAATCCAGAACCTTGCCCTTGTCTACCTCGACCATGAAGATGCTTCCGTGTTGAATGAAATCAAGGCTCTCATGGAAGAAGCTGATTCTCTCCACATGGAATTCTCCTTCGGTGGTACCGGCCGCATGATTTACGCAAAGCTTTCAGAATTGATTGCTTCTGTGTCTGGCCGCCCGAACAAGGATTTGGTCCGCTACATTACCGGCCTCATTTCCATTGGCGATTGGCTCAAGGTTTACATCAACAAGACAGCCCTTGAAAACCAGGCTTACCCGATTTACAAGAAGTTCTGCGAAAAGCCGAAGGGCGCTCTCAAGGACTTGCTGCCGATGTTCGATTGGCTGAACTTTGAACGAGTAGAAAACGTCTAAAGTTTAGCCAGTTCAAAATGCTGAATTGAGAATTGATGATTGCGTTCAAAAAATGTGACATCAATTCTTTTTTTTAATTTGAAATTTCGGTAATCTATGTATAAATTGTCTTCAAAGCCTTTGATTTCGAAAGCGGAGCTTTCTGAACGCGTAAATTCACTTGCCACAGAAATTGCCGCGGCGGGGAAGTTTGACATTCTCCTTGGAATTTTGACCGGTTCCTTTGTGTTTGTGGCAGACCTTGTGCGCGCAATGCCCAAGGCAAATGAAAAGGGAATCCGTGTGAAATTTTTTAAGGCATCAAGCTACGGAGATTCTACGGAACATGGTTCCTTGAAAGTTTCTGGGCTAGAAAATCTGGAACTTGCGGGCTTGCGGGTTTTGCTTGTCGATGATATTTTGGATACTGGCAACACTTTGCATAATCTTGTTCCGATGCTTAAAGAGCGTGGCGCTGCTGTCGTGAAGACTTGCGTGCTGCTCGATAAGCCAAGCCGCCGCGAAGCACCGATTGAAGCGGATTTTGTCGGTTTTAAAATAGAGAACAAGTTCGTTGTTGGCTATGGCCTTGACTATGCCGACGATTACAGGACCTTACCTGAAATCATGACGATGGAAGAAGTGTAGCCGGTTGGAAAATTGTCTAGATTTTGTTAAAAGGAAATTTTTTAATGCCGATTTGCCCAAATTGTAAATCAGAAGTAGAAGCAGGAACAAAGTTCTGCATGGAATGCGGAGCTGATTTAGCTGGCGAAAATGCCAACACCTTTACCGACCCTCGCGATGGACAGGTTTACAAGACCGTGAAGATTGGTAACCAGGTGTGGTTGGCCGAGAACTTTCGCTACAAGTGCGAAGGCTCTTACGCCTATAATAATGATAACAAGAACATCAAGGAATATGGCCGCTTGTACACATGGTATTCCGCCAGGGAATGCGCCCCTCCGGGCTGGCACTTGCCAAGCCGTGAGGAATGGAACAACTTGCAGGGCTATGTAGAAGCCAACGCAAATGCCGAAGCAGGCGCTGCACTGAAGTCAAGAACTGGTTGGGAACAATGGAAAAATGTTCCGCAAGGCTCGGATGAATTTGGCTTTTGCGCTTTGCCCGCTGGCTATCGCTACAGCAATGGCGATTTCAACAATCTCGGCAAGTACGCCATCTTTTGGACATCTACTATGGGCAAAGACTGCAACGCGTTCTACCGCTACCTGCGCTACGGCAACGAGGACTTCTACGAGAATAGGTGCTATACGTTTTTTGCTTTCTCCGTTCGTCTCCTCAGGGATTGATGTTTTACATACATCCTACTCGTTCGCTGAGTGTAGCTGAGTAAACTCACTACGTTCAGCTCACTTCGTGCGGATTGATGCTTCGCATACGTTCCTTGTCGCTCGTCAAATGTAGGCAAGCGAGCTTGCATACGCTTTCCTCGCTCCTCAGGGACTAAGCAGACAATGAAAACTCCTGCATGGTCTTGCCAAAATGAATTTCTAAACTATAATATGTTTTAGCAGAGGAGTTTAGAATGGAGTTTCCATCGTTTGCAAACATTTTGGATTGGTTCGGCGCAAGCCATGAACTTAGCTCAATACTTATAGCGAGTGCGGTCATGACGCTCGTCGTTTTGCTAGCCCCCGTTTTAGCTGGCCTCTTGCTGTATGGCGTGGAACGATTGCAAATTGAACTCCTTGGTTTGATCAATCGCGATTTTGCCTACTTCTTTGCAAATTTTTTGACGTTCCCGGGAACTTTTGTTCATGAAATGTCGCACCTGTGCTTTGCCGTAATCACGGGTGCCGAAGTGGATGAAATCTGCATGTTTGAATCTGACGATGGCCGGCTTGGGCATATAAGCTATTGCACCCGTGGCCCGTTCCCCATACAGATGGTGCAGCATGCGCTTAGCGCTTGCGCTCCGACCGTTGTCGGCTTTACTGTGGGCTATTTCTTGCTCAGGTATATTTTTAACAGCCCGCATTCTTTTTGGGGATATGTCGGGTTGTGGTATTTGGTCATCTCTTTGATTGACCACTCCACGATGAGCGATTCCGATTTGGCGCACTACTTTCAGGGAGTTTGGATTTTTATCCCGTTCGTCTATATCGGATTTTTTATTTGGGGCTTTGCTACGGTTTAGTGCTTTTCGTTTGCCTCGGGTTCCATGCCGCGGAAGAACGCCAGTTCTTCAAATTCATCTTTCAAAAGATAAATGCATGCGCCAATCAAGTACAGTGAACCCGTTATGAGAACTGGTTCTTCGCCGGCCTCTTTTTCTATAGCGCTTATTGCGTCGCGTGTAATGAAACCGCCTGAGCCCGTGCTGTAGCCTTTGGACTGAATGTCTTTTGCGAGGTCTTCCGTGTCGCGGAAGCGTTCGTATGGCGTGCGCACCGGGTGCCATGTTCCAATGGAACTTGCCATGAGCGAGAGCATCTCGGAAAGGTCCTTGTCTTGCAGGGCTCCGAAAATGGCGTGGAACTTTTTGCCAGGGTATTCTTCGCGGAGCGTTTCGGCGAGGCGTTTGGCCGCATGCGGGTTGTGCGCCCCGTCGAGAATGAACTTTAGCTTGCCGTCTTTGTAGAGCTTTTGCATGCGGCCGGGCCAAAAACTAGTTTGCAACCCCTGCGAAGCTTTGCTCGCATTAAACGCCTCGCCAAGCATTGCCTTTGCCGCCGTCAGAGCAAGGATTGCGTTTTCTTCGTAATGGCGGCCCGCATTTGGGAGCTTGGGGAGCTTTGAAAGTTCGCTGTCTAAACGTGCAAGCTCCGTAAAGCCGCGTTCTTTTGCAATGTTTGCCGCTGCGCGTTCAAGTTCTGCGCTCAACTTGCAGCGAACGAGCTTCCCGCCCTGCTTTACGATGCCGAGCTTTTCGAACAGTATCTTTTCTTCGGTGTCGCCAAGGACTGCGGTGTGTTCAAGGCCGATTCCCGTGAGAATTGCTAGTTCACCTTTAGCGACTGCGGTTGCGTCAAAGCGCCCGCCAAGCCCAGCTTCTGCAACAAAGAATTCTACGCCCTGCTCGCGGGCATATACGAATGCAGCTACCGTCAAGGCTTCAAAGTATGTTGCCTGGACTCCTGTTTTTTCTGCGGCGTTTTTTACGGCGAGCAAAGCCTTGTCAAAATCATCGCGAGCAATCGGCGTGCCGTTTAAACGGATTCGTTCCTGCAAGCTGACAAGGTGCGGGCTCGTGTAAAGAACGGTCTTTGCGCCATGGGCTATTAAAATGTTCGAAAGGTAGAACGACGTGGAACCCTTGCCGTTTGTGCCGACTACATGGACTGTTCGAAACGTTTTTTCGGGGTTGCCGAGTGCATCGCAAAGCTTTTGCGTAGATTCGAGGCCCGGCTTTATGCCGAACATCAGGAGCGTCTGTAAGAAATCGTAACCTTGCATGGCAGTGATGCTAATTCACCCAAAGTTTTGAGAGCGTGAGCAGTACGGCGCCTGCCAAAATGATGAGCGCTGCCGCCAAAAGTTTAAGCCTTGCCTTTGTGCCTGGGTGTTCCCCGAACACAAGTACGCCAATTCCTATGTTCACGAGCAGGTTCATCTGGGTGAGCGGGTAGCCAACGGCAAAGCCAAGGTCGCCGTCTTCGGCAATTGCCCAGAAGCTCCCGTGCGTGCCGAGCAGCCACAGGGCACCGGCAAAAAAGCTTGCAATCCATGGAGCGATGGGTTTTGCCGTAATGCCTTCCGATTTGCGCATGCAAAGCATCAGGATGTTTGCCGCAAGGAATATGCCCAGGGCATACGACAGGGCAAATTCAAGGTCGCTCAGCCCGGCTATCTGCTTGGGCACAAGATGTACGCCAAAAACAAAACCGGCCGCAATGGAACGCCATTTTTTCCATAGACCGTGAAAATTCGGAGAAAGCAGGCAGAGGCCTGCGCAGAGTACGATTACGGCGACGATCGCGACCGGGATTACTACAGGTTCCTTGAAGACAATCAGGCCAGAAATGAAGGAACTCAGAATGCACATTCCCATGGAACGCACGCTGGTGCCTGATAAGTCCGCCTCGTTCTTGACGGCGCTAAAGCAGAGCGCACCCCCAACGACCCAGAAAAGGCCGCAGCCAAAACCGACGGTCGAAAAACTCCAGGTTCCGGTGACCGCCGCTATGATGAGGGACAACGTCAGAATGCCCCACGAAAGGGCTCCGACTGTTGCGTAAGAAGAAAACGTCGGCCATTTTTTGATTGGCGCCATGTAGGAGCCGAACGCGATGATGGCTGTCAACGCACCTATGTAACTAAGGACTGCTGCACTCATGTTTTAGAACGCGGAGAGGGCCTGTTTATTTCAAAAGCTTCTTCATGCTTCTGCGAAGGTTCTTGATTGCCTGGGCGTTTGGTCCTTCTGGAGCATCTTTTTCATTGCGGTTTTTGGGTGCGCAGTCTTCGCAGTAGTGCTTGACCACTGTTCCAAAAGTGGCAGCTCCATTCATGATTTCGGTTTCACGAATGCGGAATGCTCTCACTTCCTTTTCTTCGTGGCACTTGTCGCACTTGCCGATCTTTGGCCCAGCAGGTGCGGTGCGCTTCTTTTCTCTAAATTCATTTTTTTCGTTATTGTCGTGTGTGTACCAGTTTCTGGCACTAGCCGCATTCTTTGCGGCAAAAGAATCTAATTCAGCCATGTTTAACCTACCTTGTTTTGATTTGTAAAACTTTGTGCGAATACTTGCTGCAGGTAAAGGGCCAGCAGCATTAAGCACATTGACGTTGCCTTGCCTGCATCTGTATAGAGGGTGCGTGCAAACTTGCCTCTAGCGAGCTGTTCTTCCTTGAAGGTTTCAAGGTGAAGCGCAAAGTCGGCCAGCTTGACGCGGCTTGCGTCGAGGCCTTTGGCAAACTCCCTCAGCAGCATGTTCCAGTGCTGGGCTACAGACGGAATTTGCGGCAGGGCGTCTAGCGGGATCGTTACTAAATATATGTAGCTTGTCGTTTTAAGCAATACTTCCTGTACGATGCTTTTGAACGAAGCGAAAAGTTCGTCGGCGTTGCCGCCGCGGGCGAGTTCGTGCAGCCCCACCCCGAGTACAATCCTCTTGGCCTGCTTGCCGATGATGTCGAAGGCGATCTTCGCAAACAGCGAGGGGAACGGATAGGGGAGTGGAGCGTTCAAAACGAACTGCAATGGCCTGGCAGGCTCGCTGCAAAGCTGCAACTCCGAAAAGCGGGTAGCGGCTTCGCCGTTCTCGCCAAAGAGTTCGTCTGCAATTACAAGTGTCCTGTTTTCCATGCTTCTCTACTAATTTACTTAACGAGCACCCTTTTGTACCAAATATTGCCAAAAATTTTCTTTTTTTTCGCGTTTTTCTATGGAATGGCCGTCGGCTACGAGGGAGGCGGGCACGTTTTCTGCCGGGGAACCGGCGTCAAGCAGGAATGTGACTTTCGCATTGTCTGGCTGTTCAGCAGTCAATAGGCGTGCGCGCATGGAGCATTCCGGGCATTTTACGCCGCGCAAATCGAATACCCCTTCCTCCGTTTTTGGAATACTTGCCATGTGTTCGCTTGCTGCAAACGCAAGGATTTCTTTTTCGTAGCTGCCGGGCTCGGCATTCCATGAGGCTAGAGGTTCTGCTACATGTGGTAAAATCGTGAAAAATGCCTTTTCTGGCGAAATTTGAATGATTTCTGGCGCGTTTTTACGCAAAATTTCGGCAGCGGCATAGTGCAAAAGGCTGCGCAAGGCCTCGGTAAAGCCCGGTTTTTGCCGGCTTGCGTCTGCCCATTTGTTCAATACTTCTAGTTTGCTTTGCATTTTTATCGTTCTTTTTTGTCTTTTTGTCGCTGCTTTGTGAAATTTTTCCGTTTTGTAAAAAGCGTGTTTTTAGGCGTGCTATTTTTGTAGAGAATGTAGCAAAGTTGTAAAAGGGTTTCTATATTTGGCCGCAAACTTTAAGGAAGAAGGTTTGAACTAAATTATGAACCAGTTCATAGAAAGCATATCATCTGCATTGCAGACATTCTTGTCTAGCATGGCAGGTCAAGTCTCGTTGAACGTCATGTTTGTGCTCTACGTAATCGCAGGCGTCGGCCTTGTCGCTTACGGCTTCAACTGCTACGCAAGCATTTACTTGTTCTTGAAGAATAGCCGTCGCGTCCGTCTTAGCGACCGCAAGAGCATTTTGCAGTTCTATCGCGAACATTCCCTCGAAGACATGCCGATCGTCACTACGCAGCTTCCGGTTTTCAATGAAGCAAACTGCGTGGAACGCCTCATCGAAGCTGTTTGCGCTATCGACTACCCGCGTGACAAGCACGAAATCCAGGTTCTCGACGACTCGACCGATGAATGCTACGAAGTCACAAAGCGCAAAGTCGCAGAAATGGCTGCCAAGGGGTACGACATCAAGCTTATCCACCGTGTAAACCGCAAGGATTACAAGGCTGGCGCTCTCAAAGAAGGCATGGCTGTTGCAAAGGGCGACTTCCTCGCCATTTTCGATGCAGACTTCGTTCCTGAAAAAGACTTCCTCCTTAAAACTATTCCGTACCTCGTCATGGACCCGAAGGTCGGCCTTGTCCAGGGCCGCTGGGGCCACTTGAACCGCATGGAATCCGGTCTTACTCTCGCAGAATCTATTGGTATCGATGGTCATTTTGTCGTGGAACAGTCCGCTCGCAGCTGGGGCAACCTGTTCATGAACTTTAACGGTACAGCAGGCGTTTGGCGCCGTCAGGCTATTGACGATGCAGGTGGCTGGGAAGGTGATACGCTTTGCGAAGACATGGACCTTTCTTACCGCAGCCAGCTTGCCAACTGGCGCATGAAGTTCGTCTTTGATGTTATCGTTCCTGCAGAACTTCCGGGTGACATCAACTCCTTCAAGGCACAGCAGTTCCGCTGGGCAAAGGGTTCTATCCAGACTGCAATCAAGGTTTTGCCGCGCGTACTTAAGGCCCCGGTTTCCTTCAAGATCAAGATCGGCGCCATCATGCACACCACGCATTATTCCATTCACCCGTGCATGTTGTTTACCGCAATTTTCTCTCTTCCGCTTCTTATTTGGTACGAACCTGTTGCCGGACTTCCGACCTGGGTTTACACAGTTGGCTTTACCTTCATCTTCCTTGCAGCCATCGCTCCGTCTGTTCTTTACGTAGTTGCACAGCGTTGCTCTGGCTATGCCGGTTGGAAGATGCGTATCCTTTCCTTCCCGATCCTCATGGCTCTTGGCGTTGGCATTGCTGTTAGCAACACCCGCGCAGTTCTTGCCGCTGTGTTCGGTCTGAAAAGTTCATTTGTACGTACTCCGAAGAAGGGGGCAAAGTCTGTTAGCCACTATGCACAGAAGTTCCCGTGGCTTGCCGTTCTTGAATTCTTCATTGGCGTATACTGCGTTTACGGTTTGCTCGCCTACATCGGTGCGCAGAAGTTTATCATTGGACCGTTCATTGGCCTCTATGCAATCGGCTTCTTGATGGTCGGTGCTCTCAGCTTTATGCATTACATTTCTAACATCTTTGAAATGCGTAAAGAACGTAAGAACCAGGACTAATGGAATTTATTGGGCTTTGCCCATGTAGCAAAAGTGCCGCGATTATATCGCGGCACTTTTGCTTTTAAAGACCCAGAACTTGAAGGCTCCAAAAGAAACGATCACATAAGCGATGTTTGCAAGTATGTTTGCCATGTAGCCTGGCTTGAAAACCGGTTCAACCATTTTGAGAGCCGGTTGCAGTGCTTCCGTATTTTGCAGCAGGTAATTGGAACCTTCGAGCACGCCCAGATTTACCAGGTAGGCGATTGCAAAAACGCAAAGGAAGCGCACGATTTCTGCGCCTTTCTTGTTGTTGCTCTTGAAGTTCCAGATTCGGTTCATCAGGTATGAATTTACGCCACCTGCAACGAAGCCGAGAAAGTTGGAAAGCTCCAGGTTCATTCCCAGAAGCTGGTAAAGCACCCACACGACTACCAATGTGATGCAGGTGTTCAAAAGCCCGATGATGTTGTACTTTATAAAATGGAGCATGACTTAGAATACAGAAAACAGAAGACAGATTACAGGTAATTTAGTTTTCCGTTGACCGGGGGTGGAATGCAATATAAAAAGATTTTGCAATTTACAATTTCTTGTTTCTGGTCTCTTGTTTCTGTAGCGAACGAAGTGAGCGTTCTGCTATGGCATCAAGTCCTCTACGACCTGGTCCATGAACAGCCAGCCGTCACCGACGAGTCGCACAATGTTTGCTGACTGTTCCAGGAACCCCTTTTGAATCCAATGGTCAATTTTTTGTTGCGGGGCAATGTAGTTGAATTCATTTTGCAATTTGTTCAAGTCGAGACCGCACGATTGGCGCAGCGATAGCCAGATGACTTCTGCAATTGCGGATTCGCGCGACAGGGCGTCGTTTTCGTATTCGTCTTCTGGGCAGGCGTCTGCAACCCAGATGCGCCAATGGCTGTAGCGGGCCGGCGCATTGAAGCGTATGCCGCTCAGGTAGGAATGCGCTCCAGGGCCTGCGCCAAAGTATTCGCCGCGTTCCCAGTAGTTCTTGTTGTGAATGCTTTCGTGGCTTGTGTCGCCTTGTGCGCCGCGGGCAAAGTTTGAAACTTCGTAGCGATGGTAACCTGCCTGTTCCAGAATTTGCACGCCGCCCTTGTACATTGGCGCATAAACATCTTCGTCAATCTTGAAGTCGCCTTTCGCAAGGTGCTGTGCAAGCATGGAATGTTCCGAAACATTGAGCCCGTAAAAACTGATGTGGTCAAGGCCAAAACCAGCCATGCGTTTTACATCGCCATGGAATTGCTCTACGGTTTGCCCTGGCAAAGAGAACATTAGGTCGGCGTTGATTTGAATGTTTGCGTTGCGCAAGGCGAGCAACTTTTCGATAGCCTTCAAAGCAGTTTCTACGGAATGCGCGCGGCCAATGCGGTCAAGCAGATTTTGGTCGAATGTCTGCACGCCAAGGCTAAAACGCCCGATGCCAAATTCCATTGCCACGTTCAGTCGGTCGTCCAGGCAAGATTCCGGATTCACCTCCATGGAGGCTTCACGCAACTTTGCAATGTTGATGCCGGAGTCTTTAAGCCATGTAAAAAGCCTTGTCAAAAGTTCCGGCGAAAGTATCGATGGCGTTCCGCCGCCAAGGTAGAGCGTATCTATGCCGGCCCATTTTTCTGGGTAGCGCCTTTGCAAAGTATCGAGCTCAAGCAAAAGCAGGTCAAGGTATTCCGCATAGATGCGGCCCGGTGCGGCGAGCACAGAAAAGTCGCAGTAGTCGCAAACCTTGGTGCAAAATGGAATATGAATGTATAAGCCGGGCATATGATAAATATAGGATTTAGGGGCTAGGATCTAGGGGTTAGTGATTTTGTATTTTACAAAAAAGAGGCGCACTGGTGTGCGCCTCTCTTGAAACCGTCGAAATGACTTTTCTTGTTTCAGGTTTCTTACTTGATAACGAGCATGGATTCGTCCCAAGCTTCGTGCTGTTCGAAGCCGAGGAGGTTTGCCGTGGTAGCAGCCAAGTTGGAAAGGCCGAAATCGCCTTCCTTAAGGCCGAGCTTGCCGCCAGAAACGTTATCGTACAAGATGCACGGAACCTTGTTCAAGGTGTGGCTTGTCTTGGCCTTGAAGGAACCGTCCTTGTTGAGCTTTGGCTTGCCAGTCTTCTTGTCGATTTCGTACATTTCGTCTGCGTTACCGTGGTCTGCAGTGATAAGGGCGACGCCGCCGAGTGCGTCGATCACCGGGAGGAGGCGGGCAAGGCCGATGTCAACAGCTTCGATAGCCATTGTTGCAGCACGGAAGGAACCTGTGTGGCCGACCATGTCGCCGTTCGGGTAGTTGCAGCGGAGTGTCTGGTACTTGCCGCTCTTGAGAGCTTCGATCATTGCGTCCGTAACTTCTGCAGCCTTCATCCATGGGCGCTGTTCGAACGGAACAACATCGGACGGAATTTCGAGGTAGGTTTCGCCGTCGAACTTGCTGGACTTGTTACCGTTCCAGAAGTAAGTGACGTGGCCGTACTTCTGGGTTTCGGAGCAGGCAAACTGCTTGATGCCAGATTCTGCAAACCATTCGCCAGAAGTTTCCTTGATTGCCGGAGGCGGCACGAGGAAGCGGTTCGGGAGCTTGAGGTCGCCGTCATATTGGAGCATGCCAGCATAGCAAACCTTCGGGAAGCGAACGCGGTCAAATTCGCTGAAGTTTTCTTCTTCGAATGCGCGGGTGATTTCGATTGCACGGTCACCGCGGAAGTTGAAGAATACTACGGAGTCGTTGTCGTTGATTGTGCCGACTGCCTTGCCGTCTTTGGCAATGACGAATGGCGGCAAATCCTGGTCAATGGCCTTGGTTTCGCCACGGAGAGTTTCGATAGCTTCGGTTGCGCTTGCAAACATGCGGCCTTCGCCAAGAACGTGGGTCTTCCAGCCTGTTTCAACCATCTTCCAGTTAGCATTGTAACGGTCCATGGTAATCTGCATACGGCCACCGCCGCTAGCAATGCAAACATCGAATTCGCCGTCGCGGAGTTCGCTCAAGAACTGTTCGAACGGGCCTACATAATCGAGAGCGGAAGTTTCTGGAACGTCACGACCGTCGAGAAGAATGTGAACGCGAACCTTCTTCAAGCCTTCCTTCTTGGCCTGGGCAACCATTGCCTTGAGGTGAGCGATATTGGAGTGAACGTTACCGTCGCTGAAAAGGCCAATGAAGTGGAGTGTGGAGTTAGCGTTGCGAGCGTTGCCTGCGATTTCCTTCCAGGCATCGCGGCCGAAAATTTCGCCGGATTCGATAGCGTCTGCAACGAGGGCTGCACCCTGGTTGTAAATCTGGCCGGCGCCGATTGCGTTATGGCCGACTTCGGAGTTACCCATGTCTTCGTTAGTCGGCATACCGACTGCGCGGCCGTGGGCCTTCAAAAGGATGTTCGGGTACTTTGCGAGAAGTGCATCAATTGTCGGCTTGCGAGCAGCAGCGATAGCGTTACCTTCTGCGCTCGGGTTGAAACCGAAACCGTCCATGACGATTGTGACGACCGGGCCCTTGATGCCGGCAAAGTTAGAGAGTTTCTTAAGCATTATTAACTCCAGTTGATTTAAAGTTTTGCCCTTCAAATTTAGCAAAAAATAGAAGACTATGAGCGAACAGATGCTTTTAAGGCTGCTTATTCAAGAAGCTCTACCGAGCTTCGCGTGATGAATTCTTTTTAATCGTTAAATGAGGGCTTGCGAATGTCAATTTAGGGGAGAGATTACCCTTCCAGTATGGCGAGCTCCTGCATGATTTCTGGGATCTTGCGGAAGTTCTCGTGGTATACTGCACTGATCTTATTGCAGTAAAGTTCCAGGCGGCGGCGAGCTGTGGCGTCGGCCTGGTTTGCACGCAAGTTCACAATGGCGTCTTTCAAGTTTTCTATGTCGGCCTTGTGCTGGTATGGCTGCATGAAGGTCGCAAACAGGCTCCAGGCGCATTCAAAATCGTCTGCGCTTTCTTGGGCCATGAAAAACGGAATCACGCGGGTGTCGAGCACTTCTTGCAGGTTGCCAATGAAGGAATTTAGCGTGGCTCCTTCGGGGAAGAGTTCGCTTGCGTCCTTGATTTCTGCGGTGTCGATTACCTTTTGCGTTTCGATCTGCGAAAGGATTTCGCCGAGATAACGCTGTTCATTGATTTTTTCTTGTTCGCGATACTTGGCCTGGTAATAGATCGGGAGGCTTGTGAGGCAGAAGTGTGCCTGGCCCACGCCTTGGAATTCGCCGATGTAGTAGATGTCGCCTTCGGCCTTTAAAATTTCTTCTTCGCTTTCGTGGTGCGTAATCTTTGCCGGAATTGGAATTACTTCCATGTTCGAAAGTTCGTTCACGCGCTCGCGGATGGCATCGACATCGAGCCCCTCCGGAATTTCTCCGCCTTCGTCCTTGATGCGTTCGATGAGGCCCGCGATGTTTTGGTCAAAATCGCGGCCGAGTTCCTTGCGCAAAAACTGCTTGAACGTATTGTTTGCGCGAAAGTCGCCCTCTACGACGAGCAGGCCGTTGCGAACCATTTCTTGAAATGGAGTCGGGGCGCCGTCGTTGTCAGTGCTCGGTAGAATACGTGCGTAGGCGATAAGCTTTCCGCAAAGCACCTGCGCGTCACCTTTCTTTTGTTGAATTCCAAGTAGCATTTCAATGCAATAATTTAGAAAAGTCTTTGGAATTTGAAAAATGGCAAAGAGTAATTTTTAGTTATACGAAGTGATTTTTTGAATGTTAAGTTTCATTGTTGGTTTGTAGTCTTCAATATTGTAAGACTTGTCTGCTACATGATATTCGTCAAAGCTATCGTGGTGGAATTGCATTGCGTTTATTATTTCTGCAAAACTTTTATTATTTAATTCCCCAAATTTTTTCCACGAAATTTTGTACGCCTTGATTCCTTCGGTTTTTGGCAGAACAACCGTTGCTTCGGAACCCATATCCCAAGTGTTTTGATTTGACGCAATATTTTGGAGAAGGGACACACTCCAGAATAAAGGATGATCTGCTTCATATTCTATGCAGAGTCCACCCCAATCTTTGGTTTCAGCCTGGTTGACTCCTACCATATTCATTTGGTATGATTCTGGCGCAGTCATGCTCATGGAAAGAACTTTTTTTGTAGAGTTGTATGTTGCATTTGTTTCTGGAGTGAATGTTGAAAAGAAATTCGTTCCCCAACTGGATACGTTTTTCGTTTCTGGAGCGTTGTAGATAATCTGGTGATCTCCATCGCATTTTTCCACTGCTACCAATCCGTCTTGAAAACTATTGATTTTTAAATCAACTTGCTTCATTGTTGTTATTTTATGGATTTTTGCCTGATTTCCATAGGATTCTGTACTAGTACTTGGTCGAATGAAAATTTGGCTGGCTTCATTTAGAATGGCGCTTGTATTGGGAATATGGTCGATTTGCTGCGAGTGATTGTCTATTGCCAGAAGGTCCCATGAACCATTGTCCCATGGAACTTCACTTATTGCGTGTTTTCCAGGTTCTATAGTCTGGTTCATTGTTTGTGTAATAGAATCAGAATAGTTTTGAACGGCGAACTCAAAGGGGTTCGTTGTCGTGTACTCGATGCAAAGTCCGCCCCAGTCACTAATATCTTGTGCGTTGAATCTAAGAAGGTATGTTGTTTCAATCTCAAGCACAAAACCGTCAGTTTCATCTTCAACTGGCGAATCATTTTTTAAAATGCGGACCCCTTCGCCAAATTTATTTGACATATTGGGTTCATAGATAACGGTTCCGTCGCAGGACTTTTTTGCGCTGCTGGATTCTGCAACAGAAGAAGAACTGCCGACATCTAAATCTACTTCATTGATTGTGGTAATCCTAAAGATGGTAATTGTGGTTGTCTTTGGAAGGTAGTAATTGTCGAAATGTAGTCTTGAAACTTTGTTGATAGAAAGAGGTTCTTTGCTATAACCGAGTTCTACCTGCTTCTCCTGCAGTTTCTCGTTTTCGCTCCAGAGCCACTTGAAGGATGCTTTATCTCCATTTGTGACTGGCAGTTCGTTTGATAATAATCCTTGAACTTTTTCTAGAGAATCGTTAACCAAGACAAAATCCGCCTGTCCGTCGGAGGAGTATTCTATGCAGAGACCGCCCCATGTTTCAATATCTCTAGTTTTGTCATTGCTAAGATCTGCGAGGGCCAGGGAGAAAAAGCCTTTTTGAAATGGAAGTTTGGCCTTAATTCCTTTTGAACTAGCCTGCATTTCTGAGGCATCGTCTGCCATGAATGGGTAACCGAAAATACTGTTCAAGGAATCCTTGGAAGCGTCATAAATTACGGTGCCGGAACAGCGTTCGTAGACGATGCTGCTGGAACTAGGAGTTCCGTTATCTACACTACTGGAACTGACCTCGCTGTCGGAATCAATATCGTTACTGCTGGAACTGTTTTTGCTGTCGTCGCCACCATTGTCGCTGTCGCTAGAAATTTCGGCGAAGGCGTTGCCGTCATCATACTTATCCTGGAAGTCTTCCAGGTAGTCGGAACAGGCTGCAAATGCAAAAAGAGATGCCGCAAGTGCAATATCAAGGAGAGTGCGCGATTTTCTATTCAATTTCATATCATCCTCTCCTTAGAAAAACAGTGTAAAGCCAAGTCCGACAAGTCCGACAGCTGCAATGCCTATACCTACATTTCGCATCGTTTGTGCACTGTCTATGTTATCGCAAATGTCGTCGTATTCGCTCTTGCTTTCTGGCTTCTTGTCGTGTTCGTCCTTTGCTTTCTTGTTGAACACCGCAGCCATTACGCCACCGCCAATCATCACGGCGCTAGCCACCGCCGGCAGAATCCATGATTTCTTTGAACTTTTATTTTCATCATTCTTTGCAGCTTCTTTTGCTGCGTCCTTGGCAAGTTCCTCTGTTTGAGCTGTATCAGAAAGAATCAACGCGGTCGTATCTGTAGAAGCGAGCTGCTTTACTATTGGTGCCGGTTTTGTAGAATCCCCGATGATTGCTGTAGATGTAATTTCGCCTTTGGCAATCGCAAGGTTTGTACTTTCTGTGTTGCCCCAAGTCCAGCGCCCCATCAGGTCTTTTTCCTGGTATGCCGCGGTAAATTCTACGCGTCCTCTAAAGTTTTGCATTTTGCCGTCAACGCCGAGTGGCAAGTACACTTTTTTCTCAAGGATGTTCACGATGATGTGGGCAAAGTTTCTTCCAGAAGGCAGTGAATTTATCTTGAACAGCTGGGCGCCATTCAAATAATATGCACCTGCAACCTGCTTGTTCAAGTCCAGGTAAAAATCCAGGTATTCGGGCTCAAGAACAATTTTAACATTTGCATTGTTTTTTTCAAGCGAATCGTTTATCGAGTTGATACGGTCAACAAATAGCGGTGCAAATTCATCGTGAGCCTTGCGAACTACTACTTCACTGCATTTGTCAATCCAACGTTCCATAAGGCTTTTCTGTTGGTTCATGCGGGAACCATCAAAGTATAAGTTGAATTCGTATGTAGCGTCAAATGCGCCGGAAAGGTCGAGTGGTTCCAAATCTACGTTGCCGTCGAGCTTCAGCAATTTATCCTTAGAAACGAGAATCCCTCCAAGGGCACTTGCACAGACTTGTATCTGTTCGGCGCGTTCCGCAAGAGTGCTGCCCATCTTCACGGAATTCAAGCGGAGCTCGCCTGTCAGTTCCATATATTCCGATTCAAATTCAGGCAATTCGACGGAATAAAAATGGCTGCATTCCTCATCGAGCAAATCGTTGATCGATATTATGGAGCAACGGTCATTCATTTTGGCGATACTACTTGCTCGGTTCAAAAGTGTGTCGATTTGAGGATTGCTTTCGCCAAGTTCCGTCTTTAAATTTTCAAGATTATTTTGAAGATTCAGAATTTCTGCTGGATCTTTTATAAAGATGGATGCTGTTTGACTTGCAATCGAAAATGTTGCAAGTACGCTGAATAACATGGTGAGCTTAAAAAAGTTCATAATCCAAAATGATGATGGTTATATTAAATATGAAAATAACAAAAAAAAGAAATGAGCTTTGCACCCATTCCTAAAAAAACTTAAAAATCGTCAACTTTTCTATCATCTATCTTTTATCTCTCGTCTCTCGTCTTATTTAGGCAATGCGCAAAAATACCCGGCTTTGCGTAGCGCTGCAAAAATTTGCGGCAGGTTCTCTTCTGGTTGCGAGGCAATTTCGTCAAGAAGCTGCTCGTCGATTTTTCGCTGCAATCTAAATGCCGGTGGAATGTCTGCGTTTGCCGAGCGGAACCACGCAATGCGAAGCTTTAAGAAGAATTGCTTCCAGGGGAATGTACCGCCAGGCGGCAAAGTAAATGTGCGCGGGCTCTTTTTGTCGTAGGCTTCAAAGCGAATGAATCCTTGTCTGTCGCAAGCGACCATGGCAGCGACTCGTACTTCGTTCTGGGTTGCCTTTTGGGCTGGAATTTCTAGTAGTATCGGCATGGCTACAGCTCAAAAATATAACCGAATGTCCAAAGGAAACGCGGTTTGACATTATTTAGTGCAAAGAAAACGGGCACAAGAATCGTGGACTGAAATCCGTAGAGGCGTGCTGCAAAAGACAATGATCCGTCTAGGTATTCTCGCTGGTTGATTGGCAAAAGATATTTGCCCTCGTTGGCTTCGTTGAAATCCTGGTGAAACTTGTTAGGCGCTTTTGCGTAAAGGTAACCTACGGAAATTCCTGGCTCAATGGAGTAGGGGAGGTCTGCAAAAAAACGGTAGCCTAAAATTGCTCGCAAGGTGAGCCACCCGTCATGTTTGTTTCGTGAATATCCAAAAACGTCGGCCCTTAGTGAATATGCGTTGTAGCGAGCTCCAATTTCCAAATTGAGCGTTGTTTCGTTTGTCGTTAAAATGCCTAATTCCGGGTGCAAATCGGATGCGAAGGCGAAGCCCACGCTCGCAAATAGCAAAAGAATGGAAAATAGAACATGCCGCATTGTTTTTGAATTTAGCATTTTTTCTACATTGTCCCCGTATGAGAAAACTGTTTTTGCTTGTTTTGTGTGCTGCCGTCATTTCTTTTGCAATGACAGCCGATGAAGCCCTGAAAAAATCCAAGGCCTGGTTCGGTTCTTCCAAGAGCTGGTCTTTTGACTTTAGAGTGCTTACTTACATGGCGGAATCGCCTTCGACAGGAACGCAGGCAGGCACGATGCTTGTATCGGACGGGAACAAGTTCAAGTTGACGATTCCCGGTTTTACCTTCGTGAGCGATGGCGTGAATTTTTGGCAGTGGAACATGGAACAGAAGCAGGTGCTGATCAAGGCTGTTGAAGATTTGGAATCTTCCATGCATCCGTCGGAACTTTTGTTCAAGTATTTGAACTGCAAGGCGATTTCGTTGAAAGAAGAAATCTGGAAGGGCCAAAAGGTTTATGCGGTCAAACTTTCTCCGAGCGAGTACAAGGACCAGTTCGTAGAAATGGAAGTTTGGCTTTCGCAAAAGGATTTTTCGCCAGTGCGCCTTTTCACGGTCGATACGGTGGGCAACACCTCTTGGTATGATGTCTCGAACTTGAAAGTCCGCAAGGATTTGAAGGAAGGCGACTTTAAATACCAGAGTAAAAAAGATGTTGACGAAATTGACATGAGATAGGTTGTCAATTAACAATTAATAATGAATGATTGATAATGAATAAAATGAAGTTGTTCGGAATTTTTGCTTTGGCAGTGTCGACATTTGCTGCGAACTCCAGTTTGCTTGTGAGCAACAACGCTTTTGCTGTTGCCCCGGCTGAAAAGGGCTCGGTGTGGGTGTTTTCGCGCGGTGACTCCAACGGAGGCCTAGCAAAGCTCACCTTGAATGTGACTGAAGGTGGAGTTCGCGCGACTGGCAGCGAACAGGTTGTTTTTGAAAATGACGAAGATCGCACTGCAGTTCACGACGGCATTTTGAGCGATCTTCTTGCAGAGCGTAGACGCACTCCGTTTGTTGAGGCAGGCGTAAAGCTCGGTGCGGTGCTGCCAGCCTTTGCGCCCGATTCTGTAGGCGACATTCGCAAACCGACTGGCTTTGCGTATGTTCGTGGCTCGGAATCAGGCTTTTATGATTTCCCGGATGCGGTCGTGAATTACAGTGATACGACCTTTGTTCCGATGGATGGCGCTGCAAGCGGTTTTGCTCTTGATTCTTCAGCAAATGTTCTGTGGGTTGCGCGTGGTGCAAACGGACTTTTGTGGCTGGATGTTTCCAAGGGCCTTGGCAGTGTAAAAAAGGCAAATTATGTTTTGAATTTAAAGTCGCTTGCGCTTGATTCTTTGAAGAGTTCCGGAACATACGCCAAGGCTGACTACCCGCAGATTTTTGATGTCAAGATTCACCCAGAAACAAAGTGCCTCTGGCTTGCCACGTCCAAGGGTCTGTTGAAGGAAACTGCTGCGGGCTCCTTGAAATTTGCCCTGGTAGATGCAACGAAGAATGCCCGCGTTACCGGCGTATGGATTGGCGGAACTCCGGTGCAGGTGATTGCAGAAACTGCTGTGAACAACAAGGGCAAAATTGCGAACAGGCTTTGGCGCTCCTACAAGGAAGGCCCTTTTGCGGAAGTTGCGTTCCGCGATACGACTGGCAAGGTTGTAGCCGATGTTTATGACAAGGCTGATTACAGCGTGAGCAATGTCGCCTTCATTGGCGATATGGCCTTTGTTGCCGTGCGTGTCGTTGGCGGTGCCCAGAGTGGTTTGCTCAAGCTCGATGCTAAGGGCGCTGTGCCTTGGGAAAACGAGAACCAGTGGCTTTACGCCGAAGATGCAGGCGTCGTCGATAGGAACGTGATCATTCTTTCCGTTTCTGAATTTACGCTTGCAAACGGTGCAAAGGGACTTGCCGTGCCAACTTATGGCAATGGAATTTCTGTCTCTGCAGATTCCGGCAAAACATGGACGCCGATTTTAAACCAAGCTAGCCTTGGCAAGAATCTTTCTACGGTCCGCATGGTGCCTTCCGTGATTGGCGCCGGTGGCGAATCTCTCGTTGCATACAGCGTTGCCAAAGATTCCAAGATTACGATAGAAGTGTTCAGCTACGACATGCGCAAGGTTCGCACAATCGTAAAGGACGCCCCGCGCTACGCTTCTGCAGGCCGCAGCACCAACGCAAGTGAAGATGTTTGGGACGGTCGCGACGACATGGGCCGTGCGGTAACCATGGGCGTTTATTATGTGCGCGTGAAGGATAACCACGGTCATGTCGGTTGGGGCAAGGCCATGAGCGTGGGGGGGATGTAGTATGATAGATGATAGACGAGAGACGAGAGACGAGAGCTATCTAGCCTTTTTCTTTTTATTGCTCCTCCTTGTTTTTGCAGTGCCTTCGTTTGCCGAAAAAAAATCGCGCCTTGGTGGTTACGATGGCTTTGTTGACCGCATGGGTGCAAGTGCCCGTGAACTTGGCCGCGCAAATACCGGTTCCGCCGATACATCGGCAATGCCCGGAGCCTACTGGAATCCGGCTATCCTTGCTTTCAGAAGCAACTTGGCCTACTCGCTCCACGCCGAAAAACGCGACTTGGACCGTGCCGGCGGCAGTCTTGGCTTGGAAGGTAAAGTCGGTACGCGCATGGGCGTTGGCGCGGCCGTGCTCTATCGCGGCGACTGGGATTTTGAAGTGATTGACGAAGACGACAACACGCTCGGTTCGGCATCCCCGATGTTTACGATGATGTATCTTGGCTTTTCGTATCGTTTGACTCGCCAGGACGCCATCGGTATTTCACTTGTGATGAGCTATGACAATCTGGATATTGCAGAGTATTACGACGACATCAAGTTTGAAGATGGCTACCGCAGCCCGGTCACGCTGAATCTCGGTTGGTTGCGCCAGATCAATTCCAAATGGTCTGTCGGCGTGACGGTCAAGAACTTGAGCTTTAGCAAAAACTTGAGCGCCAAGTGGACAAAGACGACGAGCTCCGATAATTCCGTGGAATCGACGAGGGGCTTTAGGCCAAAAATTTTGCAGGTCGGTGTTGGTTACCGTTCCAAACTGTTTGGCAAGAATGCGAACCTGTGGCTCGAAGCCATGGATTACCAAATGTCCGAAGCGTTCATTTCTTGCGACCCAGATGAACATTATTGGACGGCTCGCCTCGGTGCCGAATACGAAGTCATTCCGAACGGAACGATTCGTGCGGGTGTAGATGAAACGAATTTTACTGCTGGCGTCGGCTACAAGTTTGATGTTCGCATTGGCAAAAAGAAGTGGCCGTTTGACATCAACTACGCTTTGATTTACGAATCCGAAGCGGACCTGTGGAACCCGCTCAGCTTTAGCATTAGGGGCTGGATTCCGTGATATCCAGAATTTCACTTTCCGGGATGCGTGCCTTGCCCGAAATGTCGAAGGAATTTTCTAGCGGCATAACGGTAATAAGCGGCAAGAATGGCTCCGGCAAAACGACGCTTTTGGAAGCGGTGTTCGTGCTTTGCCAAGGCTTTTCTTTTAGAGCCCGGAACTTGAATCAGCTTGTGCCATGGAATGGAGCTGAGCAGACGCTGGTTCGTGGCACGCTCTCGCATAAGGACGAACTTTCGGAGCGGGCCCTGCTCATTACGAAGAATGAAATCACCGCAAAAAAAGATGGCGCGTCACTGCGCTCTGCCGCTGGATTTTTTGGCAGGTTCCCAGCCGTGATGATGCAGCCTTCCGACATTGAACTTGTGCGTGGCGCCCCTGAAATTCGCCGCAAGTGGATGGATGAAATTCTCTGCTTTCTTTCTCCGTTGAATGCCGATCTTTTGAGGCGTTACAAGCGTGTCCTTTTGCAGCGCAATGAATGGTTGCATCAAAACAAGGTCGGCCAGGCAACCGGCGGCGAGGAATTGTTTTCCGTACTTTCGTCGCAGCTTGCAAGCCTTGGCGCCAAGGTTTGGGAACAGCGTTTTGCACTATTTGACCGCGCATCAAAAATTATCCCAGAGTATTATGCCAAACTCTCGATCGGCCGGGATTTGGTAAGCTGCAGCTACCGTGCTGCGGTTTCTGCTGGCGACAACTTTGAAGAAAAATTTTTGCAGATGCTAGACGATAATTTTGATTCGGAGCGCCGCCAGGGTGTAACTCTTGTTGGCCCGCACAAAGATGATTTTGTGCTTTGGAACCAGAATTTTGAAATGCGGAATTTTGGCTCGCAGGGGCAATGCCGCTCCGGTGCGATTGCAATGCGCTTTGCTGCAGTCGATATTGCCTGCAGCAATTTGCTGCCACCGGTACTTTTGCTAGACGACATTTTGGCTGAACTGGATGTGGACCGTCGCACGGCAGTCTCAGAAATCATAAGAGAAAAGCGTTGCCAGGTTTTTGTGGCAACGCCTAGATCAGAAGATATGCCTTTCGCTCCTGATGACGAAATTGTGATTGGCGTCTAGTCCTGCGTCGCTTTGGCCTCTGCAGTGCGCAATGCCTGCAGCTCTTCAGGTGTTCTTGAAATCACATCCCAGTCGCCACGCTTGATGATCTTGTAGGCATAGCCCTGCTCCGTGAGGAACAGCTGTCTGTTCATTGCAAATTCCTGTTCGCGGGAATCCTGCGTGACGATGCTGTAGAAGAATGCGGAACCACCGTCGCTCTTTGGGCGAAGCACGCGGCCAAGACGCTGGGCTTCTTCCTGACGGCTGCCAAATGTACCTGAAATCTGGATGAGCACGTTTGCATCTGGCAAGTCGATGGCAAAGTTGCCGACCTTCGAAATCATCAGGTTCTTGAGTGTTCCGGCGCGGAATGCCGCGTAGAGCGTGTCGCGTTCCTTGTTTGGCGTTTTGCCGGTAATCAGAGGAATGTCGAGCTTTTGGGAAAGTGCTTCGAGCTGTTCAATGTATTGACCAATGATCAATACACGGTCGTGCTCGCTGGAATGGTAGCCGATGAGCTTTTCGACGATTTCATCTTTGGTCGGGTTGGTGCTTGCAATCACGATTTTTTCGCGCATGTCTGCAAGGGCGTATTTCATCTTGACGGCAGGTTCCATCGGGATTCTGATTTCGCTGCAGTTTGCCTTTGCAATCCAGCCCTGTGATTCGAGCACGCGCCATGGAATGTCGAATTTCTTCGGTCCGATAAGGGAGAACACTTCCGTTTCCTTACCGTCTTCGCGCACAAGCGTTGCTGTAAGGCCGAGTCGGCGCGTTGCCTGCATTTCTGCACTCAAGCGGAACACTGGAGCAGGGAGCAAATGCACTTCGTCATAAATCATGAGTCCCCATTTTTCGGCACCGAACAAAGAGAAGTAAGAAAGTTCCTTTGCCTTTTCTTCTATGGTTTCCTCATCTTTGTCGGATGTCTTTTTCGTTCGCTTGTGCTGCGTCAAAATCTGGTAGGTGGCAACGGTAATCGGGCCGATTTCCTTGACTTCGCCGGAGTATTCCTTGACCTGGTCTTCGGTGAGCGTCGTCTTGTCCAAAATTTCGCGAATCCACTGTCGGCTTGCAGAAACGTTTGGCGTAAGAATCAAAGTCTTTGTTTGCACGAGTGCCATTGCAGCCATGCCGATAACAGTTTTACCGGAACCGCAAGGGAGCACTATAACGCCGGAACCGCCCTTTTCGGAACCCGATGCGTAAAAAATCTGTGCAGCTTCCTTCTGGTAATCGCGCAGCTTGAATTCCTTGCCGGCAAGGGTCGTTTCGCGGAGCGCGATCGGGAGAGGATCGCCGACCGTATAGCCAGCCAAGTCTTCTACCGGGAATCCGGAGTTGGTCAGAAGCATCTTGAGCATGCCGCGGCGTTCCGGGTCAACGATTGCCTTTGTGTTAGAAACAATCTGGAGAATGTACGGTTCCACTTCCTTCATGTTCATGATTTCGAGGAAGGCGACCGGGTCTGTTGATTCCAGGACGAGCTTATTTTCTTCCTTGAACAATTTGAGAAGCCCGTAGCGGCTCATGTAATCTTCAATTTCTGTAATCACGGAGCCTGGAATCGGGTACTTGCTCTGCGATTCCAAACGTTCTTCAATATCTTTTGCGGTCAGGCCCGTTGCAGCTGCGTTCCACAGGGAAAGGTGCGAAATGCGGTAAGTGTGCAAATGTTCTGGGCTTTTTACGAGCTCTGTAAACGGAGCGATCGCGTCGCGGGCAGCTTCGTAAGTCGGGTTATGTATTTCAACAAGAATTTCCAGGTTACTCTGGACAATAATAGCGCCATTCGGATTCATAGGCGCCAATTTTAGAAAATTTTAATGAAGAAAGTGTTGCCGTTCTTGATTATTTTTCCATAATGCAAAAAAATCCGACGAATCGCTTCATCGGATTTTAGAGCCACCCAGCAGACTTGAACTGCCGACCTGCTGATTACGAATCAGCTGCTCTACCAGCTGAGCTAGAGTGGCATTGTGAGGTCAAATTTAGAACAATCAATATATTTGTCAAGGGATAAATAGTTAAATTTGAGGCTGTATGTATAAAATTGTACCTGGTCAACGTTATTTTAGCGAAGCTGAATTGGAATTGGGCTTGGGTCGTGTCGTTGCTGTTGAAGGCAAAAACATGACTCTTGAATTCCCGGCCGTAAAAGAACGTAGAATTTATCGCATTGGCGTTGCCGAATTGCAGCGCTACACTCTTGAAGTTGGTGAAATCGCAAGGAGCGAACGCGCGATGCTTTCGTTCCCGATAGCAAGCGTCAAGGAAGAAAACGGACTCCTCGTTTACTATGCCCGCGCCGGCAAAAAAATGAAGGAATCGGAACTTAGCCCAAAGCTCGTTTTACGCCCTTCCAATTATTTCAAGGCTCTCGAAACGAATGAGCTCAGCACGACGGAAGAATTCATGCTGCGTGAACAGGGGGTTAAAATTTCTTGTGCGTGGCGTTCGTCTGCCGTACGAGGTATGATTGGTCCGCGCGTCGATAGCATTCCGCACCAGTTCTATCTGTGTTCGCGTGCTTGCTCCAGTTCTGAGCTCCCTCGCCTCATGCTTTCTGATGAAGTCGGTCTTGGTAAAACGATCGAAGCCGGCATGATTTGGCACACGCTTAAGTCTCGTGGCCGCGTGAACCGTACTTTAATTCTTGTGCCAGAATCCTTGAAGCACCAGTGGATGGTTGAAATGAAGCGTCGTTTCAATCAGGTTTTCACTTTGGTTGACACGGCATTTTTAAAGTCGCTCGCCGAAGGCGAAGAAAATTTTTCGTTTGGTGGCGAATCTACCGTTGTGCTGAAGGAAAATCCGTTCCTGGCTACAAACAATGCTATTTGCACCATTGAATTCCTAATGGAAAACCCTCCGCTTCAAGAAGACCTTCTTAAGGTTACGTGGGATTTGCTCATTGTAGACGAAGCGCATCACCTGGTTTGCGAAGATGGTTTTGTTAGCAAAGAATATAAGGCTGTCGAGCAGATTATGCCGACTACCAAGGGCGCATTGCTTTTAACCGGTACTCCGCTCCAGTTGCAGCCGGAATCTCATTTCAACCGTTTGAAGATGCTTGATCCGGTGCGCTTTTACGATTACGAAAAGTTCCTTGCCGAACTTGAAACGTATAAAAAAATTGCAGCTGACCTGTCTAAACTTCCGACTGACCCGAATGCAAAACTTGAAATGGACGAATTGAAGGGGCTTCTCCCCAAAAATTCCCCGATTCATGCTTGGCTCGAAAGCGAAACTGCCGAATCTTTGGAAGCACACGAATGGATTCGCCGCATTGTCGATGCCATGGGCACGGGTTCCGTAGTATTCCGCAATACTCGCAAGGGTGTTGGCGGCTTCCCGAAGCGCGTACTCAAAGAAGTGCCGCTTGAACCGAACGAAAAGTACCGGGCCCTTGTGGAACATGTGACTAAGGAAGACCCGGACCACGCCACGGATTACCAGACGAACGGCTTGCTCAGCTTCCCGAATGCCACGGTCTGGACTCTCGATGAACGTTTGCTGTGGCTGCGTTCGTTCCTTGCAGAAAATCCAAAAGAAAAAGTTTTGCTCATCACCGAAGATGAACGAGTGCTCAAGGCAATTGCGCTTTACCTGTCTAATCATTTTGAACAGGGCTTTGCGACTTGCTTCTTTGAAGAAATGTCTATCGAAGAACGAGATCGTGCGTCTGCAGATTTTTCTCGACCAAACGGTGCTACAATTTTGCTTTCCTCCGAAATCGGTTCCGAGGGCCGCAATTTCCAGTTTGCCCACCGTATTGTGCTTTGGGATTTGCCGCTCGATTCCGCTCTCGTGGAACAGCGCATTGGCCGACTTGACCGTATCGGTCAGACTAGCGATGTCGAAATCTATGTGCCTTATGTAAAGGGCTCTGGCCAGGAAGTCATGTTCCGCTGGTACAACGATGGCCTTGATGCCTTTGGCCAGCCGCTCATGAATGGTGGTGAATTCTTCATCAAATATACAGAAGAACTTTTGCAGGCTGTCATTGAACCGGCCGAATATCTCGATTCCTTTGTGAAGGAATTCTTGCCGAAGTTGAAAAAGGAAGTCAATGAAGTTCGCAAGCTTGCCGAAAAGGGCCGCGATAAGCTTTTGGAATTCAACTCCAGAAATCCGGTTGCTGCGAAAAAAATTCTTGACGAAATCGCTGCAATAGATGCAGACAAATCGATGTCTGAATTTGTGTTCAAGGCTCTCAAGATGCAAGGCGTTGATGCTGAAAAGGCATCGCTTCCGGAGTCCATTTTGCTCACGCAGGGTGACCAGGTGGAAGACGGCTCGGTCTTGGGAATGCCTTCTACAAACACTCTTGGCATGACCGAGGAATCATCAACGCAAAAGAGTGTTCTCACGGTAACGCTTTCAAGAAGCCGCGCCATGATGCATGACGGCATTGAATTCCTTAGCGTGGAACACCCGCTTGCCCAGGGCGCTATCGACTATGCTACATCTGGTATGAAGGGCGGTGTGGCTTGTACCGTCTGGGAAAATTCTGGGCACGCAAAGTGGATGTTCATGGAATATGCTTTTGTGCTTGAGTTCCCAACTTCCCCGGAATGGGGCCTCGACGATGTGGCTGGGCCGAGCTATTTGCGTGTCGCCGTGAACGGCTCTGGCGAAAATTTGTCTAGCGTGCTCGAAGAGCTTGATGCAGGCGCTGTTCGCGATTCTTCGATCCCGCAAGGCAACCCGATTATGAAGGCTAAATTAGCATACTTTGCTGGGGAAGGCTTTGAAATTGCAAAGCGCATTGTCGGCGAACGAGTCGCAGAAATTTCTGGCAAGGTTGCCGAAGCCGTGGAAGAACGACTTGAGGCTGAATACCGTCGTACAAGGCATCTTTCTAAACTCCGTGGAACCTCCGAAAATTCCGCTGCATTGAATGATGCTAAAAAGCTTATTCAGGAACGCAAAAAGGCCGTTGCACAAAGCACCGTGCGCCTCGATGCGATCCGCTTGGTAGTGTGTAAGTAGGTTTGGCAAAGGCAAGACACAAGTGCAAGAGGCAAGAGAATGCAAAAATGTTATCTTCACCTTGTCTTCACGAGCCGAAGGCGTGGTGATCTAGGACATTGAAAATTGCAATTTCTAATTTCTGTCTTCTGTTCTCTGTTCTCTGTACTCTGGTATCTAAATTATGAGTGAATTACGTTCTAAAATTCTTGGCGAAGCTCGCCGCATTGTTGTAAAGATTGGCTCCCGCATTCTGGTAGATTCCGAACGCGGGGGAGTTCGCACGCGTTACATTCAAAAGCTCGCAACTTCCGTAGCTACGCTCATGGAAGCTGGCAAGGAAGTCGTGATTGTGACTAGCGGTGCCGTTGGCACCGGCATGTCGGAACTTGGCTACAAGGAAAAACCGACCGTACTTGCCGAAAAGCAGGCTTGCGCCGCCGTTGGCCAAATCGACCTTATGTACGCCTATCGCGAAATGTTCCGCTGGGTGCAACTTTCCGTTGGCCAGATTTTGCTTTCTGCAGATGACTTCCGTGACCGCGCTCGTTACAAGAATTTGCAGAACACGATCAAGGCGATGCTTGCTCGCAAAATCGTTCCTATCATCAACGAGAACGATTCCCTTGCCGTTGCAGAAATCAAGGTAGGCGATAACGACAAGCTTTCTTCCGATGTCGCCCTGTTCCTTGATGCAGACTTGCTCTTGATCTTTACCGATGAAGACGGCCTCTTTGACGACAATCCAAAGAAGAATCCGAACGCTCGCTTGCTCCGCTTTGTTCCTGAAATTACTCCGGCAGTTTTAGCACTTGCAGGTAAACCGGGTGAAGCTGGTTCCGCCGTAAGTACAGGCGGCATGCGTTCTAAGCTTGAAGCCATCCGAGCCGTTGTGAACAGTGGTGCAAACGCGTTCCTTGCAAGTGGCATGAAGGTGCTCCCGCACGAAGTCATTTTGGAAAATGCGGTCGGCACATTGTTCGCTGGTAAAAAGCAGAAGATGAACAGCCGTAACCGTTGGCTTTCCTTCATCAGTACCCCGCGCGGAAGCGTCGTCGTGGATGCAGGTGGCGTGAAGGCGCTTCGTGAACACCATTCCAGCTTGCTCCCAGTTGGCATTATTAAAGTTCAGAAGAATTTTGACGCTGGTGATCTTATTGAAGTGCTCGATGAAAACGGCGAAAAGGTTGCCCGCGGCATTACCGACTACAGCAGTGAAAACCTTAAGCTCGTGATTCGACACAAGACTGCCGAGGTTCACCAGGTCCTTGGCAACAAGGTCCCAGACGAAGTCATTCATAAGAATAATCTGGTGGTGTTCTAGTAAACAGGAGTCAGTGACAGAAATCAGGTCGCACCTTCGGTGCTTGAGGCGTGAGGTCGTTCGCTGCGCTCACTTTGAGGTAATTAAGATGCAAGAGCCAGACGCAAGAAATCATAGAGATTAGAGGTTAGAGAAAAGTCAACTTTACACACCCTATTTTCTAGTCTCTAGTTTCTAGCTTCTAAAGCACTGGAACTCAACATTCACTATACCCTACCCCCTAGACCCAGTCCCCTATCCTCTAAAACAATGGAATTTAACAATCCTCTTTCGTCTTTCGTCTACCAGCGAAGCGGTCTTTCGTCTAACCCCTAACCCCTAGATCCTAAATCCTAGCCCCTAAAAAATATGCCCGATTTCTTGATAAACATTTTTATGATTGTGCTTGGGCTCATTGGCCTTAGCTTCTTGGTGTTCATTCATGAATTTGGTCACTTTATTGTGGCCAAGTGGAATGGAGTGCGTGTCAAGGCGTTTTCAATCGGCTTTGGTCCAAAGATTTTGAAGTTTACAAAGGGCGAAACGACCTACTGCATTTCGGCAATTCCGTTTGGCGGCTATGTTGCCATGGCGGGGGAGAACCCTGAAGGAGAAAAAGAAGGCGAGCAGACGGATGACCTTGATGAACGTGGTTTTGCAAATAAATCAGTTTGGGCTCGCATGGCAATCGCTTTTGCCGGCCCGTTCGTGAATATTGTCTTTGCATTCTTTTTGCTCATGGGCCTTTACATGTGGGGCGTCGAGGAACCGATTTCTGATGACCTCATTGTTGGTTTTACAGTGCCTGGCGAACCTGCCGCCATTGCAGGCGTTTTGCCTGGGGACACGATTGTTGCCGTTGATGGGGTTCCGACAAAAGGCTGGGACGATTTCCGCGAGCGCATCGGCGTGAGTCTTGGCGCAAATGTCAAGTTCACCATTCATCGAGAAACCGGTTCTGTTGAATTGAATGTAGTTCCGCAGGAACTTGTAATACCTGCTCAGAATTCCAACAGCAGCCCGACCCCGATGGGCATTGGCGATGTCGGTGTATACCCGCGCCACCGCGTTATCATTCGCGAAGACCCGATACCGGGTTCCAATGCGCTTGCTGCCGGCATGGCAATGGGCGACACAATCCTTGAAATCAATGGCCATAAGATTTCTCGTTATGACGAAGTTTCAAAAATTGTAAATGCTTCTGCTGGTGACACGGTGCATTTCAAGTTGCTTCGTGGTGCAGACACGCTCTCAAAAACGATGACAGCCAAGTGGAATGAAGAATACAAGCGCTACATGGTTGGCATTCAGCTTGGCTATGTGATGTTCAGCGAAACGCACATTGTGAGCTACGGCTTTGTTGATGCGGTGCAAAAGTCCATTGCCACGAACTGGAAAATGACTACGAGCATCTTCCGTTATTTCAATCGCCTGTTCAAGGGCCAAGTCAAGGTCGATGCCTTTAGCGGCCCTGTAACGATTGTCGCCGCCATGGGCAATGTTTGGATTTCCGGCTTTGAAAAGTTCCTGATGTTCCTTGCGCTCATTAGCATAAACCTTGGCGTGATGAACCTGTTGCCGCTCGCCGTGACTGACGGCGGCCTGATCATGTTCCTTTTCATCGAAAAGTTCCGTGGCAAGCCGTTATCTCAAAAGCACCAGGCGATTATCCAGCGCATAGCCATGGCGTTCTTCTTGAGCTTCTTTATATTCGTTACATTCCTTGATTTGAGTAAGATTGGATTGTTCTTGCGTTGATTTTGCGACTTGTAATGACAGTTGTCATTGCGAGCCGAAGGCGTGGCATTAACTAAACGTGAGTGTGCTCGAAGTGAGCAAAGCGTATGCTTGCATAAACATTTTGCGAACGAGCTACTTCTATGCCGAAGGCATGCATGCGCAAGCATACAATGTTAGTTTAGTTAACGCGCTTTTGG
>JAZLFR010000029.1:0-42472 GCA_045615885.1 Fibrobacteraceae bacterium
TGATGATGGGGTTCTGCTGGAAATCATTTCCAGGCGAACTGGCCTTACTCTTGAAGAAATCCAGGCGCTGTAAAAAGGCGTACTCTCGCACCTGCGTCAAGTGCCGTTCCACATCGCTTTCGCGTTAGGCCCCGCAGCCCGTATGGGGTCGGACTCGCGCGGCGCTTGCCTTGTGCAGTTTCAAGGAGCGCGAGGCTGAACGAACGACTCGCATCGCGAGTCGATAGCGCAAGAGGGCCGGCCCGTAAGGGCAACGCCCAAAAAGTCACCCCCTGTCGCCTATAGTTTGCAAAGTGAAATTTTTTCGCGCCGGGCCTTGACGCCGCCCAAACTTTTGTATAAATTTTATAGTGAACAAAAGAACACTAATTAAACCGTCGCTTTTTCAAGCCTGTAGCGACCGTCGGAAAAATGGATAGAAAGAAAACTTGTCTTTTCAACCAATTTTTGCTATTTTGGTTGAAAATGAAAGAAACGAATTGTTCAAGACTCGAAACATTGTTTGCCCGGAATGGCGGCTTCATCACAAGAAAACAGGTGGATGCGGAAAATATCCAGTCCTGGTTTCTGACAGATTTCATTAGGCGCAAAAATCTTTTGAAAATAGACAAGGGGTTTTACGCGGACGAAGAATGGGTTAGGGATGACTTTTTTGTTTTCCAATATAAGTATCCCAGGTTTGTTTTTTCCTTTACGTCCGCTCTATTCTTGCATGGGCTTACGGATGCGCTTCCAGCTATGCTGGAAATTTCGGGCCCTAAAAATTACCGTCCATTCAGTCCTGACGGCTCCGTGATAATTCATTCCATTTCGAACGAAGAAATTTACCAGTTGGGGCAATCAAAACTTAAAACGAACCTTGGAAACGAGGTCCTTGCTTACGATGTTGAACGGACGATTTGCGATTTGGTAAAAAATACAAACCGCGTTGATTCTGAAATATACGCAAAGGCAATTCATGCCTTTGTAAAAAGAAAAGACAGGGATGTGGAAAAACTGATGCGTTATTCTCGTACCATGGGGATCGAAAGCAAAGTGTCTAATTTGATGATGGTTTTGACAAATGAAGATTAATAAAAATTCGTTGCAAGCCAAACTCAATAACCTGGCTAAGGAAAAGGGCGTCCATGTAAATGTCCTTTTAGTGTCTTTTTTCTTTGACGCCTTTATCGAACGGCTTTCTCAGTCTAGGTATTCCAAGAACTTCATCTTCAAGGGCGGATTCTACCTTGCGACGCTTTTGGGTGTCGAAAATCGTTACACAGCAGATATTGATTTTCTCCTCCGTGACGAAAAGATGGAACCGGAAAATCTAAAGGAAATCATTGACGAAGTCTTAAAAATTCCTGCGGACGATTCCATTACCTTTGAAATATCGAACATCTCCAGGATCCGTGATGAAGATTCCTATGGAGGCTACTCCATATTGCTGACGGGCCATCTTGAAAATATTAGACAAAATTTTCATGTCGATGTGGCGACAGGCGATCCCGTAACGCCTTCATCCATTGACTATTCCTACAAGCGTCTTCTGGATGATGGTGTAATCAGATTTAAGGCTTACAACCTGGAAACCGTCCTCGCAGAGAAATTGCAGACAATTCTTGCCCGCAGTGTTTTGAACAGCCGCTGCAAGGATTTTTATGACATCTTTATCATTGGCAAATTGCGTTCAGAACAGGTGGACTTGGCTGACTTAAAATCGGCTTTTGAAAAAACTTGCGTCTATCGCAAAACCATTTTCTCTAAAGAGAATGCTGACGAAATTTTGACGCAAATATCGCAGAACGAGACCATGCATTCAAGATGGAAAAACTATGCTAGAAAATCAACATTTGCAAAGTCAGTCTCTTTTGGCGAAACCGTTGCTGCCTGCAAGGAAATGCTCGAAAAAGCGCTCGCCTAAAAGTATTTTCCCGAGGAGACTCAAAGTGATTCAGAAAAAGTCTAGCGAATCTTTTGAACAGTTTGGATTTGCCGTGTAGCAAAAAACGGTCCAATCCAGCTTTCGCGTTAGGCCCCGCCGCCCGCATGGGGTCGGACTCGCGCGGCGCTTGCCTTGTGCAGTTGCAGGTCGCGCGAGGCTGAACGAACGACTCGCATCGCGAGTCGATAGCGCAAGGGGCCGGCCCGCCAGGGCAACGCCCACAGTATTTTTCTAATGAAATTCTAATTGAAATTGGGAGCAATATAAGGGCATTCAACCCTTCAAAAAGCAGTTATTTCTTTAAACTCGCTCATTTTTTTAGTGCGACTTTTACAAAACTCGCTCGTATTTTAGTAAAATCAGATGCAAACAACATCCATACATTCCCCTACTTCTGTGCGTTCCTGCTGAAACGATACCTGAAGGAAGTAGATTTTTAGATTATCGGTTTTTATGTTGTCCGTTTTTCCAACCTAAAGAGAAAAAGTTTTGTCCGTTTTTCTCACTATCTTTGATTTGTTTATAGAAAAAACCTATAGCGTAAGCTAAAAATAAAGTATTGGACAATAACAAAAACGCCTTCTATATTTGCGCTCGCTAATAAACCTACTAAAATAATAGGAAAGAGAGGTGTTAATGAGCTTAGGTATTGAAACTCGATGTATTCACGGTAATTTGAACCGTTTTGACAAGGATGGAACGGGTTCCATCAGTTTTCCCATTTACCAGACGGCGACTTTTGCCCATCGTGGTGTTGGCAAGTCCACGGGCTTTGATTACAGTCGCCTGCAGAACCCCACCCGCGAACAGCTGGAAAAGATTGTGGCCTCCCTGGAAGGGGGCGTTGACGCGCTGGCTTACTCCAGCGGCATGGCTGCTATTACTGCCCTCTTTGAAATTTTTGAACCGGGCGACAACATCATTATTGATTCTGATCTTTATGGCGGAAGCATTCGCCTTTTTGATAATGTCAGCAAGAAGAACGGCCTTGAAATCACTCGCGTGAATTTCGGCACCGATGACATCGAAAGTTTTATCAAGCCTAACACCAAAGCTCTCTATTTCGAAACACCTACAAACCCCATGATGAACATTGTGTCGGTGCGTCGCATTGCTGGCATCGCCAAGACTCACGGCATTTTGTGCATTGTGGATAACACCTTCCTTTCTCCTTATTTTGCACAGCCCTTGAAGTTGGGCGCCGATATTGTCATTGAAAGTGGCACCAAGTTCCTGGCCGGTCATAACGACACCTTGGCGGGATTCCTTGCAACGAACCGTCAGGACATTGCGGAAAAGTTCCGTTTCCTCATCAAGACGGTGGGCTCGGGCCTTGCACCTTTCGATAGCTGGCTTCTGCTTCGCGGTATCAAGACTTTGCCTATTCGCATGGAGCGTCAGGCTGCAAACGCTTTGGAAATTGCCAAGTGGCTCCGCAACAATAAGCATGTGAAGAAGGTTTATTATCCGGGCTTTGAAGATTATCCGGGCCACGATATCTTGAAGGAAGAAGCGTCTGGTTTTGGTAGCATGATCACTTTCGAGGTGGAGTCCCGAGAACTTGCGCTTTATATTTTGGAAAATGTGAAGTTGGTTCAGTTTGCAGAAAGCCTTGGCGGAGTGGAGTCGCTGATTACTTACCCGATTACTCAGACTCACGCAGATGTGTCCAAGGATATTTTGGAGAAGAACGGAATTACGCCTAGCGTTTTGCGGCTGTCTGTGGGCATTGAAAATGTGCAGGATTTGATTAAGGATTTTGAGAATGCCATTATAGAACTGCACTCAGGTAACAATGGCGCGTATATTTAGACGAGAGAATTTAAAGCTTTGTACAAAGCTGAAAAGACGAAAGGACGGCGTGTCATTCTGAGCGAAGTTCCGTAGGAACGAAGTCGAAGAATCTAGAAGTGTACGGAAAAAGAGGATTTCAAATATGACGAAAGAGAGAAATTTAAACTTTGACGAGATTGTGGATCGTCGCGGTACCAACTGCCTGAAGTATGATTTTGCAGTAGAACGCGGCGCATTAAAGCCGGGCGAAGATTCTAACGGTTTGTTGCCGCTGTGGATTGCGGATATGGATTTCAGAACGTCCTCCTTTGTTCAGGATGCCTTGATCCGTTCTGTGGAACATGGTATTTTTGGTTACACCGAACCCAAGGCCGAATATTTCAAGGCGCTTCAGAATTTTTACCGTCGCCGTCACAATTTTGAATTTGATCCCAGCTGGGTAATCAAGACTCCGGGCGTCATGATAGTGCTGGCCTTGGCCATCAAGGCCTTTACGAAAGTGGGTGATGCCGTGCTGATTCAGCAGCCGGTCTATATGCATTTTCCGGATGTGATTCTGCAGAACGATCGCAAGCTTGTCAGCAACGATCTCGTTTATGGTGAAGATGACCGCTACCACATTGACTTCAAAGATTTTGAAAGAAAGATTGTGGAAAATAATGTGAAGTTGTTTTTGCTTTGCAGCCCCCACAATCCGGTTTGCCGCGTATGGACTCGCGAAGAACTTTTGCGCGTTGGTGAAATCTGCCTGAAGCATAATGTGTTCGTTGTCGCCGATGAAATCCATAACGATTTCGTTTTTGAAGGAACCCACACCGTGTTCGCTTCCCTGGGTGAAAGGTTCGCCGACAACTCCATTACGGTAACGTCTCCCACAAAGACATTCAATCTGGCTGGCCTCCAGATCGCCCACGCCTTTATCAAGAATCCCGAAGTCCGCAAGGCCATCCGCAAGGAAATCGATGGCATCGGTTACAGCCAAGTCACGATTCCTGGGTTGGTTGCCGCCCAGGCCGCATACGAACATGGCGAAGAATGGCTTGAAGCGTTGAAAAAGTACCTGAAGGGAAACATCGATTTTGTGGACAAGTTCATCAAGGAAAATCTGCCCGGCGTAAAGCTTGTTCCTATGGAAGCAACTTACTTGGCATGGCTGGATTTCAAGGGCACTGGGCTTTCTACCACGCAGGTGGATGACCTGATTCGCAACAAGGCCCGCCTGTGGCTCAACAGCGGAACCCTCTTTGGAAAAACGGGGGAACGCTTCCAGCGCGTGAACCTCGCTTGCCCCCGCAGCATTCTGGAAGAAGCATTGAACCGCATAAAAAAGGCTTTGGTGGAGTGACGAACGGAATCTAGAAGGAGAAGGTATGAACGAATTTCTAAACAAATCTGTTTTGATTACTGGCGCATCCCGCGGAATTGGTAAGACATGATCACAGTCAAAACCCATTGCTATAGAAAAACAAATTCCTATTGTTGATTTTTGAATATTACTCGTAATATTTGAATGTTTTTTACAAAAATTATATGCTATATAAAGAAAATAGTTGAATAGAAAATTCCAAGCGATAAGAAACTATTTCAACATTTTTTTAAATTTGTCGCATAATTTAAGGAACTATATGTCTATTTCTATTGACGAACTGACTGCGAAATTGCTCGACGAAGCCCGCGAACTGGTTGCTACCGAACCGCTCGCCCGCACGCTTCTCGAAGAACAGATTCTTTCTAGGCATTCCTTTGCCGAAATGCTCGCCGTCACACTCGCCTGTAGGCTCGCCGGTGAAGTCGTAGACCGCAAGGAGCTCGAAGCGCTCTTTACCGAACTCTACACCCACCACCCAGACATTCTCGAAAGTTCCAAAAAAGATTTGCACGCTACAGTGATGCGCGACCCGGCCTGTACAAGCTACCTTGAACCAATGCTTTTTTTCAAAGGCTACCAGGGTTTGCAGGCATACCGCGTGGCACACGCACTTTGGGAAGAACATCGCACATTCCCTGCCAAAATGCTCCAGAGCATCATCAGCCGCAAGTTCGGCATGGACATTCACCCGGCAGCGTGCATTGGTCACGGCTTGCTCATTGACCACGCTACAAACATCGTTATCGGCGAAACTGCGGTGGTCGGCAACAATGTTTCCATTTTGCACGGCGTAACACTTGGCGGTACAGGCAACGAAATCGGTGATCGCCACCCAAAAGTAGCAGCAGGTGTCATGCTCGGCGCTCACGCCCAGCTCCTTGGCAACATCCACATTGGCGAAGGCGCAAAAATCGGTGCTGGCGCAGTCGTTGTCAGCGACGTTCCGTCCCACACGACATTTGCCGGCGTGCCCGCTGTTCAGGTAGGCCGCCCGCACGACGAAATGCCAAGCTTCAACATGCAGCAAGACTTTACGCTCGACCGATAGCCGAAGCCTTTCTGCAAGCGTTTCAAAAAATTATTTTCCAGCAGTCTTTTCTTCTTTTTCCTTGGGCAAAACCAAGTTCAGAATCACAGCCAGCAGGAATACCACGGCCACGCAGTTTTCTGCGAAGATGGTCTGGAAGATCTGAGGGAATTCCTTGAACATGCCGGCGGCCTGGGTAAAGCCAAGGCCCACGCTGAGGGAGAGGCTTACGATGACCATGTTGCGCTGGCTAAATCCGCTCTTGGCCATCATGCCAAAACCAGCAAACAAAATGGAGCCGAACATCATGATGGTGCAGCCGCCAAGCACTGCCTGCGGGATTGTGGTAAGCAATGTGCCGATGGGCGGGAAGATACCGCCCAGCAGCATCACGATAGCGCCCGTAGCAATGGTAAAGCGGTTCACCACACCGGAGAGGGAAGCGAGGCCCACGTTCTGACTGAAGGAGGTAATGGGAGTGCAACCGAAAATGCCGGAGATGGTGCTGACAAAACCGTCGCAACTGATGGCGCCGCCCATTTCTGCCTTGTGAATCTGACGCTTGAGGGCTCCATTTACGAGGGCGCTGGAATCGCCTACAGTTTCCGTTGCAGAAACCAGGAAGATGGCTACCACAGAAAGAATAGGTCCAATGTGGAATTCCGGAGTGAAGGGCAAAATCTTGGGGAGTGCCACGATGCTGCAGTTAGAAAGTCCGGAGAAGTCCACCATGCCCATGCAAAGCGCGAGAACGTAACCGACCACGAGGCCCACCAGCACAGAGAGGGAGCGGAGGAAACCCTTGGCGAAAACCTGCGTAAGCAAGCAGGTAAGCAAGGTGACGCTTCCCACAATCCAGTTGTGCGTTGCGCCGAAGTCCGCAGAACCCTGGCCGCCAGCGAAGGAATTTGCGCCAATAGGCAACAAAGAAAATCCGATAGCTGTCACCACGGTAGCGGCAACGATATGCGGAATAAGCTTCAGCCAATATTTTGCGCAAAGACCAAGCAAACCTTCAACGATGCCGCCCACAATCACAGCGCCCATGAGGGTGCCCATGCCTTGGGTGGTGGCAATGCCGATGGAAACAGAAAGGAAGGTAAAGCTGATGCCCATGACGATGGGCAATCTGGAACCGATTTTCCAGATGGGGAAAAGCTGCACCAGGGTACCGATACCGGCGATGATCATGCAGTTCTGAACGAGGGCCGCAGTCAGCCCCTTATCCAAATTTACAACCCCGGCAAGAATCATGATGGGGGTGATGTTTGCAACGAACATGGCCAGCACATGCTGCAGGCCGAAGGGCAAAGCCTTCAATACCGGCACGCGGCCGTCTAACTGATAGATGTTTTCCGATGAATTATTCATAATTTCCTCGTGCCTGGAGCCTCGAACCTAACCCAGTTTCAAATTCGTGTTTTGCAGCGGCATCTCCGGCTGTTCCCTAAACTTGATAGTCTGTGTCTGCCAATCCATGGATTCTACGATGGCGATGGATTCCACGCGGTAGCCTTCTTCACGCAGAGTGCGACCGCCCTTCTGCTGACCCTTCTCGATGGCAATGCCAAGGCCCGCCACGGTGCCGCCCGCCTGATGCACCAAGTCAATGAGGGCATGTGCAGCAGCTCCATCTGCCAAAAAGTCATCTACAATCAAAACCTTGTCGGTAGCTTTCATGTAGGGCTTGGATATGAACACATTGTTCATCTTCTTGTGGGTAAAGGAATAGGCCTGAGCCACATACTTGTCGTCGGTGCTGTTGGCGGTCTGGCTCTTTTTGGCGAAAACCACGGGCACATCGTAAAGGTGTCCCAAGAGCGTTGCGATGGCGATGCCGCTTGCTTCAATAGTCAAAATCTTGTTGATTTCCACATCGCGATAGCGGCGCTGAAATTCATAGGCCATCTGCCGCATAATATCTACATCGATTTGATGATTCAAAAAGCTGTCCACCTTAAGGATGTTGCCTTCCTTAATGACACCGTCACGGAGAATCTTTTCTTCAAGAAAGTTCATAAATGCCTACCGTAAAAAGGTTGCTATGCCACGGAAAACTAGAAAAAATCACCATTGTCATGCATTCTTTTTGTTTGATATACTGCTGGTATAACCATCAAAAGTTCGCCATGCGGACAAGGAGAGAATATGAGAAGCTACACAACGTTCAGCCTGCAGTATGCCCACCGTTTCTACGGTTTCAAGGGAGAGGCGCAGTACCTTCACGGTCACACGGGGATCTTGACCATCGAAGTGGAGGATTCCATCAACGCGGGGGTGAACATGGTGTTTCCCTGCAACGAAATCCAGAAGACGGCCTGGGACATTCTGCGGAATTTCGACCACGCCCTCATTCTGCGTGAAGACGACCCGCTGCTCCCCGCGATTCTGGACGTCTATGAAAAGCA
The DNA here is from genome assembly GCA_045615885.1 of Fibrobacteraceae bacterium. Taxonomy (GTDB): domain Bacteria; phylum Fibrobacterota; class Fibrobacteria; order Fibrobacterales; family Fibrobacteraceae; genus UBA1765. The sequence goes on from JAZLFR010000029.1 coordinate 8,526, forward strand.
GGGCATCAGGAACGGACATCCGCAAAACAAGATGAAAGGGCCCGCGTTCAAGACGGCCCTTGCCACGGCTTACCCGGATTGCCGCCTGGTGGTAACGAAGGAGACCATGACGGTGGAAGGCATGATCAAGATTGTCTATGACCTTCTGAAAACGAAGCTGAACATCGCAAAGATTACATTCACCAGCGGAGTGAACGCCGCCTCCCAGGAATTCCCTGTCACGAGCACCGTCAAGCGTTGCCCCCTCTGCGGAATCGCCCTGGACGAAAACGGCGTTTGCCCCAAGTGTGGATACAAAGAATAACACCTCGATAATACCATCTAGAAAACAATCAAGCAAATACTTGTTTTTTATTCTTTTGTTATATTGTGTAGCATAAGGATAAAAAATGAAAAGAACTCTCTACATTGGCGATATTCACGGCTGTGCCGATGAATTCGAACGCATCATTGACGCTTTTGGTTTTGTGCGCGGTACTGACACTTTGTACCAAACAGGCGACTGCATCAACAAGGGCCCCGACATGATGCGCTGCATTCGCCTTGTAGAAGAACTTGGCATTTTGACCGTGCGCGGGAACCACGAAGAGCACCTGCTCCGCATGATGACAACCCCTCGTGAAACCTGGACCGACAAGCAGCGCGCCCGTTTTGACAGACTCCCTTTGGAAGACTGGGAATACATCAAAAGCGTCGTTGAAAAATGGCCACTCTGGCGCGACACGGAACATGCATTGCTCGTGCATGCAGGGCTTGAACCGGGCAAAACAAGGCTCGAAGAAATGGACCCAAAAGTGATTCTTTCTGTGCGACTTTGGAATGATAGACCCTGGTACGAACAAGTTGCCTGGCCAAAAAAAATTGTTTTCGGTCATTGGGCAGCAAACGGCTTTGTGCAGGGGCCAGGCTATATCGGGCTTGATTCCGGTTGTGTCTATGGCAAAAAACTGACCGCCTGGTGCCCTGAAGAAAACAAGTTCTACGTTGTGCCTGCAGCCCGCGAATACTCACCGGTAAAGGGCTCCGAAAAAACAGCGCAGGAAGCCCCCTGCATAATCCCGGAAGAAAACAAGACTCCACCGAAGTTTTCAGAAAGCATCAAGAATTTTGCACCCTCCCTCGTCAAGGAATGGAGCGGTTACAAGGCTTAGGCATAACGAAAAAAGGCCTATACCATACCGGCATAGACCTTTATCAAACATTTTTTTAACTAAATAGCCAATTCCCTTTGAATTTCAAGGACCTCAGAAACAGGCATGTCCATAAAATTCGCAATCATTTCAACGGAACAGCCTGTCCGAAGGTTTCTTTCGACAAGCTCACGATTTTGTTGAGCCCGCAGCCTTTTGCGTTCTTCGGCGACCTGTTCGGCGACCTGTTTTTCAACCTGTTCGGCGACCTGCTTTTCTACCTGTTCAGCAACCCTCTTGGGGAGTTCCTCAGCGACCTGCTCGGCAACTTCGCGCTTCAACTGGATCGCCATTTCGTATTCGTAGTCCAATGCCATCTTAGCCTCCGTGCAAAAGTATAACGCGTCAAAATTACATAATTCTGCGCTTTTCTGCAAGGCAGCAAATACAGGATCGTCAAAGGAACGTTCTTCTTCATTGTTGATTGAGTCGATGGCGCGCAACCACTGAGCAAGGCGGCAACTATCTTCAGAATTATCGTACCTCAAAAACTTCATCACCTCAACGAGTTTGAGCACCTGTTTTTCGTAATACACCTGACCATTTTCATCTTTCAAAAGAATCGAATGCAGGTAATTCTTGTCTTTACCATAAATAGGCTCGTTAAACAACTGAACACTGATCGTGTAAAGACTTTTCAAGTGGTACTTTTCCCCCGTGCGAAGCATCGGGATCGTGTCTCGAGCCATGTAATAGACAAGCCTATCCTTAAAGTTCGAATCGCCCTCATGCTGAAATTCAAGGACGATCCTATCGCCGTCCCAATCGGCGACAATATCTGAGTTTACATGTTTTACGCCAAGCTCAGCACCACGCTCAGTACGCGAAAATTGCAGCTTCTTAATACGATTGTCACCTTCGAGCTTAAGAATTGCATTAAGCAAATCAATGGTAAGTTTTTCTCGTACTTCCGAACCAAAAATACTTTTTGCAATAGCATCGTTATAGACGTATGCGTACTTGTATTTTTTATAGTAAAGGTCAAGGACCTCTTGGGGATCCTTATCCGCCTTGATTGCAGCCTGCATTTGGGCTAGCATTTCTCCAAATTGTTTTCGGTTCACGGTTTCTCCTTTTTTGTTCTTGAGCGCAAATTTCACGCTCTGCTATATAGAAACGCTTTTTTCAAAGATTTAGGAACCGAGAATTTCAAAAAAATCAAGTTTTTACAAAGTTTACAAAAGGGGCGCAGCTCCATTTCACCGATACAGTAAACAACACAAGATATTTTTAACTACCTTTTGTGGCATGCAAGCGCCTACAAACGACACAAACTTCAAAGACACAAAGTTTCTTGGTAAAATCCAAGGGCTTTCCGACGACATCATCAACAAAATTGCCGCTGGCGAAGTTATCGAGAACCCGGCCTCTGCTGTAAAGGAAATGCTTGAAAATGCCATCGACGCGCACGCAAAGCGCATTCGCGTGCAAATTGAAGATGGTGGCAAAGCACTCATCAAAATCACAGACGATGGCGACGGCATGGAAGTCGAGGACTTGTCCGTTTGTTACTTGCGCCACACAACATCAAAGCTTAAAACCGCCGACGATTTGTTCCGTCTAAAAACGAATGGTTTTAGAGGCGAAGCAATCGCTTCTATCGCCGCTATTTCAAAGATGACTATCACGACCCGCACTCGCGAAAGTGCCGAAGGTCACGAATTAAAAATCATCGGCAACAAGCCCGAAGAAATCCGCACGGTGAGTGCACCGCAGGGAACCACCTTCCTCGTAGAAGACTTGTTCTTCAACACTCCTGTGCGCCGCAACTTTTTAAAAAGCACTGCTTTTGAAGGCAGCAAGATTCTTGACACGGTGATGCGCCTTGCCATGGCCCACCCAGAAATTCGCTTTGAATATTACGTTGGTGAAAAAGACGTGTTCCTCGGCACAGCAGAAGACTTGCGAGGCCGAGTCGCAGAAGCCCTCGGCTCAGGCATTGCACGCAAAATGCTTCCCGTCGATTACGAAGAAAACGGCATTCACGTAACAGGCTTGATTTCGCCTCCAGACGAAACATTCAAAACCCGCAGCAACCAGTATCTGTATTTGCAGAACCGCCCGATTTGGAATGCTATGGTAAACAAGGCGGTAACGCAAAGTTACGACCCGTACGGAAAGGGACACCCGGTTTGTGTGCTGTTCCTAGAATTGCCAGAAGATGATTTTGATGTAAACGTTCACCCGGCCAAACGTGAAGTTCGTTTCGCTGACGAAAACAAGGTATTCCTTGCCGTGCGCCATGCCGTCAAAGTAACGCTTCAAAACGAAGAGCAGGCCGAAGCGGAAAGGCCGTTTATAAGATTAGATACTAGACGGAAGACGGAAGACGGAAGTATTCAGAATGAGGGTGGCGTCATTGCAAGTGGAACGAAGCAATCCACTACATTGGATAATGACTTTGTTCCGCTGAACGCGTTCGCTGACAACAAGCCGGAATATGTGGATATTAGACGGGAGACGGAAGACGGAAGTATTCAGAATGAGGATGGCGTCATTGCAAGTGGAACGAAGCAACCCTTTACAATAGATAACAGCTATGTACCTCTGAATGCGTTCACTTCTGCCTACACTCCGGCAAAGCCCGTAAAGCCAGAGCCGCGCAAAGAAGAAGCTTTGAGCCGCGACTTGTTTGAGCAGCCGGCTTCCGGCATTGTGATTCCAATGCAAAAAGAAGCGGAAGTCAAGCCGGTTTTTGCGCCACCGCAATTTTTGCATATCGCAAAAACATACATTGCCTGCGAAGATTCCGAAGGTCTCTTATTGATCGACCAGAATGCAGCGCACACGCGTATTCTTTACGAGCAAGCGTTACGCACGCTCGACGCCAAGGCGCAAATGGAAGCACAGGAACTTTTGTTCCCCGAGCTCATTGAATTCACAAAAAATGAAAAGATGATTTTGGAACGTTCCATGCACGTGCTCGAACGGCTCGGTTTTATATTGGAGCACTTCGGGGGCGATTCGTACCAGCTTCGCGCAATTCCTGCAAAGCTCCCGTTAAAGCGCGCCGTAAAGTCAATCCACAACATTCTCGAAACGATTGACGACGAAACAGAAATCGGCGCAGACCCTGTTACAGAAACATTCGCCAAGGCTTGGGCAAAGACAAACGCCTACCAGGCTGGTGACGATTTGAAGCAAGAAGAAATGGCACACTTGATGACAGCGCTAATGCAGGCCGAAGAGCCGACAATATCGCCTTTTGGAAGGCCGACTTTACTTCGTTTGACCAGCACGGAGCTTGCTAAAAAATTCAAGAGATAAAGAATAAATAGTTACTAGTTTGGAGTTACTAGTTACCAGAGATTGAGGAACTGCTGTATGTTCTGCATGAATTACAGCGTCCACAATTTGCGTTGCCGCGTGATCCTCGCCTCCAAAAGGCGTCACCACAATTTCAGGGAACACGCGTTTATTCAAAAGCAAATTCGGCAGCGCCAAATGCGGCACTTTCAAAAATTTTTTGCCTAAAATGAATGTCATCAGGTCTGGCTTGATCGCAGCAACAACCGGAGTTCCGCTCACGACACTTTCAAAAAGCGATGTGCCCGGCGGCGCTACCAAAACCTTTGCAGAATTAAAAAGTTCAGCCCGCGCGGACGCTTGTTTCGGAGCAAGTTCGCAACGCATTCCTGCAGCATAATTTTCAATGATGCTTTTTAGACTTTCGCGGGCCGCAACAAATACAGGTTCATAACCTTGCGCCAAAAGTTTCTTTGCAAAAGCCACATACACGGGCAAATTGCGTTTTAGCGCTCCGGCGCGGCTCCCCGGCAACAGAAGAATCTTATTGCTACGGCACTCCACTTTATTGCGAGCAAAATACGGAGGCATCGCCTCAACAAACGGATGTTTTACCAACGCCGTTTCTACGCCATGTTCAGCATACGCCTTTTGCTCAAACGAAAAGAACACGGCTAGCGTACAACCTTGCAACAGTTTCGCGCGTTTCGCCTTCCACGCAAAAATCTGCGGAGGTTCCAAATAAAGTACCGGCTTGCGCAGCGCCTTTACCGCCTGAACAAGCTTCATGTTCAAACCAGGGTAATCTACAGCGCAAAGAGCCACGCACTCCTGCTTTTCAATTTCATTCAAAAGCAGCCGCTGCACCCGTTTAAAAAACAACGCCCTCGGCAGCACATCTAAAAAGCCAGAGACGGGGAAGCGCTCATAGCTGCATTGCTCAAGCCCCGCAATTTTACAAAGCCCGGCGCGCTCCATTCGCGAGCCGCCAATTCCGCGCGCCTCCAAACCAGCGTCCAGAGCTGCGCGCACCGCAGATTCCCCGAGAATATCCCCGGAATCTTCGCCAGCAACAAACAGGATAAACGCAGATTTCATGGTTAAAAACGAGCCTTTTCTTGCAAATTTAGCTGAAAATAATGAGCAAAACTTGCTTTTACATGCTTTTTTTGGAAAATAGCGTAAAAGTTGAGCCTTTCCCTAAAATTTTGTTTATATTACTGAAGGTATTAACGTTGAACGCACAACTCGGAACTGCCGGGCTTTTTACTGCGTTCGCAATCCTCATTGGAGGCTTTCCGTGGCTATCAACGGAAAAACAGAACTTTTGGCAGTGTTCGGCCACCCGGTCGCCCACAGCAAATCGCCGGCAATGCACAATGCGTTGCTGCAATCTTTAGGCATTAACGCCGTTTACGCTCCCCTCGCCCCAGAACCAGAAAATTTCGCAGACGCCATTGCGGGTTTTAGGGCAATGCATTTTCGCGGTGCAAACTTTACCATTCCATTCAAAGAAAAGCTTTGCGAACTTGCCGACGAACTTTCGCCGATTTCAAAATTCACGGGGAGTGCAAACACGCTGTACTGGAACGGTGGCAAACTTTGTGCAACCACGACCGACCCGTACGGTGCCCTCAAGAACATGGAAGAAGCTGGTGTAACGCCAGACGGCAAAACAATCGCCCTGCTCGGCAACGGTGGCGCGGCAGCTGCAATTTCGTTCGCGCTCCTTGAGCGCGGGGCTAAGCTCACGATAGTTTGCCGCAACCTGAGCAAGGGAGAAGCACTCGCCCAAAGGCTCGCCCAGGCATTCCCGCAGAATGCTCCGCAAGTCGTAACGTTTGCAGACTTCGACACCACCGCTCCGGAAATCATATTGAACACAACTCCAGTCGGCATGCTCCCGAATGTAGAAGATTCGCCACTTGCAAACGCCAAGTTCCGCGAAGGGCAATTCGTTTACGACATCGTGTACACGCCGGCAGAAACGCGCCTGCTCCGCGAAGCCAAGCAACAAGGTTGCAAAGTTTTAAACGGCGAAGGCATGCTCGTTCACCAGGGGGCCGCAAGCTTTAGGCTTTGGTTCCCGCAAGAAACAGAAAACCTGAACGACGAGGCATTAGTCAACGTAATGCGCGCCGCTCTCAAAAACTAACCCCAGATTTTAAAACAGAATTCTTATGAACAAGCATATCTTCTTTACCGGTTTTATGGCAAGCGGCAAGAGCCGCGTAGGTCGCGCTCTCGCAGAACGCATGAACCGCCCGTTCATCGACACCGACGCCCTCATCGCAGAACGCGCTGGCAAAACAATTTCTGAAATTTTTGAACAAGACGGCGAAGCCGCGTTCCGCAAAATGGAACGCGAGACTATCGAAGAGCTTGCCGCAGAAACAGAACCGAAGGTGATTTCCCTCGGTGGCGGCGCACTCTCCCAGGATTTCGTCGTCACAGCCATTCGCAAGGCAGGCATTCTCATTCGCCTGTGGGCTACTCCGGAAGTTCTTTCCGAACGCATCGGTCGCAAGAACACCCGCCCGCTCATGGCAGGCCTAAACGACGAAGAACGCCTTGCAAAGGTCAAAGCCATGCTCGCCGAACGCGAACGCTGGTACGCAAAGGCGGACTTTAGCGTAGAAAGTTCCAACGAATTTTCAGAACAGCATGTTGCCGACAAAATTTTGCAGACGCTCCGCTTCTACGAATCCTACGCAATTTCCGTAGAAACTTCAGGCGGCGACCGCTATCCGATTTTCATTGGCAAGGGAATACTCCCGCACATCGGCTGCCTTCTCGAAGGCCTCAAGCTTTCGCAGTCGCACAAGTTCCTCGTTTGCACAGATACAACTGTCGCCAAGGCGCAAAGCCGCACGCTTGAACGCATCAAGGGCCAGGCAGGCAACTGCCCCGTGTTCAAGTTCCGCGCCGGCGAAACCAACAAGACGCTTTCCAGTTTGAACCAGCTTTACACATTCATGCTCCACCGCGAATACGGTCGCAAGTCCTGCCTTCTGCAGTTCTCTGGCGGTGTCGTTGGCGACATGGCAGGCTTTGGCGCAGCCACCTACCAGCGCGGTGTTCCGTTCATACAGCTCCCGACAACGCTCCTCAGCATGGTCGACAGCTCCGTTGGCGGCAAGGTTGCCGTGAACCACCCGGCCGGCAAAAACATGATTGGCGCATTCTACCAGCCACGCGCAGTCGTTTGCGACCTGAACGCACTTTCTACGCTTGCCGAAAACGAAATCAAGGCAGGCATTGCAGAAATCGTCAAGTACGGCGTAATCTATGACGAAGCATTCTTCAAGTACATGGAAGAAAACATTGCTGGCATCAACGCAAAGAACGAAGATGTTTTGAAAGCACTCATTTTACGCAGCTGCAGCATCAAGGCAGAAGTCGTTGGCATTGACGAAAAGGAAAACGGTCTTCGCGCCATTTTGAACTACGGCCACACATTCGGCCACGCCATCGAAAAGCTTACCGACTACAACATGTATTCCCACGGCATTGCAGTGAGCCTCGGCATGCGCGTAGCTGCACGCGCCGCTGTGCTCCTCGGCATGATGACGAAGGAAGACGAAGACCGCCAGAACAGGTTGCTCGATGCGCTCGGTCTCCCGAAAAAGGCAGGCTTTGACCTCGATGTAAAAGCTGCATGGCAAGCCATGGGCATCGACAAGAAGGCAGAAAAGAATAGCCGCGTATACATTTTGCCCACATGCATCGGCCATGTCGAAAAAGTCAAGAACATTCCAGAAGAAACTGTTAACGAAGCCTGGAAATCCATTATGGAGGGCGTATGAAAGTTCTAGTCACGGGTGGCACCGGGGCTCTCGGATACCATATCCTTTCGATGCTCTACCGCGAAGGCGTAGAGCTCCACAGCTTTAGCGATGAACAACCGCAACCCTGGCAAAAAGTGCAGGGAGTTACATACCACACGGGCAACCTTCTCGATTACCAGGACATGCTCTCGATAGTCAAGGAAACCGCCCCGCAGTATGTTTACCACCTCGCCAGCCAGTCTTCCGTAGGACTTTCTTACAAAAAGCCATTCGAAACGCTCAACACGAACCTGCTCGGCACCCAGAACCTGCTCGAAGTCATTCGCCAGATTGTGCCCAGTGCCAAAATTCTGCTTTTGAGTTCCAGCGAGGTTTATGGCCGCACCAATGAACAGTTGACCCGTTTGCACAAAGAAACGGACATGCCTAACCCGCTCACCCCGTACGCAACCTCCAAGGCCTGCATGGAACTCCTGGGCAACCAGTACCGTAACGCATACGGCCAGCACATCGTCTTTGTACGCCCGTTCCACTTTACGGGCCCGCACCACAGCCGCCGCTTTGCCATTCCGTCGATCACGAACCAGCTCGTGCGCATCAAAAAGTACGGAGCGGAACCTGTGATCGTATCTGGCTCGCTAGACATTAGCCGCGATGTCGTAGACGTGCGCGATGTTGCCCGCGGCATGATCCAGGTGCTCAATTCCAGCGAATCGGGTGAAGTTTACAACATTTGCAGCGGCAAATCGTACACTTTCCGTGAACTCGTGGACCTGCTTGTAGAAATTGCTGACGTGAGCGTCGATTTCGTGTTCGACCCGAGCCGCGAACGCACGAACGAGATTCCTCTGCTCATAGGCAACCCGGAAAAAATCCTAGACCTGGGGTGGAAGCCCATGATTAGCGTGGAAGACAGTCTAAGCGACCTTTTCAAGGAAATGGTCATTAGAAATAAGATGGAACGAGACATGCAGAAGGGTAAATTATAGGGTTTTACCTAAAAATTGGGCTCGTTCCCCTTGACAAAACCCATAAAAATTGCTCTATTTGCCTCGTCTAATTTGACATTCAACCTTTAACGGAGATCCAAACATGCCTTGCGGAAAGAAAAGAAAGCGCAGGAAGATTGCGACTCACAAGCGCAAGAAGCGCCGTCGTCGTGACCGCCATAAAAAGAAACTTCGCTAATCCGTTAGCATCCTTTTGTGGTCCTGATAAAAGAGAGTACTTTAAAAGTGCTCTCTTTTATTTTTATACAGAAGCCCACTTTATAAAAAAGCTACATTTTGAGTAGTATGCAAATAGAAGGGTCCGTAAAAAACATCACCTTTAGAAATCCGCAGAATGGCTACTCTGTGCTGAAAGTTCTGTTGCAGGGCAAAAAGACCCCTGTAACGCTTACAGGCATCACTCCAGACATTTCGGTAGGAGAGCGAGTCGTCGCAAACGGCGAATGGACCGAACACCCTAAATACGGCAAGCAGTTCCAGATGATTTCTTGCGAGGTGCTGGAACCGGATTCGAACGAGGCCCTCGTGCGTTACCTTTCTGGAGCCCAGTTCCCCGGCGTGGGCGCAAAAACGGCAGAGCTTTTGGTAAAGAAATTCGGCAGCGACCTGCTGCGCGTCATTGAGCAAGAGCCGCACAAATTGGAAGGTGCCGTCAAGGGCTTTACCGGTGCCAAAGTCACAAAGTTTTTAGGCGCATGGAATATTGCCCGCGACTCCCGCAACACGCTCCTGTTTTTGTACGAAAACGAGATTGTAGGTTCCACAGCAAAAAAGCTTATCGCAGTTTTCGGCAAGGCAACCGACACAGTAATCAAGGAGAACCCCTACCTGCTTTGCGACCCCCGTTTTGAGGTGCCGTTCCCAAAGGCAGACGGCATAGCGCGCAGACTAGGGTTTCGTGCAGATTCCAAGGAGCGCATTCAGGCGGCACTCGTTTACGCACTGGTCGAAGGGACTCTTTCTGGCCATGTGTTCTTGCCACAGGACCTGCTGTTCGACCGCACCTTTAGACTGCTAGGCTTTTTGCCAAACGACGAAGACATTTTCTACAGCGTGCAGGTAGCCCTCAATGAACTGCTCGCCGACGAAAGGCTCATCGAGCAGGACGGCATTTGGCTCCCGAAACTTTTGAAGGCAGAAGAAAACATTGCAAAGTTCGTGCACGAGCGCGCAAAGCGCGAAAAGACCAAACTGCACAAGCATGCGCTGGAAGAGCTGGAACGCTTCGAGCAAAAGCAGGGTTTTTCGTTTGACGAATCCCAGCGACAAGGCATTCTGTTCGCTATGCAGAACAAGTTCACCGTGCTTACCGGCGGGCCCGGCACCGGCAAAACCACAATGCTCCGTGGCATTCTGCATTTGGCCGCTCTGCAAAAAGAAAAGACCTTGCTCGCAGCGCCTACCGGCCGTGCAGCCAAGCGCATGAAGGAAGTCTGCAAACGCGAAGCTCAAACGATCCACCGGTTGCTTTCAGTCGATCCAGTTAGCGGAGCGTTCACAAAGAACAACGACAACCCGATTTCAGCTTCGTTGCTTGTGATCGACGAATTCAGCATGGTCGATACGGAACTTTGCGCAGCTCTTTTCGAGGCTGTGCCGTGGGGTTGCCGTGTACTGCTCGTGGGCGACGCAGACCAGCTGCCAAGCGTTGGCCCGGGCAATGTGCTTCGCGAGCTTCTTGAAGCAGAAAGCGTTCCTAAAATCAAGCTGGAGCGCATCTTTAGGCAAGTTGGCGAAAACGACATCGCGTTGAAGGCAGATTCAATCAACCATGGTTATTTGCCGGCTCCAATCGAAGGCCGCAACTTTCATTTTGTTCCGTACGACAACGACACCCAGGGCGAGGCATTTTTATTCGACGTCCTTTCGCGCATAGTGCCAGGATCCATGAAACTTGACCTCAACCAGGATCTGCAGATTTTGGTGCCAATGCGAAAAGGCCCTTTCGGCACTATCGAACTGAACAAGAAGCTGCAAAAGTTCCTGAACCCAGATGCCCCCGGCATCACGCTTGCAGGCAATGAATGGAAGGTCGGCGACCGTGTAATGCAACTGCAGAATGACTACGAAAAGAATGTATTTAACGGAGATATCGGCTACATCACATCCATCGCAAAAGATTCAAAATCCTTCGATGCCGATTTCGACGGTCGCATATTGAAATTTTCTAGCGAAGACATTGGCGACATCTGCCTTGCATACGCCAGCACAATTCACAAGGCGCAGGGGTCGGAATACCCGGCAGTCGTAATGGTGCTCGACACATCGCACTCGCGCATGTTGCGCCGCAACTTGCTCTACACCGCCGTCACGCGCGCCAAAGGCCATGTATGGATCTTGGCAGCTCCCGGCGCGCTCGATGCCGCAGTCCGCAATTATCAGGACGTAAGGCGATTTACAAAGTTAAGGCAGCGCATTGAAGGATTAAAGAATCCAACGGAAAATAATTCCTAAAAAAAACATTACAACGAAATTTCTGCCATACTTTTTTGTATTTTAAGGGTGTTTTAGGAGTTTTTTATGAAATTCGCGATTAAAGTCATATTTGCATTGTTGGTTTGCGCCGGTTTTAGCATGGCCCAGGGAGGCGAAAAAGAAGATTTCGCACTGTTCCAGGATTCCTTGACCCATGAAGCCGTCAAAATGGATTTTTCAAAGAGCCTTTCCGGCGTTAGCGACCCGGGCCTCGTTTTCAGCCACTTTGCAGGCAAGCCGCTCCTGATATATTACTTTAGTCCAAAATGCCCGCACTGCCGCAACCATTTTCCAAGCTACCAGGAATTGACAAAGGAATTTGACGGCAAGGGCGTAAACGGCATTGGCATCGCCATTGGCGGCAACATCAAGAAGAACGACATCAGAATGTTCATAGACCAGTTTGCCGTGACGATTCCCGTATTCCAAGATACAGAAATGCAGTTCGGCCCGGTATATGGCACCGGCTATGTTCCCGTGCTCTTTTTGGTTTTGCCAGACGGCACATTCTACCGCTACGAATCCTTCAAGGACCCGACATTTGCCCACATTCGCAAGACACTTGCAAAATACGCAAAGCAATAGCACAAGATTTTTCTAAAAACAAGATGCCATGGTTTGTGCAAGGTTGCTAAATCTACCTTGACATGAACAAAAAGGAGTTTTTATGCCAGCAATTCACCTTTCCAACGAAAAATTTGACGAAGTCATCAATTCCGGCGCACCGGTGCTCGTTGACTTCTGGGCAACCTGGTGCCGCCCGTGCATGATGATGGGCCCGGTCGTTGACGAAATCGCAGACGAATACAGCGGCAAGGCCATCGTAGCAAAGGTTGACGTAGACAGCGCTCAAGAAATTGCAGCAAAGCTTGGCGTAATGAACATCCCGAATTTCAAGGTGTTCAAGAACGGCGAAGAACTTGCAAACGTAATCGGCGCCGTGCCAAAGAAGATGCTCACGGACGCTCTCGACAAAGCTCTTTAAGCATTGCCTATTTTACAAAACTGCCTCGGGTTCCCCGAGGCAGTTTGTTTTTTACGGATTTTCCAGGGCTTGCAAGCTAGCCTGTTTTTCGGCTTCGGCTTTTTGCAAATCCTGCAGGAAGCCTGCAAAAGCGGCCCCCAGGTACGGGCCAACAAAAAGCCAAGCAATGCCGAATGTAACCTGGGCCAAAATAAACCAGCCCGTAAAGCGGAATGAAAGGCACCAGAACTTCCAATTGTATTTGGAAACGAGCTTGTATGTTCGCCCAATCAAAGCGATGCAGGAAGAATCTTCGTCAACGGAAGCCTCATAGGCTAAAAGCGTGACGGTCGGCAAAAGTTTGTACATAATCACGCAGGATATCAAACAACAAATCATGAAGAAAGCAAAGAAAACTCCAAAATGCTTTGCTTCACACAAAGCAAACCCAAACATGGGAATCGCCATGATGGCCCAAAGAACGGCAGACCCGGCAAAAACAATCACGCCAACGCAAAGGTTGCGAGCCAGTTTTTTAAAACCCGCAAAAAGCAAATTCAACTGAAAATTTTTACCCTGAAAAATATCATAAAAAATGCGGCAGCAGCCAATGCCAAGAATCCACGAGACAATGTAATAGCCGGCAAAGAACGCAAGCAGTTCCGCCAAATCAGAAACAAGAAATTCCGGACTTTGTGGACTCGTGTCACTATCCAGCCCCATTGCCAAAAACATGCTTTCTGCAAAACTGAAAACAATGCTTGCCACGGCAAGCACGCCAAATAAAATAGCACACTTGGCACGCTTGCCATCAAGGCTATCGTAAGCCTTGTCCATGATTTCTTTATTAGTCAGCATAAATTCCCTACGCGCTTTTTAATGAGCCTGCAGCCAGTTGTCGCCAAAGCCTACACTTGCGACAAGAGGTACATTCAATTGCATGGCTCCTTCCATTTCGCCCTTGACGAGCGCCGCCATTTCCTCGACAACGGCGCGCGGGCATTCGAACACAAGTTCGTCATGCACCTGCAGCATCATCTTGAGAGGCAATTTTTCTTCGCGTATGCGCTTTGCAATGCAGATCATGGCAATCTTGATAAGGTCTGCAGCACTCCCCTGCACTGGAGTATTCACTGCCATGCGCTCAGCCATTTTACTTTCATTGTGGTCCGCAGCGTCAATGCCAGCAATGTAGCGGCGGCGCCCAGACAGAGTTTCCACGTAGCCTGTTTTGTGGGCAAAAGCCTTTGTGTCTTCAATGAACTTTTGCACGCCTTCATACAGGCCAAAGTAGCCATCGATAAAACTTTTAGCCTGCCCCATCGGGATTTTCAAATCACGGGAAAGTCGGAATGCGGTCATACCGTAAAGCACGCCAAAGTTCACGACCTTCGCGTCACGGCGATGGTCAGATGTTACTGCTTCCATCGGAATTCCAAAAATGGCCGATGCCGTGCGAGCATGAATGTCTTCGCCATTGCGGTAAGAATTGCTGAGAGCCACATCTCCACTCAAATGCGCAAGCATTCTAAGCTCAATCTGCGAATAGTCCACGGCCAAAATGACATTGTCTTTATTGCCTGGCACAAACGCCGCACGAATGCGCTTGCCAAGTTCGCTGCGCACAGGAATATTCTGCAAGTTCGGATCGCGACTAGAAAGGCGGCCCGTTGCAGTGCCCCACTGAATGAAGCTCGTGTGAATGCGGTGCGTATCCGGGTTCACAAGCGTCGGGAGCACAGACACATACGTGCTCTGCATCTTTTTCAGTTCGCGATACTCCATGACAGCAAACACAAGCGGATGCGCTGACACTGCAGCAAGTTCTTCGAGAACCACGCTATCGGTACTGCGTTTTTTGATTTCCGGGAGCTTGAGCGTATCGAACAAAACTTCGGCAAGCTGCTTTGGCGAACCAATGTTGAAATCAAAGCCTGCCATGTCGCAAATCTGGCGTTCCAATTTCTGGATGCGGTCGTCAAGTTCAATGGAAAGCTTATTGAGCACTGCAGAATCAATGGCAACGCCTTCACATTCCATTTCAAAGAGTACGCGAAGGAGCGGCATTTCTTGTTCCATGAAATATTTTTCATAGTCAAGTTTTTGCAATTCTTCGCGAAGCGGTTTCCACAAACGCAGCGTATAAACGGCATCTTCAGCGCCGTATTCCGCAGCATCTTTTACAGGAACGCGATTGAAGGTAATCTGGTTCTTGCCTCGGCCAATCAAATTTTCGATCGGGATCATTTCGTGGTGCAAACGCTGCATCACCTGGTTATCAAGGCCTAGGCCCGTAGCTCCCGGAGTAAGCATCCAGGCGGCAACGAGCGTATCCACAATGTTTGCATCGGCAGTCAGGCCAAAGGCTCGCGCAAGCACATGCAGGTCAAATTTTGCATTGTGGAACACCCATGTTCTAGACTTGTCTTGCCAAAGTTCAAGGAGCCAGGCCTTGACCATTGCAGTTTCCAGGTTCCCGCACGGGAAGCCGATTTCGTCCGTATGGCCAAGCGGAATGTAATAGCCGGTAGATTCTTCTGCAGCAAGGCAAAGGCCAACAAGGTTACACTGCATGGAATCCAGGCCATCGGTTTCTGTGTCAATGCCAATTTCTTTTGCATCTGCAAAGGCTGCCTTCATCTGTTCAAATTTTTCGGCAGTATCAACGCAAATGTAAGTCGGCAAAACTTCCGGTTCTACAGGGGTTTCTTCAGCAGGAACAAAGCCTGCCTTGCTCGGAACACTTTCCAGCAGGCGAAGCAAGCTATTGACTTCATGTTCCTTGAAAATCTCGTGCAAAGCATCGACATGGATGCCGTTGTATTCCAACGCATCAAGGTTGCCGTTAAAGGCGCGCTTGGTCTGAAGCGTCACCAGTTCGCGGCTGAGGAATGCCTTTTCACGATTGTTTTCGAGATTATCGTGCAAGCCTTTCTTTGTAACCTTGTCAAGATTTGCATAAAGGTTGTCCATGTCGCCAAATTCAGTCAGCAGCTGCACAGCAGTCTTTGGGCCCACCTTCGGCACACCAGGAACATTGTCGCTAGCATCGCCCATAAGAGCAAGGTAATCGCGAATCTGGCTCGGCGGGAGACCGTATTTTTCTACAACCTGGTCCGGGCCAAAATCAATGCCATCGGCGCCCTTTACAAGCTGGTACAAATGGATTTTGTCGCTTACGATTTGCGACATGTCCTTGTCTTTCGAAAGAATAAAAACCTGATCAAAGCCGTTTTCGACAGCGGCAATGGCGGTGCTTGCCATTACATCATCCGCTTCGTAACCGGGTTCCGCCAAAAGCGGGATTCCGCTTGCCGCAAGAGTCTCTGCAAGCATCGGCATTTGCGCAGCCATGGTCTCTGGCATGGGGCCGCGATTGGCCTTGTATTCCGGATAAAGTTCGTGCCTGAACGTTGGCTGGTTCACATCGCGCGCAATGGCAAAATGCGTAGGCTTGTGCTTTGCCAAAATGCGGAGCACCGCACCCCAGTAGCCATGAAGCATGGAAACTTCTTCGCCTTTAGAATTGACGAGCGGATTTTGCGCGTATGCATAAAACATGCGGAACGCAAGCGCGTAGGAATCGAGCAAGAATAAACGTTTTTCGGCCATGCCACGAATGTAGCAATTCTTTAGACAAAGGAAAGTAAAAAATTTGTTCTCTAACTCTATGACAAAAGCCTGCCGCTAGGCGACAGGCTGCGCAATTGAACCAATGTAAAGGTCTAGTTCTTTAACGCAAGAATTTCAGCTTCGGAGAGTTCCGTAAATTCTACGATTTCCTCAACAGGCTTGTTTTTGGCAAGCATTCTGCGGGCAGTTTCCTTTGCCTTTTCAGTAAGCTTCGCAATCAATTCCTGGTCTTTTTCAGCGACCTTTTCTGCAACCTGTTCTGCAACTTCGCGCTTGACTTGACAACGGAGTTCGTATTCGTAATCCATAGTATCCTTGGCTTCGTTCAAATAATATGTTGCATCAAAGTTACTCAATTTTGCGGCGTTTTGCAAGAGCTTAAAAATTTCATCGTTAAAATTGCGCTCACTTTCATTGTTGATTGCATCGATTGCTCGCAACCATTGCGCAAGGCGGCAGTTATCGCTAGAGCAATCATGCTTCAGGAACTTCGTCACTTCGACAAGCTTCATCACCTGCTTTTCGTAAAACACCTTGCCGCTTTCATCCTTGAGTTGAATGGAATGCAGGTAATTGCCGTCATCGCGGTAAAGCGGTTCGTTAAACAACTGCACGCTAATCGTATAAAGGCTACGCAAATTGTAATCTTTGCCAGGGGAAAGCAACGGCACGGTATTGCGAGCCATGTAATAGACAAGCCTGTCCTTATACCATGAATCACCTTCATGCTGAATTTCAAGGACGATGCGATCCTGCCCCCATTCAGCCACGATATCGGAATTTGTCCGCTTCGTAGCAAGTTCCGAGCCACTTTCGGAGCTAACAAGCTTCAAGTCCTTGATGCATTCATCACCCTTCAATTCAAGAATGGCATTCAGCAAATCAATCGTCAAATTTTTGAATTGCTCGCTGCCGAAAATATACTTTGCAATCGGGTCGCTATATACATAAGCGTACGTGAATTTTTCACGGTACTTGTTCACGACTTGTTGCGGGTCTTTCTGGTTGTCGCGGGCATCGCGAATTTCGCGAAGCATTTCGCCAAATTGTTTTCTATTCATTGGTCAAACCTTTTCTAGTTGTGGGTATGCGCATTCAAAATTGCGAACACATTACGTTCACAATTCAAAATGGCGCGTTACGCCTAAACACTTTTTTAGGGATTAAAGGTCACTCCATAATTTATGGGTGACATTGTGCTTGCAGTCTCGCAGGCGGAGGCTCTCTCCTCTGGCCAGCCGCGTTACTCACTGACCTTCATCCTGCTGGGTACCTTGAGTACCTGTCGCATTGGAGCTTTCGCTGATCAACTAGCAAAATCTCCTAGCGTCTTTCTTAACCGCTAACGGCAAGCGATGCGTTTTCCGCCCCGGGACCTATGGAGCAATCGCGCTCCTCACCCACGTCGGACGGTGTAATGAAATTCAAACCAATTATAGAAATTTTATGGGTAAAATGGATTTTCTAGTCCCTGACGGTTCTGCCCATGCCCTTGAGCATTTCCCTGTCGCTCTTGATTGTGGAGCCAGCGGCAGTTGTGAGCATGTTGCCCGTAATGGAAGCGCTAGCGCCGCCCTTGAAAACGAGTTCGCCGTTGTTGGTTGTCGTTGCGCGGCCTGCGGCAAGGCGAATATGTACCGTCGGATTGATGTAGCGGAAGAAAGCGAAAATGCGGCGCACATCGTCTTCCTTCAACTGTTCCATATCCTGCAGCGGGGAACCCTTGATCGGCATCAATATGTTGAGCGGAATCGACTTTACACCGGCTTCGTGCAAGCTGATTGCCATGTCGAGGCGATCTTCCCAGGTTTCACCCATGCCCATGATGCCTCCGGAGCAAACATCAAGGCCTTCTTCCTGCGCAATTTTGATGGTGTCCATTTTCATCTGGTAGGAGTGCGTCGTGCAAATATTCGGGAAGTTGCGCTTGGACGTTTCGATGTTGTGATGGTAGCTAGTAACGCCTGCGGCACGGAGCTGCTTGAACTGTTCGCGGCTTAGGAATCCCATGCTTGCGCAGAGCTTGAGGTTCGTTTCTTTTTGCAAGCGAACATAGGTGCGGAGCGCCTTTTCAAAATCTTCGCCTTCAAGGGCGCGGCCTGCAGTCACAAGGGCAAAGCGGTCAACGCCTTCGGCTTCGTTCGCCTTAGCCTCGGCAACAATCCTGTCTTCGTCAAGGAACGGGTAAACTTCGCAGTTTGTAGGGTTGTGTGCGGACTGGGCACAATAGCGGCAGTTTTCTGGGCAGCGGCCGCTGCGTGCGTTGATGATGGTGCAAAGATCCACGCGTTCGCCACAAAGTTTTTCACGAATGTAATCGGCACCTTCGCAAAGAGCTTCCAAATCACAGGTAAGGAAAGCGTTCAAATCATCTTCGCGTGTCAAACGGCGACCATTCACAATTTCTTCGGCGAGTGCCTTCGGATCCATACAAACTCCTTGATGATAACGGACTCAAATATAGTATTTCTATCCTTTTTGAATCCCTATAAATTTACTAGGTAATTTAAAAGTAGTAAAAAAACACCCGGCGACAAGCTTTGTCACCCGAAATTTCTAAAATTATCATGTAAAAAGAAACCTCCAAGTTACCAAAAGAATGAGGCATATGATGACTATTGACGAAATGCTTGCCAGTGCAAATTCTGTTGCAATTTTTGGCCATGTCCGCCCGGACGGCGACTGCGCAGGCTCCACCCTCGGCCTGTACAACTACATCAGGGACAACTACCCAAACATCAATGCAAAGGTTTTCTTGGAAACATTCCCAGACAGCTTTAAAATTTTACGCGGAGCAAAAGACGCTCTTCCAAAATATGAAGACAGCCTCCTTGCCGACGGTGTAGATGTTGCATTTTTACTCGACACGCCTTCCTTTGAACGAGCAGGAGCTAACGGCCCTGAGGCTCTTGCAAAGGCTAAGTTCACCTGCAACATCGACCACCACATCAGCAACCCGCTCAATCTTTGCAATGTTAACATCGTGGAGCCAGAAGCCAGTTCCGCTAGCGAAGTTCTGTTCTTCCAGCTCGACAAGAGCAAGATCAGCAAAGAAACAGCAAATTGCCTATACCTTGGAATCGTCCACGACACAGGGGCCTTCAAGTTCAGCAGCACAAGCAAGCGCACGATGCTTGCCGTCGGAGAAATGATCGACCTCGGAGTAGATTTTGCAAAGATCGTAAACGAAACCTACTACACAAGAACCTACAAGCAGACCCTCGTTACCGGCCATGTAATGCAAAATTGCAAACTTGCCTTAGACGGAAAAGTCGTACACGCGTTCATCACTCGCGAAGACATGGCAAAGTTCAATGTGCAGCCAGTGGAATTGAGCAATGTAATCGACACGATCCGCGAAGTGGAAAATACGGAAGTCGCAGTATTCCTCTATCCGGTCGGCGACAAGTACAAGATCAGCTTGCGTTCCAACTACATTGTCGATGTCAACGCAATCGCCAGGGAATTCGGCGGTGGCGGCCATGTTCGCGCCGCAGGCGGCGATACGACGGAAGCTCCGGAAGCAGCAATCGAAAAAATTGTGGAATTGATTGCAAAGCAAATCAGCAAGTAAGGTTACCATGCAGTTCAAAGACAAAGTCGCAGTTGTCACCGGCGGTGCCCATGGCATTGGCAAAGCTATCGTCGAAGAGTTCCGCAAAGAGGGCGCAAACACAATCGTCATCGACATCCGCGAAAACACAGACTTTGTCGGCGACATTGCAGACAAGGCAACGCTTGAACGCTTTGCAGAGTTCGTCTTGCAAAAGTACGGCCATGTCGATTACCTGGTGAACAACGCGCTCCCAATCATGAAAGGCATAGACACCTGCACCTACGAAGATTTTTCGTATGCTCTAGCCGTGGGCGTAGCAGCGCCGTTCTACCTTTCAAAACTGTTCGCCCCGCACTTTGCAAAAGGCGCATGCATCGTGAACATTTCGTCTTCGCGCGACCGCATGAGCCAGCCACAAACAGAAAGCTACACTGCGGCAAAAGGTGGCATCGCATCGCTCACGCACGCCCTTGCAGTCAGCTTTGCAGGCAAGGTGCGCGTGAACTCCGTTTCGCCAGGCTGGATCGACACGGACTACACCGTTTACGATGGGCCCGATGCCACGCAGCAGCCTGCAGGCAGAGTTGGCAACCCGCTAGACATTGCAAACATGGTGCTCTATCTATGCAGTGAAAGGGCAGGTTTCATCACAGGTGAAAACATCTGCATTGACGGCGGCATGACTCGCCAGATGGTCTATCACAACGACTGGGGCTGGAAGCTCGAAAGGTAGTCCTGCAGGGATCTCGCCTTCTGCATTTTCTTGAACATTTTCTTTGGCAACTGTTCCTGCTGGTATTCCCAGAATGTGTGAAGGCGCATTAGAATTTGGCTATCGCCCTGCAGCACCTTGCTTATGCGTTGCAAAAATTCATCGTGCATTTTTTGCATGAGTTCATTGCGTTGTTCCCTTGCCCATTCACAATTTTCCTTGAACTCGGCGGCAAGGCTCGGCCTGGCCAAAAGCCCACGCCCAAGCATGGCTCCCAGCAACTTCGGGAAGCGTGCCCGCAACTTGTAAATCTGTTCTAGATTTTTTATATCGCCATTGTAGATTAGCGGATGCCTGCAGGCTTCGTAAAACTCTTCAAAGCCCTGCATATCTGCAAAGCCCCTGTACTGCTGCACGCCAAGGCGCGGGTGCAACGTGACATGCGAAAGTTCAGTTTCGTTCAGCAACGGCAACAGCGCAAAAGCTTCGTCTCGATTTTCCAAACCGAGCCGCATTTTTACAGAGATTTTCAAGTCATATTTGCAAAAACATTCCAATATGCTCGCCACGGCATCTACACGCGGCAAAATGCCAGCACCACGCCCGGCATTTGTCTGCATCGGGAACGGGCAGCCCATGTTGACATCCAACTCCTTGAAGCCTCGCTCAGTAACAAAGTCTGCAAGTTTGCAAAACTCGTCGGCATCTTTGGCAATGATCTGAGGAATCAGGCGCATTCCCGGAACAGCAACCAAGTCTCGGGCATCCTTAGCTCGTACGGAGCCCTTTTCTAAACGCAAGAACGGCGTATAATACGCATCTACACCACCGACGCTAGTCAAGTGGATCAACCGGTAAATGCTATCCGTATAACCCTGAAGAGGCGCAAAATGAATTTGAAACATGCCCCATCCGGCATTGTAAAAAATGTGGCAAGCCCGGGGGCCCGCAAGCGTCAATTACTCTGCAGGGAGAATAATTTCAATGTGCTGCGTGCTCACATTGAGGAAGTGCGTGTGGAACAAGTCCTTTTCATTGCGGTCAGCGACCTTAACCTGGGTCACAGCGATGAATTCCTTGTTTTCGCGGATGTAATCGGTAAGGCGTTCGTCACGCAAAGTGTCGATTTCGCCTGTGATAACGAAGTTGTCTGTCCAAATTTTTACGAGCATATCTAAAATATAAAGATTTTTTTTGTTCCCGTTCGCAAGAATAAAATTATTTTACCATAGTATTTAACAAGGAGCGCATTATGCCAGCAAAAAAAGTCGCCTCAAAAGCACAAAAAGCACAAAAAGTTGCAAAAAAAGAACCGATGATCGCCTACATGGACAATGAATTCCTCGAAAGCGAAGCCGGCCGCCAGGTTCGCATGCTGTCTGAATTTATCGCTCCGGGCGAACGCTTTGAGCAGGAAGGCATCAAGAATACAATCGTGATGTTCGGCAGCGCACGCACGCTCCCGCCTGACGAAATCAAAAAGCGCAAAAAGACCGCCAAGGGCGCTGAACTCAAGCGTCTCAACGCTCTTTCCAATGTTGCAGAATACTACAACGCTACCCGTGAACTTGCAGCAAAGCTCGGCAAGTGGGCCAATACACGCCGTGAAGGCTACGCTATCATGACTGGTGGCGGCCCGGGCATCATGGAAGCCGGTAACCGCGGCGCAAGCGACGTGGGAACCCCGACCGCAGGATTGAACATCAAGCTGCCATTTGAACAGCACCCGAACCCGTACATTACCGATGAGCTGAACATGCAGTTCCGCTACTTCTTCATCAGAAAGTTCTGGTTCCTCAAAATGGTGCGCGCCCTCGTGGCATTCCCGGGCGGCTACGGCACGCTCGACGAACTGTTCGAAACGCTCACGCTTATCCAGACCCACAAGCAGGGCGGCAACTTGCCGGTCGTCATTTTCGGCAAAAAGTTCTGGGACAAGCTCATCAACTGGGACTACCTTGTGGAAACAGGCATGATCAACAAGGAAGACCTCGACCTGTTCCTTTACACCGATTCCGTTGACGAAGCCTTCGAATACATCACAAAGGCTATCGAAGCCCAGTCAGACGCAAAGAAGCCGGCTCCAAAGCACGCCTTCGGAAAGGTTTAGTATCTAGGGGTTAGGATTTAGGATCCAGGGGTTATATTAGACGAGAGAACGGCACTACGTGCCTACAGACGAGAGACGAGAGGAATGTTACTTTCCGGTGTGTAGGGTATAGAATTTTAGGATCTAGGGGGGTAGTGAATGTAAATGTGCGTTTTTAGTCTCTAGTTTCTAGAACCTAGTCTCTAAAGAATTCGTTACTAGTCACTAGTTATTAGTTGTTAGCTCCAGGCGCATTCAAGTTTCTAGTTTCAGACTCCCGTCTTCCGTCTTTCGTCTTCTAACTCCTGATTCCTGACTCCTGATTCCTGTTCTCTGTTATCTGTCTTCTGTCCTCTGTATTCTACACCTCCCTGCTCCTTTATTCTAAATTTACATCGTGATTAGATCTTGGCTTGCAGAAAAACTTGACGACGCTTCTCGCGCGCTCGCAATGCGGGAACATTATTCCATGCGCGAATACCAGCGTCTTTTCGACAACAACCCCGAATTTTTGCACGGCGGCGCGGTGGAACGCATCCAGCTCACCGACGAGCTTTCCATTGAAGGCACGAACGATTTGTTCCGCGCCAAATATTGGGTGGAACGCACAAACGATTCGCACAAATACAACGAACGTGAAATCGTCCTTAAAATTTGCAAATACTGGGCAAAGCCCGGTCCAAACCGCAAGCATCGTTTAAACATGCTCCTGAGCGCATTCCAAGATGAAATGCGCATCAACAATCTTGTGCGCGCCACAAACATCGAGGGCGTCGTGCAAAGCTTTGGCGGCGGTACCGCGGGCAGGCACCCATACTTCAAGATGGAGTTCATCAAGGGTTGCCCGCTCGACCGCATGTTCAAAGAAAATCTGAGCGATGACGAGCTCATGCCCCGCCTCGCCCAAATGGCATACCTTGCAAACACGATCAGTCAGCTCCACTACTACCAGATTGTGCACAAGGATTTAAAGCCAAAAAATCTTTTGCTCTGTCAAAACCCGCAGCATGTGAACAACCATAAAATCCTCATTTGTGACTTTGGTTACGCCCAGGCAAAACTTCGCGAAAGCGTTACCGAATATGGTGGACAGATAACACCTTGCTACAGCGCCCCGGAGCAGGCTGTGATGGGCGAAAACCTTTCGGCATCTGTAGATTACTTCAGCTTCGGCATCATTCTTCACGAATACCTGACCGGCAAAAAGCTGTTCCCCGACTCCATGAAAATTTTCATTGAAGACGGCTACAAGATTACGGAACGCTATTTGGAATATTTAAAGAACGGAAAACAGAACGCCTTTGAAGATTCCAGGTTCCCGGAGATTCGCGAATGGATCGACAACCTTACGATTTTCGATAGCTACGAGCGAATGCACAAAAGTGAAAACCTGTTCAACATGGCTCACAAATTGCGAGAGCGCATCAACGCCATGGGATACCGCGACGTGAACACGGACTTTCTCTGGAACCAGTTGCAGGAGTACCGTGGCAAATAATTTTCTTTAGGTGTGGTGGTATGAAAAAGAAAATTCTGAAATTTTTTAAAAGACAGTTCCCTCTATTCTACATATTCTTCACGATATGCTTGGCATCCTTTGTTGCCGAATGCATTTTTGTCTATGGACCAGAAGGCAGCGCAGCATCTATTTTAGCAGAGCAGGAAGAAGCCTTCGACAAGTACTGGGAAGAAGAAGGCGCCGCAAAATTTCAGGCAGTCGGCTTGCAGCCAACAGAAAAGCTGTACAACGAAGAACTGGCCCGCCACATGGAAAAAGTCAAGCGCAACTTGCCAGAGACAAACCCTGAAGAGCGCCTGAAGGAATTGAAAAAAGATTTCCAGGCATGGTGGGAGGCTGAAGGGAAAGATGCCTACATTGCAAAGGGAATCTACCCTGACGAAAGCACCTACCGCCGCGAAGAAAGCAAGTACCTGCGCGATTATAAAAACGGAAAGTTGATTTACAGCATTCGACTGGAAGCTACCGACCCTCAGCTGTCGCAGCTATTTTTGAACTGGATTTTGTTCCCGAGCTTTTTGCTGTTGCTAGCCAATGCCTGCGGTCTGCTTTTTGCAACAAGGCGCCTTACGCGACGCTACGGCACCGCGGTTTCCATCGGTTTCTTTGCTGCGGCAACGATTCTTGGCAATGCATTCATCTGCCTGTTCGGTCAAACGAGTTTCTTTGCACGCGCCGAAGCGCCATACACCAGCATGCTGATCGCAACAGCATTCCTGCTAGGTTCCATTACCATAGGCAAAAACAGGGACGACTACGATAAAATCGAAATTGCAATCCCGGCAGCGCTATTCGTTCTCAACATCATCATAGCATGGTTTGTTGGTCCGCAGATTTTTGTAGCCGGCATTCTTGTTTCGACAATGTTCTTTGGCGCAGGCATCGCAATCGGCAAGTTCTTCCCTGCCAGAAAAAAATCCAAAAAGGAACTCGCACTCGAAAAGGCAGCCATGGAAGCAGCAAAGCCAAAAGTCGATCCGATTGTAGCAAAGAAAAAGAAAACTCGCGATCTGCTGATGGAAGGTTTTGAAAGCGCCATGAAGGGCGATTTTGTCTCTGCAAAAGACAAGCTCGGCCAAGGCATGCACGAGGTGCTTTTAGAAACGCCAATCGACCAGGAACTATTGCTAGACATGGCAAAAAAGCTTACCAATCCGACCCTATACATCGATGTTTCCAGCACGGAATGGATGGAATGGGGCATGGCAAGTTTCCAGAAAAACGCGGGCGAGGCCGCACTGCTGTTTTTGGAAAAGGCCCTTGCATTCGAAAAGGACCAGCAGAACGCACGAAAAATTTTGCTCTATGTCGGCGGCATTCGCCTACGCAAAAACTTGAATCCGGAAGAAGGCATTCTTCGTTTGAAAAAAGTTGTGGAGCTGAAGGACGACGACCTTTTTGCAGAACAGGCAAAAAAGCTGTTGGCCAAATTCGCACCAAAATTTGAAGCCGAAGCAAAGGCTAAAAAAGAGGCGGAAGCAGCAAAGCTCGCCGCAAAGCAGGCTCAAGAGGAAGCGGAGAATCCAGGCGTAATGAGGCCAAAGAAACTTTCGGACTACACGGAAGAAGATGACGTTCCAAAGCAGGCTGCACCAAAACCAGAAAGCGCCCCGGTTCAACCAAAAACGCAATCGCCATTCAACAAGAATCCGTTCGCAAGTTCCCCTTTTAGAAAATAGGGAACCGGCAAGAACGACACATTCTATTTCAAGGCATGTAAAAAAGGGAGTCAGACGACCCCCTTTTCACATGCACCCGACGCGACTCGAACGCGTGACCTTCTCCTTCGGAGGGAGACACTCTAATCCAACTGAGCTACGGATGCGAACTGCAAGCAATATAGAAAATTGCAAAAAAAACTGTACTGGCACCATCGGTTTAGCGCAACCATCGTTAGCCCATAAAAAAGAAGACAAATAAAAAAAGAAGACCCGCTTTTGGGCGGGCCTTCTCAACAAGCTTCAAGTCTATTAATTATTGCGGGCCTTTTCGCGTTCACGACGGCGGATTTCAGTATCATCCGGGAAGAATTCCGGGAATGCAAAGCCGATCGTGATACCGAACACGAGACCGTACTTAGAGATACCATCCTTTTCGATTACGCGGGAAGTCTGTTCAGTTGCTTCAGATGTAGCAAAACCAAAAGACTTATCCTTGGCGTCCGGAGCATAGTACATACCGATTGCAAACTGCAAGTAGTACCAGCTATCAGTCAAATAGGTAACAAGAATATCGAACTGGAAACCTTCCACGGAAATGAGTTCACGGGTCATGCCGTTTTCTTCATTTGCCTTAATGTCGTGGTCATAATAGACCGTACCATAGGTGGCGGAAAGGCCCAAGTGGAGCGGGTTCTTCGGGAAGAGGTAATAGGTAAGGCCGGCCTTCCAAGCATAGCCACCTTCAAGGCTAATATCTTCGAAGTCGGTATCTGTACCGCTCGGAATAAGGCCGAAGGAACCAAATGCACCGATATGCCAGCGAGTGATATATTCAAGACCTGCGCCAAAGCCCATGCCCATACCAGTTTCACCCATCACAGGCATACGGGAACCCATACCGATTTCAAACACCAAGCGGTCCTTCAACCAGTCACGGCGGCGGAGGGAGTTTGCGAACTCATCAGCGCGCTGTTCTTCTTCGAACTTCTTGCGTTCTTCGCGATCCTTGGCGCGGGCATCGAGGTCGGCATTGTCAAAGTCGGCATCGCTAACACTAGCATCACTGGAGCCAGCTGCAGCAGAAGGACCAGCCGAAGCAGCCTCGGTAGATTCTGCGGATTCAAAGGAATCGAAAGAGTCAAAAGAATCAAAGTCATCTTGGGCCCAGAGAGTAAGGGCGCAAGCACATACAAGCCATGACAATTTTTTGAGCATTATAAAGCCTCTAAAACTAGTTTAACGCTAATATAATTTATTTCTAGCACCTTTTTCATGATTTTTTGTTGTAAATCAACTTTTTACCGGTGTTTGTTACCTATACTTTACAAGTTCCGCTCGAATGGACCCCAATTTAATCTCGCTTTTCATTAAAACGGGCAATCTACGGTTATCATTCGAGAACCAGACAAAGATGCGACCCGCAGCCTTGAAGATGCCGTCACCATCAAGAACCGGTTCCACTTTTATGCATTCAAACGTACCCGCGTCGGTTTTTATGGTTTCCTTGCCATACACGATGACCTTTAAATCGTAACGTTTTTTGCCGCTCACAGCACTGAATGTTTCCGTTTTACCTTCCTTGAGTTCCATCTGGCGCACAAAATAGAACGCAGAGAGAATACCGAATTCGTTACCTTCAAGCGTCACGACTGTATCGGCAGAACGCTTGACCTTTGTTCGCTGCAGATTCGTAAAAACGGTGTCGGAAAGCCAACCCTTGTGCCCCGCGCGGTCAAAGCGGATAATGCTTGCGCTATGGAACGAACCTTCGTGGTTAATCTTCGTAAAGACTTCCGGCAAGAAGGTTTTGTTTCGAATGCGAGAATATACGGTGTCTGCGACCGGGTAGATTCTCTTGAACGCACCGTTATTATGCGCAAGAACATAGAACTCCGTCTTGTCGCCCTTCGGGCGCACTTCCATGGAAGCGTAGCCAGCCGTTATAATGCCCCAGGAAATTTCGTAATCCAGGCGTTCGCCATTTTGCCAAAGGTACTTTGTGGCACTAGGCTCGGGCATTCTTACCTGCAGTTTCAGCACAGCAGAAGAATCGGCAGCAAGAGCATTGCCGAGCAGCAGAGCGAAAATGAGAGCAAGTAACAAACGCATAGATAAGGAGTTAGGAGTCAGGAGTCAGAAACGAGAAAACAGAGGACAGAATATAGGAGTCGGCGACATAAGTTAGGAACTGCAACTTACCATGTCATGGCGAGCGGAGCGCGGCCATCCAGGACAATGTTCTGGATCACTTCGCGTTGCTCGTGATGACAAGTTAAAAGAGGACAGAGGACAGAGAACAGAAGGAAGACGAAAGACGGAAGACAATTAATAACAAGCGAGAGTCGCGGCAGCCGAGCTTGTTCGAGCTGACATGACCGAGCGACATATTAATGGAGTTATCGATTAACAATGGATGCTTAAGGTTAAACTTTCATTATTAATTATTCATTGTTAATTGAACATTCAGACGTCAGCCTACAGCCAGCAACACTGGATTTTAACAATCCTCTCTCGTCTGTAGGCACGTAGTGCCGTTCTCTCGTCTAACCTCTAGCCCCTAAATCCTAACCTCTACTCTTCAATGTCGCCGAGGCTCTTGCGGTAGGCAACGAGCTTTTCGCGAACTGCAGGGTCAGAGATGCCAACGATGTGGGCGGCCAGGTAACCGGCATTCTTGCCGTTGCCGATGCCGACAGTTGCAACAGGAATTCCTGGAGGCATCTGCACGATGGAGTGGAGAGCGTCCACGCCAGAGAGCGGGCCGCCAGCGCACGGCAGACCAATGACCGGGAGAATCGTGTGGCCAGCGAGCACGCCCGGAAGGGCTGCAGCAAGGCCTGCGACACCAATCAAAACCTGAAGGCCACGGCCAGCAGCTTCGCGAGCATACTTGGCAGTTTTCATCGGAGTGCGGTGAGCGCTCAAAATGTTGAATTCCCAGGCAATGCCGAATTCGTCGAGCACTGCTGTAATTTTATCGACCACTTCCTGGTCGCTCTTGCTGCCGGCTACAATGCCGACCTTAGCATTTTCTGTATAGTTAAACATAAAGCCTCTTACTTTGCCAAACGGGCAAGGCCCTTCTTACCAATGTCCTTGCGGTAGAACACGCCGTCGAACTTCACTTCTGCAGCGCCTGCATAAGCGGTGTTGAGAGCGTCCTGGAGAGTTGCGCCACTTGCGACAACGCCAAACACGCGGCCACCGTTTGTAACGAGCTTGCCGTCAACCATCTTGGTGCCAGCGTGGAGCACAGAAACGCCCTTTGCTTCGGCAGCGTCAATGCCTGTTACCACCTTGCCCTTTTCGTAGGAGCCCGGGTAACCAGCGCTAGCAAGAACGATGATTGCAGCGCTGCCCTTAGGCGGCTTCGGTGTACCGAGCTTTGCGATTTCGCCCTTTTCGGCAGCATCGAACAATTCAAGAACGTCGCCGTCGTAAAGCGGCAAAACGATCTGGCATTCCGGGTCACCAAGGCGGCAGTTGTATTCCACAACCTTCGGGCCCTTGCTCGTTACCATGATACCTACGTAGAGAACGCCAGTGTAAGGCTTGCCTTCTGCTGCCATGCCCTTGAGGGTCGGTTCAATAATCTTTGCCTTGACTTCGGCGAGCAATTCATCTGTTACAACCGGAGCCGGAGCGTAAGCGCCCATGCCACCAGTGTTCGGGCCCTTGTCGTCGTCAAAGACGCGCTTGTGGTCCTGAGCAGAAGTCAAAATCACATAGTCCTTGCCATCGCAAACAACAAAGATGGAAGCTTCTTCGCCATCCATGAATTCTTCGATAACAACGGTCTTGCCGCTTTCACCAAAGATTGCCTTTTCACCAAGCATTTCTTCAATGGCTTCGTTAGCTTCGGCATCTGTCATGCAAACAACGGCCCCCTTACCTGCTGCAAGGCCACTTGCCTTAACAACTATCGGAGCCGGGTGTTCTGCAAGGAACTTCTTTGCAGAAGCGAGGTCGGTAAATGTTTCGTAGGCAGCTGTCGGGACATTATACTTTTTCATGATGTCCTTACTGAATGCCTTGCTACCTTCAAGAGCAGCTGCGCCTGCAGTCGGGCCGAATGCGCGAAGGCCGCGTGCGCGGAATTCGTCTACAACGCCTGCGACGAGCGGGATTTCTGGGCCAATGATTGCAAGGTCAACATGTTCAGCCTGGGCGAGGTCTGCGATTGCCTTTGGGTCTGCGACATCTACAGGGAAGCACTTGCCAAGGTTTGCCATGCCTGGGTTACCTGGAGCGCAAATGAGTTCACTGCACTTTGGAGACTTGCTTACAGCGAGGGCGATTGCATGTTCACGGCCACCGCTACCGACTACGAGAATCTTCATAAATACCTCTGGAACTTTAGACGAGAGACTAGAGACGAAAGACGAGAGATGTTTTCGAATCGGGACTCGCGCCCACAAAATAGTTTATGGGTAAAAAGTAGAAAAAAGCTATGGAGAAAGTTAATGCAAGCGTAGCGCCATAGCTAAAAATGGTACTACATTAAGGAACTACTCTACATGCAGTGCTTCTGGATTTCTGCGATAGAAAGGCCGGTGCCCTTGGAAACCAGTTCCACGGAAAGGCCCATGGCAAGGAAGTTCTTGGCAGATTGTACCAATCCTTCCTTACGGATTACATCGGCTACAGACACGAAGCCGTTGCGCTTGCGTTCTGCCATGATTTCTGGACGGTCCATGATAGCCTCCCTGTATTCCGAAGATGATTCCTCACCTAAGTATAGCAAAACTTCCTGAATAAAGTTATCATCAATTTTATTTTTCGGGTCAAGGAAGTACGCCATGGCCTTGTCCATGAGTGGCTTGTACTTTTCGGCATTAAACACATACTTCATGGCTACAAGTGTGAGTGCCACGTAAGGGTTCAACTTGTTGAAGTCGATATTCCCTACTTCCTTGCCCACATTGATCATCTCGATTTTGAAGGGATAACCGATGTCGTGAAAGTATTCAGGGTACTTGGCGTAGAGTTTTGCCTTCAGCGGATTCCACTTGATTTCGCCGTTATAGACAATTACCGCAACCATTGGGCAGTCGGGGCGACTGAGACGGAACAGTTCGTAAAAGTAATGCTCCAGCTGGGAAACAACTTCGCTATCGGGGTAAGACTTGTGCTCCAGAACGAGGCCCACAAAGAGTTTGGCTTTGTTCTTTGAATTCTTGATTTTGAGGGTGAAGGCAAGGTCAGCGGAGCCTTTTAAGCCTTGGCGGGTTGTTTCGCCGCGTTCAGCACGCATGGTCTTGAGGTCAACTACTTGCAAGAACTTCGCAAGGCTCTTATTCTTTTGTGCGGCAAGTTTCAGCAACGAGGCTGCGCGCTTAGGTTCCTTGAAGGCAGTCTTGAAAATGCCATCGTGATCTTTTGTATTCATAGATTTTCCTTTCCTTGCAAACAAGCGGAAACTGCAAGGAATATTGAGTTAGGTGTGTGCAAATTTTGCACGGAATGTAATTTAGAAACCTCAAGCGTCAAAATATGACATTTAAAAAATATAAAAAAACACTCGTTGCCCCTACGGTTTCGAGTGGTATTTCTGATTTTTTCGGGGCGTCCTTGGCAGGCTCGCTTAGTTCGCTTTGCCTAGGCCACCATTAGGCTTGGCTTACGCCATGCCTAATTTGAGTTCCTGAGGCAACGAACAGAGAATGCGTCGTACTTGCTGCCACCATAGTTGCCCACGTAGACGTCGTTGTAGAGGAAATTCCAACCGCTCGCGCGGTTACTACTGTACTCAGTAGAACTCCAGAAGTTCGCGTCGCCGCCCTCGTTGAGGAAGACACCATCGTAGCGGCGGTAGCCCGCCGGCAGAACAGCGAAGCCAAAGGAATCTGTACCATTGCGACTATTCCAACCGCTGGTGGACCTCAGCGTCTTACCGCCATCACCTACGGCAGTCCACAAAGTAATCCACTCTGTTTCGTTGGGCAAATGCCAGCCATCGGGGCAAACGCCTTGAACTCTGCCGATACGATTGCAGCTATTACCATAAGCACAGCTTGCATTGTCCATGGCAACTTCCCAAGTGTACAGGCGACCGTACTTGGAGCAATTTGTGCTTTCATTATCATAGCAGCCGCTCCATGCGTAGCTACCCATGCTAGACACGTTACCTGGATTGTAGTTCAAGTTCTCCGCCATCCAGGTCTGGGTGCCGATGGTGACGGTCTTGTAGGTTTGACCATCGCGAGCATCGGTAAACTCGCCATAGTCAATGTTTGGGTTCAGGTAGGCCCAGTTTGCCTTGGAACTGCCCGGATCCTCGAGCGGGGTCGAGGAGGACGAGATTGTTGGGGTCGAGGACGAAGAACTCGATGGCTTCGCCTGCGAGCTCGACGAGGAGGCTACGCTCCCCTCGTCAGAGTCCCTGAGGCAACGAACAGAGAATGCGTCGTCCTTAAAGTTCCAATTGAGGCTCACGTCGTCGTTGTAGCTGAAGTACCAACGGTTCGCGCGGTTACTATTGTACTCAGTAGAACTCCAGAAGTACGCGTAGTTGCCCTCGAGGTCGAAGAAGCCACCGTCGACGCGGCGGCCCGCAGGCAGAACAGCAAAGCCAAAGGAATCTGTTCCATTGCCACTATTCCAACCGCTAGTTGATTTCAGTTTCCGACCATCGGTGCTAGTCCCACCCACATAAGTGAACAGGGTTTTCCACTCATCGTTACTAGGCAAATGCCAGCCATCGGAGCAAACGCCTTGAACTATGCCACCAGGATTACAACTCTTGCCATAAGCACAGCTTGCGTCATTCATGGCAACCTCCCATGTGTACAGGCGACCGTACTTGGAACAGTTTCTTTCATTATCATAGCAGCCGCTCCATGCGTAGATACCCATGCTAGACACGTAACCAGGATTGTAGTTCAAATTCTCAGCCATCCAGGTCTGGGTGCCAATGGTGACGGTCTTGTACACCTGGCCGTCGCGGGCGTCGATCATGGTGCCGTAGTCAATGTTTGGGTTCAGGTAGGCCCAGTTTGCCTTGGAACTACTGCTGAGATCCTCGGTCGGGGCCGAGGATGACGAGAGCATCAAGGCCGAGGATGACGACTCCACCACTTCCCAGTGTTCTCCTTCGACTTCTTCCCATTCGCCATAGGCGTTACATTCGTAGTACTTGTCTGAATCTGCGATATGGTATTTGTCGCCTACTTCGCAAAGTTCTGCGTCAGAGGAGCTGCCGGGATCCTCGGTCGGGGCCGAGGATGACGAGAGTGCCAGGGTCGAGGATGACGAGTGTGTCAACGTTGAGGAGGAGGAAGCTACTGGTTCTAGAGCCTCGACAGAAGAAGAGGATATTTCCTTGGCAGAAGTCCATTTCCCATCGGAGCATACATAAACCAACAAATCACTTTCAACAAGCGCAGTGTTACCATCGCGTTTTTCAGTGCAGTTTGGCAGATCTTCAAATGTTTCGTAAACAGAAGTTCCTGTCTTTGAGCTGCTCGATTCTTCGACTGGTTCGACAGGCTTACCAACCTGTTCTGGGTCCTTGACACTGGAGGAACTTTCCTCATCTTCATCTAGAATCCGGCGGCTAGAAGATGATTTCTCGCTGGAACTAGATTTTTCATCTTTTCCATCGTCAACGTCAGTCTTCACCCACTCGCCATCTTCGCAAAGATAATACGCATCTTCAGAAGCAACATACTTGATGTCGCCGTCGTTGCGTGTCTTGCAGGCGCCGAGTTCTTCGCCGATTGGCTCGTCTTGTTCGTCGCCAGAGGCAATGTTATCAAGTTTGGAGCTGCCGCGGTCATCGCTGCAGGCCACAAGACCCACGGCAGCAAGTGAAATAACCCCAAATACAAAAGACTTCTTAGATAATGCCATAAAAAGCTCCTTCAAGGGAAAGATACATTTTTTAGGGAATGAATGCAATGACTGGTAAGAGAACAGAGAACAGAGGACAGAGACTAGACAATTGTAATTTCCCGTGTCATGACGAGCAACGCGCGGCCATCCAGCAACACTGAAAAGCAATGCTCTGGATTGCTTCGCAGGGCCAGAGCCCCGCTTGCCCTACGGGCGCCAAAAGCGCGTTAACTAAACTAACATTGTATGCTTGCGCATGCATGCCTTCGGC
>JAZLFR010000030.1:0-11181 GCA_045615885.1 Fibrobacteraceae bacterium
CCGCCGACGAATCCACCGCGACGACGAACCCGAAGAAGATTATGATTCTCGGCGGTGGCCCGAACAGAATCGGCCAGGGCATCGAATTCGACTACTGCTGCTGCCACGCTGCAATGGCTTTGAAGGAACTCGGTTACGAAACCATCATGGTGAACTGCAACCCGGAAACCGTGTCTACCGACTACGATACTTCCGACAAGCTCTACTTCGAACCGGTCAGCCTCGAAGACGTTCTCCAGATTTACAACAAGGAAAAGCCGGCTGGCGTCATCGTTCAGTTCGGTGGCCAGACTCCGCTTAACATCGCCCGCGCTTTGAGCGACGAAGGCGTGAAGATTCTCGGTACGAGCATCGATTCTATCGATATCGCCGAAGACCGCGACTTGTTCCGCAAGATGATGGACCGCCTCGAAATCCCGATGCCGGAAAGCGGCATGGCAACAAACATCGATGAAGCCCTCGCCTGCGTCAAGCAGATTGGCGGCTACCCGGTGATGATCCGCCCGAGCTTCGTGCTTGGCGGCCGCGGCATGGAAGTCATCTACGACGAAAACATGCTCCGCGAATACGTGGCGAAGGCCGTGGGCGTGACCCCGGATCGCCCGCTCCTCATCGACCGCTTCCTCCACAACGCCTTGGAATGCGAAGCCGACGCTCTCGCCGATGGCGAACACGTCTACATTCCGTCCGTGATGGAACACGTGGAACTTGCCGGTGTCCACTCCGGTGACTCCGCCTGCATTATTCCGCCGGTAACCATTACCGAAGCAAACCTGAAGACCATCAAGGATTACACTCGCAAGATTGCTGAATCCCTCCACGTTTGCGGTCTCATGAACATGCAGTACGCCATCGAAGACGGCAAGGTTTTCGTTCTCGAAGCCAACCCCCGCGCATCCCGTACCGTGCCTCTGGTCTCCAAGGTTTGTAACACTCAGATGGCCCGCCTTGCCACCCGCCTCATGATGGGTGAAAAGCTGGAAGATTTGAAGTTGAAGGACAAGAAGTTCAAGCACCACGGCGCCAAGGAAGCTGTGTTCCCGTTTGACAAGTTCCCCAAGGTTGACCCGGTTCTCGGCCCTGAAATGCGTTCCACCGGTGAAGTGCTCGGCCTCTCCGAAGACTTCGCCCTGGCTTACTACAAGAGCCAGGAAGCCGCAGGTTCTATCCTCCCGTCTTCCGGTGCAGTGCTGATTAGTTTGTCTGACAAGACCAACCTCTGCGACCAGGCCATCGAAGTGGGTCAGCGTTTCCAGGAACTGGGCTTCAAGATCTACGCAACCGAAGGTACCGCCAAGTTCTACGAAAAGGCTGGCGTCAAGTGCGAAGTGGTGAACAAGATCGCCGAAGGCCGCCCCAACGTTCTGGACGTCATCCTGAACAAGCAGGTGAACCTCATCATCAACACCCCGTGGGCTCGCCGCGACGCTGTTGCCGATGAAAGCGCTATCCGTAAGGCTGCCATCAAGTACAAGACTCCTTACATCACCACCCTGGCTGCCGCTCTCGACACCGTCAAGGGCATCGCCGCTGCTAAGGCTGGCAAGGGCGAAGTTAAATCTCTCCAGGAATATCATTCCTCCATTGAAGAAATTTAACGTAGTAAAGTCTCTGCAGGAGTAGCGTGCAAGCCGAGAGTCGCACCCAAGCTTGCTTGGGTATGACCGAGGCGAAGCAGCTGACGCCGTAGGCGTCAATATCATGCAAGCATTGAAGATGTGTAATTCTCGCTTGTCATTCCCGCGAAAGCGGGAATCTCCCTTTTCAAAGAGGACTGCTTAACGGCAGTTCTCTTTTTGTATGGCTATGGCTGAACCGCAGGGTTCTCTGTAATCTCCGCCTCGCAACGCCTGGACTCTATTGCAAAAATGTAATTCCGCATTTGCACTAAATCGTTCCATAGCATTTTTTTGAAAATACTCCGAAATAGGAATATCATAATGAATTCATTGAATCAAGAAAATGTCGAATAATTATATTATTGCTATGAAATCATTTATTTTATGTTTGTTTATTTCCGTGTTTTGCTTTGCAACAACGGATTCTTTGCTGGTACCTGAGCCATTGCCTGATTCAGTCGTTCAAGCGATAAAAAATGAACAGAGAATTGAACAACTGAATGCACTAATTGCCAAAATGAAGAGTGTGTCCGAATGCAATAGGATTCAAAAGGCGAATGCAAAGGAAAAGGAATACTGCCGAACTCGTTTCATGATACTTCATCCGGAGCTTGAAGAAGAATGAGTCGTTTGCAAAAATTTTTGATTCTGTTTTGTATTCTCCCGTCGTTGTCTATAGCTGATTCATCTACAGACTCTCTTTTACGATTCATTAAGCGCATCATTTCAAGGGGCCTTTCCAGCTACAGAAGCACAACAATCGCCCATAGCGAATTTGAACCTTCTCGAGCTTCCGGAGAAGTCGTTTCCAATGTCAACATTTTCAACGGCCAGCCCTATTATAGCATTCCCTTGGCGTCCATCAATGCAAGGGGAATCCTTTCCTGGTCATTGAACTTGAATTATTACGGCGGTATTCAGCCGATTCTTCAATCTTCGAATGAGTCTGCTCCGTCGGGAGCGTATGGGGTGGGGTGGAATATGTCTACACCTTATGTTGCTGTAAACCATCAAGGAACTGTTACGACGACTGACGACTTTATCTATTGTGATTTGGGTCCTTATGGCGGTGGACAAATTTTACAAAATGATGCTGGTGATTATTTTGTGTCAACAAACCCGTATATAAAAGTTAAGCCAACAGTTTCGTCAAAACGTTTCTCTGACTGGAAATTCATTATGCCAGACGGAACAACTCTGTATTTTGGAAATACAGAAAATTCCAAAAGGACTCAATTAAGTCGTGGAAATGTCATTACCGCATATTCTGCGGATACTGTGGGGTTGGCGCCGTTTATATACCGCTATGATTTGTCTAAGGTAACCGATTTTAACGAAACAACAGAAATAAAATTTGAATATTCAAAAGTCCAGGAGACCATTGTCCAAGGAAAATCATATACTCGTGAGAGTGCTCTTTCTAGCGTTTACTGGCGAAACGGCGAAACTACGATTGATTCAATCGCGTTGATGTATTCATCGATGAATGCCGAAGAATATCCTGGGTACGGGACTACCGAATCTAAAGATTCTCAGCGACTTTACGAAACCCGTTATCTTTCAAAAATAAGGATCTTTGTGCAAGGAAATTTCTACGAGGAGTTGGCCTTGTCGCAAAGAATTTCCCATGTACAAGATTTTGCGGATAAAAGATATCTGCAGGCTGTTAGGGATTCCATAATTGGAGGGGAAGCTCGTTCGTGGGCGTTTCATTACAATGCGTCAAATGGTTTATTAGATCAAATAGTTCTTCCAGACAATTCCGTTGACAATTTCAGCTACACCAACATTTCATTTGATCTACTTTCCGACGCACAATCACCTTCCGATCCAGATACCATGCGCAATATCTCGGGTGCTCAGGTACAGATTCCTGTCGCAGAAAGGGAAAATTATCGTAATGGAGTCTCCTGCACAGAAGAATTTTGTTATGCGACTTTGACAAATGCCAAATCGGGCGACAGGCAAGATCTTTATGTTCAAATTTACCACAATGACGGAAACTATTTCTCCTCTCCATTTAATTTTCAAATGAGTGGGAAAATAGCGCCTCGCTTGTTCATATCTTCCAATTATTTTATACTGGCAGATGTTGAAGGTCGTGATTTGAATTTTTATGAATGGAATGGTTTCAGATTTGTTCAGCAGAATTCTGTGATAGGGGATTTTTTTGAAACTCCTACAGAGCTATCAGGAACTATTGAGAATATCATAGTACAAGATAATTATTTTCTTGTTGTAGAAAAAGATGGGGACATTCGCAGAATTTATCCCATAGTTCGCCATCCGTCAACAGGGAATTGGACTTTGTTGCCTAAGGATAAGTCTGTCTGTGGTTTTTCCAACACTTCGGATTATGGAGATCAAGTGCGCAGCAGTTCTAATGCATGCCTAGAATGGTCCAGTGCTATTGCCATAGATGCATCTCCGACATTGTTTATTGTTGGTGAAAACGATAAGGATGTATTGAATGTATTTGCATATAAAGAAGGCTCCTTCGACGAATTGACCAGCAATGCAGCCATATTCCCGGATTTTGGGATTCAAAAAAAATTAAATGGCGTTACCTATACAATGAACTTTCAAAAGGGGCTTGACGGTATTGCCTTGTCAGGAAACACCTTGTTTGTCACCTTGAACAAGAATGATACTGAATATATCGTTTCAATGTTTTTTGATGGGAAAAAATTTCAGGAGATGGCCAACGAACATTGGGATGACGGAACATACCGATGCGGAGGAGACGCTTTCTGTGGGGACCGATTTGTCATCATGGATAATTTCGTTGTGGAGATTTCAAATGCGAAGGGCAATGTATTCCTTTGGAGAAAAAAGCGTAGTAATGGAGGGGCGGTCTTTGAACTAGATCGAAATGGAATTTTCCCGTTTGACGGAGCGAATGACAATGTCTTTGTTTCAGTGACTAGGGACGCGCTTTATCTGGAAGAAAGGTATGCATCCACACGCCCAGTGATTCAAAACGGTCGTTATCATAACCTTTTGATTCGCATCCCCCGCGATCCTACAAGTCCGATTTCGTATTGTACAAGTGAACTGGACAGCAGTGTGTTTGATTTGCAGTTTTCGCAAAGCGATCCGATTGTTTTTTATCAGACTGGTTTGACAGAAGATGAAAAATTATGCCCTCAAGGAGTTCTTTGCTATGTCAGTGGATATAGTCTACATCGCAATTTTTCAGAAGATCGATTTTTCCTTGCATCGAAATTCTTTGAACAACCTCTAAACTATTCTTTCCATTCAACAACTTCGCAGACATCCTATTCCGCGCCAAATCGTTTGATGGCCAAAACAGTTGTGGATTCTAATTCAAGTAGAAATTTAATCGGTCTTGCACAGTATTCAGGCCATAATTTCTGGAAACCGCAAAATTATTCAGTAGTGGATCGCTATTGGAAAGAAAGATCGACGGATTCCACCAATCGATATACCCAGTTTACGTATGTACAGCCTAATGGTATTGTCGAATTCAACGCCCATACGCAACAGGCTCAGTTTATTGCACCCGTGGTGAACACAGTGGCATTCGTCAGCAACGATACGGTGACAAAAACCCGTTATGACTTTATTGCGGACCTCAAATGGAAAACGCTTGTCGGCTATCAGAAAAATCTTCAGGGAACACTCTCGAAAACCAGGCACTACGACAGGTCTGGAATGTTGCGCAGTTCGAGTCGCAATGTATTTGCCCTAGATTCCGGTGTTGGACGGAACTGGCCAAATGGCCTTGTTGTAAACCTGCTTGATTCTACGATTAGCACCACCTTTGACCCGATAGGCAACAAGATAAGCGTTGTCGATAAGAATGTCTTGCTAGATAACGAATCCGGGCAATTCATGGGAACTTTAAGGCAGTCCGGGCCGTATTTCCTATTCTCTCAAAAAATTCTGGAACGGCAGAAACTGAATCGTAATCCTGACAGCGTGATTTTCAAGAATCCTGTTGCGCAATACTCTTATGTCCCGTTTACGACAAGTCCCTTGACAGCAATTCAGTCTTCAAATCCATCACAAGTGTTCCTAGCCGATAGTGTCGCATCGGCATCCAAGGTTTCCTATTCCTCCGATTTTCCTGGTGCAGCGATATCCAGTTATGTATGGCAGGCGCCAATCCGAGTAGGCCAAGCCTTCCCCATTTCAACAGGATGGGAAAAGGCTGATTCTGTAATTGCCACAGACAGCTATGGTCATGTGACAGAGTCTGTCCGACTGACCAATGTGGGCTTACGGTCAAGCTGTAATGTTTTCGAAGGACATAGGTCACTTTTGACAGGATCGTTTATCGGAGCCGCCTGTGCTGATGTGGCTCTAAGCACCGCCGAACACGGAACTCCTAATGGTTGGGAGATGGCTCAGACAACAATCGATAGCGTTCAGGTATATGACGGACTTTACTCGTTCAAAGTTACGGATGGATATGGCCCTACACGGAATATCAGCCTCAAGGAATTGCATCGTTATAAATACAGCTATGTAATATCGGCGTTTGCGTATTCTACTGGGGTAAAACCAGTGTTCATGACGGAATTCCGCAGGGCGGATAAGACAATCGCAAAGACTATAGCAAGCTACAATCCGGTGAGAGAGCCTTTCAAAATAAACAGGTGGCAACGTTATGAAATAGAAATACCATATTCCGAACTGGTTTCGAACGGGATGTTTGCCGACTCGTCTGCGGACGACCATCTGAGAGTTTGGCTCGGAACTGGAACTCCGACAGGGGATGCGTCGCGAATAATCTATGTGGACGATTTCGTCGCCTATCCGTCGTCGGCTGCGTTTACCATGACATCTTACGACAGGGCAGGGCATCCTCTTTCCGCTATGGGAATGGACTTCCAGAAGAATGATTTTGTCTATGACAAGAACCATCGTCGTCGAGCTACAAGGGATCCGAAAGGAAGAATTTTCACGGATAACGCAAAACATCTGCTGAAAGAAAACATGGGAGGAGCAAATGAATAAATTGTTTACCCTTCTTTGCGTATCTGTTCTTGCAACATTAGCTTCGGCAAATCCTCCGAAGGCAACGGCCATCGAGAATACTTCCCATGCTCGCGATTACGACTTTACCTTTACGCATGGCAACCTGCTGCCGAACTGGAGCTTTGAAGATGGTTTCTATGCTTGGAACGGGAAACGACTTTCACGAACGGAAATCACGGCTGCCTATGGTCAAGAAATACGCCCTGTTTCCGGTAGCTATGTAGGCATGACATCCCCAACGGGTGGACCAGTGTCCGATTTTGTTCCCGTTGACGGGGATTCTGTCTATACGCTGAGTCTTTTTGCATACAATGTGAACGGGGCGGTCGTATCGCCGAGAATATATTTCTACTCCGACAAGAACACGCAGGCGTCGTATCTGGACGGGAAAAAATATACCCGAGCAACCCAGTGGAGTCCATATTCCCATACATTCAACATTCCAGAAGGAACTCGTTATATCAGAATTTCTCTTTCTGATTCGTCAAATTCGACAATGTTCTTTGACGATGTCATTCTGGAACCGGGAAAAACGGCAAGCACACGAAACTCTGTCGGCATGGGAATCTCCTTTTCTGATGGGTTAGGTCGAGGTCACATGGCCGAGGCTTTGGTTCACAGGGAATTTGCAAGCGAACTCCTTCCCTCGGAATGCATGAACGGCTTCACTGCCTATGCGACGGAGATACTTGAAGTCAGGGCAAGAAGTAAATCTCATGGTGGAAATCTTGGTTCTGGAGATTCCATTTTCATTGATAATGATGTTAATGTTCGAGACACATCTCTTTCTGAACTGGGAGTAGTTGCTAGGAATTCAGTGCGCATGGGAGACCGCGATTCTGTCTTTGCAAAGGTCAGTTACGGGCGTAGCTTATGGACAGGAAACCAGACTTTCGTTCAGCAATCTGTGCAAAATGTCGTGACAGACATTTGTGCATTCCCGCCAGAAGATTTTCCCATAGGAACATCGGATGTTTCTCTCGCCAATGATGCTGACTCAACCCTTGTTCCTGGCAAATACGGAAATGGGCTGATTCGCGCAAGGAGTACATTGCGATTTTCCGCAGGCGACTACTATTTCGATACCTTTTTTGTAGAGCCTTCTGCCATATTGCGTTTTGACTTGTCGCAGGGAAATGTTGTCATGCATGTTCGTTCCTCCTTGTCAATAAGCGACAATTCAATCATGTCCTATGATTCCACGAGCCGCTACTTTATTGGATGGCGGCTTGCTCAGTCATCTACACTTAGGCTGGGGACGATTTCTGGCTTGGCTGGCGTATTCGTTGCTCCGAATGCAAAAATAGAGCTGGGACACCAGAGCGCCCTGCATGGTCTTATCTATGCGAAAAATGTGGAACTGATGCAGGAGTCGGATATTTCGGCATCGTCATTCCTATTTTTCAATCCCGCCATGCGTTTTATAGTAAAGGAATCCCGTTATGATAATCTTGGTCGGGCCTATCAGGAAGATTATTCCTATGTTGCTGAACTGGAACGGGAGGGCTATGTCGATTCGTCGCTGATTCATGCAAACGATTATTTTTCGCAGAATGGAGACGGTCCCGATGCCGCAGGCTACGCATATCTCCAGAACGAGTATTCACTGCAGGATGGACGGTTGCTTAAAAGTTCCATGCCTGGCGAACCATGGAAACTGGACGGAATGCATGTGGGATTTTCCGATTACGCCTATGTTGCAGACCTGAATATTCCCCAGTCGCTTGACTTTTCAAAAACAAGCACCCAAAAAAATTACACACTTTCATATAGTCGAGATGTTGAAGGACGCTTATCACTTTCCTGGAAAAACCTCCTGGGGCAGCTTGTACAGACTGCTTTCGCAGTGGATACGAGTGGCTTGAATATGCGCAATTGGCACTGGGCGATAAAGAAGTACGAATACACCCGCGAAGGGAACCTGCGCAGGACGATTACTCCGCTTGATGCTGACCAGAATGATTCCGCCTTTGCCGTCGTTTCTGATTATGATGCCGCCGGAAGAAATGTTTCTACGGAAGGCCCCGATGTTGGAACCGAGAAATTCTACTACACCAAGTCTGGAAGCGTCCGCATTTCCGTGACGGAGGAACAACGGGGCAGGAATGCAGTTTCTTACAAGGAATACGACGCTCAAGGGCGAATTGTATCCATTGGCGAGAGTATCCTTGACCTGGTGACGGACGCAAGGCTCAGGGGAATTGCCAAAAGTCAATCGCCTGTTCCAGGTGTAAAGACGGAATATTCGGGTTCCGCTTACGACAGCCTTTCCGCCTGTCTTGACAGAATCAACAATGATAGGCTTGAAGGCTATTTTGTCGGCAGGACTTTAAAAAATACTCGTGGGAAATTGGCCTGTGCGTGGACCCGCAACCCTCTCGTCGTGAATCGTATCGGAGCGGATGCCGCCTTGGTTGCCGACTTCTTTAGTTACGATTCCCTTGGCCGTAAGACTGTTTCGATACGCTATACGGGTGCTGAAATTGATTCAACTCGCAGGGTGGTTTTAAAGAACTACGAATACGACAACCTTTCTCGCCTATACAGGGTAACTGTAGCGAATGCCGACGGCTCTATCCTCGACATTCGCAGGTATAGTTATGACGATAAAGGGCGTATAGACGCAATTCGCGACGACGAAGGACTTAACATAGTCAAGTTTACCTATGACGACTTGGAACAGGTCTCTGCAGTGAAAATCGGGGATCGTCTGGAGACGGATTACGCCTATCATCTGCATGGACAGGTGACTTCCCTGAATATTCAAAATACAGTTACTGGCGATACGCTTTTCCGACAGACATTGAATTACGAGGATGCAGCCGCTTCGGCAAATGAACAGCCCCGTTATGACGGAATGATTTCCAGATTGTCCACTACATACGGCATTGCTGATTCCTCTGGAAACAGGGTATCAACCTTCCTCTATGACATGCCCGGCAATATGGTAAAGCGGAGTGGTTCTGCCCCGGAGGCTACATTCAGTTTTGATAAGAATGGTCGCATGCTCACGCAAGGCTATGGTGGAAATACGCTCGGCTACAACTATTACAGTGGTTCTTACAGGCTCAACAGGGTTACGGGAACAATCGCCCTTGACTCTGCCAGGAATGCCTCCAGGACAGACAATTTTACCTATGACGCTTCGG
Source organism: Fibrobacteraceae bacterium (assembly GCA_045615885.1). Classification (GTDB taxonomy): domain Bacteria; phylum Fibrobacterota; class Fibrobacteria; order Fibrobacterales; family Fibrobacteraceae; genus UBA1765. The sequence continues at coordinate 9,773 of JAZLFR010000030.1, forward strand.
GGCGCATGATTGCGGATAGTTCCAAAAGTCTGTCTGTGGAATACGACCCTTATGGAATGCCAGTTTCCTTTGTGCAGACTTCTGATTCTTCAACATGGCGCGAGGTTATGATTTACGATCCCTCCAGCTGGCGTGTTGCGACATTTGTGTATGAAAATGACTCACTACAGGCAATTCGTACCGACATCATGGCAGGTGGCAAGAAAATTCTGGAACGCCGCAGGGCCTATGTTGCAAATGATAGTTCCGTTACCGAATACAAAATGATAACAGGCAAATCGGGAATCGTGGGTAGAATTTTGCCGGATTCGTCGAAGGAGTGGTATGTCAAGGACTACCAGGGATCGCTAGTGATGACCCTTGTGGAAAACGGAACTGGCAATGTACTTTCTTATGAACCTTATGGAGCGCAGAAGAAAATAAAGGTGTCTGGAGACAGCCCCGCCGAACAATATACCGGCAAGGAACTGAATGAGCGAGTGGGCTTGTATTACTACGGGGCAAGATATTTTGACCCGGTATTGGGCATTTGGCTGGTTCCCGATCCTGCAAGACAATATATGAATCTGTATGCATTTGGCGGGGATCCGGTGAATGCATTGGATCTTTATGGATTTTGGAAATTAAGTCTCGGAATAATCACGATTGGTTATGAAAATGGTGGCTTTACCGCAGGTCTTGGAGTTGCTTTAGATGTCGGAAACAGCAGTTTTGGTGTGGATATTGATTTTGGCTACTCTCATAATTTCGGAAATGGAAGCAATACATATTCTGCTCAAGCAGGGGCCGCAGCGAACATAGGAATTTTCAACATTGGGGCGAATCTTGGTTATGCTTATAATGATCAAAGCGGAAGTACGCTAAGTTACGGTATTCGTGGTGGAGCTTACGGAACCGGAGTTGGAGTTGGTGGTGCACAATATTGGAACACTCATGGAAGCTATCTCGGATCGACGCTTTATGTAGAAACTTATGCAGGAGCATTTGGCGCAGAAGCCTATACTGGTTATGAATGGGGCTTTAGCGGTATGGATGGCCGCGGTCTCTATACAGGAGCAAGAGCGTGGGGAACCCATGCTGAATTTACTAATATCGGAACATCGAAATGGGATTTTGACTGGGGAGCTTCGGTAACGACGACTTATTTCATGGAAAAAAGGGATGTTGATGAAAATACACGAAAAAAATACAAACTTAGTAATAAATGGGTTGGCATAGATATTAACGGTTTTGAAGTTGTTCGCTATGATCATAGCAATAGAAATATGAATCAACCGAATTTTAGAAATAGAGAAGAGTTTGAGCAATATGCTAGAGATCATGATATGATTACTGGTGTCTACAATGAAGAGTCTAGTAAATTTCATAAAGAGGGTGATAAAATGTGGATGGCTCGTCCAAAAGACGCT
>JAZLFR010000031.1:0-86063 GCA_045615885.1 Fibrobacteraceae bacterium
ATAGGAATGTTTAAAAGGAGAATTTATGAACAGAAAGCAGTTCGGGCAGATGCTTGCCGACATGAAGCGTGCCATCAACGAAAACAGGGACCCTCAAGAAGTCTTGAACGGGTATCGACAAAAATACAAGTACGCCTACATTTATAGTGACGCCATTGCAAAGACAATTTTCGGCACCGAGGCTCATGAAAAGTTGGCTATTGATTTGCTCAACGCAATCTTTAAGCTCGAAGGCGACAATCGCATCAAGAAACTGAAATTTTCGCGCACCGAACGAGGAGCTGAAATTGGAGTAAAGCATGCGAATTCAGATATCGTCGCAGACTGGGAAGGCGACAGGATTGTTCTTGAATTCCAACATGAAGGCGATTCGTTTTTCAAGGATCGGCTTGTCTATTACATGGCTCGCGATACGATTCCAATGCTTCACACAGGGGAAAAGTACCATTTGAAAAGCCTCTACACAGTCAGTGTGCAGTTGTTCAATGAACCCATTTACAGTGGCGACAGGAATTACCTGCATTCAATCCTTTTGAAGGATGAGAACGGCAAGGTGTTTTACGAAAAACAGGTGCTGAAACTCGTTGAGGTGGCAAAGTTCCTGGAATATGACGACTCTGAGGACAGTTGCCGTCTTGCGCAGTGGTTACGCGCCATTGATGCAATTAACAACGAGGAAAAATGGGAATTTGCCGATCCGGTATTTGCCGCCTTGCAGAAAAGCGCTGAATTATGTAACTTTGATGCGTTGTACTTTTGTACGGAGGCAAAGATGGCTTTGGACTATGAATACGAAATGGCAATCCAGCTGAAGCGCGAAGTCGCGGAAATGAGGCAACAAGTTGAAAAACAGGTCGCGGAACAGGTCGCTGAAAAAGAGCGCAACCTGATTGCGAGGAACCTTCGTGAAGGAATGACTGCAGAAACTGCCTCCAAAATTTTTGGTGTTTCTCTTGCAGATGTTGAAGCTATCCAGAAAAATCTTGCTTCTGTGTAAGCCAAAATTTCTACTGTCAAGAATTTTTTTGTTATATGAAGTCTATGCCTTGGGGTATAGGCTTTTTTGTATTGTAAAATTCGTTTTGTTTGTATTGTTCTATTTGATTTTGCCGGTTTTGCTTTTAAAATTGGGCTGATGAATGGAAAATGTTATTTTAGAGATTGCCGTTTTGATGGTGGCGTTATAGAAGATGAAGGCATAAATTTTTATCAAATTTAGGGGATTTTCTCGTTTTTTTACACAATCATGAAGTTTTTGCGACAGTGCGCCATATCGCAATTTTTTAATTTTTGTGGTATGAAGCGTTTTATTGTATTTTGCGTGGGAATCATTTCCCTTGCATCTGTTGCCATTGCGCGCCCGTCGCTTGAATTTGACAAAGACCGCATTGAAGCGGGCGGCACTTTTGAACTCCGACTTGTAGTGCCTACACGCGAACTTGATGACTCGCGCGAAGTGCCGCACCTTGAAATGAAAGATGGCTTTACCCTGCTCGGCATTGATTCCGTCGATGCACGCGGCGGTGATTTTTTCAGTGGCCCGTACAAAGTCCGCAAATATGTATTCAAGATGAGGGCTCCAAAAAAGACCGGTAAGTTTTCTGTCGGCCCGCTCACCTGGAACATTGGCGGCAAAAATTACGAACTTTCGCCAAGCATTAACATCAGTCTTAAAAAATCGTTTAACGATGCCGCAGTAAACATCTCGCTTTCGGCAAGCCAAAAGACCGTTTACGAGGGTGAACAATTTTCCGTAACGCTCGGTATTCATACCTACGAACATTTTGCAGGTGGGCTTGTGCCACAAACAATGGACCTTGGAAACGATTTCATAATCCATCGTTCCGATTTGAAGGATCTTGAATTGAAGCGCGTGCCAAACACGAACGAAGCGGAAGCCTCTGCAAAGTTTGCCTGGCTTGCCGCAACGAAGAGTGGCGATTTGAGCATTCCAAGATTTTCATTCAAGTACACAAAGCTTGGCGAACCGAAGGTTGTCGAAGAGAACAAGTCCTTTGGCGGAGCCACAATGAGCTTCAAATCAGTCAAGCAGGAACAGGAAGAAGCAGAAGCCCAGACTCCTATCTTGAAGATCAAGGTTTTGCCGCTCCCCGCCGGAGCCCCGGAAGATTTCGCCGGCATGGTCGGCTCCTACAGCTTTAGCGCAGACTTTGACAAGACAAACTTGAAGGTTGGCGATGCATTGACCCTTGCGCTCACTATCAAGGGCGATGGCAAACCGGGAACAATTTCGGAGCCAAAGCTCCCCGACTTTAGTGAATTCCGCGCGGTGCCGCCAGAAAATAAAATTTCTAAAAAAGTGACCGGCAACAAGGTCATTACAACCAAGGAAATCAAAGTGTTCCTGTACCCAAAACGCAAGGGCACCTTTGAAATTCCGGCCATAACTTATTCTTGGTTCAACCCTAGCAAAAAGAAGTACGAAACAGCATCTGCCGGCCCATGGACAATCGAAGTGGAAAAGGGAGACATGCAGACGGTGCAAGTTCCGGTCACAGCCTCCGGAGAAATCGTTACGACTGCAAAGCAGGAAATCGAAACGCTCGGCAGCGACATCCGCTTTATCAAGGATGTCAAGCAGACAAGACTTTCCAAGCCGCTCTACAGGAACCCGGTTTACTTTGCCGTGGTTCTGTTAGCAATTCCCTTCTACATCATTTCCATTTTGCTATTGAAGCGTCGTCGCAAGCGCCATGGCGATGCCGGCCTCATGCGCCAAAGCAAGGCAAACAAGAATTACAACGCCGCTCTCGCCCAGGCAGAAAATGCCTTGAAGCAAAATGATTCCAAGGCGTTCTACGCGGCGCTTGAAACAGCATTGATCGGCTACCTGAGCGACAACACGAACCTGGAATTCCGTGGCATGGTCAAGAGCGCGCGTGAAGAGGCGCTCCGCAAGTGGAATGTAAAGGACGAGACGATAGCGGGCATTGAAGCTTGGCTTGAAAAATGCGCCTCGGCACGATTCATGCCCTCAAGCGACACCAGCAAGAATGCTCAGGACCTTGTAGAATTCAAAAAGTTTGTTGACGGCATTAAGGTATAGCTATGAAATATGTTTTGATGATTTTAATGTTTGTTGCTACCGCATTTGCCGGAAACCTTGAAGAGGCAAAGGCCGCCTACAATTCGGCCGACTACGAGCGTGCAGCAAGCCTATGGAAGCAGGAACTTGACGAAGGCACGGTCAATGCAGAAATCCTTTTTAACCTGGGTAACGCAAACTACCGTGCGGGCAAGATCGGTTTTGCCATTTTCTATTATGAATCTGCAAAGACGCTCGCTCCAAACGATGGCGACATTGAATACAACCTGAAGCTCGCAAAGGCACAGACCCGCGACAAAACGGAAGACGGCGAAGAAAATCCAATTCTCGCGGCGCTGTTCAGCGCCCACCATGCAATCGGTTTGAATGTCCAGCTGATTTTGCTCGGCATTCTTGTCTGGGTTGTTTGCATTTTGGCATTTTTGCGTTTTGCAATGCATTCCCCCGCTGCAAAAAACGCCTGCATCGGCGGAACATTCGTGGCCGGGTTCATTTTCTGCATAATCGGCATGAGCGCTGGCTATAAGATCTTTATTGCCGAAACAGAAGACCTTGGCGTTGTCACTGCAAGTTCCGCAGATGTTTTGAGTGGACCTAACGACAAGAACCAAACATTGAATGTGCTTTCTGAAGGCACCGAATTCCAGGTTCATTCCGTGCAGGACGGCTTTGCTGAAATTACGCTTGGCGAACGCATCAAGGGCTTTGTTAGCCTTCGAGAAATCGGCATCGTGAAGCCGTTCTAAGCATTTAAGGAACTAGCGATTTTTACGGCAAGCGCGGCGGAGCTTTGCTCCGCCGCGAGCTTTTTGCTGTCAGAGTTCAAGAATATGTTCTGTTCGCGAGAAAGCGTATCTTGCACTTGCTTTGCATTGCAGAAGTCGGCGGTAAACTTTGCGCATTCGTTTTCGAACAAAATGCTTCGGCAAGGTTCTTTTGCATTGCGGCAAACATCAAAGTCGGCGGTAACATTGTTAAGCCGGAGCGTTAGGCGAGCCTGGTCAAAATCGCATGTTGCGGCAAGAACTTCTGCTTCAAAATCCACCCCACACAAGGCGAAGAACATGTCGAGATCATGCACTAAAATATCGAGCGTGCACGGCACATCGCGGCAGCGCTCCGATGGCAAATTGTGGCGGATAAAAGTCAAGTGCACATTGCCATTTTTCAGAAGCGGTTTTGTTGTTTTTGCAAAAGATTCAAATGTTTCGCTGTAGCGTTCGCTATGGCCTGGGAACAGAATCAACTGTTTTTTTTTCGCTAAAGCAATGAGAGCATTCGCGTCTTCAAAATTCAAAGCGATTGGCTTTTCTACAAAAGTATGCAAGCCTAGTTCCAGACATTTTTTTGCATATTCAAAATGCAATGTCGCTGGAGCTGCAATCACAGAAAAATCGGCCAAGACGGCACCTGTTCTGAGACTTTCAAAAACTTCATTTGCTTCTTCAGCCGTATCGGCGGTGGCTACACAGGAGCAGCCCACTGCAAGCAACCGCTCGCAGTGACGCATTCCCATTACACCGTTGCCAATCAGAACAAAATTTTTCACACCCCAAAATTACTAAAAATTCCATTCCACTTCCCGATCGGCAGCCAAATCTACCGTTGCAGAAATGGAGCGTTCAAAAAGCATCGTGCAGACGCGAGCGTTTTCTATGCCGGCTTTTCGCAAGGCATAGAGGCAAGCGCCAGTCGTTGCGCCAGTCGTATAGACATCATCGACGACAACGAACAGATCTCGCGGGCGCAATGCGACTTTCTTTTTCACATAGAATGCGCCCGCGACATTAGCGCTGCGATCGCCGCGCGAAAGCTTTGTTTGCGACTGCGAAAAGTTCCTGCGGGCCAGCAAGTTCAATACGTTGCCGCCGCATGCGCTCGCGAGCGCCCGAGAAATTTTCTCGGTCTGGTTGTATCCTCGTTCCCGAAACCTGGAAGGGTGCAATGGCACGGGAACGAAGAACAACCGGTCATGCGGCGGCAACCAGTCCTTGAATTCTTCAAGAACTGACCTGGAATGGCGTACAAGGTACAAAGCCATTCCAGGCATTGAACCATACTTTAGCGCGTGTATCAGCTTGCGGCTCACGGGACCCATGGCATAGAACGAAAATGCATCATACCCATTTTCGATAGCGGAGCTTTCTTCTGCCAGTTTTTCGCGACAATCCCTGCAGAGCCAAGGGTCAAGAGGCTGACCGGCAGAACCGCAGGCAAGGCATTCAGAGCCGAATAAAAAGCGAGTCATGTTTTGAAGCAGGAGCATAAATTTTAGGATCTAGGGGTTAGACGAAAGACCGCTTCGCTGGTAGACGAGATGTGTGCAAACGAGTGTCGCGACCAAGCTTGCTTGGGCATGACCGAGTGCAGCCACATCCTATGGCGAAGCCATGAAAGACGAAAGAGAATTGTTAAATTCCATTGTTTTAGAGGATTGGGTTCAGGGGGTTGGGTATAGTGAATGTAGATTTCCAATGTCTAGGGTATAGGGTTCAGGGTCTAGGGGATAGAATTTTAGAATCTAGGATTTAGTGGCTAGGGGTTAGGGAATGTAAATGCGCGTTTCTAGTCTCTAGTTTCTAGAACCTAGTCTCTAAAGAATTGTTAGTCATTAGTTGTTAGTTGCTCGCTTTAGCCTTCCGTCTTTCGTCTTCCTTCTGTCTTCTGTTCTCTGTCCTCTCTTAACAGTCATCACATGCCGTAGGCATGGTGATCCAGAACATGGCCCCTGGATGGCCGCGCTCCGCTCGCCATGACATGGTAAGTTACAGTTCCTGACTCCTGTTACTGACTCCTGTATTCTGTCTTCTGTTCTCTGTACTCTACTATATAAAACGCTTTTTTCATATTTTTGGGAACCATTTTTGCAGAAAAATTTTCTTTACACTTCTTTTTCGAGAAAAACATTGCCTTTTTGCAAAAGCGTGTTATACTATGTAATGTAAATCATTTACCGCCGATTTAACCTTACTTGCGGGCGGGTAAACAAAACAGCTAAACGAGGAGGCCAACATGGCTCTGCATCTTGATTTTAGTCCAAAGAACATGGACTTTTCCCAGACTCAATCCATCAAGGAATACTGCTCCGGTTTTCAAAGCGACACCGCAATAGAACTTGCAACAATAATTCGCGACCGAATGAACGAAAGAGGCCTTTCGCCAAACGACCTTTTGAATTTGTACAAGCAGCATCGCGAAAAAAAGGGTCTAACCTTAAGGGAACCAGACTCCAGCCTGCTGGCAAAGTTTGTTGACATGGTAAACAAAGGATTCGTTCCTAAAAAGCTCCGTTTTTTCATTTTCAATTTGCTACAAATAAATGAAAACGAAATCAACGAAGCCACCAACCAGCAGGATTTGCGAGACAAAATGGCGGCGGCTTTGCTGCACGACTACGAAGCAGACCTCTTTATGCAAAATTTGTCGCTGATACTGAGTCACAGCGATTTCATCTTAAAATACCATGAATTTGCAAGCATCCAGCTACGCAATGTCGGTTACAGCTACAGCTGGCTTGGAGGCAGGTACATTTGCCTCGGGGAACTTCTCCACTACTACAGGCTCGGGCTGGGCATTGCCTACAAGGGCTGCCCCCATTGCGCAGGCGATGTTCACAACTACTGGTGCTGCGGCTCCGTTCTTTCTGGGGTCAGAAAGATCTATGGAGTCTGCAGAAATTGCGGTCAAAAAGTGGAAAACGCAAACGACTACCGCAATGCTTCAACAACATCGAAGCCAAGACACGAAATTCTTTTAAAGGACACACGCTGTTTTGGCGCCATGCAGACCCGCCAAAAGTACGAACTCCCGGCAAGGCATGTTCCAAACAAATTTATCGACAAAAATCCGTGGAACATGTTCAGCCTGGTCCAGCTGCTTAAAACGCTCTAGCCTCCGACAGAGAAGCGGTTGCGGCCGTTTTCCTTGGAGTTGTACAAAGCCTTGTCTGCAGCTTCATAAAGTTCATTGAACGTATTCAGCTTTTCGTTCGAAATCATGGCACCCATGGAAAGGCTTGCATTGCTATCGTGCTTTGCGTTCACCTTCAGGGTCATGTTTATCTTATCGAAAATCTGCTGGGCGCGTTCATACATGAAGTCGTTTTCGCATTCCTTCTTGAAGAAAAGCGCCGCCGCAAACTCGTCGCCGCCAAGGCGGCCTGCAATGTCTGCGCTGCGGAGCGCAGAAGATATGGACTGAGCTATGAGCGTCAGGAACTCGTCGCCCGCATGATGGCCGTAGGTATCGTTGTATTCCTTGAAGTGATCTACGTCTAGCATCAGGAGCATGACCTTGTTTTCGTCCTTCACGAGCTGTTCCTCAACATCGTTCCTGAAGGCGGACCTGTTCAAGATGCCGGTCAGCGGATCCCTGCGGGAAATTTTTTCGAGACGAGCTTCCCTCTTCTTAAACTTTTCTCGTTCGGCACCGGCCATGACACGCATTGCATACGTTTCGGTAATATTCACGAAAATGATTTCTGAACGCCCGGCACGCACTGCAGAATCAAAGAATCGCTTGCCATAGCAAAGCACATAGATAATGGAGCCGTCTTTACAGAGAACGCGATGTTCCAAATAGGCCTGCGGCTTTTTGGAAAGCTGGTCCATGACGAGAGCCGTATATTCCATACGGTCTTCGGCAGGCAGCAAATCGGACTGACGCATCTTTCGTTCCTTGACATCGGCTTCCGTATAGCCAGTCAAATGTTCAAAATAATTGTCAACGCCGATGATGTACATTTCTTCATCAAGGATGTACCTGCAATAGCCAATTTTATGCACATTGCGAGAAGGAGCTGCACTTGCAGTATCCATTTCAAGTTCAGCGCGCACCAGGGCTTCCGCCTCTGCGGAATCTGCTATTTTCACATTCCTCTTGATGTTGAGCAGAGTGTCTTCTAGCAACTGCAGGAATTCAGATACGATGCCCGGGTCGAACTGCGAACCTGCACAGCGCCTGAGTTCTTCGCGAGCCTTTGCCTCCGGGAGTGCCGGGCGGTAGGAACGGTCATTCACCATTGCATCGTAGGCATCGACAACGGCAATAATTCGGGAAAGCAGTGGAATGGCTTCCTTGCTCAAGCCAGCCGGGTAGCCGGCGCCGTCCCAGCGCTCGTGATGGTGCAAAACCATGTCGGCAATGCGTTCCAGTTCCGGCGAGCTGTTGGCAATCTGGTAACCCTTTTCTGCATGAGACCTGAGAGATTCCCATTCTTCGTTCGTAAGCTTGCCCGGCTTGTTCAAAATTTCGAGAGGCACGCCAATTTTACCGATATCGTGCAACAGGCAAAGGAGCGACAAGTCACTCAACTGCACATCGGTAAGCCCGATACGCTTGCCAAGGGCGGCACCCATCTGCTGCGTGCGCTGCACATGTTCTTCCGTATCGGAATCGCATTCTTCGAGGGCGCGCACAAGCGAAGAAAGTATGGCAGAGTGCGCAGAGCCTTTATCGAGCAACTTTTTCTGCTTAACACCCTTGACCGCCGTTTCAATGGATTCAAAGATATCTTCGCCCTTTTTGTGTTTTTCCCAGGAATACTGGAAGTGCAAGTCAAAATCCCGCTCCATATTCTTTAGAGCAGCTTCGACTTCCGCATTATCCACCCCGGCAATAAAGGCTATCAAATAGGCATCCTGGCCGCGCACAAAATAGGAATCTTTCGGAAAGTATTTTCGTCCAAGGTCAGCAAGTTCCTTGATTTTCTTATCACCATATTGATGACCACGAGTACTATTGATAAACGACAACTGTGATATGTCGCCAACGCAAACAAAAAAGTCACCATCCAATTCCTGTTTGTGTTCCGTCGCATAAAACTTAAAGCCATCCCAGTTCTGGAAGCCCGTCAAGATATCGGTGGAAAGATGTGCATCAGAGAACATGAAAAGTCGGCCGATGATCTTCTGCTTTGCATTGCGAACGACCTTGTAATCGCAGCGCAACGGAATTTTTTCGCCATCGCGTTCCGAATAGAACTGCAGCGCAAACGAACTTTCACGAACTCGATCTTCCAGAATAAAATTACAATCCTTTATGAACTGTTCCATGTTCCTGCGATTTTCGAGCTTTACATTCGGCAAATAACGGGCGGCCATTTCATTGTGCAAGATCATGTTGTTTTCATAATCAAACAGAACCAGCCCCTGATCGAGATTTTCAAAAATGCTCATCTTGAAAAGGTCGAGCATGCCGGTAATGGAATAATTAAAGCAGGACCAATAGAGAACATATGCGGCAATGCTGTAACCGAAAATGGCATAGTCCAAAAAACTATACACATGCAAGCCCGGCACAAACAGGAACACCGCATTGATAAGAACTACGGCAGCAACACCTATCACACTGTAGAGATATTGGCGACGGTATTCCCTTGGAACGGTCAAGAACTTTTGGACGAACAGGCAGACCACCGTCAAAACCATCATGTAGCAGAATGCAAGATGTCCATAGAAAAGACCATGCATTTCATAACTGAACTTTGCAAATTCCGTAGCGCGCGGCGTATAGGTCACGGCCCATTCATAGAACGGATTCACAAGCAATACGATTATATCAAAAATCAAATAGGTCACGCCAATTTTATTGAAAAAAACTCCCTTGTCCGAAAGTTTGCGCTTCGTAAAATATGTGCTGAACATGACGAATGCAACGAGCATTACATCGACGCTCAAAAAATATAGGCTCGAAAGAACGGAATAAACAAAATAGTTCTCTACAACGGTTGTACCAAAGTAGAACAAGGCAACGGCAGCAGCCCCGATGCATGTCAATCCAAGATATTTGCCGGCCGGCTCCTTTTTGGCAAAAGAAGCACGCGCTATCAGCAAATCCCACAAGATAAAGACTACCGATATGATCGCAAAATACAAGAAAAATAAAGACAAAATGCCTCCAAAACCTACAATTAACTGAAATATAGATTAAAATAGCTTGCTAGTTACTAGTCACTAGTTACTAGAGGCGTTTTTTGCAAGAAGAGCATTTCATGAACGTTTTTTCAAAAAAAGTTCAAAAAACTTTTTCTTTTCTATAATATGTATATATATTCCGTTGTATGAAGGATTTTTTCAACAAGATGCACAAGAACATCGCCAATAGGTACTCGCTACCGATTTTGGCGCTACTGGCAGCACTGACCCTGCTGTTCGTTGGAGTGCTATTGTTTGGCGGTGAACATGCCAAGGATATTTTCCTTGTGCTCATGATCTGGTGCCTGCCTTTGTTCCTGCATTAAATTTTCTAGCTGCTTGCCGGGCGTTAAGTCCGGCATAAGTTTTTTCACCTTTTTGCTACATTATACGACATGCTTTCAAGACAGACTAAAAGGAAATTCAAGGCAATGTGGTTCTACATTGCAAGCTGGATCTTTGGGTGCGTTGCCTTTGGGGCCATGACTCATTTTGGGCAGGCTTCCTTTGTTGATTCCAAGTTGTTCTTTTTCCAGTTGCTGAGCCAATTTGCCATCTTCATGGGCCTTTCGCACGGCTTCTACGATGTGCTCATTCTGCAGGACGACCGCGACCACCGACCGTTGGCCCCGGCAATACTTATCCGTTCCATGTATTTTGTATGGGCAATCCTATTGAATGTCGCCCTGTGTGTGCTCGTTCAGAACATCTATACCGAAGGTGAACTGATTACAGAAGAAAGCCTTGCCGAAGTCAAGGAATTCTTGCGCCAGCCGACGACGATCGTCTTTATAGTGTATAGCTTCCTGTTCGGCTACCTCACCACGTTCGTGCGCAGCGTGCACAAAAAGTTCGGTTCCCGTGTATTTTTGAACACCATGCTAGGCAAATACCAGGACCCGATCGAAGAAGACCGCGTATTCATGTTCGTTGACCTTCGCCAGTCCACCACGCTCGCCGAAGAACTAGGGCACTTTACATACTCCAACTTTTTGCGCGACTACTACCATTATATTTCTAACTGTTGCGAAGAAAACCACGGCGAAATCTACCAGATTGCAGGCGATGGCGTCTATTTGACCTGGCCGCTCAAGAAATGCCATAGAAAGCCCCGCCCGCTCTACTGCTTTCAGGATTTAAAGAACTGCTTTGCCGGCCTGGAACAAAAGTTCATCAAAAAATATGGAAAAGCGCCGAAATTCAAGGCCGCAGCCCATTGCGGCAAGGTGATTTGCAGCGAAGTGGGCAATTTTGGCAGTGAAATGGCATACCACGGCGACGCAATGAACACGACCGCCCGCCTGGAAGCGCAGTGCACCCCGCTCGGCAAGGATTTCATAATTTCTGAAGATTTGCTCAAGGTTTTGCCCAAAACGGAGCGCTTTAAGCCGGAAAGCCTGGGTGAAATGGAACTCCGAGGAAGAAAAAAAGGAATTTTTGCATATAGTTTGACTTTTACCCTTGACAAACGACAAAGGTATTTCTAATATTGGGTCAACCTCGCGGGAATAGCTCAGTTGGTAGAGCACGACCTTGCCAAGGTCGGGGTCGAGGGTCCGAGTCCCTTTTCCCGCTCTAAAAACAAAAAGACACCTTTAGGGTGTCTTTTTTGTTTTTATGTGACAATGAGTCGGAGCCGAGACCCCTTGGGGTCGAGGGGGCGACTAAATCGCATTATGCGAAGCATATCAAATGCGATTTAGGACTTTGCGAAGCTCCAAAGGAGGTTCGCGAAGCCCGAAGGGTGAGGGAGCAGCTCGCCAAAGGCGAGAGACTGCGACCGAATCACAAAAGCGCGCCACATGACGAGCGAAGCGAGGCATGATAGAAGCGCTTTTGGGCTTTGCGCGAAGCGCGAAGTCCGAAGGATTGGGCTCCAGCTCGCTAAAAGCGAGGGGCTGGAGGCCAACCCATCCCTTTTCCCGCTCTTAAAACAAAAAGACACCTTTTAGGGTGTCTTTTTTGTTTTTATGTGACAATGAGTCGGAGCCGAGACCCCTTGGGGTCGACTAAAGTCAAGAAACTAGCCCCAATTGCAGAAGTTCTTGAGGACTTGCAGGCCGAATTCACCACTTTTTTCAAGGTGGAACTGCGTTGCAATCAAGTTGTCGCGGCCGACAGCGCACTGGAAAGTCTGCGTACCGTAGGTGGTCTGCGCAAAGGAGAACTCTGCAGGAACCTGCGGGTGGTAGGAATGCACATAGTAGAATTCGCTACCGTTTTCGATACCGGCAAAAATCGGGTGGTCCTTGGTAAAGTTGACCTGGTTCCAACCCATGTGCGGGATCTTGAGGCCCGGTTCATCCTTGAAGCGCACCGCCTTGCCCGGCAAAAGTCCAAGAGTCTTGACGCCTCCGTCTTCTTCGCTGCTTTCTAGAATGATCTGGCAGCCAATGCAAATGCCGAGTACCGGATTGCCCTTTTTAACAACTGTAGCAATGGCGTCACCGATGCCCGTAGTAACCAGAGTGTTCATGGCGGAACCGGCAGCCCCCACGCCCGGGAACACAAGCTTGTCTGCAGCAGCAATTACGGCGGGGTCGCGACTTACGGTTGCGTTTGCTCCGATATGATCAAGAGCATTTGCGACGGAAGTCAAGTTGCCAGCACCATAATCAACGACGACGAGATTTGCCATAAGAGCCACCTTTATTTTTACACCGCAAAATATAGAAATAAATCATGGTTTCGCGCTTTTGATCCCAAAAACAAAAAGAACGAAACCGAAAACTCCGTAACTTATTGATTTTCAACGAGTTAGATCATCTCGGACAGGTCGGTCCCAATATTTTTTGCTAAATTATGGGTGTATGGATTGGTACTATATTGACGAAACTATCACATCTGGCGACCGCAGAATAGGCCCTCTTTCCGACGACGAAATCAAGGAAAAGGCAAAAGAGGGCGTAATCAAGGCAGAAACGCTTGTTTGGCACTCTGGCGAAGAAAACTGGCGCGCCTGGAAGGAACACGAAAAAGAGCTGGACGCAGAAGCGACAAACGAAATTATCCAGCAGACACTCGAAGCCATCATAAAAGAGAAGGAACGCCAGGCTGCAGTAAAGCCGCGTTTTGCCGGATTCTGGGTAAGAGCGCTCGCCTACGCTATCGACATGATAGCACTTTCTTGCGTAGCCTCCATAGTCATGTACATGATGAGCGCTTTCGGGCTCATCGACCTCGCGACAGCCAACGAAATCATGGGCAACGATATTGAAAATTTGGCAAAAGCCGACATGCTGACCGCATTCATGCAGGTTCGCGGCATCGAAGAGTTTATCGTATTCTGCTCCGTGATGCAGTTCGTTTATTTTGTCGGCTTCACCTGGCTCTATTCCGCCACACCGGGCAAAATTTTATTGAAGCTGAAAGTTGTCAGTAAAGACAACCAGAAGCTCGGGCTCAAGGGCGCCATAATCCGCTACCTGTGCTCGTTCGTTTCTTCACTTTCCCTGATCTATCTTTACGGACTTGCATACGTGGTGGCCGCAGTAGATCCGGAAAAGCGCACCTTTCACGATTGGCTTGCACGCACTCGTGTCGTGTACAAAGACAAATAGTTTTTTAGGAGTTCAACATGGATCAGTTTCTCGTTCCTTCCGTAACCAAGCCGCTTGACGGCGAAGTTGAAATTTCCGGTGCAAAGAACGCTGTGCTTGCCGTTATGGCTGCGGCTCTCCTTGCCGATGGCGTTTCTGAAATTACGAACGTTCCGCACTTGAAGGACATGAAGACCATGTCCGATGTGCTCCGCATTATCGGTTGCCGCATTGGCGGAGGCTCTCACGAACTTCGCATCGACACGCGCGGTGCAGACCACTTGGAAGCTCCGTACGAACTTGTGAAGACCATGCGTGCAAGTTTCTATGTGCTTGGACCACTCGTTGCACGCTTTGGCCGTTGCCGTGTTTCTTTGCCAGGCGGTTGCGCATGGGGCCCACGCCCTGTGGACTTGCACTTGAAGGGCCTTGAAGCTCTTGGTGCAAAGGTTACCGTGACTCACGGCTATGTGGAAGCAACATGCGAAGGCCGCCTGAAGGGCGGCACGTTCCACTTCCCGGTTTCTAGCGTTGGCGCAACTGTGAACGTGCTTATGGCAGCCACGCTCGCCGAAGGCGAGAGCGTTCTCCAGAACGCCGCCCTGGAGCCAGAAATTGATAACCTTGTAGATTACCTCATTGGCATGGGCGCGCGTATCCAGGGCCGTGGCACAAGAACACTCGTTGTGCAAGGCGTCGAAAAGTTGAACCCGGGCAAGGGCCGCACCATTCCAGACCGTATCGAAGCAGGCAGCTTCCTTTGCGGCGCAGCAATTACAAAGGGCCGCGTTAAAGTCACGAACATGGATCCTGTTCACATTGCAGCCGTTCTTGACGTGTTCCGCGACATGGGCTGCAAGGTTTCTAGCGGTAGCGACTGGGCAGAAGTCGATGCTCGCGGCATAGAACTCAAGCCAGTGAGCGTTACGACGCTCCCGTTCCCTGGGTTCCCGACAGACTTGCAGGCACCTCTCATGGCAACGCTCATGGCAGTGCCAGGAATCAGCGTCATTCAGGACACAATCTACAACGACCGCTTTACCCACATTGCAGAACTCAAGCGCCTTGGCGCAGACATTCAGCTTGTCGGCAACACGGCAACGATTCACGGCGGGAAGCCGCTTGAAAGCGCAAACATCATGGCAAGTGACCTTCGCGCAAGCGCAGCACTTGTTTTGGCAGGCCTCATTGCAGAAGGCGAAACCACCATCGACCGCATTTACCATTTGGACCGTGGCTACGAAGATTTCGAAGCAAAGATGGCAGCACTCGGCGCAACGGTAAAGCGCGTTCGCCCGGGCATGGAAGAATAGTTGTAAAAGACACTAAGCAAAAAGCCACCGCAAGGTGGCTTTTTTCGTTATGCGTTCTGAAGTTCCCGCTGGATTTCAAGAACCTGTGAAAGTGCTGGGGTGCCACATCGAAGAACTGATGGACGCGTAATTTTTAACAACTAATTTTGAATAATTTTATTAGAATTTACAAGAATTTCATTAGAAATCAAGCGTTTTAAAAGAATTTTACAAAATTTTAGAAGAAAATTATTAAATTTTAAAAGAATACCGTTTCTTCTAATCTTATGCAAACCAAAGAATTACTGGACTTAATCGATACCGTAATCGGGCTAAAATCCGAGAGCAACTACATCGAAATCAAAAAAGCTGCCAACGGCTGCCCAAAAATCATTGACACATTGTCATCCTTCTCCAACCAAAGAGACGGAGGCTTCATTCTATTCGGCATTGATGAAAGTTCCGATTTTGACATCTGTGGCGTATATGACGCAGCGGACTTGCAAAAAAAGATCGCGGAGCAGTGCCTGCAAATGGAACCCGAAGTCAAGGCTTTGTGCACCGTTTGCGATTACAACGGGAAAACAATCGTCTGTGCAGAAATTCCAGAAGTCGAAGACTTTCAAAAGCCCTGCTTTTACAAAGGCGCCGGCCGCCTCCGCGGCTCATTCGTTAGAGTTGGCGACAGCGACCGTCAAATGACAGAATACGAAGTCTATAGTTACGAGGCTTTCCGTAAAAAAATCGAGGACGAATTGCGCCCTGTGGAGCGCGCTGAAATTTCCGAAATACACACAAACGCTTTAAAGGATTTCAAGAAGTACCTTTCCAGCGCCAAGCCAAATGTTGCCGCATTAGCACCCCAGAAAACATATCAGCTTCTTGGTTTTATTTCTGGCGAGCATCCGACTATCGTTGGCTTATTCATGTTTTCAAACTATCCTCAAGGATTTTTTCCGCAACTTTGCATTACTGCAGTTTCTATACACGGAACACAGATTGGCGCCGCTAGCGAAATTGGGGAACGCTTCCTAGACAACAGACGTATCGAAGGTTCCATCAAACAAATGTACCAGGGCGCAGTGGATTTTGTCCTGAAAAACACAAAGGTCCGGACTGTGATAGACGAATCAACAGGGAAAAGGAAAGATGTTCCAGAATATCCTGTGGTGGCGATCCGCGAAATCATAATGAATGCGCTGGTGCATCGAGATTACAGCATCCACACAGACAATAGCCCCATATCCATTAGAATTTTTTCAGACCGCATCGAGTTTGAAAACCCCGGTGGACTTTACGGAAGAACAACCATTAAAACTTTAGGAGAATACGGAGCCGACACTCGCAACCCCTACTTGGCAAACGCTCTTGAAGTTATTGGTCAAACAGAAAACCGTTATTCCGGGATTCCAACCATCCGGAACGCTATGGCGGCAGCCCACCTAAAAGAGCCTCTTTTTGAAAGTAGCCACGGAGTATTTCGTGTAACATTGTTTAACACAATAGTTTCCGCAGAACAACCCGATGAATTCCAGCAAGAAATTCTGAACTTTTGCAAAACGCCAAAAAGCAGAAATGAATTAGCCAAAAATTTTGGGAACCGCATCACGATTGCCTATCTTATGGCCAAGTATATAGCCCCCATGGTTGAAAAAGGCTTGTTGAGATATACAATCCCAAACAAGCCCAAAAGCAAGAATCAAAAATATGTGCAAGTATAATGCGAGATTGAGTTTCGGGGCTTTGCGCCACTAGGCCTTGGCTTGGTGACATCCAGTTGGCTGGGCAAGTGCCACCCGTTTGGGCAAGCACTCATTGCGGCTTCCCAGGTGTATAAACGACCTAATATATTGCAGAAGGCTGGATTGTTATTATAACACTAAGAACCGTCTGTTTTTACATTAAGATTCTCCGACATCCACACAGAGTCTTTTCATTATTTTAGATTTCATTTTTTTCTCCTTCGTGTTTTTAATTCCTTTTAAAAGAGCTCCTAAACCATCGGTCAATTCCTTCTCAAAAGGTTTTTCATTTTCTCGCCTCGCCAGCCAAATGTAAACAAAAAAAACAATGTCAAGTAAATTTTCAAAAACAGGCTCTTTTTGAGGCAATTTTTTGCACTGCCACTGCAGTTTTTGCACATTTACCCCGGTCGCAAGCGTTGCGGCAACATTTTTATCGATAATTCCCTCCTTTTGACAGATTCTACACGGCAAACAGAACATCAAAATTTTACGCAATTTGCGTTACGCATTTTGCGTAACTTTGTTATATTAGAGCCATGATTAAAGCTGAAAATCCATTTTTTGTGTATGGCTATGGTGGACCGAAATATTTTTGCGACCGCAAAGATGAAACGGACCTGTTAATTTCTGCGCTCAAAAATGGTCGAAACATCACATTGCTTAGTCCTCGACGCATGGGGAAAACAGGTCTAATCCTACACGCCTTCAACAAAATAAAGGAGCAGAACAAAAATGCAACCTGCTTCTATATGGATATTTTTCCGACAAGGTCCTTGGAGCAATTTACCGCACTGTTCGGGAAAACTGTTTTAGGAACGTTGGACAGTCTCGGAAAGAAAGCGTTGAACACGGCAATCCAGGCGTTCAAAAGTTGCAAAGTTGTTGTATCCGCCGACCCCATTTCAGGGAGTCCTCAATCTACCCTTGAATTCCAGCCACAGCAAACCCAAAGCACATTAGAAGAAATTTTTTCGTACCTAAAAAATTCAGAAAAGGAATGTTTCATCGCCATTGACGAGTTTCAGCAAATCGCAGAATATGACGACGAAAATGTAGAAGCATTGCTTCGCTCCCAAATTCAATTTTGCCCCAACGTGCATTTCATCTTTTCTGGCAGCAAGCATCACCTGATGTCAGAAATGTTCAGCTCCGTGGAGCATCCGTTCTATCGCAGTACCGAAATTGTCAACCTTCACGCAATTACTGAAGAAGCCTATTACGAATTTGCAAATCACTGGATGAAAATAGCCGAAATCAAATTTCCTCGTGAGATTTTTTCTGCCCTATACGAGCGCCTCGAAGGTCACACCTGGTATATGCAAAGCATTTTAAACCGACTCTATGAAATGCATCCAGAAGAAATTTCGCAGAAACACATTAACGACTGCATTTTGCGAATCATCAACTCCGAAACGGATTCTTACCAGCGCTTGTTCAGTTCACTTACGGCAAACCAAAATCACTTGCTAACGGCAATCGCTCAAGAAGGAACCGTCGCAAACATCAACGCAGGTGCATTTATTGGCAAATACAAGCTCAAGACAGCAAGCAGCGTAAACCGCGCTCTGGAATACCTGCTAGACAAGGAATTTGTGATGGACACACCAAAAGGGTACGTAGTCTATGACAAGTTTTTTGCCCTTTGGCTCAAGGGATTGTAAAAAACAAAGCCCCAAGGTTTTGTACCCTGGGGCGAATGTTTCAAGGCTTTGCTTCGCTAGGCCTTGGCTTGGTTTGTCTATGCGTCTCTCGCCATCGTTTTAATCCCGGAGACAACGAACTGAGAAGGCGTAATCCTTTTCCTTGACGGAAGTGCCCGTAGAGCGATTGCTGAATTCCAGATAATAAGCAGAACCCGTGTCTTCCTGAGCAGCCGTAGTGACTACCGTAGATGTCCAAAAACGGAAGATGCTGCCCAAATAGTAGAAGCGAGCGATACCATCAAGTTCCCTGATGGGAGAGTTTAAATAACCAGCGGGGAGAGCGGAAAAACCGAATGTATTAAGCCCTCCTTTCCAGCTAACATCACGTAGATGGTTGACCCATTTATCTTCGCCTCTTTCCAACGGTTCTGCATTCAACTTTTTCTGAGTTACTATCTGATCAACCCTGACCATCACAGTCTCCTTAAAGAGATCCGTTTCCTCCTTGCCAGGCAAATGCCAGCCACCAGGGCAAGCATTCATCGCGGCTTCCCAAGTATAAAGGCGACCGTACTTTTCACAGTTTTCAGGTTTATTGTCATAACACATGGAACCCGGTACATCCACATTTAGGTTCTTCGCCATCCAAATCTGCTGACCAATCTTCATCGTGGGATACTTGTTACCGTCCGCATCCGTTACCGTAATGCTCACAGGACCTTCCGCATCCTTGCTGGGTTCGCAACCCATTAGGCCAAAAGATGCCAAAGCAAGAGCGGCAACCAACATTTTCATCATTTTTGATTTCATATTTTCTCCTTGGTATTTTTTATTCCTTTTAAAAGAGCTCCTAAACCATCGGTCAATTCCTTCTCAAAAGGTTTTTCATTTTTTTGTCTTGTCAGTCAAATGTAAACAAAAAAAAACAATGTCAAGTAAATTTTCAAAAACAGGCTCTTTTGAGGCGATTTTTTGCTCTGCCACTGCAGTTTTTGTATATTTACCCCCGGTCGCAAGCGTTGCGGCAACATTTTTATCGATAATTCCCCTTTTGACAGATTCTACACGGCAAATACTGTTTTTTGTCGTATCCAAAAGAAGGGAAACATGAGCGTAGAAAAGAGCGCAGAAAAGCGCATCGGCACAATGAAATCTACCTGGCTCCGCAGAAAATGCAGGGCAGAAGCAAAATTTAGAGCATTCCAGAATGACTTGCAGCTAAAAGCTGAATACAGCTGGCTAGAGACGGTGTATGACAACCTGCTCTGGTATTGCAATAGCGCACTAGCGTATATCGAAACTATACAGCGCACCATTGAATGCAGCGTCACGGAAGAGGATTGGGAGCACTTGAAATTGCTAAACAAGTTCTTCCTGGAGCAATTTTTTATGGAATTTTCCCGTAATGTTGAGAAATTTTACTATTGGCTCGATGATTAAAGTCACAACCCACTCGTAAAAAAAACGCCAATTTTTTGTCAAAAACGGCATTTTGCGTTAATTTATACGTAAAAGACGGATTTTTTTAGGCAACCGCCCTTTACACACAAATTTATTTTGTTATCTTTGGCACAAAACTTAACAACCTAAGAGGTTTATTTATGGCAACCGTACTTCGTCTCGCTCGTTTCGGCAAGCGTCACAACCCGATTTACCGCGTTGTTGTTATCGACAGCCGCAAGGCTCGCGATGATAGCTTCATCGAACAGATCGGTTTTTACAACCCGAACACCAAGGTTCCTGAAATCAAGTTCGAACAGGATCGCGCCCTTTACTGGCTCGGCGTTGGTGCTCAGCCGTCTGACACCGTAAAGTCCCTCCTCAAGCAGGCCGGCGTTATGGAACTCTTCCATGAAGTTCGCGCAGGCCGCTCCATCGAAGGTAAGGTAGCAACTCCGAAGGCACCGAAGGCTAAGAAGGCTAAGCTTGGCGAAAAGGCTAAGGCTCGTCTCGAAGCAGAAAAGGCAGCTAAGGAAGCTCCGGCTGAAGAAGCACCGGCAGCAGAAGCCTAATCGCTTTAAAAGCTTTTCAAATAAGGCTCCGCGAAACGCGGGGCCTTATTTTTTGCCTGGATTGTTTCGCAGGGCAAAGGCGCGTTAACTAAACTAACATTGCATGCTATCGCATGCACGTTTAGTTAATGCTTCACTACGTTCGCAATGACACGGTAGGCTACGATTCCCAGGTTTCTCGTTTCTGGTTTCTGGATTGCCACGCTTCGCTCGCAATGACATGGTAGGGGACAATTTCTGGCATCTTGCTCTTGCATCTGGCATCAGCATTGCGGCAAGCCCGTGATTTTCTATATTGCGCGTTATGCAAGAGTTCGTTACTGTTGGAATTCTCGGCCGCCCGCACGGCGTGCGCGGCCAAATCAAGTGCCACCCGGAAACATACGACCTGAACCGCCACAAGCTGCTCAAGGAAGTTTTTGTGCGCAAGTCCGAGAAGGACGAGCCGAAGCAGCTCACCATTACGGCAAGCTCTCTCGCCGGCAAAGACTGGATTTTGAAATTCGAAGGCTTTGACGCTCCCGAAACAGTCGCCTGCCTCACAAACAGCGAGCTGCTGATTCCAGAAGAAGAGAGGCTCCCCCTCCCGGAAGGCATGTACTACTATTCCGACTTTCCGGGCTACAAAGTTTTGCTGGAAAACGGCGAAGAAGTGGGCGAAGTGGAAGAATGCATGGAACTGCCGTCCGTAAAGGCGTTCCAGGTGAATTTTCACAACGGCAGCAACGCCCTGGTGCCATGGATTGATGACTGCGTGCTTGCAATCGACACTGAAAACGAGACAATCACTTGCAACGCAGACTTCATCAACAGCCTGCTTGCAAACGATGCCGAAGGGAACCGCGATGAAAATTGATTGCGTGACGATCTTCCCAGAGATGTTCACACCGCTCGAACACTCCATCATGGGCCGAGCCCGCAAAAACGGCCTGCTCGAATTCAACACAGTCTATTTGCGCGATTTTGCAATCAACGATTACGGCCAGGTCGATGACACTCCATACGGCGGCGAGCCCGGCATGGTCATTCGCCCGGAACCGCTCGCGGCGGCAATCCGCAGCACGGGCGTCAAGGAAGACGGCGGCAAGGTGATTTACCTAACAGCCGACGGCGTTCCGTTCACGCATAAAATTGCCGAAGAGCTTTCTAAGGAAAAGCACCTGGTGCTTGTTTGCGGCCACTACAAGGGCATTGACGAACGCATCCGCGAGTCCGAAGTGGACATGGAAATCTCTATTGGCGACTTCGTGGTGAGCGGCGGGGAACTCCCGGCAATGCTCGTGACCGATGCAGTGGTACGCCTGATCGATGGCGCACTTGGCAACCGAGGCTCCGGCGACACGGACTCCTTTGCCGAAGGCCTGCTCGGATGGCCAGTATATACCAAACCGGCTGTCTTTGAAGGCAAGGCCGTGCCAGACATTCTGCTTTCGGGCAACCACAAGAAAATCGAGGAGTGGCGGCGCGAAATTTCACTAAAACGCACCCAGGAAAGGCGCCCCGACCTGCTCAAAAAGCAACCTTAAAAGTCAAATTTTAAGAAGTGCAATTGTATTTATAAGTATTTGAAATAGCGAAATTTGCACAAAAACGCCACATCCAAATCTTAATCCTGAATTCTTGCCTCTTAATTAAACTCTGACCCTTGCAAAATTTGAAATAGATACTAAATTTGGCACCAACTAAAATGAGGTCATTATGTCTTTGAACATCGAAGCTATTCAGCAAGAAAACACCAAGACTGACTTGGTTGCTGTTCGCACCGGTGATACCGTTACGGTAAACGTAAAGGTTATCGAAGGTACCAAGGAACGCATCCAGCCGTTTAAGGGTGTTGTTATTCAGCACAAGAACTCTGGCATTTCCGAAACTCTTACCGTCCGTAAGATGTCCGGTAACGTTGCCGTAGAACGCATTTTCCCGGTGCACAGCCCGCGTATCGCTTCCATCGTCGTCGATCGCCCGGGTAAGGTTCGCCAGGCTCGCATCTTCTACATGCGCGATCTCCGCGGCAAGGCAGCCCGTATTCTTGAACGCCAGGACTAATTTAAAAGTTCCAGGTTCAAATTTTATCCAGCCGGTACGCAAGAGTGTTCCGGCTGGTTTTTCTGTGTTCAAAACTGGAGAAACTCCAGAAGTGTTTCTCTACCTGGAGAGCGGCGAGCTGTCGGCGGTAACTACCGACGAGAACGGCAAGGAAAAGGAACTTTTCAAGGTCCAACCTAAAGAGGTGGTCGGAGTTCCGACACTAATCGAAAAGGAAGCGCTCCCCTACGATATCAAGGCAAGTGCAGATTCCGAATTTTTGGAAATCAACGAAGAGTGCCTGGCTTCTGCCTTGAAGACGGCTCCTGTCTGGCTTTTGGCAGCCACGCGCCAAATCGTTCTGCACACGAAGCGCGCAAAGACTGACATCAAGACAACGCTCTGCAAGAACAAGTCCAGGGCTCTGGCACAGTTCCTTGCCATGCAGGCAGAAATCAAGCTTGCTAGCGGCTCCCCGGCAATATTTGAAAACGCCAGGGACCTTTTGCTCGAATGCGCCTGGCAGTCCAAGATTCCGGCCAAGGAACTTGCGACAGAGCTCCGCTCGCTGGAACGCCGCCACATGGTGCTCATTCAAGACGAAACTATCGGTATCCAAGACCCGTCCCTGCTTACCGCATACGTCGATTACCTGACGAGCCTGGAGCTCGGCGAAGACTTTGCCCCGTTCCATTTGAACTTGACAGAAAAGCGCTGCCTTTCTTGCGTCGCGCGCGAACCGGCAGGTACCGCAAAGGAAGCCTCCGAATGGCTCGCCCTGCTCAAGGCTAACGACAAGTTCGCAACCGTCGCAGAAGTCATCATGCTCGAAAAGCAAGGAATTTTGCAGAAGACGGAATTCGGTCAACTCGCCACCAACAAGGAACGCATCCGCTGGTTTGCCCTTTGCCTGAACCACGAAGCAGATTTGCGAGGTGCGCTGTGAGACTCCAAGCCAAAGACATCCTGTTTACCGAAGGCGAGCCGAACGATGCTCTCTACATTGTCAAAGGGGGCACGTTGCATGCCATCCGCCGAGAGCGTGAACGCATTGACGTTGTGGAAACTTTCGGGCCGGGCTCCATTATCGGCGACCTGCCGTTAGCAGGGGCCGCACCGCGCCCGTATTCCGTGCGGGCCGAAGAAGATTCGGAACTACAAAAGATTACCCGTGAAGACGCCGAAACAAACCTGTTGGAAATGCCGCGCTGGTTCCGCTGCCTGCTCCGCAATTTGCAGGAACGCAAGCTGCGCTTCGAAAAGCGTAGAAAGCGCTACTTTTCCATTCACGCCTTACCAGCTTTGCTCTCGATACTCGACCACTTCGTTCGCACCTCCGACGATGACGAAATCGCCTTTGAAGAAGTTGCCGACAAGCTCTACGCGCTGAACGGCATTCGCCTCGACGACACGGACAAACTCTGCAGGGCGCTCGCCCAGCTCGGCCTGTTCACCTATGAAGGCACGAACATCGAACTCACAAAGCCGACCGTAGTTTCAATGCTTTATGAGACTATTCGCCACCGCACCCTGAAGCGCGAACTGCCTCCGCAACTTTTGAACGCCACGGAACAACTGCTGCTCACGCGCTTTGCCAAGGCTGCAACCAAGGGCCAGATTTTTGAAGAGCACTTTACCGAAATTTCCGGCCAAGATTTTTTAGACGCGGCAGAAAGCAAGATCAAGTTTACGCACAAGCATCTCACGCACCTGACGGAACGTAAAATTCTGTATTTGGAACCAGGCTCAAGCAAGGAAGATTTCACAGCCAGCGACCGCATTTACGGCGATGTGGAATATATTCACGACTTGCTAGAATTGAACAGGATCTACCCTGAACTTGACCACGGTCTTGTGGAACTGCTTTAACAAAAGAAGCCCGGCTAAAAGCCGGGCTTTCTCTTTGCGGATTTTCTTAGCGAACTTCCGCAGGCATTGCAGGCAAGGCTTCGCCCTTCTGCATAGCATTTTCCAAGGCGCTAGCCTTCTTGGCATCATAGTACCAATACACTGGGATTGCATCTTCGCGATTATACTTGTCCAATACCTTTTCCGGAGTGCCGAAACGGTTCCAGTAAAGCAGACGGTGGTGGTCACACTGCCACATCAAGGCATACGGTACAAGTTCCGTCAAACGGTTGTCGAGGGCGCGCAAAATTTCGTTGCGCTTTTCAAGATTGAATTCAGTCTTCTGCAAATTGATGAGGCTATCGACAACGGCATCCTTTACGCCGGCAAGGTTGTTCGTGCCCTTGTCATCTGCCGTCGTAGAAATCCAGGAGGCTTCCGGGTCACGCAGGCGGCCAGCGCCCCAGTTGATCCAGTACATGTCAAAATCGGCATCGTCAAGGCGCTTGCGCAGCGTGCTCTGCGACATCTGTTCAATGTTCACCTTGATGCCAGCCTTCTGCAAGTCTTCCTGGTAGAGCGTCAAGTGGCGCATTTCGGAAGAAGCCGTAATGAACGTGACCGTAAACTGCTTGCCGTCTTTTTGCAACATGCCCTGTGCATCTGGCTTGTAGCCGGCTTCTGCCAAAAGGGCGCGGGCAGCATCTGGATCATAGCCGTACAAGGGAGCATTCGGGTTCTGGTTATTTTCCCAAAGGTCCGGATAATAGCTGTTGAGCAAAAAATACTGGTCATACATGTATTTTTCGTTCATGAGCTTGCGGTTCATAAGCATGGAAAGAGCTTTGCGAACGCGCACATCCTGGAACTTTTCGCGACGGAGGTTGAAAGCCATGCCCTGGAAACCGATCGGTTCCTGGTTGTAGATTTTCTGCTTTACAGCATAGTTCTTCTGCACAGCTTCAAAGTCGGTCTGTTTCATCCAGATGGAAGAAGTGTAGAGCGGGTAGGCGTCAAAGTCCTGCTTTTTGAAAGCTTCAAGAACCTTCGTCTGGTCTTCCATGAAGCGGTAGCGGATTCGTTCGAAGTTGTATTTGCCACGATTCCAATTCTTTGCAAATCCCCACCAGTCGGCGCGGCGTTCAAGTTCCACAAAACGGTCTTCGCGGAATGTCTTGATTTTATACGGACCGCTCACGACAGGGAATTCATAACGGATTGCATTGAAATCCTTGCCGGCCCAAATATGCTTCGGGAATGCAGTAAGGCCAGCAGCCTCCCAGAAATTGCCCCAATGGGCTTCCTTCGCGACAACGCGAATCGTAAGTTCATCAATGACTTCGGGACGGTCAAAGCGACTGAGACCGACCTTGAAAATCGGAGTCAGGTTCTTTTCGTCCATCATCACATCGTAATAGAACTGGACATCTTCTGCGGTAATCTGCTTGCCGTCGCTCCACTTGGCGCGCGGGTCAAGCTTGAATGTAAAGGTCTTGCCGTCTTCGCCAATTTCCCAGCTTTCCGCAAGCACGCCAATTTCACGGTCTTCGGTGGAATGGAGCGTCACGAGAGATTCGAACATGAGCGTCATGAGCTCTGCAGAAAAACTGTTGTAGTCTTCCCACATGTTGAAGGACTTGGGCATGGAACTGCCCCAAAGCGTAACGGAGCCGCAAGGCACAGCATCCTTTGCCGCAACCGGGTCGAATTCGCCGGTCCCTTCCGGCATGTTCCAGGAATCCGGGCAAGCGGTTGCTGACTTTTTGCCTTCAGCCTTCTTTTCATTGCAGCCGGTCAAAACAAGAGTTGAGAGCCCAAGAACAAAAAGTGTTTTCCAAAGAGTTCTAAAATTCATCATAAATCCTTTTTTAAGCCGAAGCGACTTCATCAGAAGTTTGTTCAGCGCAGTCAGAATCACAAGATTCAGAATCGACATTGACAGTTTTTTCGGCAGCCTTGAGAAGCTCCATGCCTTCTTCGGTTTTTAGTTTTTCGAGGGCAACGCCAGAAGCAGCTTGTTCCGCCTTCTTTTTGGATCGACCCTGGCCAATGCCAAACGAAACATCGTTCAAAAAAACTTCCACGTCAAAAATACGTTCGTGTTCCGGTCCGTTTTCGGCAACAACCTTGTACTGAATGCTTATGGAACCATGCTCATTTACAAAGTCGGCCTTTTCGACAAGTTCCAAAAGTTCACTTTTAAAATTTCTGAAATCGGTTGCCGAAAGAATTTCTGGAATGCGCGGCCAATGGAAGGTCTCCATGATCTTTAAAACTTCAGCGAGCCCACCGTCAAGATAGACGGCTCCGAGCACGGCTTCAAAGGCATCGGCTACTACATTTTCGCAATAGCGGCCACCGTTCATGGCAATACCCTTGCCCACGCGTATGAAGCGGCCCAAATTCCAGAGAGCGGCGGTCTGCGCCCAGGCATGCCCAGAAACGATAGCTCCCTTCATGTTTGTCATTTCGCCTTCGGGAGCCTGCGGGTACATTTTGTAAAGATATTCGGTCACGAGCATGTTGCAAACGGCATCGCCCAAAAATTCAAGGCGTTCGTTGCAATCATAATGCGCCATTTCCTTGCCGTCAAGGTACGAACTGTGGTAGAGCGCATGGACAAGCAATTCCGGGTCCTTGAAGGTATAGCCAAGCTTATCTTCAAGCCTATCGCCATCATGCATGCGAAACCAGTATTCCTTATTCGATTCTACAGTATCCAAAATCTATTCCTAAAATTTTTAGGTAATCCCCAAAAACTAACGCAATGCGTTGCAATGCATTTTGACAAAATTGAATTTTTGGAGTTTGTCCAAAAAAAAATATAAAAATTTCGCGACTTATACGCGGCTCTTGCAAAATGATTGCGTGAACTTATTCTATCTTGCAATTTATAAAAGGGATAAAAAATGGGCGTAAAGTTTTTTCACAAATTGAGTCTGGCTCTGCTTTCCTGTTTGAGTGCAGCAACATTCATGGCCTGCGGTGAAGAACAGGTTATAACTTTGGGCACCGGCAACAGTGGCGGCCTTTACTATAAGTTCGGCAACACCTTTGCAGAACAGATTGACCAAAGCAGCGCAAGCTTTAAACTGCAGGTAAAAACGACTGCAGGGACAGCCGCAAACATACGCCTTCTGGAACAGGGCTTCCTCGACATGGCCATTGTGCAGAGCGACATGCTCAAGGACGCAAAGCTTGGCACAGGCATTTTCATCAACGAATCCAAATATGTGAATGAAAGCGCAATCGCGGGCCTCTACACAGAAACATTCCAGATTATCGTGAACGCAAGTTCCGGCATCAACACCGTCGAAGATTTGCTTGGCAAGCGCGTATCGGTTGGCGAACCAGAATCTGGAGTAATCAGAAACGCTCAGATCATACTGGAAGCCTACGGCTTGACCTTCGACAAGATCGACGCCCAGAAGCTTTCCTTCACCCAGTCTGCCGAGGCACTGAAGGAGGGTGCCATCGACGCATTCTTCTGCACGGCAGGCATCCCGACCCCGGCAGTTGCGGACCTCGCCAAAGAAATAGACATCAAGCTTCTTTCCATAGACAACATGACTCTTGAGCGTTTGCTCCGCTTGCACGACGAATATGTTGCAAGCGAAGTCCCGGCAAACTCCTACAAGGGTCAAACAGAAAGCGCGATTACCTTCGGCATGAAGGCAGTTCTTGTCGCAAACAACAAAATGGACAAGGAGATTGTAGAACAGATAGCCACAACGCTCTTTGCAAAGCAGGCTATCCCCATATCCCCAAGTTTTGCAACAACAGCAATCCCGACTGAATTCCACCCAGGAGCCGCAAGCTACTATCAAAAGCAGGGCTTCAAGGTGAACGCAAAGGAATAAGCTTTCATGACACTTTCTTTGGACATGTACCAGACAATGGCATTTGCCGTCGTCATCTTGACATTTGGCACCTGGCTAAAAAAGCATGTAAAAGTTCTTGAAAAATTCTGTATTCCATCCCCTGTGATCGGTGGTCTCGTATTCGCCATACTTTCCTGCATTCTGCACGTGGCCGGACTTCTGGAATTTGCATTTGACGAAACGCTCAAGACCATTTGCATGGTCGCGTTTTTCACGGCGGTCGGCTTCCAGGCAAACCTGAAAGTTTTGAAGAGCGGCGGCGTGAGCCTCGTGATCTTCTTGGTGTGCATCTGCACGCTGATCATCATGCAAAACACGCTTTCGCTCGGCCTTGCTAAGCTCATGGGTGTAAACCCGCTCGTAGGCCTTTCAACAGGCTCCATCGCCATGGTCGGCGGCCACGGAACCTCCGGGGCATTCGGCCCAGTGCTCGAAGACTTCGGCATGCAGGGGGCAACAACGCTATGCACCGCAGCGGCAACGTTTGGCCTTGTAGCCGGCTCCCTCATGGGTGGCCCACTCGGTCGCCGCCTTATTCTGAAAAACGACCTTTTGAAAACCGTCAAGGACGAAGACACAGCCCCGCTCGAAGAAGAGGAAGAAAAGCACAAGCGTTTCCACAGCAAGTACGCCCCGGCAGCATACCAGATTGCAATCGCCATGGGCCTTGGCACGCTGATTTCTTACCTGCTTTCCAAAACCGGCATGACATTCCCGACCTATATCGGCGCCATGATCATCGCGGCAATCATGCGCAACCTTGGCGAATACACAAAAAAGTTCAAGGTCCACATGGGCGAAATCAACGACATCGGCGGCATCTGCCTTTCATTGTTTTTGGGCATCGCCATGATTACGCTCAAGCTGTGGCAGCTAGCATCGCTTGCGCTCCCGCTGTTCGTGCTTCTTTGCGGCCAGGTCATTTTGATGTTCCTGTTCGCCTATTTCGTCGTCTATAATGTCATGGGACGCGACTACGATGCAGCAATCCTTTCTGCAGGCGTATGTGGCTTTGGCATGGGCGCTACGCCAAATGCAATGGCCAACATGCAGGCTCTAACAAACAAGTTCGTGCCGGCGGTAAAGCCTTATTTGCTAGTGCCGATCGTCGGCAGCATGTTCGCAGACTTTTTGAACAGCCTGTGCATCACATTCTTCATCAACCAGTTCTAAGCAAGAGATTCCCATGCCCAACAGAGACGATATTGAAATTACGATCGATAGCGACAATCTTGCTTTCCCGGACATCCACATCAAAAAGAAAAACAGCGAGCCGCCAAAGGAAGAAGTTTCGGAAGAGGGCGACGTTTACGACGACGTTGCTATCCCTGAGCTTCGCGTAAAAAAGCGCAAGTAAACTTTCGGTGCAGTTCCTTGTCGTTATAGCGGTCTTCTGCAGAAGCCAGTTCTTCTGCCGTGTAGCCGCTGTAAAAGCGTTCCACGCGCACCTGTTTCAAGGCTGCGTCCAACACAAACGCAATGCGAAAAACGCGGAATGAAAGCACGCCTTTTTCCCCATGGATTTCAACACGCTTGCGGCTTGCATCCATAGGAGCATTGCCGAGCTGCACACGAGCAAAGGAAACCAGATCCGGACCCCCGGCAGAAACAAGGAATTCATTCTGCTGCAGGGCAGTATCTGCAAAGCTCACATCCCACGGGTCCGCGGCCTGTTCATCGGCCCAGCCTGCGCGCGCATTCGAAAACGAGTCAGCCTTTGGAATATAAGGCTTAATGTCAAAAACGGGCGTGCCGTCGAGCAAATCGGCTTCGTCTACAGACAAAGTAAGTTTTTCGATTTTCAGCAGGCGAACGCAGCTAAGCCCGATCGGGTTCGGGCGATATGGAGAACGGGAGGCAAAGGTACCCACGCGTTCCCGGTCCGTTGTTCCGACTGGCGGGCGCGTAGTCGGCCGCCAGCCTTCGTTCCTATCGAATTGGAAAATCACCCAAAGGCGTTCAAAGCCGTCCAGGTCGCGAAGCGCCGTCTCGAAATTTTTGCCAGGCAAAAGTTCTATGCGGCCCGGGTGTCCAGAAAAGAACACGCCCTGGCGCGGCACTTCCTGCTTGTATGCAGCTTCCGAACGGAAATATCCTATGGGTTCAATGTTCATTGGCTCAACTTTAGAAAATTAGCGCAGTCATTATTTCATTTTTTTCTACCTTTACCCACCGATGAAAGAAAAAGCACAAAAACTTATTGAAAAGTACGAAGAATTGGAATCTGAACTCGGCAATCCGGATGTTCTTTCCGATCAAGCTCGCTACAACAAAATCCACAAGCAGTACAAGGGTATCGAAAAGGCCGTCTTAAAGGCCAAGGAATACCTGCAGATGCTTGCCGACCAAGAAGAATACAAGATTGCCCTGGACGATTCCGACCCGGAAATGGTTTCCATGGCAAAAGAAGAGCTTTCCCGCATAGAAAAGGAGCTCCCGCCGCTTACTGATGAACTCCAGATTTTGATGGTTCCGAAAGACCCTTGGGATTTCCGCAATGCAACGCTCGAAATCCGAGGCGGCACCGGCGGCGACGAATCTGCACTCTTTGCAGGCGACCTTTTCCGCATGTACCGTGGCTACTGCGACAAGATGGGCTGGAAGATGACCGTCCAGGACGCAAGCGAAGGCACTGTCGGCGGCTACAAGGAAATCCGCGTGTTCATCGAAGGCGACAGCGTCTATGGCACACTCAAGTTTGAAAGCGGCGTTCATCGCGTGCAGCGCGTTCCAGAAACAGAAACACAGGGCCGCGTCCACACCTCCGCAGCGACAGTCGCCATTCTCCCGGAAGCAGAAGAAGTCGATGTTGAAATTCGTGAAGCGGACATTCACATGGATACCTACCGTTCCAGCGGCGCTGGCGGCCAGTACATCAACAAGACAGACTCTGCAGTGCGCTTGACCCACATTCCGACCGGCGTCGTCGTGAGCTGCCAGACAGAACGTTCCCAGCTGCAAAACCGTTTGCACGCCATGGAAATGCTCCGTTCCAAGATCTTGGACGAAGTGATTGCCAAAAAAGAACGCGAAGAAGCGGCAAGCCGCAAGGCCCTCGTGGGTACAGGTGACCGCTCTGCTAAAATTCGTACTTACAACTACCCGCAGAACCGCGTAACGGACCACCGCATAGGCCTTACGCTCTACAGTCTCGATTCCGTTGTAACAGGCGACCTGCAGGAACTCATCAACGGCCTCCAGATGGCAAACGCTCAGGAAAAGCTCGGCAAGTTCAGCGCATAACCGGGGCACAAGGACAGCAGATGGATACCGTTCTCGAAATTCTCAACAAGACCACGACCTTCTTCAAGGCCAAGGGCGTACCGAACCCGAAGCTTGACGCACAGTACATTTTGGCCCACGGGCTCAAAATGAAGCGCATGGATCTGTACCTGAATTTCGACAGGCCGCTCACCGCGGCAGAGCTCGATTTGCTCCGCCCGATGGTTGCACGCCGCGCAAAGCGCGAACCGCTCCAGCACATTGTCGGGAGCACAAGCTTCCGCGGTCACGAAATCATCTGCGACGCCCGCGCACTTATCCCGCGCCCCGAAACGGAATCCATTGTCGACTTGCTCAATGAGCGCCTGAAAGGCGTAGAAAACCCGCGCGTAGCTGACATTGGCACTGGCACGGGCGCCATCGCGATTTCCGTTGCTAAGGAAATTGCCGGGGCAAAGGTTTTTGCAGGCGACATTTCGGCAGACGCACTTGCACTTGCAAAAGAAAACGCCAAAGAAAACGAACTTGAAGGGAGCGAAAGCCTCCAGTTCTTTGAAGGCAGCCTTCTTCAATCCCTGCCGGCAGAAGCGTTCCCGTTGCACGGCCTGGTTTCCAACCCGCCATACATCCCGGACGCAGACAAGGAAGCCTTGCAGCCGGAAGTCAAGTACGACCCGGAAACCGCCTTGTTCGGCGGCGCCGACGGCCTGGACCTCGTTCGCGAACTTTTAAAGCAGGCAGAGGGCAAGCTTTTGCCGGGCGCACCGGTGCTCATCGAAATTGCAAGCGGCCAAGAGACCACGCTTGAAAACGAAGCCAAGGACTTGCAGACCCTGGAATGGGTCACAAGCCACAAAGACTACTTTGGAAACGTGCGCTTTGTAGAATACAGGGCTAAGTAGGAACGACCCCCAAGGCACTCAGTACGAATGTTTCGCTTTCGCCAGCACGGTAGAATTTACGAAGCATTGCATCGTCATCTTCACCAAACAAGCCAAAACCTGCGATTACCATCTGGTCTTCAATGCGCTGCTTAAAGGCTTGAAAACCATCTCTATAAGAATTAGTGAAATTATAGTTAGTGTTCATGTGTACATATATAGAAACCGTATATGACACAAAATGACACTTGGAGCTTTTCCCCAAAAAAATTTATTCTATGACTTCGGCAGTGACCATGGCATGGCCCACCTTGTCGAGGCCAATCTTTTTACCGGCGGCGGCGCTCAAATCAAGAATGCGCCCCTTTGCATACGGGCCACGGTCATTCACGCGCACAACCACACTTTCGCCTGTGTCATCGCGCGTCACGCGGAGCATTGTATTGAACGGAAGCGACTTGTGGGCACAGGTCATTTCACTCGGGTCAAACGTTTCACCGTTTGCGGTCAAGTTGCCTTCGAGTCCCGGACCATAGTAGCTTGCCTCGCCATGCAACACTTCGCCAACGGTCGCCGTAGACTTTTTCGAAGAAGCGTCTTTCTTTACATTGTCAGCTGTGGCCTTGATTCCCTTGCCGCCTGGGTAGCCACCCAGGTCACGGTCATAACCGTGACGCACCGGCATGGTGCATGCGGCAAACAAAACGCAAATCAATGCCAAAACAAGTTTCGCCATAGAACTATTCAAAGTCATACATGCTGTTGTATGAATTTTCCAAAACTTCGTCTTCACGTGCCTTCACTTCTTCACGCTTTTCTTCCTGCTTCTGAAGGCTATATTCTTCGTAATAATCTTTTGAAAGCTCCTTGGCTCGTTCTTCATTCTGCGAAACCCTTTTACGGAGTCTTTCCAATTCATCATCAGAAATGGAAAGCTTGCCAGACAGCAATTTTATTGCCTGCTGCCCCCATTTTGTACGAGGGTATTCTTCCCGGAGAATCTTGTAACGGCCAGCAGCGAGAGCAACGCTATCGGGATCGATTATGGAATAAAGCACTGCAGTCATATAGAGAGCTTGAATCCCCGCTTCGGTTCCTTTAAATTCGACATAGACGCTGTCATAGGCGTTCAGTGCCCTGGTATAGGCCGTATCGATTTCTTCAATGGCTTCTGGAGGCAAGCTCTGCGCCGCAAGCCACAGGCTTTCTGCTTCAAGGAAGCGTTCATGGGCAACATCTTCACGAGTCTTCAATGTTACGCGCTGGCCCATATTCGCCTGGGCCTGTTTTGCATAATCCGTTTCGGGGAAGCGTTCTATCAATTCGTTATAATACTCTTCTGCAGTTTCTGGATCATGCATGAATTCGTCATAAATAAAGGCCCGGGCATACATGGCTCGCAAAATGCGCAGGGAGTCTTCCGGCGACGTTTCTATGATGTTGTTCAACCTGGTTATAGCACTATCCACCTCGGAAAGCTTGAACAGGAACAGTTCCGCAATCTGGAATTCATTGTCAAAGAACGGTTTTTCTTTGCGCTGCAGGGAATCCATGTCATCATTGTTGCCTTGCAAAATCAGCAAGCGTTTTAACGCATCGTATTTATCCTGGCAGTCGCGCCCCCACTGGCTAGAGGGGCGTGCGGTATAGCCGCTATCGAAATAGTCCAGAGCGAGCGTGTAAACCTTGGTATCAACCTGCTCATGAGTTCCCAGTCTGTAATAAGCCCTTGCCGCAGACTCCGTCTTCGGGAAATCTTCCGTAATTTTATGGAACACGGCAGAACCTTCGGCAAATTTCTTAGCTTCGTAAAGCAGTTCGCCATGACGGGCAAGAGCTTCCTTGAAATGTTGTTCAAAATCCGGATTCTTTGCAATCTCAAGATATTCCGCCGCAGCCGGTTCAAACTGTTCCAAATGAGCCAGGCATTCAGCAGCCTGCGTCTTTGCAGTGTAGCGGTCACGCAATACAAGGGAATCCACTTCTTTTGCAATGTAGTGTTCGCGGGCCTTGTCATAGTTTTCCTTGCCGTAATAAAGCGTTGCAAGCCTAAAATGCGCCTTGCCCCGCATGAACGGAGTTCCGGCAGTGTCGGCAAGCAAGGCTTCCAGGGCGGCAATCGCCTGGCCCGGGTCTTCCGACTGTTCTTCGACAAGGGAAAGCAGGTTCAGACCCTGGTAGTAATACGGATGCTTTTTACCTGCAGAAATTATCGGTTCCAGGGCAAAACGGGCAATGTTGTATTCCTGATTTTTGTACAGGCAGTAAGCGCGCTGGTATTCCACGGTCGGCATGGAATCATGGTCTGCAAAATAGCGTTCAAATTCATCATACTTGACAACCGCCTTGCTGCATTCCCCCTTGTGGCGGTACGATTCCGCAATCAAAAATACGGCCTGGGCAGTACGTTTTTTATTATCGGGAAAGCGTTCCAAGACATGGGAGCCCTTTTCGATAACCTTGTCGTATTTTTCAGCCTCTTCGCCAGAGGGCTTTTCGTCTTCGTTGCCGGTGGAATCAACGCGGGCAGTGCGCAATTCTTCCGCCTCTTCGTACTTGCGCTCTGCATTGAACATGTGGTTCAAATAGGCGCAACAGGTGCACCCTTCAAACAGCAACGCAACAGCAATCAATACGAGCAAGCGAATCATAGCGGGAGTAAGATAGAATTTTAGCAGGCGCTAGATTAGCACTACTTCAGCTTCTTGCCGTCTTTAAAGGCATTTCCGACAACGCCACCGAGCAAACGGTAGGTATTGCCGATGCCGTCAAAGCAAATGAGCTCCATTTTATCAAGATC
Organism: Fibrobacteraceae bacterium; assembly: GCA_045615885.1. GTDB lineage: Bacteria > Fibrobacterota > Fibrobacteria > Fibrobacterales > Fibrobacteraceae > UBA1765. Next base: position 34,870 of record JAZLFR010000031.1, read on the forward strand.
CGGGTTGCCCTTGGCATCCAGACAGGCTTCGTCGCAACGGATATTCACGATGTCTGCGACCAGGTTGCAGCCACCACCGACCTCGTCTTCGCCGATCTTTTCCTTGACCCTGCATTCGATGGTCATCGGGAAGTTCGTAAAAACAGGAGCATTTACGAATTCAGATTTCTCGACGGTAAAGCCTGCCTTTTCAACCTTGTTTGGCTCCTTGTCGCCAGAAACGAGGCCCACATAATCGGCGCAGGCGACATTCTTCCTGTCGGCAAGCGCCACTGTAAATTCGTCGTTTGCGACCAGGTTTGCCGTAGTCGCGTGCTTGCCAAGCGAAATGCAGATCTGTTCATAGTCCCACTGGCCGACCCAGGCCGCGGTCATGGCATTCGCCTTGCCGTTTTTGTCGTATGTTCCAATCACTGCGACAGGCATCGGCTGGAGCCAAGCCTTTTTACCAAAATTTTTGTGAGCCATGCAAGCCTCTTACTTAATGAAATTTGTCAGCCTCCTTGCAATTGCAGTCAAAGCGACATTTGCTTCGCCTCTTTGAACGTGCTTTCCTTGTGCAAAAAAGCCTTCATTGAACATTCTCTGTTTTTTATGGAAAATACATTTTTCAAAGGATATAAAATAGTCTTTTCTATATTTTGCGCACAATTTCGACAAGACCGACATTCCAAATTGATTTTTTGAGATCGTCACAAGCAGTTCAACATGGAATTCATAGCCTTTGGCACATTTGCAGCAATCCTTATGACGGGCATCATTGCAGGCGTTCCGCTATGGATTTCGCTGTTGCTTGGTTTGGTGGTGTTCTTGACCTACGGCAAGCTTCGCGGCTTTGCATTGCGCAAACTTTTGAAGATGTCGGCCCACAGCATGCTTACGGCAAAAAACATCGCCATCGTAATGCTTTTGATCGGAGCGCTTTCTGCGCTGTGGCGCTCCTGCGGCACTATCGCCTACATAGTTTCCTGGAGTCTGAACTTCATTGAGCCCGCGTTCTTTTTGCCTGCAGTCTTTGTGCTGAACACATTGATGTCGGTACTGACGGGCACTTCCTTCGGCACGGTGGCCACCATGGGAATCATCTCCATGAGCATAGGCAGCACCCTGGGCATGGAACCGGTATATACCGCCGGTGCTGTGCTTTCGGGGGCATACTTCGGAGACCGCTGTTCGCCAATTTCTACCAGCGCGATTTTCGTTGCCGAAGTGACAAAGACGAAACTTTACAGTAACATAGCCATTATGTGCAAGACCTGCATTGCGGCCTTCCTGTTGAGCCTTGGATTGTATTTTGCGCTAAGTAATTTCGGCAGCACAAACTTTGCAAATGACGGGCGCGCAGCCCTTGCCACTGCACAGCAGCTTTTTGCAACACACTTCAACATGAGTTGGGCATTATTGCTACCGGCCTTCGGCATCATCGTACTTTCGGTGCTTCGAGTCGATGTAAAAATCAACATGGCGGTAAGCATTGTCTTGGCAGGAACCTTGAACTGCTTTCTGCAAGGCGCAGATGCTACAGAAACTCTGAAAACATCGTTCTTCGGTTTTGAAAGTAGCGACGCTGCCATAAGCACCATGCTGAATGGAGGAGGCATGTTCGGCATGATAAAGTTGACCGTGGTGGTGTGCATAGCCCTTTGCTATGCAGGAATATTCCGTGGCACAGACATGCTTTCCCGCGTGACCTATTCATTGGAGCGCCTGGCGCAAAGGACCTCGCCATTTACAAGCCTGCTTGTGACGTCCGTCGTCACCAACATGCTAGCCTGCAACCAGACCCTTTCCATTACGCTTACAAGCGAACTTTGCCAAGGTTTTGTGGTAAACAGAAACGGAGAACCTGACAGAAGCCGTTTGGCTCAGTTCATAGAAAATTCCTGCATCACCATAGCTCCCATGATACCATGGTCCATTGCAAGCATCATACCTATCGGCATGCTGCAAGCAGGCACAAAGCCAATTCTATTCGCTTTTTACCTCTACCTAGTTCCCTTGACGCAGTTGGCAGCAGATTGGGTCTGTTGCACAAAAATCAGGAACAGAAAATAGATACGAAATCGAGTTCTAGACGTCTTTTCTACTTGCAGCTAAAGCCCTGGAGCTCGAGCGCAGCCTTCACATCTTCAAATGTTGAAATGCGCTTCATGTCCATAGCCTTGATGAAGTCGCTTTCGTTTGCAGTGTGCATTCTAAGGCCAGCCACGGTCGGAGTAACTTCGCCCTTGCCACTTGCGGCAAAGCGACGCATGAGTTCTACCCTGCGGTCCTGAAGTTCCGGCGGAAGGAACACGTCGGTAACAATGTCGATGTCCTTGATTTCGTTGCCCGAGAATGCAAAAGAAATAGTCACATGGTTCTTGAGGCCGCCAAATTCGCTGTTCACTCCGCAAGTCATTTTCTTTTCGCCCTTGGCATTTTTTGCAGGCTTCTTGGTTTCTGCAATCTTCTGGATATTGAAAGGCTTGAGCAGGCGATCTTCATTAGCACCACCAACGATAACATCTACAACCTGACGGTTCTTGATCAGATAGAAAGTCGGAAATGCGCGAATGTTGAACTGCTGCATCACTCCTGCAACATCGGCATCGTCGGCATTCACGGAACCGACCTTGAGATCCTTGTAATTTTTTGCAAGGCCAATGATTGTCGGAATCATGGCAAGGCAGGGCGGGCAGCTAGGCGAAGAAAATTCAAGAATCACAGCCTTGTCTGTATTCAAAATTTCTTTTTCAAAATTATTATCGTTGATCTTTACGATTGCACCTTCAGCAAATGCGCAAGTGAACGCACCGACCATTGCAATGCACATCACTACTTTGGCAAAGAAATTCTTCTTAAACATTCGCAAACTCCATTTTTCAATTCTGCCTGCAAAAATAAAAATTAAATCAACAATTATCCTACTACTTTTTACTTACGCAACGGCAATTATATAAATTTAGGCAGATCAGTTTTCGCAAAGGAGTTTTTATGAAATTCAAATTTTTGGCAGTTCTCGCCCTCTCAATTCCTATGTTTGCCTTTGCCGCAGACGCTATCAAGTTTGACGCCCCGCCAACCAAGTTGAACAAAGACGTGATGCAGGCATTCAGCACGCGCAAATCGGCAAAAAGCTTTACAGAAAAAGTTGTTCCGCAAAAAGAAATCGGCAACATATTGTGGGCTGCAAACGGAATCAATCGCCCAGAAAGCGGCGACCGCACGGCACCATCAGCACTCAACCAGCAAGAAGTTAGTTTATACGTATTCGACCAGCAGAATGTTTACCTTTACGACCACAAGGCTCACGCAATGAACCTGGTTGTAAAAGGCGACCATCGAGCACTCTTTACAGAACGCATGAAGACTCCGGTCATCATCTTGCTCGTGAGCGATGTTTCCAAATTCTCGTATGGCAGCGCAGAAGACCAACGCATGACAGGAGCAATGGACGCAGGCATTGTTTCGCAGAACATCAGCATCTACTGCGCAGGCGCGGGCATCGACACGCGCGTTCGCGCCAGCATGGACAAGGCAGGCCTGCAAAAATTGCTCAAGCTGAACGAAAAGCAAATTCCGATGCTAAATCACGCCGTAGGCTACGAAAAATAATTTCCTGAAGGTTCTTCCCCATCACATTTCGCAGGTCATCTTCAGAAATCACCTTGCCCGTATTGTTCTTCAGGAACACCTGATTCCATATCAGCGTCAAGGGAGCGACAGTATCCCAGAGGGTTCCATCAAGATCAAAAATTACGGCTTTAAGCATGGGCGCAAATTTAATTATTGCTGCTGCCCCATGGCGTTAAAGTCTTTTTCGTTCTTGAAATATTTGGGGGTTTCGCCGGGGCGCTTGGCACTGCGTTTGCCAACGTAATCGCCAACGCGAATTCCGTCACGATTATTGGAGAGCGCAGGCTTAATGGCCGACGATTCTTCTTCGCCAGACGCACCGGGCTTCGCGTTCGTCACAGGAATGGAATCCGTAGAGACGACAAAGTTATCATAGCGGACAAATACGTCGCTAGTGGGAGCCCAGCTATCGTCGTTTCCGCCATGGAATGTAGATAGATAGAACTCGTCAATTTTCTGGCCCTGGAAATCACGCAACCGCAAAGTATCCAAGTCCAGGGAAAGTTCACCATCGAACCAACTTTGCACAACACCGTTCTTGTCGCCCGAGCCTTCGATGGAAACAGAATTCATGACCACGCGGGTCACCACATGGTGCCATGTTCCCGGCACAAAATGTTTTTGTTCCGCAGTCCCGCCCAGATTCCATTTGGCGTCATCGCCGTAGGTACTGCCCTGATCCACAAAGTAGAGGTATTGCACCACGGCACCATCCGTACGCCACATAATGCGAGCACTCCAGCCGTCGCCTACAGAGGGGCGATTTCCGCCGGTGTAGCACTTGCCGCCGCAAAGCCCAGGCAACTTGCCGCCTTTCACAAATTCAAAACCAGGCTCGAACTGAATATCGTACGCCACCCACATTTCTTCTGCAGAAACATTGAGCGGCTGCTTCACCTGCCCGGCGCAGGCGGGGCGCTCGCCCTCGTCATTGGGCCCTACGCAACCCTTGGGGTACTTCAGCTGCAGAACCATCCCGTGCTCTTCATCGTCCTGCACAATCTTTGCATTCTGGCCGCCATTCTGTTCCATGGCATACCAGCTGGAAACGCCCGCCTTTTTAGGGAAGTCCTCCAGAGCCATCTTATTGGTGTACTGACCAGCAGCACGATTTTCAAAATCCGCAGAAAACACCACGTCGGCAAAAGACGCCGAAGTGCAAGCCAAAGCCATTGCAAAAATTCCACGAGCAAAGTTCATAACGGGCCTCAAAAAGAAATGCAGACTCTATTGAAAATACATTTTTTTTGAAAGATATAAATACATATGTAGCAGAAACTAGTTGCGCCCTTATGAATAGACAAAAAGCCTCCCTCAAGGGGAGGCTTCTTTAACGAACAATCGTAAGCTTAGTGAAGATCTTTCTTCTTGTAGTAATACAGTTTCAGCTGGCCTATGGTCTGATCTTCTGTGGACTCTACCTTGATATCGGTTGCAAAGAACGGATAGATTGCATTGTCGCTATCCTTTGCGATGTACCAGGTACCATCAATTGCACCGAATATAGAGCTACTTATTTCCGTATCTTCGTTGATTTCGAACATGCTCTTGCATACGGGAGTTTCTTCCGGCAGAGTGCCGGGCTTCAGGCCTGTGCTTAAGTCGGCTTCGTAGACAGAAAGAAGCATGCTCCTTTCAAACATAACGGTATCGACATCAACGCGAAGCTCCAGGTGCTTGGGAATTTCGCCACCAGTCTTGAGGCTAATTGACTGCTGCGTATCGGAGTTGATATCATTTGTCAGGATTGCAGAATCCAGCACCATTTCAATGCAGCGCGAAGAGGAAGAATTTTCAACGGAAGAGGATGACTTGGCAGAGGAGGAAGATCCCGGTTCGGTCGATTCGTCAGCATCGTCTTTTTGGTCATCGTCCTTTTGGATATCTTCGGAAATTTCATCGTCACTGGTACCAGAAGAACTATCGTCACCACAGGCGATAAGACCGAAGCCTGCCGCAAAAATGGCGGACCCTAGGAGAATTTTTTTGAAGTTCATACAGTATTCCTTTTTTATGTGCACAATTGTTCTTTGCACTCAACTGTGCGTTCTAGAAATATTCAAAAAAAAAGAAAAAAGCCCACCGCCATATTTGAAATAAGCAAAAAAACGCATTGAGTTGATTAAAAAAAAGCAGTCACTACCTTACGAATCTACGGCAACTACTCAGGATTCCGTTTTTCGGGCCATTCCTTGAAGTAAACAAGATGCCGTCTAAAACCTTCTAGGTAATACTCCTTCTGAATCCAGAGTTCTCCGCTTTTGTAATATCTTCGTATGCAATTTTATCATTCGGATATTTTTGAGTAGCAAAGAAATCCAATTTTGCCAGCCCATCGGAAACGGTTTATTTGCAGCACAAACACAGTAAACTCTCTGTATTGAGCTTTGGCGCAGCAGCATTTTCACAGCAGGTTCTCTGCCAAAACGCAACCATACAAAAAGCCCGGCTTGCAAGCCGGGCGCTTTTACAATATCCACTAATCATCTTCTACACAGCGAATACTATTGAAAAATTCACTGTATGCATAGTCTTTACTATCGTATCTTCCATTAAAGACCCAACTATAGAAATCAGAGGCATCCTTCCTATCCTTTGTCCAATATTCCTTCGATGAACCTCCAATTGCGATAGGGTATATGGACAGGCCGCTTTCATTGTGGAATACAGTGGAGGATACTCCCCAATTCCTATCGGAGAACAAACCATTTCCTGCAACCTCAAGCATTATTTCCCATTCCTCAACGGTAGGGATATGCCATCCCGAGGGGCAAGCATTGAATATGTCTATGTCTTTATATTGCCGGTCATACATCACGCAGCGAGACTTCCCGTCATAATACATGCAGATTGGCTTTGACACCTTTTTACTATCAGGTGCATAGACTAAATCCTGGGCCATCCAATTTTGATTTCCAATCTTTACGGTTCTATACACGGTGCTATCTCGAGTATCAAGTAATTCGCCGTATTCGCCATTAGCGAGCATCTGCTGGTTTAGGTAAAAATACGGAACACACTTATATGTATTGCAGTCATACTTTCCTGGAGGAGGAACTGCGGTTTTAAACATTACCGTATCTCGGATACAACGTACAGGAAATCCGTAAGACTTTGGGAAGGCCTTGACTGACGCGAACGTATAGGCATATGCAGAATCCTGTGTCATTTCAGGATAAGACCAGAAATAAGCGACATCACCCGTGTTGGAGAAACCTGATCCACTAATTATGCCAGTTGGCTTAATAGAAAATCCGTATTCATCCGTGGGTCGCAGGCTCGTAATTGTCCAACCAGTTTTTGACATAAAATCTTGCGGGTGACGTCCACCGTCTTCATAAGCCTTTTCCCACTCCAAGTTTGTAGCGGAATGCCATCCCTCTGGACATGCCGCTACAGATTCTTCCCACGTATATAATCTGGCATAATTGTCGCAATCACCACCAAAAGTGCCGACGCCGCCACCGCACCAGGAATTCGGCGTCTCGTAGTTCATGTTTTCTGCGATCCATGTTCGTCCAGCAAAATCAATAGTCTTATAGGATTGACCGTCTCTGGGATCGGTGAATTTTCCGTAGCGAACAGCAAAGCAGTCTTCATCCGCGAAGCTGAAATACAGCGACGGCGCATCCGTTTTTGGAATAGAGTAATAGTCGAATCCGGTTCCTGAAGAATCACTCTTGACGGCAGGGTTATAGAAATGAACGACAACCTCAACCATTTTGCCATCCTTGCCAGATAGCCAGGAATCCGTCTTGTCGAATGTCATAGTAACATAATGACCGCCCGTCACCAGTTCCCCACGATTAATAGGCTGGGTTTCCTTTGAGAATAATTCCGTTCCTTTTACCCAGCCATCAGTTTCGCTTTTTTGTGCAATCATGATGCCAAATTTATTCCATGATGTGGGTCCGGTAATTATGGCATACTTTTCCTTAAAACCTAAAGCCAATATCTGTGTGGAACCTGTCGAAACCTTCATTGGCAGGACATATCCAAAATAGCCCCACTTTCTAAGTGGTTCTGCCATTGTCGTTGTATAGGACGGTTCTTGGCAAGTCGGGGAAATTTCAGGGCCTTGGTAATTCGGGTCAGAGTTATCCTTTGAAGATGACGATGCTTGCGAGGAAGAACTGCCTTCATCGCTATTGTCATTTCCAGCGGAGTTGCCTGTAACAGACGAACTGGATCGATTTTCTGACACATCGCTACTAGAGGAATGTTCACCGTTCTCGTCATTTGAAGCGTCCTTTACAGAAGAGGACGATTTAGATTCCGGCTCGCGGCCAACGCCATCGTCCGATGACGAATCAATTTTTTCGTTCGTGATTTTTTCCCATGTTTTGTTAACACACAGATAATCCGTCATTTTCTCGGCAACATAAACGGTATCGCCTTCGCGTTCCAAAGTACAACGGCCCAAGTCGTATATTGTGTCAACCTCACGACCATTATCGTTGCCTGCAACTGGAGATGACTTGTCGGAAGATTCATCTCCACCGCAGGCATTCAGCACTACGCATACTGTAGAGACCAAGCTGAAAATTTTGAATTTTTCCATAGATGACCCTAAAAAAATATTCCTAAAAATCAAGAATGATGTTTGAGATAAGATTTATAAAAAAATAATAATTAATGAAAAGCCTACGAAGCCATGGCTAACGCCGTATCGGAAGAATTGCTGTAGCAGGTTTGTAAACCAGAATACGGTTTGAAAAATCTAGAGAGAATCCTTAAGGCAGCGAACAGAGTACCCAAAGCTCTTACTGCGGTTAAATAGAGCAACAACTTTAGAAAAATAAAAGAACATCTTTGTTTGAGCACCAACGCTACTATCCATATGTTCTGTGGAACTCCAAAAATAAGCATATAGGCCAGCATCTACAAAATCTCGTTCATGCTCATGTGATCCGGCAGGAAGAATAGAGAAACCATGCTTATCCACACCAGGATCTTCCATACGCCACAAGTCGGAAGTCGACTTCAGTTTCAAGCCTGCTACACTAATTCCACCTATGTTTTCAAAGAGAATGTTCCATTCCGCACTGCGGGGCAAATGCCAGCCTTCGGGGCATACGCCGCGCACAACAGCCGTGGAATTTTCAGACGCGGCCTTGCAAAATACACCAGTGCCACAGCGTTTGCCGGATTTGGTCGAGTCCGCAATACCTGCACTGTCCATAGCAGCAGTCCAGGAGTACAGGCGACCGTAGATAGCGCAGTTATTCGGGTCATCGTCATAGCACCAGCTGGTGGAATCTAAGGTATAGTTTTCAAGTTTACTAACATATCGGAACTTCACTCCCCTGTAAGCATAGTTCAAGTTCTCTGCCATCCAAGTTTGACAGTTTGTACCATCCTCCTCATTGCATATAACAACAGTCTTGTAAACCTGGCTATCACGAGTGTCTAAAAATTCGCCATAATTTACCGAAGGATTCAGGTATTCTGAAGATGTGGCATCCTTGCACTCATAACCAGCGGGACAGTGTTCACGATAGTAGCCTGCAGGCATAACTTTTGCAGATATGCTCTGACTGCTGGATTCCGGAATGACACCGTTTTTTTCAGAGCTGCTTGAGGAGACTGCCGAAGAACTGGAAATTTCACTAGAATCATCCTTACTACTGCTGGATGGATTTTCCTCAGAAGAAATCCCAGTACTGGAAGATGACTGATTCTTGTCAGAAGAAGTCTCTGTACTGGAAGATGATTGGGCCGTAGAGTCCTCGCTGCTACTGGAGGTAACATCGTCTTCGAGCTGGCCCATAATTTTGTCGGAATTTAGCGCGTCATTCTCCTTTATTTTCTCCCATTCGCCATCGACGCACTTGCGGTAGCCATCGTCTGCAGTAATGGCAACGACACCTTCCATGTCGTCGTCGCAGGCCACGATCTTACCATCGGCAAGTTCTAAATTCGCCGCATCAGGAGATTCCTGATTTGGCTTGGAACTGTTGTTTCCACTATCTTCGCCACAGGCGGAGAATAGAGCTGCAGCAAAAAAACATGCTGTAAGAGCGAAAGATTTCAGACGAATGTTCATGAGGAGGCCTCCTATAGGAGAAATATAACTCCTTTTCGCCAAAAGCTACGCTAGATAACTACTGGCATGGCGCCAAAGAAGCGAAATCATGGTGAATTCCATACTTTTTCGAAATGTTTCAATTCATGGCTTGGCAACGCCTAAAAAATGTATTTGCGCAATCGACAAAGGCGCGTATATTTTTACGCTTGACAAATTTCAAAATAAAATATACATTTGAGCAGTAAAGTAATTTTACAGCTTTTTCGTTATATTATCAGAAAACTCTTCCTTGCGATATTTCTACGCCTGTTCGCAAAGGACCTACAGTGAACTTTTTGCTTCCTTCCACAACGCAAGCATTTCTTCATCGCTTTTGCCCGCGATGCTACCACCAGCAATCGTTTCCATTTGGCGGAAGCGGCGTTCAAACTTCGAACTTGCGCGCATTAGCGCCGTGGCCGCGTTCAGGCCCGTATGCCTTGCAAGGTTCACAAGCGAAAAGAGCAGGTCGCCAAATTCGTCTTCGAGGCGGTCGAGGTCCTGCTGCTTTGCCGCGGTGCGTTCTGCAACGCTTGCATTTTCAAGGCTTGCCTTGTGCGCTGCAAAAGCTTCTTCCGCTTCGCGGAATTCCTTAAATTCCTCTAAAACTTTTTCATAGGAATCTTCATTTTTCTTCCAGTCAAAACCGACCTTGGCGGCACGGCGCTGCACCTCCTGTGCGCGCGACAGCACTGCCATGCTTTTGCAAACCTTATCCATTACAGAGGCATTTTGCACACCAGCATTATTCTTTTCAGCCGCCTTGATTTGTTCCCAACGCCTGTTCACGCCGGCGGCATTTTCAATGCGGTCATCGCCAAAAACATGCGGGTGGCGGCGCACCATCTTTTCGCAGATTCCCTGCACCACGTCGTCAATCGTGTAATCCCCTTTTTCGGACGCGACCTGCGAATGAAAAATCACCTGAAAAAGCACATCGCCAAGTTCTTCGCACTGGTGCGCCCTGTCGCCAGCCTGTGCGGCCTCGATGAATTCACAGGCTTCTTCAACAAGGTAAGGCAGAAGCGAACGGGTGTCCTGTTCGCGGTCCCAGGGGCAACCGCCTTCGGAGCGGAGCGTCTTCATGATTTTTACAAGGTCTTCAAAGGAGTATTTCATAATGTTGCAAGATAGAATTACTACGGAACTTTCGCAGTGCGAATACCCGGAACTTTTGCGCAGAACAGGCAAAGTGCCGGCGAGGCTTTACGTGCAGAGTCTGCACGGGGGCCTACCACAGGGGCATTACATCGCAATGGTAGGCACGCGCCGCCCAAGTGCAAGCGCAAGCGAACTATGCAGGCGGCTCGTCAAAAGCCTCGCCGGCACAGACGCTGTCATTGTCTCGGGCCTTGCGCAGGGCATCGATTCCTACTGTCACAGCGCCGCCCTGGAATTCGGCCTAAAAACGGTAGCGGTGCTTGCCCAGGGCCTGGAGCTGCGCATTCCGGGCGACCGTGGGCAGCTTGCAAACGAGATTGTGGAACAAGGGGGTGCGCTTCTCAGCGAATTCCCAGGCAACATGGATAGTCGCAAGGGCATGTTCGTCTCCAGGAACCGCATCATTGCGGGCCTTGCGCATGCAACAGTCGTCGTAGAAAGCAAAGCCAAGGGCGGTTCGCTCATCACGGCAGAGTTTGCCAAGGAATACGCGCGTGAACTTTTTGCCTGCCCAGGGAACTTTGACTGCGAAACATCGCAGGGGCCGCTTGAACTTTTGCGCAAGGGCCTTGCAAAGCCAATCTTCATGCCAGAAGATTTGCGCGGGCTCTGCGGTCTGCAAAGTTCAAGGCAGCAGGCTTTTGCAAAGGCAAGCTCCAAGGCAGCTCAGCTCTCCCCCACGGCACAGGCCCTCTATGCAAAATTTGCCGGCTATACCAAAACTTTGACGGAGCTTGCAAACGAACCCGGCATGAGCACGGGAGCCTTATTTGCTATATTGACAGAGCTAGAACTTGCAGGGCTTGCCGCGTCTAGCGACAGGCTCCGCTATATTTTCGAAAAGGACTGATTCTTGAAAACACGCACGCTCTTCATCTTTTTAGTTATCCTCGGGATTCTCGCAGCCCTATTCCTTTTCGCATTCGGCGAAAAAGACAGCATGAGCGCCCAGAAGGAACTAAAAAAAGAAATCTCCCTGCTTAAAGCGCAAAGAGATTCCCTACAGCGTGAACTGGACAGTCGCCAAGAAAAGATCCGGCTTTTGCAAGAAGACTCGTTCTACATTGAAGCTGTTGCCCGCACCAAATTCGGCATGACCAAAAAAGGCGAAAAGGCCATACAGTTCATTGAAGAATAATTATTTGTCTTCCATGTCAGGCTTATGCAAAAGCTTGATTTCACGGATAAACGACAAGTCCAAAAATTCTTCCTTTTCTTTGCCGTATTCCACGACTCTGGCGACGAATGGCGTTTGAGCCAAGCGAAGCCCAAGCACCTTGAAAGTCCGCTCCACCGGCTTTGCCAGTTTTTTTGCAGGGTCGGCAATGCGAACGGTAAAAAGCGTTGCACTCTTCTTTGCATAGCGGAGTTCCTGGACGAGAGCGGAAATATCCAAGGTTTCAAAATCCGAGCCGAACTTTTCTTGACCAGTAGCGACGCTTACCGTGCCGGAGCTTTGTTTTTTGAGCAAATAGTCCGGTGCAGTTTCTTGAGGACGGGCGATTTCAAAGGCCTTCGTCCAAGCACCGCTGGAGAGCGTCCCCTTGAATGTGCCTTCAGCATCTTCTGCAGGGGTCAATCCATAGTGGGTAAGCATCATTCGAACATCATGTTCATAGTTCGGGTTAATCAGGAATCCGTAACCAGGAATTTTTTCGTACACGAACTTCATGAACTGCGGGAATTCAGACAAGTCGTCAAGAATAGCCTTATCTTCAATTTTCAGAACGCGAGCATCGAAGATGGATGCGCTAAAGAAAGACGCTGCCCATTCTTCAAGTGTGCTGAGCACATTTTCTGGCGGTTTGATCCAACCATAGAACTGCTTGACTTCCTGTTCCACGAATCCGGCGTGCAGCGCATTCAGGAAGGATTCCTTTTCAAACTTGAACCGCAAATAGGTTTCATCATTTTGCACGGCAGCAAGGCAGCTTGCATAGAACAATACGCGCGGGGAAGAATTTGCGGGAGCGATCATTTCAAAATTCGGCAGGGTCGAAATTTCAACAGACTCCGCGCCAAGTACCTTTTCTGCACGATTTTTGCCATGTTCATTAAGAACTACTGCACCTATGGTTCCGTTTTTAGCCATGTAGAAATCAACAACGCCAAGGAACCAGAGTTCACGAAGCACTCGCGGCAACTTTTCAAATGTTGCCGATTCCGCATTCTGCACAAGGCGCACAGTCGGGTCAAGCGGCCAGAACAGTTCTATGGCCTGCTGTACCGGTACCGGTTCCCGCATAGCATTGAGCAATGCCGAAAGTTCGCCCAGTTCGCCACCGGCACGGACGCCAAGCCACCAATGGCAAAGCTCCTGATGCATGCGAAAGCCATTCTTGTTCAAAAACGGCAAAACTTCGGCAGAAAGCGTAAGCACGTCATCGCGAACGGCAATCCACTTCATTGCTGTCAGGAACTGCAAAATAAGGACAGCCTCGTCAGCCGGAGCCTTTGCCGAAAGAGCCTTTGAGAATGTAAAAGCCGACTCGCAAATTTGCTGGGAACGGCGGTGCAATTCATTTGCACTGTTGATGCGCAGTTCGCCGAGCTTGAGCATGGCAAGCACTCGACACACATGAAAATCCAGCAATGATTCGTAACCAAGGATTCGCTTATCATTTATTTGGCTGACTTCAATTTTTTGAGATGCAGCGAATTTAAAAGATTCCATGAACGCACGGTACACGGAATTTTCGGCATCGCCCTCCGTGCGCCACACCAAAAAGTTCTTTGCCAAATCAAGCAGAAATTCCGTCAATTCCTTAACGCTGCCGACAGGAACTGTCAAGCGCAATTCCTTAAAGCGAAGTCCACGACTGCCGCTACGGCAAATGAGCAAAAAAACAAGACGCTGCCATGGTTCGAACGATTCGAACAACTTAGGCAAACGTTCCGGATCGCCATAAAAAGCAGGCAATTCCTTTAAAAGGGCTGTATTGTTGACAAGTCCCTTCTTATCAAAAGTCCTTGCGTACACTTCACGCAAGACGGACTTGTCCATATTTTCAAAAAACGATTTTTGCGATAACAACATAACAAATTTTTCCAGACGCCCAAATTTAGTAAAAAATCGGGGCCAGGTCTAAAATGGAATTGGAAGAAAATCGCGTTAAATTTGAGCGATTTGCACAGCTTCTTCGCTGGAATTTACGACTGCATGCCTAAAATTCCAAAGCTTCATGAAGGTCTTGCCATATTGTTCCGTAAGAATGCGGGAATCAAGCAAAAGAACGGTGCCGGTATCTTCTTCGGAACGGATCAAGCGGCCAATACCCTGGCGAAGGCCAAGGTAGGCTTCCGGCACAAACAGGCTCTTGAATGCATTTTCGCCAGCAGCCTTCAACGCCTCGCTCTGCGCAGCCACAAGCGGGTCGCTCGGATTCGGGAACGGAAGCTTCGGAATAATCAGCGTCCTGAGAGCATCGCCCGGCAAGTTGATGCCCTCCCAAAGCGTTTGGCAGCCAAGCAGGCACGCGCCGCGTTCCTTGCGGAACATTTCAGTCAGGCTTTCGAGCGAACCGTCTACATTCTGGCAGAGCAAAAGTTTTTTCTTCTCGGCAAAGAGCGGAGCAAGCTTTGCCTGAACTTGCAGCATGGACCCGATGCTTGTAAAGAGTACCATCGTATTTTCGGTCAGGTTCGGGAGAGTTTCTACCAGGAACTTTTCAAGGGCAGCCTGGTAATCCGGGCCGCTCGGCTTTGGCATAAAGCTAGCCACGGCAATGGTCCTGCCCTTCGACGGCAAATTCTGTGAATAGACTTTCAGGAACGGAGCCTTTGAGGCGGGAATATTTTTATCCATGCCCATCTTTGCGACATAGTAATCGAGCGTTCCCTTTACAGAGAGCGTAGCCGATGTAAATGTCGCCGACTTGATCCATGGGTAGAACTTTTCGTTCAAGAACTTGCCGCTAAACACGGGACGAGCATTCAGGCGCACCGTATGCGGGTTGTACGGCTCTTCCAGATAGAACACCCAATCTTCGCGACCGCCCTTTACGAGGAAATCAAAATCAGAAGCTATGCGGCGAAGGTTCGAGGCAATGCCATCAAAATTTTTGGAAAGGCCAAGCTCATTGCGCATGCGAAGCTGTTCTGCAACCTTTTCAACAGACTGGACGAACGCAGAAAGTTCCGCAGTAAACGGGCACGGGTCAGAATCAAATTCCGCATTGATGCTTTGTTTGTAGCAAAGCGAATCCGTCTTGGATTTTTGCTTCCCAAGTTTTTTGCCAAGCTTGAGTAAGAAGCGATGCAGCAGTTTTTCACTTTCGCTCACATGTTCACGGAGTTCCGCACACTCGGCATTTTCAGCTCCAAGAATTTTTTCTGCAGAAGCAATCAGCCCTTTCGTCGCATCTTTCGGCAGAATCAGTTCCTTGTCAATATTTCGCAAGTCAAAGAATCGCAGCGACCGGCCAAAGGTTTGCGACACAATGCCTGGCAGGCGGTGAGCTTCGTCAAAGACGATGTGCTCATACGTCGGGAGCAACGCGAATTCAAGCGACAAATCGGAAAGGAACAGGTTGTGATTTACAAAAATCAAATTTGAAGACGCAGCCTTGCGCTTTGCGGCAAGAGCCGGGCATTTGGAATGGAACGGGCAATTTTCGCCTTCGCAAGCGGCGGCATCGCTAGCCACTTTGTTCCAAACAATTTTATTTCGCAGATGGTTGAAGCCCGTATTTTCGCTAATGTCGCCTGTAGTTGTCTTTGCAAGCCACGGAATAAGCGTCATGAAAGTTTCCCGTTCTTCATCGGCCAAATAGAATTCCGGGGAATTCAAGCAGGCATTGAACTTTCGCAGGCAAATGTAGTTGTTGCGGCCCTTCAGAACCATCGCGCGCAACTTGTCGCCAAAGGCATTTTGAATCAGCGGGAGTTCTTCGTTAAAGAGCTGTTCCTGCAAGGTTTTTGTGCCCGTGCTAATGAGCACGCGCTCGCCGGAGGCGGCCTTCAATGCCGCAGGCACCAGGTAGGCAAGTGACTTGCCAACGCCAGTACCCGCTTCAAGAACGGAGAGTCCGCCCTTGTACATGTTGCGTTCCACGACACTTGCAAAATCTTCCTGTGCTTCACGAACAACATAGTTCGGCAACGTTTTTGCAAGAATGCCATTTTCCTTAAAGAATGCGGAGGCGCGCATGTTCGTTTTGGCCTGCGCAAGAGGAGCGGGCAGAGGCTCGTCATTTAATTTATACGAGAATTCAAAAGTTTCTGCAGCATCGTCAAAAACCATGGCAAGCGAAGAGCCCGAGGCAAGGCGCGCAAGCGGCATAAGCACGCTCTTTGGCCAAGTTGCCATTTCTTCTACGCAGCGCACCAAAAGGTCGCCACAGGCTTCAGCATCTGGCAGCGCACGGTGCGCTGTCGAGCGTTCAATGCCTAGCGCCTTTACCAAAGTTTCAAGCTTGTGGTTTGGCACATCTTGGAACGCAATGCGAGAAACCGTAAGCGTATCGATTACCGGCTGGTTTTCAAAGGCAATGCCGACCTTGGCAAATTCGGCGGTCAAAAAATGATGGTCGAACTGGGCGTTGTGAGCGACAATCGGATAATCGCCAATAAACTTTCTAATGGAGCCCGCAAGCGTCGCAAAATCGCTTGCATCTTCAAGCATCGACGCATCAATTCCCGTAAGCTTCGCAATGAATGGGCGAAGTTCCTTGGATGGCTTTACAATGTAATCCAAAGAATCCGTCTTCTTTCCATTTTCAAATCGTACAAGCGCAACTTCAATAATCTGGTCTTTGTCAAAATCGAGGCCTGTGGTTTCTAGGTCAAGTGCTATGTAGATTTCTGGGAGTTTCATTTTCTATTCCTGCGGAAGTGTCGGGAGCGTAATCAAATTTTCCAAAACGTTATCGCCATTCGACAGAACAAGTGTATCTACCGGAGAACGCCACGGTTTAGCTTTTACAAAAGGTTCCAAAGAGCCTGCATCAATCCGTCCTAGTTCCGTGCCATGGTAGTATTCCACGATATATTTGCCTTCAAGCAAATTGTTGAATTCAAAAGATCCGGCTGCACTGCATACCGTATCACGGTAAACGCCAGTTTCTACGGAGCGGAGCATTACATAAGTCGAAGCATTGCCGCCTGGAATAGAACCTGTCAGTTTTGCAATGCGCAACTTCTTTACCGTTTCAAAAGACACGATCCGTTTGAACTTCGTTTCGACAACAGTATCTCTGAACCCGGTGCTATCCGGCAAGGCAAGCGTAGTATCCTGGTATTCCTGAAGCATGGTCACAGGAGCGTCCATCGGAAAGTCCTTTACTGGGCGCACAAGGAATGTCACCGCATTTTCACGTACGGCAGTCGCCTTTACCGTATCTTTCAGGAATGTAAAATACAGCTTGTCGCCAATGGAATCCCCGACAACCGGCTTGTTATAAACCAGCTTCACGTTTTCTTCCACAAATACATTTTTTGAGCCGCTAGAGGGAACTGTTTCCGAAATTACCGGCGGTAGCGTATCGGATTTCATTTCATTCCAGGTAAATTCAAAGGCATTGCGCGTAGTATCCAGATTGCGGTGCAAAGAATCTACGGCAACATTGCACTGGAATGTATAAACGGAATCTGCCTTCGGCGCAGGATCGAAATGGAATGCCGGCAACGCCGTTTTTGCAGCGACAAAGCGGGCAGCCGCCCTGAGCGTATCCCTTCCAGAAAACAGGAAACAATCCGTGAGAGAATCAATAAGAACCGGCCTGTTAAACACGGCTTGCAAAATGCTTGCTCCGGTCTGTCTTACGGAATCAAGTTCCACAAGCGAGGTGTCCATTGTTGCAAGCGGAATCCAGAGGGAATCCGTAAAGAGCGAATCGAAAGCAATTTCGCCTACAACGCCAGCGTCTTCATCAGAAATTTCCAAACGGCGGTTCCCGTTTTTGTCAAGGAACGCAATGACCCCATAGCGGCCAGCATGCAGGCCTATCAACTTGAAGTAGCCATTGCTATCGGACTGCGTAACAAACTGCGGAATTTCCTTGGTAAAGCGAGGGAATGTATCTGGCCCCACAAGCGTAGAATCGCGGTACTTGTTCAAGTAGCTGCGGTGCTCACGTTCTTCGCCAATCGGGTAAAGTGCGATGCTCGGGTACTGTTTTGCCTTGAACATTTCTGGCGTAACTTTTACGCGACCAACCATGTAGAGCGAATCTATCGTCTTGCCAGTAGAAAAAGACATCTGGAACGGAGCAGCAAGCGCATTGCCGTGCAAATCCTTGAGAGTAGTTCCAATGGTCAATGTATAGGTCGTGTTTTCGTCGAGCGGGGAGCGTGAGGTAATTTCAAGTTCGTCTCCATCCACTTCCAGACGGATCTTCTTTTCGAGCGGGGGCGAAATGGTCACGGCGCTGCGTGGAACGTTTGTTGCAATCCATTCATCGAACTTCAACTTTACGTAAAGTTCCTCCGGCAAGTTCGTTGAATTCGGGGCCGGGTACACACCCGCCACGCGAGGCGGCAATTTGTCTTCCGGGCCGCCCGAAGGCGCCACTTGCGTAGCGCAAGCAGCAAACAGCAAAACCAGAAAGAACAAATAGCAGTATTTCATAATTAGATGCAAGAGCAAGAAGCAAGAGGCAAGAATGTAGGCTGCATTCTGAATTCCTAACAACCTATATTAAATGAATGATCTTACCAATTCTAGAGTAACGGATTTTGAACGGAATGGAGAACCAGCTAATCGGGTTTGCAAAGCTAAAGCTCTGGTCGTCATTTTCAAACGAGAAATAGACAACAAAAGCCTTTGCCTTTATGTTGCGGCTAGCGACAAAGCCCCAGTAACGGCTATCGGCAGAATTGTCGCGGTTGTCACCCATCATAAAATAGACCGGAGCCTGCACTACATATTCGTGCACTTCCTTGCCATCTACCAAAATGCGGCGTGTAAATTCAAACTTGTCTTTGTGCGATGTTTCGCTTGCGCAGCTATCGCCTTCGCAAGCCGCAGAGTCTGCATTCATCGCGGCGTTTTCATGTTCAGCAACCAGGGCTTTCAAATTGTTTTCCAGGTCGCCAAGCTGCGAGCCTTCAAAATTCGTGTAAGAAACTGGTCGCGTAAATCCATCGTAATGAGCATTCGGGTCAAGCAGCGGCAAAAAGCCGGTACGAGCATAGGCCTTGAAAATCTTGAATGCAATCGGAGCCGTCACGGTATCGCCCTGACGGAGCGAAACGCCCACGGCACGCTTTGCGGCCAAAGCTTCGTTCAGCAAAAGGCCACGATCGCTTTCGACAGGAACCTTGAAGTTTTCAAAGACCCATTCATTGCCATTCACCCCGTTTACCTTCAGATCCAAATCGAGTTCAATGCGCTGTTCCGGATTTTCCTGCACCATGAGGGAACGCACGCGCCACAAATCCACAAGGGAAAGCGAATCCAGTTTCAGCGTATCGCCCATATTCGGAACTTTAAGTGCAGGCAAATTATCGCGCGGAGAATTCGTACGGAAAGATGCCGTGTACTTGCCTCGGCCAGGCAGTTCCTGGCGCACGCCATTTACATGCAAAACGCCTTCACGCACCTCAAGGGTATCGCCGCTCACGCCTACGCAACGCTTAATGAAATCCTTCGGGCCATCGGCATAGTGCACCAGATGCGGACTACCGTTTTGTGGATTGGAATCCCAGTAGAAATTGCCGAACATGAGCGCGTTAGCCAAATGCGTGTAACGCTTTGCATCGTAATCAGGGTACTCCGGGTCGCCCGGGTATCTAAAAATAACGACATCGCCGCGTTCCGGCGGAGCGATTGCCGGGAACTTGGAATTCGAAAACGGAACCGGCGAGCCATACACAAACTTCAGGCCGAGCAAAAAGTCCCCAGTCAAAAGGGAATCTTCCATGGAACCGCTCGGAATTTGGAACGCCTGGATTACATACTGGATTACAATCAAAGCAAGGGCCACCGGCATCACTATTTCGCGGCCGATCCCTAGCAAAATTTTTTTCACAGGATTCTTCATTTTAGACCTTAATTAAATCTAAGCATCATGGCAAGTTCAAACTGAAGGATCCTACGGATATGAGCTGTTTCATCATCCAGCTTTTCGTGAATCTGCCTATACTCGATATATGCACTCGTAGATACGATTTTATTGAACTGGTAAGCGGCGCTCGGTCGCAAGAACCATTCATGCGTGCGGGACGGCACGGTACGTTCCGTAAGTTCAAGCTTCGGGTTGTAAGCTGTCGCCACGGAGCCATCTTCCATTTTAAATCTTCTGAACACTCCGTCCGTACCGCTATCCTCTACCCACATGTCATAGCCTTCGACAGGATCATAATAGCGGCGAATGGTCTTGGTAAAGTCATAGCCTGCAGTAAACTTCACGTCAATATCATTGTCAAGCTTTATGTACCAGCGCCACAGCTGGAATCCGCGCTTCGTCTTGATCGGGTAGATAATGGTAAAGTCATCTCCGATGTTGAATGCATAATCCTTATAGAGCGATGTATGGATCCACGGAGTTTCCCAGAAATACTTGCTCGTGTCAGAAATATCTTCCACTTCCGCCGGGAAGTTCGTCTGCGAAATCACTTCTTCCTTCGGACGGCGGTCCGTATGATCATACTTCAAGCGAACCGCATTGTCAATGCGCATGTTGTTCTGCAGCAAGAAGGAAAGTCGGACGAGCGGATTGAAGTTCCACTGGGTAGACCAGGAGTCTTCTGCGCTCTGGAACGGTTTCACGGAACGGGTATAAGTGTAATCTACGCGGTGCGTGGAACTTACACTCTTGAAACCATTCAAGAAGCCGACGCGCTGCGAGAAGTTCGGAATAGAAACTCCGATTCCCCATTTCGGCCAAACCAGGGTACTATCCGTGTAAAGCGGATATTCCCTGGACTGCGAGAAGTCCTGCTTCCATTGCAAATCACCCGTGACCGCAATGTCCCAGAACGGAAGCGTAATGCCCGTAGAAAGCTGCAAGGACCTGGAAACGCTATGCGTAAAGTTGCCCTGGTATACGAGCGTATCTACATGCCTGTTCCTGTATTCGGCAAAGTCCCTGTAGTCATCGCGATGGTCGAGGCCCATGTCGCCAGAAACAATGTTCCAAAGTCCACGATTCTTGTAACCGTTACCGATACCCAAGCCATACAGGTAGTATTCAAACGGAGTCACACCCTGTTCTTCATTCAACTGGGCAAGCGTAAAGTTTTCGCCATTTGTAGTAAGGTTCGTCGTCCATGTTGCACGAATTTCGCGCCAACGGATTTTCTCTAGGAACTTCTGCGCAGCATTGCCACGGCCAAACAGCTCCATAAAGCTGATAAGCCTGAATGTCGGCATGAACTCAAAACGGTTCGTCTGGGAAATTGTCCAGTAGTTCTGATCCACCATGGTTTCATCGCGCAAGCTGAAATCATCTGGAATCGTCTTCTGTTGCGTAAAGTTCGTGCTGAAATTAAAGTTCATCGGCAGGAACGGAATGATATTCGGCGTAAAGTTCACCGTAAACTGACGCGTGCGAGCTCTTTCATGCTTCAAGATACCGTATTCCGGGCCGTAATCACGATGGCCAACACTATCAACCTTGTAGAAAACAGTCGTGTCGTAAATAATTTTGTAAGAGTTCGGATTCTGCAAATCGATTGTCATCGTGTCGCCGTTTGCATTCAACTGCGGAATCGTATCGCGCGGAATTGCAACGATACTATCTGCAGAAACATAAACCTTGCGATCCGTATGGTCGTATGCAAAAATGTCATCTGCGGCAAACAGGCTGCCGTCGCGGCTCGTAAAGAAGTTTTCCTTGACAAACGATTCCCTATCCTTCAACATGTCGCGCTTGATGTTGATGCTGTAGCTTGTGTTAAGGAACGAGAAAATGTTCCAGCGAATATTTGCCTTGTGAGTCAAATCGGCAGTATAGGTAACAACCCTGTCAACCTGCGGTTCTACAAAGTCCGGGTCACGTTCCTGGTCCACATAGCGCACATAGCTAAAGTCAAAGAGAGTCAAGTCAAAGGTCTGCGGCCACGGTTCAAACGGTGAATCGGCAAGAGGCTTGAGCAGTTTGAAGGTTCCGAGGGAAGAGAACGGTTTATAGGCAAATTTGTTGAATGTACCAAGCTTATACTCAATCACCGTGCGGTAGGAATAAGTAGAGTCAGCATTTATGGCGGAGCGACCTTCCGTTTCGTTGTATGAATAGCTGAATGCCGGACGTTCCAAGAAAATCTGCGTTACATATTCCTGCAGCAGATTATCGTCAGGTGAGTAATCCTTGCTATAGCTAATGCTGATGTTCCTGTTCTTCGAATAGGATTCATACCCCTTGGCAGCAGCCCTGTCGCGAAGTCTCTGTTCTTCGGATTCAGTGGTCACGGCAAGCTTTCGCTGCACCATGTCTTCCATAAGGTCGTTCAGGTATTCACGCTCCAAAAGCATGTCGTCGGTCGGCTTCATGTACGGGCGCTTCGTTGTGCTGGAATAGCCCATGCCGAGCGGAATATGGAAACCATGTTCATCGGGGAAGAACTTGTTCAAGCTGAAATTCACGTCGCCAGCGACATCGAGCTGAGACGCTGCGTCAGAGAGCTTTGGCTTCGGGGAGCCGCCGTCGGCAGAATTCAAAGTGGCAAAGTCACCATCCTGGTAGCGCATCGTTCCAGATACAGTGACAAAGTCAGAGAAGTTCAACTGGCCACCAACACGGGCTGCATAGCCCCAATCCGTATCCATGCCGGAAAGGCGCAAATCGTCAATCCAGAACGTACCCTTCAGATCGTTCGTAGAGGCATCGTCATCGGCAATGATTACAAAGCGAATCCAGTCCACGGAAGTTAGTGACGGATTACCCACCAAGCGGAGCTTTTCGGCGCGAGCACCACCAAGATCCTTTTCGACAGGTTCCAGGTAAGGCGGCTTTCGACCGATCTTCAAATTCGTCCAGTCAGAAATGTCAAGTTCAAAGGCGTTGTCGAGCCAGTTCTTTTCATGGCAGTCAGAAACGCGTTCCGAAGAAGCGCAATCGTAGTTTACAGGCTTGAAGCTCCATTCATAGTAGTTCGTAGAGCCTTCCAGCGAACCTTCACCCATCTGGATCGCAAAACGTACAGGAACTTTTGTAGCCTCCGTGCGGAAATGGATTTCCATCTTGATGGACTTGTAGCTCGTAAGATCCTTTACATCGGTATCAAAAATGCGTGTCACGCCAACTTGCTGGCCAGGCGACAAGTTCTTGTAATCGAGCACCAATGCCGTTTCCTTGAGCGTTGCATTCGTCTCGGAATCTTTTTCGGCCTTTGTATTCGGAGACTTGTAGTAGGTGCCAGCATCTTCGCGGTTGTTGATCGTAGTCACCTGCAGGAACGAGGAATCGGACTTGGATGAGCCATTCTGCTGCAGGCTGACTTCGGAACCGTTTACTTCGACCATCTGGGAATTTTCAGAAGAGCTAGTCTTGTACAGGCTAGACACGTCAGAAGATTCCCATGCGTTACCCACAACGCCAAGGCTTACAATCTGCACCTTTGCTTCCGACACACCGTTATTCAAATTTCCGAACCACAGCCTCGTGAACAGAGCTTCAGAAAGAATCGTCTTGTAATTGTTACCTGTTGCAGAAACAATCGTATCGTACTGGTCAAGCGGAATTCTCCAACGGCGCCAGCCATTCTTCAATTCCTCATACTGCGTAGGATCATCGCTAGAAAGATCGATGCGATAACGGACGAAGCTAATGTCTGTATCCAGGGAGCCGTTACGGTTGATATCTTCGGTATCGAACGCGCGTTCACCGGAGTTGTCTTCAGTACCATTGATTGCACGCGGCGGGTCAGAATCGTCATCGTAATCGTCACTGTAGTTATCGAGGGCGATATCCGTCGTAGTCGTATTCACGTTCATCGAATTCATTTCGGTAGATACGCAGCCGGCCACGCGGCAGTCCCAAACCAGGCGAGTTTCTTCGGAACCCGAAAGGCCATCCAAGCCCTTGTCGTGCATGGTCGTGGTTGTGCCCAGATTGTTTTCACCATTGTATTCGCCGTTCGGGGCATAGCCGTTGATAGAGACGTCTTCGCTTATAAGGCCAAGGTCAAGGTAAATGGAACCAACATTACCACGGGCAACAACTTCCACATAGCGCATTTCACTAAGATCCTGGTAATAGGAGCTGTTCGGGCGCATCACGCCACCCCAGGACTTGCCCATCAGGTTGTCGTTCGGACGAAGCGTAAATTTCAGCACGGTCAAGTGTTGGTTGTCTACTTCGGAATTGCCGACATTCGGATAAATGTACTTGTAAAGTTCGGTGCTGTTGCTATGCCAAATGAACTCACCTTGGTGACGGTAATCCTGGTCAGCGATGTAGGTTCCCACATTGTCAGATACGCCTCCCGGAGGAGAGGCTACTGTCCAAGAAAGCCTAGAGAGCGGGTATGTAAGGCCGGTCGTCGTGGCTTCAAAGTCTTCCACGAGAGCTGTTTTGTGACCGCTGGTGTTCGTATTGTGGTAGCTAGAGGCAAATTCAACTTCAAAATTCCAACTGGAGCGGGCCTTGCTGTACAGGAACGGAATCGCATCCATCATCGAAGAAATCGCATGCGTCGTATCTTGCAAGCGCAGGTTCATGCCCCATAGGAAGCTGGAGTACGGTTCGTTGCCAAGAGTCGGCGTAGAGGCAGTCGTGCTCAAGCTCTTGTACAAGGCGGTAATGCCAAACAGAGAACCTTCGCCAAAGCCATAACGTTCGAGCGGGAGTTCCGCGCGGGCACCGAGCAAAATTTTGTTGTTGATTTCAAAGAGTGGTTCGCATTCGAACGTGACCGTGATTTCCTTGTTCGGGTCGAGGGCGCGGTCACTCAAAAGTTCAATCTGGCCAAGCTCGTAGTTCACTTCGTAGTCAACGTCGCGAACGAGCGTTTCGGAGCCGGCCTTCAACTTTTCTGTACCAGGGGAAATATCCATGCAAGCACCGGAACTCACGGAATGGCTGGAGTTCTGGTTGCGAACGCTAATGGTAGAGCTGCGGCGCTTACCTACAGATTCAAAGTAGAATCGGTTCGTGTAGCGGTTCAGGTTCGAAACCGGGAGCGTATACAACTGCGCCATCGCAGCCGTGGAGTCGATATTGCGGAGCGGCTCCAAGCAGTTCTGACGTGCTAGTTCAGAAGCGTTTGCACCGGAGTATTCCTTGAGCGGTTTACAAGGCAGCCACATTTCGCCGGTATAGTCGCCAGAGGAATTTTTCTTGAATATCGTAGCATCGTTTACAAGAATCGTACCGTTTGCCGTATCCGCAATGCCAAGAGTCTTCAAGTAATCATTCGACACACCATTCTTTGTCTTCATGCGCAAGATGAAACTAGAATAGCTGTCATTCGAAATGCCAACAGAATAAACGTTTCGAAGCATGAGCTTGTCAATATCGGTAAGTTCCGAAATCGTGGCATCCCACTGGATAAGCACAAGCGTAGAGCCGTCACGCACGGTGGCTCCTTTGCGACCGGTACCATCTCCACTCCAGCTGGCGGCGATAAGCGTATTCTTGCTTGCTCCCGAAATTTTCAAAATACCCGTCTTGGAATCATAGGTATAGTCGTTCGGAGAAATTTCTGTCATGCGCTCCACGGATTTTTCAATTCTCTTTCCGCTCGGAGTCACATAGATGACCTTCATATTGTCAAGCACATCTGTCGTAGAATTCGTGATTGCGCGCTTATAAAGCTTAAGGCCCGTTGCCGGGTAACTTGAAGTGGCCTTACCCGTAATTGCCGCACTGATGTAGTTGTTGCGGGCTTCCTGGTTCAAGAAGTAGTAACGGTAGGCGACAAAGCCCTTATCCAAAATCTGGAATTCGGTCGTACTTTCGCTGGCGTTTATCTTGTAAGATTCCTGGCTGCCACCATCCTGGGAAGCGATAGTGGTCAAATTCCAGTCGCCAAGCTTCCATTCAGCCTTGATACCGAACAAGCCCTTATGGTTTTCCGAATAACCGGTAAGTTCCGTTCCGCTCAGGCTAAGCGAAGTCGTACCAGCTTCAACACGTTGCAAAATGTAGTCTTCAAATTCGCCCTTGTACGATTCCTCGTAAACCACGCGGATCTGGTTCTTCACACCAAGGCCGCTCTCAACATTGTTGATTTCAACCGTAATGTACGGGCCGATTTTGCCCTTGACCATAAAGCTCGGGTCGTAAGAAAGCGACGGCGACGGCCAAAGGCTAGTTTCCGTGCTACCCGGGGCGTCATCATATTCACCATAGCCCTTCAAGCGAATGTCCATGGTACCCTGCAAATAGAGCTTGGGCTTGTCAAAGCCCCAGGTCTTCATCCAGGCTGGCATCGGCACAGGAATCGTGATGTCAAATTCCGACCCCACTTCAGGGGCCGAATAGCCGCCATCTGTCTGGCCGACCAATGAGTTCATCCAGAGTCGGTTCAAGCCGACATCGTACATGTCGTTCACGTAGTCGGCAAGTTCCGGGTAGTTTGCAGACCAGAGTTCCGTAGATTCCTTGGAAAGCGGATTCACATACGTTTCAGAAACCTTCAAGCTACGCGTACCGACGTCAATGTCGTGTTCCTGCGTCAAATTGCGTGGCGGCTTCATTGCGGCCCCCGTAGCCATGCCGTTTTGCGGCACAAGGCCATCGAGAGGAGCCACCTGCGGAGGCAAATCCATGTAGCGCACAGAAGACTTGAAGTTATCCTGTGCGCCGGCATCTGCAGGCTGTTCCGTTTCTTGCGCAAACGGCAAAACCGCAGCGAACAAAAGTCCCGCCACGCCGAACTGCGCAATTTTACCAAACAGTCTATTCAAAATGCTTCAACGCCAAAAAAATATTGCCGAGCCAAAATAGAAATTGTTCATGCAAAAAAAGTAGCCAAGGTTGGGCAATACAGGCATTCCAACACCTTTTTTGAGGTATTTGGGGAATCCAGGCAAAGAATGCCTCTTCGTAGGGTTACCAACATGTTGACAACTTGTTTAGTAGCGTTTATTACTTTGCAAAAAATGCAGAATTGTGCTGACTTCACGCTTCGGCAGCATTTTGAAAAAGCGAGACAACATTTTGCAGGGGAAATGAGTCGTTTTACGGAAGTATGGCGTCTTTTTGAAGGCAGAATACTTATAAAAGCATAAAATCTCAATGTTTTATAAGCATAATTTGACACAAAATGACATTTTAACAAATTCTTGAGAGAAAATCCAAGCATTTAGGCAGATAAAACGGCAACTCACGCGTTTTTTTACCCGCCGCCACCAACACAAAACGACATTTTTCAAGAAAATTTTCAGTTTTTCCAAAAAATCTTACTTATAAAAGCGCAATTTTCACGAAATTTATAAGCAATTTTCTGCAAAAAATGACCTTCTCTAAGAAAGGTTGACACTTTCGAGGTGTTTTTACAGACCGAAACAAACTTTTTTCAGATTTTTGCAAACAAGTGGCAGCATAGCAAGCAAAACAAAATCCCGTGCAGTTTTACTGCACGGGATTTTGTCAATCAGCAAAGATTAGAGGAAGCTATCGATGCCACCGCGGCACTTTTCCCAAGCAGGGTCCTTTTCGATAAGCAACTGGAGTACCTTTTCGTAGGTAGTCGTGTTGCCGAAGCCCTTCCACAGGCGACGTTCCACAGATTCGCCGGAATCCTTGTCGATCGTGGTGATGGTATCGTAGTAGGCCGGATCGTCCTTGAACTTTGTAACGAGAATGTTCTTGAGGTAGTCGCTGTAGATTTTGGAAGCATACTTCAAGATGGATTCGTTGAACAGGAGTTCGTTTTCGACGAGGTCTTCAAAGTCCTTGATCGGGTTGCCGTAAACGAGCCAGTGACGCAGTGCAAGCGGCACGACGAGGTCGCGGACAGCGCTGCGGAACAGGAACTTGTCTTCAAGGCGGCCGTTCCAAGTGATCTTTGTAAGCGGGTTGCCATCGTTAGCTTCAATGGAAACGCCCTTGCCCGGAACGACATTGCGGACCTTGATCTGCAAGCGCACGAGCAGCTGCCAAGCCTTGGTGTAGGCGATGGTCTTGCGAACGAAATCTTTTTCCTTGTCCGGAGCAACGCGAACGAATGCACCGAAGCAGCGCTGGTACAAACTTTCCTTGTCGAAGATGCAGTCGCTGGACTTGCTTTCAGAAATGCGGCCGTCCATCATGAACAAGGTCTTTGCAAGTTCCGGGCGCATGCGGACTTCAAGCTTGCGGGTACGTGCCTTGAGGCGCACGCCATCCTTATAAACGTATGTGAAGCCTTCTTCCTGGTAACGCTGCCAAATGAAGAACTGCAAATCGTCTGCAGCACGGAGGTGGTAGCTGTAAACCGGGTTCTGGCGGTTGTTTGCCATGGTCACCTGGCGCAAGAAGGAATCTGCACCCGGGTACGGAACAACGACCTTCACCATCACATTCGGGTTGATCGGGTTCTTGCTCTTCTTTGCATACTGTTCGTAGGTAAAGAGGGACTGTGCGCCGTTAATAATCTTCGGGCGTTCAATCAAAAGAACCTTGCGACCATCGCGATCCTTGACGCGGAGGTCATCGCCAGTGAGGGTCATGCCGTTATGGAAGAACGGGAAGCCAGAAGCATCGCCTTCGCGTTCCATTTCCTGGAAGGCATCGATGAGGGCTGCATTCGTGTGCGTAAGGTTACCGAGGTAGGTACGGATGTTGCTGGAGACGATAGCCATATTATGCTTTGTCTTCAAGCGCTTACCGAGGGCCATGTGGTAATCATAGATAGTCTTGATTGGGCAGAAGCCAAGGAACAATTCGCCGTGTTCGCTCACCATGTGCAGAGGGTCTTCAACCATCTGGATTTCGAGTTTGTCGTCGGCGGAGCGCATATCCTTGGTCAAGTCATCGTGTTCAGCAATGATTTCGAGCTTTGCACGGTTTTCCATTTTCCAGATAGCGAGCTTGCGGCGCATATCCTTCAATGTTCTTTCAAGTTCAGAATCGGTAATATCGCGACTGGAACGTGTACGGAGCACCGTGATTTCGAGTGCTTCCATGTATGGGCGGCTTGCCGGTGCGTTGTCTTCCTCTTCTTCGTCTGCAGAGGAGTCCACCTTCAAGGTATCCCACGGGTCAGCTTCTTCGCCAAGGGAGCAGAAGAACGGATTCTTCGGTTCGCTGGTGCGGAAAACAGCAATGCGGAGCTGCTTAAGATCCTGGGTGAGGTTTGTTACGACGCGTTCGAGCGGAGTGTCTTCGTCAAGGAAAATGAAGAATTCCAAGTTGCCCTGAGAGTATTGGAAGCCATGGAAGCAACCTTCTTCATCGAGGTTCAAATGCCTAAGAGCCTTGATGCGGTCCTGCGGATCCAACGGGTTCAGGGAAAGAAGGCTTGCCACGAAGGACAACCTACGTTCCTGGGAAGTAGTCAATTTTTGCGAAGCTGTCAATTCCATATGCGCGTATTCCTTGCGAAATTCGGTAAATTCGGGCCCTATTTTAATAGAGTTGACCCAAATTTACATATTTTAGCCCCAAAAGTAAAAAAAATCTTCTCTTAAAGACAAATTATAAAAATATTTTGTAAAATTTTTTCATTTTGGCAAGCGCAAAAGCAACAGGTCATAAAAGACAAAAAGTGCCGTACTTATTATTATCTAAAGCAATTTCAGTACATTTTGCAGCTCAGAAAAGCCCACCTAAAAAAGCACGAATGTAAATAATATTTTTCATTCTTCGATATAGTCGGATGCACTGTCGCAAACTATACCCTAAATTAGAATAACAGATCGAACCTTTTATCAAAAAAAAATGCACTTTTGTCCATACGGCATCAAATAAAATGCTATGATTTACAATGTAAACCAACCAATTTCAGAGGAGTCCCTTATGAACATTATGGAAATTCTCTCTAAAGCCAAGGCTGAAAAAGCAAAAACGCTCGACCTGAACGGTCTTTCCCTCAAGATTCTTCCTGAGGAACTCTTTGAATTGGAAGATTTGGAAGAACTCATGCTCGACGAGAACGAACTCGTCGAAGTTCCTGACGAAATCGGCAATCTGAAGAACCTGAAAAAGCTTTCACTTGCCCGCAACGACCTGATGGACGTACCCGAAACCATTGGCAACTTGACAAAGCTCGAAGCGCTCTACCTCGGTTACAACTGCCTTTCTGAACTCCCGGAAACGGTCGGCAAGCTAAAGAACCTGAAGCAAGTGAACATCGCCCAGAACCAGCTGCAGGATTTGCCGAAGTCCGTAAAGAACTGGCAAAAAGTCGAAAAAATCAGCCTGCACGACAACATGCTCGCAGAGCTCCCTGCCGAAATTTTTACGCTTGAAAGCCTTCGCAAGTTCTATGTAGACAATAACAGTCTCGAAGCGCTTCCTGCAAAAATCGGCGGAGCCAAGGCACTCGAAGTGTTCGTAGTCTCTGGCAACCAGCTTACCGAAATCCCGGGCGAAATCGGCAAGCTCGAAAACTTGCGCGAGCTCATTCTCGACAAGAACCAGCTTGAAAACTTGCCAGAAACACTTGCTGACTGCAAAAAGCTCGAAACAATTTCCATTGCAGAAAACCAGATTTCCGAAGATACCATCAAGGCACTTTCCAAGAAACTGACTGCAAAAATCGATGCTTAATTCAAAAGCAAATCATCACAATGGAATGCATCTCTTGAAAAAGGGACTTGCATTCCTTTTTTTGTGCCTCGTTTGCGCCTGCTCCCTAGAAAACCCGGTGGAGAGTACCGGTTCCTACACCGAATATGAATACGCCTACTGGATTCTAGAAAAACAATACTACTTTGACAACCTACCGGCAAAAGAAGATTATTCCACCCCTGCAGAACTTTTTGCAGCGGTGCCTGACAAATATACACGATATGTGCCTCCGGTAAAAGCAGACGAAGACGAACAGCAAATGACGACAAGCATCAACAACGGCACCCTGGGCTTTGAATTGGTTGCTTACATAGACAAAGAATTTCCGCTGGTCGCCGAGCGCATCTACCCGGGAAGCCCTGCAGAAAGAGCAGGTCTTCCGCGTCACGCCACGCTTCTTGCCATAAACGACGAATCTTTGAAAGGAGATTTAAGCGGCAGCATTTTCTACACGGCAAGAGCAAAGAGAGATACGGCAACTCTCACTTACGCTTTTGAAAATGACACAGCGACTTTACTTATTCCAAGAGAAAATGTCTATGTGCCCACAGTATTCCTAGACACGCTTGTAACCGGAAATCCAATAATCAAGATTACAAAATTTGCAGGATCGACATACAATAGGGAAATGGGCACCTTTGGTGAACTAGACAGCATTGTATCCAGGCTGCAGGGCGTTACACAAACGGTCGTGATTGACCTGCGCAACAATCCCGGCGGGCAAATTGACCAATGCACTGCCGCTGCCGATCTGTTTTTGGGCGAAGGCCCCATGTACAAAACTCACTTTTCTTCAATTTCCAGGAATAACGAGGGGCACAAAGTCTGGAACACATACAAAAGCAGCAATGGGGACCTTGGTGAAAATTGGAACATAATGCTGTGGGCAAACAAGTATTCAGCAAGCTGTGCTGAAATTTTCATTACAGCTCTAAAGCGGGATTCTTCACGCGTGCAATTCGCAGGAACGACAACCTACGGAAAAGGCATTGGCCAAAGTCACTGGAAAACACAAACAGGAGCACTAATCTACGTTACTTCAATGATGATTTACGACAACAATAAAGTTTCGTACCACGACATAGGAATTGAACCGGACATTTTTTGTGCCGACTTAGATTACAGCTGCCTCTACAATGCACTGGCCGCAAAATCCAACAAATTTTCAGCCGCAAAAAAATCCGGAGCCTTTTACGACAAAGTCAAAGTCATTGCCGACCCGAGCGACAACTTCATGGGAGGAGCCCTTATTCAAAGCGAAGAGCTTCGATAGGGTCTAAACGGCTCGCCTTGCGGGCCGGGTACCAACCAAAGAACACGCCAGTCACAAAGCAGACGCC
The DNA here is from genome assembly GCA_045615885.1 of Fibrobacteraceae bacterium. GTDB lineage: Bacteria > Fibrobacterota > Fibrobacteria > Fibrobacterales > Fibrobacteraceae > UBA1765. The sequence continues at coordinate 66,654 of JAZLFR010000031.1, forward strand.
AAAACTCACGACGATACTTGAAACGGTCACATTCATTGGCCAGTTCAAAAGCATTCGTACGGCAAATGACGCAGTACAGCCAAGCAAAATTCCAATGAAGCCGCCTAGCAGGCTAATAATTACAGATTCAAAAAGGAACTGTAAAAGAATGTCACGCCCACGGGCGCCAATAGCCATGCGAAGCCCGATTTCCTTGGTGCGTTCCGTAACGGAAACATACATGATGTTCATAATGCCGATGCCACCGACAAATAGACTAATGCCGGCAATTACAGTAAGCACAATCGAAAGCAAATTCGATGTGCTCGTCACCATTTCAAGCATTTCTTCCTGTGTAAAGATGCGGAACGGATCCATCGGTTTAACCCAGCCTCGGCGTTCCTTGAGCACCGCCATGATCTGCTCCGTAGCCTGCACAGCGTAGCCTTCACCAATGGAGTTCGCATAGATTTGGCGAATTTCCGTCGTTGAATTGAAGCGTCGCATAACCGTTTGGTACGGAGTAAAAATGACATCGTCCTGATCCTGGCCAAAATCGCCGGCGCCCTTGCCCTTGAGCGTACCAATAACCTTTAACGGAATGCTCTTGTAACGGATTGTCTTGCCGATTGGATCCCCTTCGGGGAACAAATTCTTGATTACTGTCTGGCCGATTACGCAAACTTTCGCCATGCGGTCCGCTTCGTCATCGAACATCACGCCATCGGCAATTTCATAGTTGCGGATCATCAGGTAATCGGCAGAAACGCCACTCAACGGCGTTGGCGAATTGTTGTTGCCAACAATGGCCTGGCCGCCAACTGTAATCATCGGCGACACGGCATTGATGTATGGAACATTTTCCTTCAGCGCATACAAATCGGCTTCTTCAAGTTTCGCTCCGCCGCCATCAATCTGCACCCCGCCGCGACGCTGCTGGTTCGGCATGATGATGATAGCATTTGTTCCCATCGCAGTCATCTTTTCACGAATGGACTGCTTGGAACCTTCGCCCATGGCGACCATGGTAATGACCGCGGCAACGCCAATCACGATGCCAAGAATGGAAAGCGCCGTGCGCATGCGGTTTCTGAACAATGCCTTGAAGGCAATGCGAATCAAAGTCAGCGGGCTCATGCATCTTCCTCAAATGTTTCTGGAGGCGGCAGGGCTTCAAGAGCCGCACGAGCATCCTGAATATTTTCGTTCTTTACATCTTTGCGCAAAAGGCCATCGCGCAGCGTAATCGTGCGGCTGCTGAAAGTCGCAATGTCAGGTTCATGCGTCACAAAGATGATCGTTTTGCCCTGCTTATTCAGTTCCTGAAAAAGCATCATGATTTCGTAGCTTGTGCGCGTATCCAAGTTGCCGGTAGCTTCGTCGGCAAGGATGATTACCGGGTCATTCACAAGCGCGCGGGCAATAGCAACGCGTTGCTGCTGCCCGCCGCTAAGCTGGTTCGGCAAATGTTCCATGCGGCCTTCCAGGCCAACACGCTTGAGCGCGGCGACGGCTCGTTCGCGGCGCTCCCTTGCAGAAATCTTGGGATTGTACAACAGCGGAAGTTCCACGTTTTCGATAGCAGTCGTTCTATTAAGCAAATTGTAGCTCTGGAACACAAAACCGATCTTGTTCCCGCGGATTCTTGCAAGGGCATCTCGCTTCAAGCTTTCTACATGTTCCCCATCCAAAATGTACTCGCCACTAGTAGGCTTGTCCATGCAGCCAAGAATGTTCAGCATGGTCGTTTTGCCGCTACCGCTCGTTCCCATGATGGTAACAAATTCACCCGGGTAAATATCATACGATACGCCACGAAGAGCGCGAACCACTTCGTCGCCCATCTTGAAATCGCGATGCAAATGTTTTATGGAAAGGATTGGGGTCATGGTTATTAGGATCTAGTGGCTAGGATCTAGTGGTTAGTGAATGTTGGTTTCCAATGTTTAGGGTATAGGGTCTAGGGTATAGTGAAATGTTAATTTCCAATGTTTCGGCTGTAGGCTAGCGTCTGTCGACTGAGAGGTATGAGGTCGTTTCGCTTTGAGGTCGATGCTTCGCATCTAGAGGTATGAGGTTTTGTAATTACAATTACCTCAAAGTGAGCGCAGCGAACGACCTCACGCCTCAAGCACCGAAGGTGCGACCTCATTTCTTTTTCTGGATGGCCACGCTTCGCTCGCCAAGACACGGTAAGCTACAATTTCTTCAGTCTTCCGTCTTATATCTTCCTACTTTCTTCTGTCCTCTGTCTTCTTTCTTGCTTCTTAACTTCCGTCTTACGTCTTTCGTCTTCCTACTGATTCCTGACTCCTATCTAACTACCTCTTCTTTTTCCCTGGCGGGCCAGGCATGAACGGGCTTACTGCACCTTCAACCTTTTTTTCTTTCATCGTCGGGTCTTCCTGCGAAACCACAACGGAATCTCCATCAGACAAGCCACGTAAAACTTCCAAATAAACACCGTCAGAAAGACCGGTCTTTACTGGGCGCGCTTCCACCACCCCGCCGACATTGACCCATGTAATTTTCGGGCCATTGCCAGCCATGCGCTTGCCCGGCTTCTTTTTACCCCCCATTCCAGGCGGCAGTCCCATGCCGTCCGGAGGAGGCATTCCTTCATTGCCAAACTTTCCTGCCGGAGGCGGTCCCTTCGGAGGCATCCCCTCTGCAGGAGCCTTTTGCGGAGTTCCTTCCGCCGGGGTAAATTTCGTAGCCTTCACGGGGAGCGCAAGAGCATCCTTCACTTCCTTCGTTACGATTGTACACGTTGCAGTCATGCCAGGCAAAAGCTTCTGTTCCGGATTTTCTGCCGTAATCACGACCGTATAGGTAACGACATTCGAAGTTGTCGTCGGGTTCAAGCGAACTTCCTGCACCTTGCCCTTGAAGGTATCTTCCAAAAAGGCATCTACGGTAAATTCAACTTCCTGTCCTGCCTTCACGGCTCCGATGTCAGCTTCATCTACATCGGCCATCACCTTCATTTGCGAAAGATCCTTGGCAAGCATAAAGAGCGTCGGCGTACTCATGGAAGCAGCCACGGTCTGCCCGACATCTACGGCGCGCTCCAAAACGACCCCGTTAATCGGACTCTTGATAGTAGCGTAGCTCAAATTCAACTTGGCCTGATCCACCTCACTCTTGCTGCGGGATACAGAAAACTTTGCCGCATTCATGCTGTATTCGGCAGATTCAAGGTCCACGGCGCTTGCACTCCCTGCATCGGCAAGCCTCTTTGTGCGCTCATAGGTAGAAGTCTTGAACTTGTAATCGTTCTCGGCTGATTCCAGCGCGATTTGCGCCTGCAAAAGAACTGCCTGCAACTTGGACTTGTCAAGCTCGGCAAGCACCTGCCCCTTCTTTACCTTGGAATTGTAATCCACATAAATTTTTGCAATGTCGCCAGACACCTGCGTGCCGACTTCCACCTTGTCCACAGGCTCCAAGCTGCCTGTAGCAGAGATTGTAGTGCGAATGGTTCTACGTTCCAGTTTTTCACTGACGAGATCGCCAACCTTGACTTCCGAAGACTCGCCCAGATATCGGAATATTCCAATTCCGACTACGGCAAAAACAGCCAGCAACACTAAAATTTTCAAAAATTTCCACATATATCTATAAAGTTTTCCCTTAAACTAGCAATTTGGATGCCCCGATGCTATTCTTCGTTGCAATCAATCAAAAAAAAATCCTTCTTTTTTTCAAAAAAAATTTTATTTTGTGATAAATTGTGAGGCTTTTATGAAAACGCGTACCCTTTTATTGTCTGCCCTTTTAGCTGCAACAACTGCATTTGCTGCCAAACCTCTTTCTATCTGGATTATGCCGAACGGGGCATCTCCTAAAGAAAAGCTGGAATCTGAACTTGCAAAATTCACTGCTGAAACAGGAATCAAGGCAGAAGTCACTGTGCTTGACTGGGGCGAAGCCTGGGGCCGCATTTCGAATGCCCTCAATGGAGACAAGGACCTGCCGGCAGTCGTGCAGCTCGGCACAACCTGGATTCCGTACTTTGCCTCACGCGGCACAATCCTGAACCTTGACCCTTACATGAAGGACATCAAGGCAGAGCGTTTTTTGCCGGTCAGCTTCGGAACAACTCACATCGAAGGCGACCCGAAGATTTATTCCGTACCTTGGTTCGTTGACGCAAGAACTCTCATCGGTAACAAGTCGGTACTCGAAAAGCTCGGCATCACTGCAAAAGATGTTGAAACATACGAAGGCTTCACAAATGTTCTGAAAAAAGTAAAGGAAGCCAACCTTACTCGCGAAGACGGCACGCCAATTGAACCGTATGCATTTCCGGGCAAAAGCGACTGGAACATTCCTCACAACTTCGCTCCCTGGGTCTGGTCAGAAGGCGGCCACTTCGTTCGAACGGAAAATGGCAAGACTCACTCTGCAATTTTGGAACAGAACACGCTTCGCGGCATCGCACAATACCTGAAATTCGTAAAAGATTCCCTTGTAGCCCGCGAACACCTCCAAAAGAACACAGTCGAAATTACGCAATTGTTCTGCGACGGCCAGCTAGCCTTCATCTTGAACACAACTGAACTCGCCATGCAGATCCGCATTCCGAATGCAGAAGGCGGTCTCATGTATTCCCAGATCGGCAAAGATGGCTTGCAGATTTTCCCTGTGCCTAAGGGTTCTGCAGGCAGCGTCGGCTTCATTGGCGGTTCAAACCTTGCCATTCCGGCAAAATATGAAAACCGGGACGACGCACTCAAACTCCTGAAGTTCCTGACTTCCGACGCTTCTTTGGATGCTTACACAAAGCACATCGGCTTTTTACCACCGGCAGAAGATGTTCTCAAGGATTGGGCAAAAGATTCCATCTACACCCCGCTTCTTGAATGCATGAAGAACGGCCACGCTTACCCGAGCCTCCCGCTCTGGGGTGAAGTCGAAAGAATTCTAGTATCCATGTTCAGCGAAATCTGGTCACTGCTTGAATTCGAAGGTTTGTACACAGACGAAAAGGTATACGAAATTCTCGCAAGGAACGATATTGCACTAAATTCGCTCCTAGGCAACGAAAATGCAACAGCCTCCCTGAATTTCGAACAATTCCAAAAAATTTGGGACCCAGTTTACTTTTCCAAGGTAAACTTACCGAAACAAAACGCAGATGAAAACAAAGTTGAAGAAAACAAGACCGTATCTTCCACCCCAATTACCTATACTATAGCCCTACTAGTCTTGGCTATAATCGCCGGGTTCGTTTTCACCTACCGACGGAAAAAGTAATTGATGAACTTTAGATCGTTTAAAGACAGCCTTCTCTTTAGATGCCTTATCCTTTTGGTGCTCACCATCACCGTGCTGATGGGTGGCGTTACGGTGTGGTTTATCCATTCGCAACAAAAAAGCCTCACCGCAGCGGCGACCCAGGTCAACCAAGACAAAGCCAAAGACATGGCTGCTTCGATCAAGCAGGAACTCGATCTATTTGAACAGCAACTTTCCCTATTAACCAAAACATCTTCCATTGTCGCCCTAGATTCCGTGGAATCCTCCGGCTTTTTGAAGAGTTTCGATGTTTCTCCGCTCTTTACGACGGGCGAATATGTATTGCTCTACGATCGCAACGACAAGTTGATTTGCGACAATTCACAGGTAGGCTCCGTACGCACCATCATCGAGCACCGTTCCTTTAGGGAATTTCAAAAGATCAGTCCAGTAAGGCCGTTCCTTTCTGAATGGTATTGGGAAGAAGACAAGCCGAAGAAGATGTTCGCCATGCAAGTCGGTTCCCGAGCAACAGCCAACGGTTCCCTTGCGGCAAGCTTTTCTTTTAGGCGCCTGTGGAATAAAAATCCTCAAAAAATCGACGACAAATCCTACCTGATTGCAACAGATTTAAACGGAAGCATTTTGATGCACCCAAATCTGCAGTTGGCCACAAACGGCAAGACAACTGTGCAGAGCCTTGGTTTGCCAGCCCCCCAGCAGCTTAAAAACGAACATTCATCGTTCGTAAAGCTAAATGACGGCAAGGAATATCTCTTCTCGTACACAAGCAACCCGATGTTCCAGTTTGGCGTCTATTCATTGCAGTCAAAAGACGAAGTCGAAAAGCAAATTTACTCTGCAATCACCAACCTTCTCATAATTTTGGGCATTGTCCTCCTTGCTACAATCATAGTCATAAGTTTCCTGTTCTTGCGCTTCATGGTTCCGCTTCGCAGCTTGATTTCGCATATCAATTTTATTAGCGAAGGTAACTTTGACGCAGACAAGTTCCCAGACACTGGCGACAAGACCGAAATCGGGATCCTTACAAGATCGTTCAATGCGATGCTTGAGCTTATCCAAAAGCAGATGAAACAGCTGAATGAACACCAGAAATACTTGGAAGAACAGGTTCTAAAGCGCACAAAGGAACTCGAAGAAGCCAAGAACCAGCTAGACATCATGTCTCGCACAGACGAACTGACCGGGCTCCCGAACCGCCGTGACCTTCGCGAAAAGATTCAGCAGGAAGCCCACCGTGCAGTGCGCATGCGCCGCGAGTTCTGCTTCATATTTATCGACATCGACAAGTTCAAGCACATCAACGACACATACGGCCACAACTGTGGCGACGTCGTTCTCAAGCAGGTTGCAACTACTATTCGCGGGCTGCTTCGCAAGTACGACTTCGTGGCACGCTGGGGTGGTGAAGAATTCCTGGTGATGCTTCCGGAAACAGGCCTCGAAGGAGCAACAGTCGTTGCAGAACGTTTCCGCAAAACAGTCGAAGAACTTGAAATTTTCTATGGCGAAGAAAGAATCCCAGTAACGATTACCGTCGGCGTTTCTCTCTACGATGCCCGCCTTGGCGCAGACCGCAGCATTCAGCTTGCAGACCAATCCTTATACAAGGGAAAGCAGAATGGCCGTAACCAGGTTGTCGTTTGGGACCCGAACGACACCACGGAAGAAGATTACCGTGCAGCAGAGCTTGACTTGCAGCGCCAGGCCATAATAGACGAAATGCCGCCAATAAACGAAAAACAGATTGACCCGGAACACGATAGAAGAAGATAGCAGGCTGGCAAAAGCTTTGTTATATTAGGGCCATGACTCGCATTGCAAAAAAAGACGACGGGCCGCAAGTCCGTAAGGTTACCTGGATCGGCCTCGCGGTCAACCTGGGGCTTACAGCCACAAAATTCGTGGCTGGCGTGGTAGGGCATTCCCAAGCTCTTTTCGCAGATGCAATCCACAGCGCTTCTGACCTGGCGACAGATGCAGCCATTCTCATCGGTTCGCGCTTTTGGAATTCTCCGCCAGATGCAAACCACCCAAACGGACACAGGCGTTTCGAAACGCTCATCTCCATTGGCATTGGGCTTGCAGTCATTGGCGTAGGCGTGTTTCTTGGCTACGACGCCATTACGGCGCTTGCAAACCGCGAAGGTTCGCACCCAGAATACATCGCTGCAGCTGTCGCTTTGCTTTCCGTAATTGCGAAGGAACTCGTATTCCGCTACACGCGAGCACAGGGTAAAAAGCTGCGCAGCCAGGCACTTGAAGCAAACGCTTGGCACCACAGAAGCGATGCATTCAGCTCCATTCCTGTTGTGATTGCAGTCCTCGTTTCCATTGCGTTCCCTAGTCTATGGTTCGTGGACTCTGTCGGTGCATTGGTCGTTGGCTTTTTGATCATTCATTCTGGCTACGAAATCATCAAGCCAGGCATGTACCAGGTTACAGATGGGGCAGCAAGCGACGAGGTTTGCGAAAAATTGAAAGGAATCGCCTTGAATGTTCCAGGCGTAATCAGCATTCACGAATTCCGCACACGCTACATCGGCAGCGACTTGCAAGTAAACTTGCACATTGTCGTAGCAAACGACATGACCTTGATCGAAGCCCACGATCTTTCGGAAGCTGTAGAGCAAGCTTTAATCAACAGTGGAGAAAATGTCGTTGACGCACTTGTACACATTGACCCATACGACATTGCCAAAGACAAAGGGAATGTAGGATCTAGGGGCTAGAATAGACGAGAGAACGGCACAACGTGCCTACAGACGAGAGACGAGAGGGGTTATTAGAATCTAGGATTTAGGATCTAGGGGTTAGGGAATGTAAATGTGCGTTTTTTAGTCTCTAGTTTCTAGAACCTAGTCTCTAAAGAATTCGTTACTAGTTACTAGTTACTAGCTCCAGGCATATTCAGGTTTCTAGTTTCAGGTTTCTAGTTTCTGACTTCCGTCTTCCTTCTGTCTTCTGTTCTCTGTCCTCTCTTAACTTGTCATCGAGCAACGCGAAGTGATCCAGAACATTGCCCCTAACTGGCCGCGCTCCGCTCGCCAAGGCATGGTAAGTTACAATTCCTGACTCCTGTCACTGACTCCTGTTTTCTGTCTTCTTTCTTGCATATAAATCATTTCCTGGCACTCAGCAACGACCTCGCAACTATTTTCTATTTTACATTCCATGAAGATTTCTCACTTGCTCGGCGCATGCGCCGCCATTTTTGCAACCAATGTTTTTGCAGTCAACTTGCCAGTTCACAAGGAAGTCCTTGACAACGGCTTGACAGTCCTTTTGCACCCGAATGCACAGGCTCCTACGGTGAGCTGCCGCCTATTCTATGTAACAGGCTCCGTGCACGAAGTTCCGGGCGGTTCAGGGCTTGCCCACTTGCTTGAACATGAACTATTCAAGGGCACAAAGAAGGTCGGCGTTACAGACAGCATTGCAGACGCCAAATTCATGGCAAAGGAAGACTCTCTGCAAGCATTGATTCGCGATGCAAAATTTGCTGGCGATACAAGCACCGTTGCAAAGCTCGGCAAGGAATTTGACGAGACTATGGAAGAACACCGCAAGATTCTTGTAAAGGAAGAACTCTGGGGAGCTTACCAGGCTGCAGGTGGCACCGGTCTCAACGCGTTTACAACGGACTTGATGACAGCCTACATCGTCACACTCCCGAAAGACAAGATTGAACTTTTCATGTGGCTTGAATCGGACCGCATGCAAAACGCAATCCTTAGAGAATTCTACTCCGAACGTGACGTTGTTCGCGAAGAACGCCGCATGCGCTATGACGACCGCCCAACGGGTCGTTTTTACGAGACCATGAATTCCATGATCTACGAAGCATTCCCGTATCGAGTTCCAACAATCGGCTGGCCTTCTGACATTGAAAACTTGACTCGTGAACAGGCCGAAGAACATTACCGCAAGTATTACAAGCCGCGCAACGCAATTCTTGTACTCGCAGGCGATATTGATACAACGGCAACAATGGAATTGATTCACAAATACTTCGACGCAATCCCTGCTGGCGAAAAGTTCCCGACGCTCACGATTCGCGACCCCGAACAGGCTGGAGAAAAGCGCCTTGTTGTACGCAGGAAGGACGCCCCGAACTTGTTTACCGTTGTATTCAAGACTCCAGAAGTTGGCGACCCTGAAATCTACGCACTCGACATTGCCGAAGGTGTTTTGAACGGCAAGGCAGGCAGGCTCTACAAGCGACTTGTAGAAACAGAAAAACTCGCAGTGAGCGCAAAGGCAAGCAACAGCCCGAACAAGTACGTTTCTGAATTCAGCGTTACCGTTCAGATGCGTCCGGACGCTGACCCAGAAAAGGTGGAAAAGATTGTTTGGGAAGAACTTGAAAAATTGAAGAACGAAACCGTGAGTGCACGTGATTTTCAAAAGGTAAAGAATGTGGCCTATGCGGGTACAGTCCGCGCACTCCGTGACATGGAAAATGTTGCAACAATGCTTGCCTGGTACGAAATGTATGGCGACTACAAAATCTTCTTGAACTGGGCAGACAAACTCGACGAAGTTTCTGCAGAACAGGTTCAGGCAGTTGCAAAGAAAACATTCGTAAAGAAAAAATCCACTACGGGCATTTTGCTGAAAGATGAAAACGCGGAGGAGGGCAAGTAATGAGAGACGAGAGACGAAAGATGAAAGACGAAAGACGAGAGACGAGAGACGAGAGAATTATTGCCGCCCTATTTTCCATTTTCTTAATTTCACAACTTGTAGCATGTGCAGGCACGACTCCGACAACGGAAGCCACAAAGCAGGCTCCAGAAATTAGCGTTGCAAAAGATAGCGTAGTACTAAACAATGCAAGCGAGCCGCAGAACCCAGCAAAGTACCAGGACATTCAATACCCAGAATTCAAGTACGTTGTACCGCGCCCAGAAACTTACCGCGTCGTAATTTCAGATAGCATCACCGGCTACATCGTAGAAGACAAGTCCTTGCCACTTGCAAGCCTTAGCGTAATGTTCCGTGAATACACGGTTCCAAAATCTGCCGAAGAAATTGCCGCCAAGGAAATTCTTTCGGGAATGTTCAAGAACGGTGGCTCCAAAGTCATGAGCGCACAGGCAATCGACGACTCGCTGGAATTCATCAGTGCAGGCATTGGCGGTGGCGTAGGCACACGCTCCAGCCACTTCAGCGTGAACAGTCTTTCTAGGGACTTCTACAGCACGGCGAACATGGCCCGCGACATTTTCACAAAGCCCGCTTTTGACAGCGCAAGGCTCGAAATCCAGAAGGCAAACTTTGTAACTGCATACGAGCGCCGCTTTGACACTCCGGCCGCAGTTCTCGGCGCATTAAAAGCAAAGGTTAATTACCAGAGTTCCCCGCGTCTCTGGGACGCAAACGCAGATGAATACAAGAAGGTTTCTGTAGCCGACTTGCAAAAGTTCGCACCGGGAAAATTCACACCGAACAGAATCGTATTCTCGTTCGCAGGCGACTTGCCGCGAGACAGCGTAATTGCATTCCTCACAGACTATTTCAAGAACTGGAATGTTGAACCTGCAAAAACTTTAGACACGGCTGAAACAACAATTCTTTTGAACAAGCCTGGAATCTACGGCGTGGACCGCGAAGTAACGCAGGCGAACATAGCCCTAAACCAGCCATTCATCAAGCGCCCACACCCGGACTATTACAAGGCTGTTGTCGCAAGCTTCATTCTTGGCGGAGGCAGTTTCTCTTCACGACTCATGGAACAGGTGCGTTCCAACAACGGCCTTGCCTACAGCATCTATAGCACAGTCGGCAACAGCTACAACGACACTGCACTCACGACTATCGCCTTGCAAACAAAAATTGAAAGTGCCAAACAGGCCCTTGACTTGATTAAGCAGGAAATAGAAAAACTCGCCGCAGAAGGTCCGACAGCAACGGAACTTGAACTAGCCAAAAAGACACTCATCGAAAGCCTGCCAAGCATGTTCTCTACGGCAGAAGAAACTGCCGGCACTTTTGCAGACAATGAATTTGTAGGCAAAAAGATGGACCACTTCGATGAATACGTTCGCGAAATCAATGCAGTCACGGCAGAAGACGTGAAGGCAATGACCGCCAAGTACTTTGACTACGGTAAGATGACCATTTCCGTCGTCGCTCCAAAGGCAGTTCTTGAAAGTCTCGGCAACGTTACCATCATTCCGCTGGATTCCCTTGAAATGAGGCCATAGAAGAATAGGATCTAGGATTTAGGGTATAGAATAGACGAGAGAACGGCACTGCGTGCCTACAGACGAGATGTGTGCAAACGAGTGTCGCGACCAAGCTTGCTTGGGGATGACCGAGTGCAGCCACATCCTATGGCAAAGCCATGAAAGACGAGAGGGGTTATTAGGATCTAGGATTTAGGGGCTAGGGGTTAGTGGAATGTTGATTTCCAATGCGTCGGCTGTAGGCTGACGTCTGTTGTCTGATTGTTTAATTAATAAATAATGAATAATGGAATGTCATTGCGAAATCCATAGGATTGAAGCCATCCAGAACATTGCCCTGGATGGCCGCGCTTTGCTCGCCATGACACGGTAAGTTACAGTTCCTGACTCCTGTTACTGACTCCTGTTACTGATTCCTGTATTCTGTCTTGCATCTTAATTACCTCAAAGTGAGCGCAGCGAACGACCTCACACCTCAAAGCACCGAAGGTGCGACCTGATTCCTGTCTTCCGTCTTCCGTTATCCAATCTATTTACTATTTTTGTGGAACCTATGCGTAACTCGATTTTATTTCTTTGCATTTTTGCAGTATTCTCTATGGCAGCTGACAAGGCTCAGCTCTGCCCCGCCGTTCAAAAATGCTTGGGAATCACGCTCGAGCAGTGCAGCCAGGAAGATTTGAAACCGCTTGGCAAAGTCAAATACGACGAAGAATTCTGCAAGCCGTTCAAGGAAATTTCAAAACGCGGGCTTGACCCGAAATCCAAAGTCGGCGAAGAACTCTACGGCAAGCTTGGCAGCGAATACCGCGTAATCTACGAATACAAAGGTTCCCTCCCGGCAACGCCGAGCATGATGGCCTTCCTTTTTGACTACATGCCATTTACCGCCAAGCTTGTGAACGCCTATCAAGATGAAAATTACGAATTGCACTACACCTCCAAGGACCATCGCAAATTCTCCGGTTCCAACGGCAGAAGCCTTTCTGGCGACTTTATCTGGGCTCTCCAGGACAGTGCGGGCACAAAGAAACTCATGCGAAACGTGTTCCTTGGCTACGGCCGAGCAAAGGTCTTGAAATGGAGTTTGCAGGGCATTGCAGTCGCCTACCTAGACATGGAGCAAAACACCAAGGGTGAAATGAACTACAAGCTCACGGCAATCGTGTTCCCGGCCAACCCGATTTTAAATTCCATTATGCAAATGGACGTGTTCCGCAAGGTAGTCAACATGAAACTTGACCGAATTGTGAAAGATGTTGTAGGATCGGCAAAAACTTATGCAAAAGGCAACAAGAAGCCTATCGCAAAAAGCAAACTCTTTACTTCTCAAGAAGACCAGGAACTATTGAAAGCATTTGAAGAAGTTGTTGGTGGTCGCAAGTGGGAACTCGGCGACGCCATGAAGATTGCAGAACAAAAAAAGCAGGAAGGTACGCAAAATGGAAAATAGAAAGAGCCTCGAAGAACTTTTGGCACAAGTCACTGACCGTCGCAAGGAACTTTTGACAGAAGTAGCTTCCAAGCGTACCAGACACTTTTGCATGGTGCTCGAAGACTTGTTCGACCCGCACAACATTTCTGCAGTAATCCGCACCGCCGAAGTTTTCGGTTTGCAAGATGTCCATGTCATTGAAGAAATGAACCCGTACAAGATCAACAAGTCCATTTTGAAGGGTTCCTTTAAATGGATGAACATCTACCTGTACAAGCAGCGCATGAAGTGCATGGAAACCTTGCGTGCAAAGGGCTACAAAATTGCAGTCGCAAGCACCAACACAACAAACTCCGTGCTCGACCTCGACCTTAGCCAGCCAATGGCATTCTACCTCGGCAGCGAATTCCACGGCAACCACCCAGACACCCTTGCTGCCGCCGACTACGAATTCAAGCTACCGCAATACGGCATCACGGAATCCATGAACGTGTCCGTCGCCGGCGGCGTGCTCATGACCTACCTCGACGTATATATGCAGCAGCATGGTGGCCGTGAAAAATTTGCACTCCAGCAGGCTGAACGCGAAGAGCTCCTCCGCACCTTCCTCGAACGCCACGTTGACGGCATGGAAGAAAACAGCCCAGTCGTAAGAGTGGACTAGCAACAAAGACTCGGCAAATCCATTTTTGCAAGCCCCCTTAACTGGGGGCTTTTTTTTACCACAAATTTGTACATAAATATTTACATACGTTTGATAATCGCCATACAATCCAGAACAAATCTCTCATGATATAAAGAGATTTATCTACATTAAGTTCCATAATGAAAAAGAATTCTTCTCTATATCTCGTAGTCGGCCTGGTTGTACTTTTGGCTGTTGTCATTCTTGTATTCGGAATATTCTTTTTGAACGACAAGGATCCCCGTGAAAAATTCAACACATTCTACTTGCGATTTACGCAGGTAAGCACGCTCCAGCTTGACGACCCCGTGAAAGTCAACGGCGTGAAGCTCGGCAAGGTCGAAACGATCGAGCTTTCCGGCCACCGCGTAACCGTGAAGATCCGCCTGCGCGACGACGTGAGGATTCCAAAGAATTCCGAGATCCGCGTACAGAACATCGGCATCATGGGCGAACGACAGATCGGCATGATTCTTGGCGACGCCAAGGAATACTTCGCTCCGAACGATACGGTTGACGGCCAGTTCGATGCAGGTATCGCAGAAGCGATCGGCCTTGCCGGCGAAGTTTGCGACAGCACGATGGTTCTTATCAAGTCCGTGAAGAAGGTGCTCGACAGCACGATCGCGAACCCGGAATTCCAGAACCGCTTCCAGAAGATTCTTGGCAAGGCAGAAAACCTTGAAGACCGCCTGATTGCCGTTGTCAAGGAAACAGACCCGCAACTCAAAAAGAGCCTTGCAAGCCTGAACGACGCAACCGTCAAGGTCAACACCCTGCTTGACAATGTGCAGCAGCCGATCGACCACCTGTTCGCCGGCACGGACGACCTTATGAAGAATGCAAACGGCTTGATAGACGACCTCGACGGTGTAACCAAGCGCCTTGCATCCATTACCCAGAAGCTTGAAAAAACAGACAATACCGCGGGCATTCTGCTCAACGACCGCACTTTGCACGACGAACTCGTAAAGACCCTGAATTCGGCTGACAGCCTGTTCCGAATCATTTTGCAAGATGGTCTTGACATTAACGTGGATATTTTCTGAGGACTTTATGATTAACAAAACTTTGACGGTAACGAATAAACTTGGAATACATGCCAGACCTGCAGGCATGATTGTCGATTTGACATGCCAAATGCAAAGCGACATTACCTTTATATTCGAAGGCACGCGCGCAAACGCCAAAAGCATTCTGAATGTGATGATGCTCGCCGTTCCTCCTGGATCTGAAATCGAAGTGGAAATTGACGGCGACGACGAAGAAGAATCCTTCAAGAAGTTAGAGCAGCTGTTCCATGACAATTTCAACGAAGAACCAGCCTAAACTGCCACGCTATGTTTTGAACGGGCTAGCCACGTCCCCTGGCTATGCCATGGGTCGCGTACACAAAATTGCGGCCCGCGAAGTGACTATTGAAGAAGAGGACATTCCGGAATCCAGAGTCGGTGCCGAAGTCCAGCTTTTTCAATCGACAATCGCAAAGACCCTCAAGGAAATCACAAAGATCAAGGAATCTACGCTTGAACGCGTAGGCGCAAACGAAGCGCGCATTTTCGATTCCCACTTGATGATCTTGAAAGACCCGACACTCACGGGTTCTGTGCTCAGCAAAATCAAGAAGCAGCACAAGTCCCTCCGTTGGGCATTCCACTCTGTAATTACAGACTTGATCCAGCAGTTCGAGAAGATCCAGTCCGACATGATGCGGGAACGCGCTCAAGACATGCGCGACCTTTACAACCGCATTTTCTCCATTCTCGACGATTCCGCTCCGGTGGCTACGGCCCACGAATTCAGCGAACCGGTAATCTACGTTGGCCACGAACTTACCCCGAGTATTCTGATGGGCATTCAGCCGGGCGAAGTGCTTGCTTTTGCAACGGACTCCGGTGGCCGCACGAGCCATACTTCCATTCTCGCCCGCGCCATGCAGGTGCCGTCAGTTTCTGGTCTTAGAAACATTTCTGCGCTAGCACAGGAAGGCGCCCTTTTAATCGTTGACGGTTCGCTCGGCCTCGTCATTGTAAACCCGACCGAAAACGACATCAAGGAATTCCAGGGCAAGCAAGATGTTTACCTGCAGCAGCAGCGTGAACTTTTCACGATGCGCCAGCTGGAACCGATGACGCGCGACGGCAAGTTCATTACCTTGCACGCAAACATCGAACTTCCGATCGAAGCCGACAAGGTGCAGGACTTTGGTGCAACAGGCATTGGCCTTTACCGTTCTGAATTTTTGTTCTTTGGCCACTCGCTCCCGAGCTTGCCGGAGCAGCGCGAAGCCTACAAGCACATTCTCGACGAACTGGCCCCATGCCCGGTAACTATCCGAACCTTGGATGCCGGTGGCGACAAGCTCGTTTCTGAAATTTCTGCACTCAACGAATCCAACCCATTCATGGGCTGGCGCTCCATTCGCGTGTGCCTTGACCGCGTTGACATTTTCCATGAACAGCTGAAGGCCTTGCTCACAGCAAACGAACAGGGCAACCTGCGCATTCTGTTGCCGATGATTTCTGGCCTGCATGAACTGCGCAAGGCAAAAGCACACATCAAGGCTTGCCAGCAGGAACTGGAAGAACAGGGCTACAAGCTGCCGCATGTTGAGGTGGGCATCATGATCGAAGTGCCCGCCGCAGTGATGCAGGTGGAGCAGCTCGCCAAGGAAGCAGACTTCTTTAGCATCGGTACAAACGACCTTATCCAGTTTACACTCGCCGTTGACCGTACAAACGAAATGATAGCCGATATGTTCGAACCGCACCACCCGTCGATTTTGAACATGATCTACATGACCGTTGTAGCAGCCCACAAGGAAGGCATTCCCGTGGCAGTTTGCGGTGAAATGAGTGCAGACCCGTTCAGCATTCTGCTGTTGATTGGCCTTGGCGTAGATGAACTTTCCATGACTCCCTGGAGCATTATGGAAGCAAAGAAAATCATTCGATCCATCAACTACGAAGATGTGAACGAAGTTGCTTTGCACACATTGAAGCTCGATGACGCAGCAAGCGTGAACGCCTACCTGCACCAGCGCTATGCGCAAGCTATCGCCGACCTTGGAATCACCAGTTACGTGCCAGCCAAGGCATAATGGTAGTTAGTAGGAAGACGGAAGTTAAGATGTAAGAAGACAGACGTCAGCCTACAGCCGACAATTTAAGATGCAAGAGCCAGATGCAAGATACAAGAAAATTACCCTAATCTCTAGAACCTAATCTCTAACCTCTAAAGCACTGAAAATCAACATTCACTAACCCCTATACCCTAGACCCTGAACCCTATACCTTAAGCACTGGAAACTAAAATTCCTTTCGTCTTTCGTCTTTCGTCTTTCGTCTAATCACTAGTCCCTATATTTGGAGTATTAAATGAATCTTAAATTCGGCATTGTTCCAGTTTGCATTTCACTTCTTTCCGTGACGCTGCACGCCGCTCCAACGGAGCAGGAGGCGGTTGTGCCGGGCGAATTCCAGAACAAGGTGATTCGCGCAGAATACATGCAGCATATTGCCGAAGATTCATCTGCAAACGAAACCGTCAGAGAATTTGCAAAGGCTGCAAGCCTGTTCTACAGCGGTAAATGGGACGAAGCCGATGCGGCCTATGAAACGCTTTTGAATAAAGACAAAGCCTTGAACGGGAACATACTCCTTCGCAAGGCTAAAATCAAGTTCAACAGAAAAGACTACGCAGGCATGCGCGAAATTCTTGCAAAATCTGCAACCGAACTTACCTCCAGCAATTTCGAACAGACTGCCCTCTTTTTGCGTACCGAAGCCTCCATCATAGATACGGCTCTGAACGACAAAGACAAGGCCGACTCCATAGAAGCCTACCTGAACAAATACCAAAAGGGCGAACGTTCCACGGCACTCCGTTTTCAATACGCAAAGCTTTCTGAAGCAATAGGCAACAAGAAGAATGCAAAGAAGGCCTACCTGCGCGTGCTTGCAGCCGGTGGCGACAAGGCCGATTCTTCATTTGCAGCCGTGCGACGTTTACGCGATAGCGACACCAAGGAAGAAACCTTGCAAGAAAAGTGGGCCTACGCAAAGCTCGCCTGCAACAACGCCCCTGCAGAAGAATGCCTTGCGCTGATTGATTCTGTAATTGCAATGGACATCGCAACGGCACCAGCAAAAAATGATTCCGCGACACTTGAAAATGCAGAAGATTCCCTGCTCAACAGACTGCCGCCAAGCAACTTTGACCTAGACACCCGCAAGACCATTTGGGAAAAGCGCGCAGTAGCGCTCCGTGGCGCAGGCCGTGACGAAGAATCCTACAGGCAGTTCCGTTTTTTGATTGATTCCGTGGAGGCGAAGGCACTATGGATCAACTCCTCATTAAAGCTTTTGCGCAAAGATGAAACGAGAAACGAAGCGGCCATTGCAGAACTTGACAAACGCCTTGCAGAAGCCAACAAGTTCGGCAAGGAAAACGCAAACAACCTGTGGTTGCGCGGTTTTGAGTTTGAGCAGAAAAAGAAATACACAAAAGCAATCGAATGCTACAAGCAGCTTGCTAACGCAAAGTTCGGCAGCAACAATCGCCGCCAATGGGCAATGTTCCGCGTGGGCCTTGTCTATATTAAAATGGAAAAGTATGCC
Organism: Fibrobacteraceae bacterium; assembly: GCA_045615885.1. Taxonomy (GTDB): domain Bacteria; phylum Fibrobacterota; class Fibrobacteria; order Fibrobacterales; family Fibrobacteraceae; genus UBA1765. The sequence continues at coordinate 84,828 of JAZLFR010000031.1, forward strand.
GAGGCAGAAAAGGCTTTCCTTGAAGCAAAAAAATTGCCGTTCACATGGAGCGCAAGCGGTGCACGCATGTTCCTGGGCGATGCCTACATGGCACAGGGCAAGGATTCGCTCGCACGCGAAGCCTACCTCGACTGCATCAAGGACTTCCCGCTCGGTTACTACGCACACCGCAGCCGCTTGAAGCTTGAAGAAAACAAGCTTTTGCCACGCGAACAGATTCCGTATGTTCACGGCGTTGAAATGTCTGAAGCCGATGCAATCAACTGGGTTAAAAAGCAGCAATCCAAAAAGGGAAGCTACTCCGTCGATGCCTACAAGAAGGTGGAAAAGCTTTTGCAGTACGGTTTTGCCGATGAAGCAATCGAAATGTTCCAGAGCGAATTTTCAAAGAACTCCAAACGCCTGGAATTCCTCTTTGCCTACGGTAACCTGTTCACGAACTATGGAGAAACAGCTCTCGCCTACCGCATGGCTCGCGCCTTCCAGAACAACATCGCCCGCGGCGTCCTTGCCAACGCACCGGTTTCTGTTCTCCGCTTCTTGTACCCTGTTCCATACAAATCTCAAGTCCTGAAATACGCAGGCACAAGCATTGACCCTTACTTCGTATATAGCGTAATGCGCCAGGAGTCCATTTTCGACTTCCAGATTGCTTCGCCCGTCGGTGCACGCGGCCTGCTGCAAATTATGCCGGCAACAGGCAAGAACCTCGCAAACCTTGAACAGATCGAAAACTTCAATCCAGACATGCTCTACAACGGCTACATGAACATTCGCCTTGGCATTCGCTACCTGATTGACCTGAAGCGCGAATACAAGGACGATTACATGTATGTGCTCGGCAACTACAATGCCGGTCCCAAGCCGACAAAGCGTTGGCAGGCAGCAGGCGAAGGTTTGCCATGGGACATTCGCGCCGAAGACGTCAGCTACTGGGAAACCAGGGATTACGTAAAGCGCTGCATGGGCAACTACTGGATCTATACGGAAATCTATGATTCTTTGTAATGGAGGACAGAAGACAGAGAACAGAGGACAGAAAATAGTCGGAAGACGGAAGACAGAAGACGGAAGCAGGAATCAGTGACAGGAGTCAGGAACTGTAACTTACCATGTTCTGGATTGCTTCAATCCTACGGATTTCGCAATGACATTCCATTATTCATTATTCATTTTTAATTGTTAATTGAACTATCTGTCGACAGGCATCAGCCTACAACCGACAACACTGGAAAA
>JAZLFR010000032.1:0-88220 GCA_045615885.1 Fibrobacteraceae bacterium
TGCGCTTAACCCCGTTCGGCAATGCTGCCGGCGGCACGCGAAACAACGCAATGACAAAAGAAGAATATGAAATTGAAGGGGCACTGCAGTCGCTTGGAGTTTCCCTTGACTATGAACAGGCGAGAAAGCAGGAACTTTTAAAAAAGTACAGTAGCGCAAAGTACCTTGATGTGACGCTTGACCCGGGCTTCAAGCGGCTGCTGAAAAACGAAGCCGCGATGGTGAGCTTCTTGAATGCAATTCTGCACTCGGATGACAAGATTGAAAGTGTTACTTTCAAGGATTCGGAATTCGATGTTCACGCGACGGATTTGCTCCGCTTGCGGCTTGATATCAACGCGCAAACGCAATCCGGCAAGAGCATCGACATCGAAATGCAGAAGTGCTCTGTCCGGCCGTTCGTGGAACGCGTAATCTTGCAAGAGAGTGCGTTCCTCTGCATTGAAAAGAAGGCCTTTGATGCCGAAATCAAGAAGAAATATCCGTCGAATGACCCGAAGGATGTTGCCGAGCGCGAAAAACGTCGTTACGAAATCCCGCATGTCTATACGGTCTGGATTTGTAATTTCCCGATCAACTCTGATAAAAATTATCGCGATGCCTGGCGCATCTACAGCGAAAATTCAATTGCAAAGAACGCAGCCCGACCGGTGACCGAAAAAATTAAGTATATTATTATCGATCTGGTCAACTTCACGAAGACGGTAGACGAACTTGAAACCATCGAGGACAAGTGGCTCTATTTGTTGAAGCATGCCGGGAGCAGCGACAAACTCCCTGCTTTTAACGATGCCGTGCTTGACGATGCGGTCGCTCGCATCACGGTTGACCCTGGCAAGGACAAGGAACTTTTGGAGGCTCAAGTGGCTTGTACAATGAGTATCGACGAACAGATTGGGCGCATTGTTCTCGCGCATCAGGAAGGTCTTGAAGAGGGACTCAAGAGGCACGAGGCGGAACGCCGAAACCTGATCAAGAAGAATCTTCAGAAGGGCAAAACTCCCGAAGATCTTGCGGATACCTTCGACATTCCTCTTTCGCAGGTCCTTGAAATCCAGCGGGAACTTCAGAACGCGTAACAATAGAAGCCTCCTTAGGGAGGCTTTTTTATCATATTAGCACCTGAAATTAAGTATATTATCATTGACTTGGTCAACTTCACGAAGACGGTAGACGAACTTGAAACCATCGAGGACAAGTGGCTCTATTTGCTGAAGCATGCCGGGAGCAGCGACAAACTCCCTGCTTTTAACGATGCGGTGCTTGACGACGCTGTCGCTCGTATCACGGTTGACCCTGGCAAGGACAAGGAACTTTTGGAGGCGCAAGTGGCTTGTACAATGAGTATCGACGAACAGATTGGGCACATTGTTCTCGCGCGCGAAGAAGAACGCAAACTGCAAGAAGAACAGCATCGAATGGAGCGCATGAACCTGATTAAGAAAAATCTTCAGAAGGGTAAAACTCCCGAAGATCTTGCGGATACCTTCGACATCCCTCTTTCGCAGGTCCTTGAAATCCAGCGGGAACTTTAAAACGAAGTCCACTCGCAAGGGTGGATTTTTATTATTGTAAAAATAATTTTACCTAAATGGCCGAAATTCCCTTTTCTTTTGTAAAAAAGCCTTTACCGTCGCTCTAGGGGTGCACAATAAAAAATAGACCCTTGTAGTATTTTCGTAATTTTTTTACCTTTTGCCCGAGTAATCGTTCCAATTTGGAATAATAGGACTTAAAGATGAATATTGCAATCGTCGGTACTGGCTATGTAGGTCTTGTAAGTGGTACCTGTTTCGCGGAGATGGGCGTTAATGTCACTTGTGTAGACGTAAATCAGGCAAAGATTGAATCCCTCCAGAAGGGCCAGATTCCTATTTACGAACCGGGTCTCGACGAAATGGTGCTCCGTAACCAGAAGGAAGGCCGCCTCAAGTTTACGACCGACCTGGCCAGCGTCCTTGACGATGTAGAAATGGTCTTTAGCGCCGTGGGCACCCCTCCCGACGAAGACGGCTCCGCCGACCTGCAGTATGTGCTTGCCGTGGCCCGCACCTTTGGCCAGAACATCAAGAAGTATACAGTTCTTGTTACCAAGTCCACCGTGCCCGTTGGTACCGCCCAAAAGGTGAAGGCTGCCATCCAGGAAGAACTGGACAAGCGCGGCGTGAAGGTCCCCTTTGACGTGGCCAGCAATCCGGAATTCCTTAAGGAAGGCTCCGCCATCGTTGACTTTATGAAGCCCGACCGCGTGGTGGTGGGCGTAGAAAGCGAACAGGCCAAGGAACTGATGACCCGCCTGTACCGCCCCATGATGCTGAACAACTTCCGCGTCATCTTTACCGATATTCCCAGTGCCGAAATGATCAAGTACGCCGCAAACTCCATGCTTGCGACCCGTATCAGCTTCATGAACGACATCGCGAACCTCTGCGAACTGGTGGGCGGCCCGGCACCACAGGTGCCGTCACGCTCTATTTTATGGCGCCGAGCCAGCGCTGCGCGCCGCCCCGACGCTCATAAAACGGAGCCTCGCTCGCCCCTACGGACCTCGCGAGTCTCCGCCCATACGGGTAACGATCGTTGCCGCGGATTCACGAAAGAAAGTTTTGAATATAGTGCAATTGGGTGCTAACCCGGTATCATTCTGAACGAAGTGAAGAATCTAGGAAATAGATATGGCAATAGCAATTAAGGCAATTCCGACGTTAGATGGCGAGGTAGCAGTCGCGTTCCGTGAACAAATGGAGCGCAATGAGGCCGCTTATGCTTCGGCTTCGCAAAAACGCAATCGCGATGTGGAACCGTATGTTATCGCCATGAGAGAAATGTTAAGAAAATCGGGAATCCGTTAGGAGTTAGTCGCGTGTTTGATTTCCTTTCTCGATTTACACTTTGCAAAGAACGAACCGGGAGTTTTGGATTTTTATTCCAAGAATGGCTTTCATTTTTTATTTTCAACCGAACAAGAAGAAGATTTGTATATGAAGGCTCCTAAAACAGAAGAAGAAAAGGTTGAACGTATGCGACATCCCGCAAGGATTAGCACTAGATTGATGTATTGTGATTTGTTGCCGATGGGCTAAAATTTGGTATGGTTTTATTGTAACTGGTCTTAAAGAATCTAGAAGAGAACTTAAAATGAACGATGTGCAGCACATTTTTATTGTAGGAAGCAAGGGAATCCCTGGTGCATACGGTGGTTATGAAACCTTCGTAGATAAGCTTACTGAATATCATCAAGATGATAAGCGCTTTAAGTACCATGTCGCCTGTAAGTCTGATGAAAATGAAGAATTTGAGTACCATAATGCCCGTTGCTTCAAGGTGAGGGTGCCGAATATAGGTGCTGCCCAGGCTATTTATTATGATGTTGAAGCTATTAATCAATCTATCAAATACATAAAACAGCACAATATACCTCACCCGATTGTTTATTGCTTGGCTTGCCGTATTGGCCCTTTTGCAAAAAAATTTCAGAAGCAAATCCATAAACTCGGTGGCGTGTTCTATGTAAATCCTGATGGTCATGAGTGGCTCCGTGCTAAATGGCCCTTGCCAGTCCGCAAATATTGGAAAAATTCCGAACGGCACATGGTGAAGCATGCTGACTTACTTATTTGCGATAGCAAGAATATCGAAAAGTATATCCGCAGTTCTTATGCCAAGTACAAGCCGAATACGACTTTCATTGCGTATGGTGCAGAAATACGTCGTAGCAAGTTGGCTGATAACGATGAAAAGTTCTTGAACTGGCTCAAGGAAAAGAACCTGAAGTCCAAGGAATACTATCTGGTTGTGGGACGTTTTGTTCCTGAAAACAACTACGAAACGATGATCCGCGAGTTCATGTTGAGTAAGACTGAAAAAAGTTTTGCTTTGATTACCAACGTGAATGAAACCTTCTTGAATGAATTGAAGAAAAAGACCGGCTTTGACAAGGACCCTCGCATCAAGTTCGTTGGCACTGTTTACGATCAGGAACTTTTGATGAAGATTCGTGAAAAGGCCTATGGCTACTTCCATGGTCACGAAGTTGGTGGCACCAACCCTAGCCTGCTAGAAGCTCTTGCAAGTTCTGATTTGAACCTGCTTTTGGATGTTGGATTCAACAAGGAAGTGGGCGAGGATACCGCTATCTATTGGACCAAGGAAAAGGGTGACCTCGCAAAGACTATTGAACATGCTGATGCTATGACCGAAGATGAAATCAAGACTTTGGCAAATGCAAGCACTGGACGAATTGCAAACGCGTACAGTTGGGAATTTATTTCCAATGAATATGCGAATGTGTGGATTAAATAAAATTGACTGAGATGTCTGCTTCTGAACAACAGAATAATAAGCGCATTGCAAAGAATACTCTGCTACTTTATTTTCGAATGCTGCTTACGATGGGGGTAAGCCTATATACTAGCCGAGTTGTCCTACAAACTTTAGGTGTAGAAGATTTCGGCATTTACAATGTTGTCGGTGGTGTTGTTGCTATGTTTACCATGTTGAGTGGTTCTCTTTCTGCCGCAATCAGTCGTTTTTTGACATTTGAACTCGGAAAAAATAATCGAGAAAAACTAAAAAGGATTTTTTCTTCTGCCGTAACAATTCAATTGTTTTTGTCGACAGTTATTGTTGTTGCCGCTGAATCTGTAGGTTTGTGGTTTTTAAATAGCAAAATGAATATTCCTGCAGAGAGAATTGAAGCTGCCAATTGGGTTCTTCAGTTATCGATCCTCTCGTTTTGCATCAATTTGGTTAGTGTTCCCTATAATGCGGCAATAATAGCTCATGAAAAAATGAGTGCATTTGCCTATGTTAGCATTTTAGAAGCTGTTGGTAAATTGGCAATAGCTTGGGGTATTATTTTATCTCCAATGGATAAATTAAAGTTTTACGCTGTTTTAATGTGTTGTGTTTCTTTGTTGATTAGGTTCGTTTATGGTTGGTATTGTAAGCGTCATTTTGAAGAATGTCGTTATCATTTTGTTTTTGATAAGGGGCTTTTAAGGCAAATGTTTAATTTTGCGGGATGGAATTTTATTGGTGCATCAAGCGCGATTCTCAGGGATCAGGGGGGGAATGTTTTGCTGAACCTTTTTTGCGGTCCAGCAGTAAATGCTGCTCGTGGAATTGCTTTTCAGGCGCAAAATGCGATACTCCAGTTTACAACAAACTTTATGACTGCATTGAATCCGCAGATAACAAAGAATTATGCAAACGGAAATCATAGTTACATGATGACTTTGATTTTCCAGGGGGCTAGATTATCGTTCTATATGCTGTTGGTACTTTCTTTGCCGATATTGATGAAGGCAGAATATGTCTTATCTATTTGGTTGAAGAATGTGCCTGATTATGCCGCCTTGTTCACACAGCTAATTATGATTTTTGTAATGTGTGAATCGATTTCTTCTCCTTTGATTACAGCAATGCTTGCTACGGGTAATATCCGTAATTATCAAATTATTGTTGGTGGCTTTCAACTGATGAATTTTCCTATTAGTTACATCTTGTTGAAAAATGGGTTCGGTCCAGAAATTGTTTTTATTGTTGCTATAGTAGTGTCTATGTGTTGTTTAGCTTCTCGACTTTCTCTTTTGAAAAAATTGATTGGATTGAATGTCGGGGCTTTTCTGAAAAAGGTCGTTTTTAATGTGATTGCGGTTTCTATAGCTTCGGTATCGCCTGTTCTAATATTAAAAAAAGAGTTTTTTTATGACGAAAGCTTTGTGTCTTTTGGAATACTGAGCTTTATCTCTATTTGCACGACTTCTTTTGTAGTTTTGTTTGTAGGATGTTCTAAACAAGAGAGAAAACTTGTTTTTGAAAAATTGAAATCTTTGAAAAAAAGGATTACTCAAAAATGATTCAAGTAAAAAATCCTAAAAATTGTTGTGGTTGTACGGCTTGTATGAGTATTTGCCCCAAACAGGCTATTTCAATGAAACCTGATATTTTAGGTTTTTTGTATCCTGAAGTGGATTTGAATGCTTGCGTAGATTGCGGATTATGCGAAAAAGTCTGTTCTTTTAATGATTGGTATGACAAATCTGAAAATTATCAGGAACCATTGGCGTTTGGTGCTCGTCATAGAGATATAAAGGAAGTTGAAAGTTCTCGAAGCGGAGCTGCTTTTATTGCTTTCTCAGATTGGGTCTTGCAACAAGGTGGCGTTGTTTACGGTGCTGGTTTTGTCGATCATTTTAGAGTTGCTCATAAAAGGGCCACGACGAAGACTGAACGAGATGAATTCAAGGGTAGTAAATATGTGCAAAGCGATTTGGGGACTACTTTTAAACAAGTGAAAGAAGATTTAAAAAATGGCTTGCTTGTCATGTTTTCTGGTACAGCTTGCCAAATTGCCGGCTTAAAATCATTTGTTGGAAAAAAACTCAGGCCAAATCTCTATTTAATAGATATTGTTTGCCATGGTGCTCCAAGTCCTTTTATCTGGCGTGATTATTTGGCTAGCGTAGAATTAAAATATGGTTGTGCAGAAAAAGTTAATTTTAGAGATAAAAGTCGTTTAGGTTGGGGATCTCATAAGGAGTCTTTTACATTTGAAAATGGAATGTATTTAGAAAATTATATTTATACTGATTTATTTTATCAGCATGTGATGTTTAGACATTCTTGTTCTGTATGTCATTTTACAAATCTTCAGCATCCATCCGACATTACTATTGCTGATTTTTGGGGCTGGGAGAAAACGAATCAGACTATAAATTCCGATAACAAAGGAGTTTCATTATTCTTCATTAATAATGAAAAAGGAAAGTTCTTATTTGAATCGGTAAAGGACAACCTTGTGCATTTTCCTGTTGAACTAAAGAATTGCATGCAGCCGAATTTACAGCATCCTTCATCAATACATCCTTTAAGAATGAAGTTTGAGGAAGATTATGCAAGGAAATCATTCGATTACGTTTCTTATAGATATTCAAACCGATACTTTTGGACAAAATTGAAAAAAAAGTGTAAGAAAATTGCTGCGAAAATATTTCCAAGAACTGAAAAGGATGTTGTTTAATGAAAATTGGAATTCTTACATTTCATAGAGCTCACAATTATGGGGCAGTTCTGCAGTGTTATGCCTTGCAGGAATTTTTTAAATCTGAAGGACATGAAGTATTTGTTATTGATTATAGACAACCATGGATTGAAAGCTTTTATTCTATAATGCATTTGAAATATGTCCGGATGAATTTGAAACATCCTAGGGCTATTTTAAGGCATGTTTTGAGTTTATTTTCTAGAATAAAGAGAATCCGCAAAAGTGAAAAAATATTCGGCAATTTTAGAGATAAGTATTTTCATTTGACTAAAGCATGTAAATCAGGAAACTTTGACTTTTCTTGTGATTTAATCGTTATAGGCAGTGACCAACTTTGGAGTACTACTTGTCTAGGGGATAAATTTGATCCTGTGTATTTAGGCTCTTTAAAAGCTGAAAATTCTCCAAAAATTATTGGCTATGCAATTAGTGCTAATGTTCGCTCAATAAATCGTCTTGGATCTGAAAATTTGAAAGTTGTTGCAAAACGCTTTGATAAACTTTCTTTTAGGGAAGAATGTTTAATTTCCACTATAAAAAAACTTTCAGGGAAAGATTATCCTCTTTGTGTTGATCCGACTTTATTGACAGATGAGACTTTTTGGAGTAGTGTGATTAATAAGAAGTGGGAAAAACAAAAGTACATTGTTATATATCAGGCTCGTCCTTACGAAGCTGAACCGTTTCTGCTGCGTAGAAAAGCGGAACAGTATGTCAAAAATTCTGGCAAGACACTGAATATTATAGATTTGTCAGATATGACGTACGATGTTGACGATTTTATATCTGCAATAAAGTATGCTGAATTTGTTTTGACAACGTCTTTTCATGCAACAGTCTTCTCGCTTCTTTTAAAAACGCCGTTTTATTCTTTTAAATTAAAAGATGGGCATGACGGTCGTTATGAAAATCTTTTAAATGCCGTCGGTGCGGTAGATCGCTGTGTGGATGTAGATTTTGAACCCAAATATGCTGAGATTGATTTTGAATGTATTCAAAAAAACATAAATGATTATGTGAAGCCTTCGAAGATTTTTTTGAGAACTTTATAGGTTAGATATGTTTGACAAAGAAAAAATATCTGTAATAGTGCCAGTATATAATGCAATACGAAGCATAGCTCAATGTGTAGATAGCGTGTTGAAGCAAACCTATGAAAATTGGGAACTTCTTCTTGTTGATGATGGTAGTGTTGATGACTCTTTGGTTATATGCCGTCAGTTTGCAACAAAAGATTCTAGGATTCAGGTGTTTTCTAAAAAGAATGGCGGGGTAAGCAGTGCTCGGAATTTTGGCATAGAACATGCATCTGGTGAGTATGTCATGTTCCTTGATTCCGATGATTATTTGGAATCAAATTGTTTTAGCACTTTAATGGGATTACCCAAACATTCTGATTTAGTTATTTTTTCTTTTTTCAAAAAAAATGGGGATGAAATTAAGGAAAAAAAACTTGTAAATGCAGACTCTGAAACATTTGATGTTACTCTGCATTTGGCCCTAAATTTAAAAGAGGATTTATACACGAGTGAGGCTTTTTGTTTTCCATGGAATAAACTTTTAAAAACACATATTATAAAAAACTTTGATATTCGTTTTCCTTTAGATATTCATTTGAGGGAAGATGAAATTTTTATGTATAGATACATAAAAAAGTGCAAATCTATGAATATTATTTCTGATTGCCTGTATAATTATCAGATATCAACAACAGGACTTTCAACAAAAAATAGATCTTTTGAAGAAGATGTTCGATTGGCTCGTTATATTATTGATGAAACAAAATCTTTAAATTGCACAAAAGTATTTTTTGAAAAGCAGATTAAGCGAGCTATACTTTATTATTTCTCTGCATTTAATGGATGCTCGCATAGAGATGGAAGAACGCTGATTTTTAAAGAAATGAAAAAATTGCGTTCGGAAATATCGGAAAATTCATTTGGACAAGATCGTTTGGTAATCAAGATTGTTTTGTTTTTGCTAAAAATGCGAATAGAGATTTTTATGCATTTATTTGGAATGGTTTGGAAAAAAGTGAAACCAATGCCTTTAAATATATAAGGATGTATAGGAATTGTATGAAAAAAAATATCAATATTGACGATTCGAAAAAAACTTTAAAACAAAAGATTAAACTATTTGTTTTAAACTTGATTGGAAGACCGAAATGGAAAATAGAATGTGATAATTCTAATCAGGTATGTATAGGAAATTGTTCTGTAGGTCTGCAATTTTTAATAAAAATTATTGGTAAGAATAACAAGGTGATTGTTGGAAATGGGAATTCGTTTAATAAATCAAATATGATTTTTATTCAGGGAAATGAAAACTCGGTACATATTGGTAATGGAATTATTTTTGATCAACAAGTAAGTTTAGTTGTTGCTGAAGGAACGTCAATTGTTATAGATGATGGATGCTTGTTTGCGAAGGGGGTGCAGTTGAGAACTTCTGACCAACACTTGCTTTATAATTCGGAAGGAAAAAGAATTAATGGAGGAAAGGATATCCATATAGGAAAAAATGTATGGATTGGGGCTGATGTTCTAGTGTGTAAAGGAGTCTCTGTTGGTGAGGGTGCTGTCATTGGAGCTAAATCTGTTGTGACAAGAGATGTTCCTGCGCATTGTGTTGTTGCTGGTATTCCTGCTATGATAAAAAAAGAAAATGTAAAGTGGATGAGGAAATGTGAGGATGAACAAGATCAGATGAAATTTTTTGGATACAAGTAGAATACTTTTATGAAACTGAAAAAATTGTTTGTTAAAATTTTGAAATTTCCGTATTATCGTTACCGTAAATATGTAGCTCGTCCTCTAAATCAGCGACATCGTTATGATTTCCCGGCAGAGAATAACGGATGGAAAAAATATGGGAATACGGCTGTTTTTGGAAATCCTGAAATAGGAACGATGTTCGACCCGTATGTGTTTCATGAAGATGGTATGTTTCATATGGTTGTGTCGTCACGTAAAACAAAGTCATTACTGTTGGTGGATTCTCAGGATGGTGCTTGTTGGGAAAAAATAAGAGTTTTGTTGAATGGTCGAATTGGAACATGGGATGAGAATGTTAATCGTGGATGTCTGATAATTTGCAATGGTGTCCATTATCTGTGGTACACGGGGCAAACTAATGGAGTTGCCTGTATAGGGCTAGCCACCAGTCCTGATGGGGAAAATTTTTCTCGTGTAGGAAATGCTCCTGTTTTGAAGGCTGATTTACCTATTGAGGGTGTTTCTGTGATGAATCCTTGCGTTTTATGGGATGAATCTGAATCTGTTTTCAAAATGTGGTATTCTGCGGGAGAAACTTACGAACCTGATGTGATTTGCTATGCAGAAAGCTCAGATGGTATTTCATGGAAAAAATGGGGTAGTCCAGTTCTTCTGAAAAATAAAGAACATGAGTGGGAAAAATATAAGGTTGGTGGATGCTGTGTTCTGAAAAATACGGATGGAAACTATGAAATCTATTACATTGGCTATCAAAATCTAGATGTTGCAAGAGTTTGCAAAGCGCATAGTGTAGATGGGAAAAACTGGTTACGAGACGATAATAACTTATTACTAGCGCCATCAGCAAATTCTTGGGATTCTGATGCTGTTTATAAACCGTCTGTAATAAAAATGAAAGGAAAATTCTATCTTTGGTATAATGGACGTCATGCTCATGAGGAATACATTGGCTTGGCTGTGAAGGAGATTTGATAATGAAATCGTATGATTATCTCATTGTTGGTTCTGGCCTTTTTGGGGCAACCTTTGCCTATCGCGCAACCATGGCTGGCAAAAAGTGCCTGGTCATTGATAAGCGCCCCCAACTGGGCGGCAATGTCTACTGCGAAAACGTAGAGGGCATTAATGTCCACAAGTACGGGGCCCATATCTTCCATACGTCCAACAAGCAAGTCTGGGATTTTGTGAATTCCATCGTGGAGTTTAACCGCTATACCAATTCCCCGGTGGCCAACTACAAGGGCCAGTTGTTCAATCTGCCCTTCAACATGAACACCTTCTACCAGATGTGGGGTGTACTCACTCCGGAACAGGCCCAGGCAAAGATTGATGAACAGAAGGCCGAGGCTGTGGCCGCATTGAATGGCCGTGAACCTGCAAATTTGGAAGAACAGGCCCTGACCTTGGTGGGCAAGGATATCTTCCAGAAACTGATCAAGGAATATACCGAGAAGCAGTGGGGCCGTGATTGCAAGGACCTGCCCGCCTTTATTATCAAGCGTCTGCCGGTGCGCATGGTGTTTGACAACAACTACTTTAATGACAAGTACCAGGGCATTCCTATCGGTGGCTACAACAAGCTGGTGGAAGGCCTGCTCGCTGGCGTAGAATGCCGTACTGGTGTGGATTTTTTTGCCGAGTTTAAGAACAACTGGCGTGATGTGGCCGACAAATTGGTCTATACCGGCGCCGTGGATGAATACTTTGATTACAAACTGGGTAAGTTGGACTGGCGTACAGTTAGCTTTAAAACTCGCGTAGAAAATACTCCGAACTACCAGGGCAATGCGGTAGTCAACTACACTTCCCATGATCAGCCCTATACTCGTATCATTGAACACAAGCATTTTGAAATGTTTGGCCAAGCAGTTTATGATTGCTCCAAGACGGTTGTGTCAGAGGAATACTCTACTGAATACAAGGACGGCATGGACCCCTACTATCCGGTGAACAACGAGCGTAACAATACCCTTGCCGAGGAGTACCGCAAGCTGGCTGCTGCAGAGGATGGAGTCATCTTTGGTGGCCGCCTGGGCCAGTATAAGTATTTTGATATGGCTCCAGTCATTGAACAAGTTTTGAATATTGATTGTATCTAAGTAAGTGAGGAAAATATGAAGAAGGTGTTGGTGTATTTGTATAAAAGTCAATTAGCCCCGGTAGGAGGCCCTTACGGCTATAACTACAATCTTTTGCGGCCATTAAAGGAATTGGGCGAAACAAGTATTTCTTTTCTTGAAACGGCAAAGGGTGATGCAAAGAAAATTAATTCAGTTGTATCATCTATAAAAATTGGATGGTTGAAAAAAATTGTTGAAATAGTAAAAAGTGTTGTGAGAAAAAGCTGCTTGTTTTATGGATCTTCACATTATTCCGTTGTCGATTTGAATCAGTATGATGTCGTTCATTTCCATACTGTTGCTAGTATGTATGAGTGTAGAGATTCTCTTAAGAACTATAAAGGTATTGTTCTTTTAACAACCCATGCACCCAATCGTCCCAGTACGTCGTATTATGAAATGCTTTCTCCATTTGAACAGAAGTATATGCGATGGTTTTATAAACGTGTTTTTGATATGGATGTATACGCTTTTAATCGTGCGGATTATATTATTTTCCCTTGCCCCGAAGCAGAGGAACCATATTACAATAACTGGAAGGAGTATGCTGAAATAAAGAAAAAATGTGCGGCGAAGTATCGATATATGCTTACAGGCATAGAAGGTTGTTGCCCAAAGGTTGATCGCGCTTCTATTCGAAAACAGCTTGGAATACCAGAGGAAGCATTTGTAATATGCTATGTAGGTAGACATAACAAAATTAAGGGATATGATTTTTTGAAGGAATTGGGAAACGATGTTTTGAAAAATCAGAATACATATTTCTTGATTGCTGGACGTGAATCTCCTATGGAGGGCTTGAAACATGAACGGTGGATAGAAGTTGGATGGACTAATGATCCGCACTCATATATAATGGCTTCGGATTGCTTTGTTTTGCCGAATAAGGAGACGTATTTTGATTTAGTTATGTTGGAGTTGCTGTCTTTGGGTGCTATTGTCGTAGCTAGAAATACGGGAGGAAATAAGTACTTTAAGGATGGTAAAACAGAAGGTGTTCTACTATTTGATAATCATGAAGATGCCAAGAAAATTTTAACAAGGATTCAAGACATGTCTCAGGATGAAAAATCCTTATTGCAAAAGAGCAATAAGGATTTGTTTGAGAGGTATTTTACATCCGATGTTTTTGCAAAATCCTATTTGGAGTTGTTGCGCTCAATCTAAAGCGTCATGCGAAAATTATTGCTGTATACAATTGTTTTCTCCTTTTTAATCTCCCCAATTCTTGCATTTTGTGGAATTGGGGACATTAGTGCTTTATCGTTTTTAGATGAAATTCTTGCAGTAATGGCATCAGCATATATTTTCTTTAATTTTAAGAATTTGACAAAGGTTGAGAGACGTATTGTTGCACTATCTTTTTTGCTTTTGCTTATCGGCTTTTTAGGAACTTTAAAATATCACTATCAGTCCGATTTATTCTACTGTGCTCTAGATGCCTTTGCTTGCATAAAATGTTTTGTAGTCTATGTATGGGCAAAACATTACATTGGAACGATGAATTCAGAAAGAAAAGTCAAATTCATAAAAATTTTGTATCGCTGGATCTCCGTATTCATCGTTATAGCATTTTCTTGCGGCATAATTTCCTCGTTTATTGATATAGGAATGTCTGAGGGCTATAGATTTGGCTTGCGGGGTTTTAGTTTTATTTATAACACAGCTGCTGAACTTAGTAATAATTTTTATTTGTTCCTGTTTTTTCTTGTGCTGGGAGTCCTGGTTTCTTCAAAAAAAACAAAGACTCGGGTAGTTGTGCTTTTAGCCTTGATTATATGGTGTATGACTTTAAAGAGTAGGGCTCTTTTGTTTGTAGCTCTTTTTGTTTTTATGTACTATTACATTGTAATGAAAAAAAAACAGCTTAAATTGAATGTTGTGACTCTTGTCATAGCTGTTTTTATGGCGTTGTTTATTACAGGCAATCGGCTTGAAGAAACCTACAATAATGATGCTCAACCAAGAACGTTGCTGATGTTGTATGGGGTGAAAACAATGCAGGATCATTTTCCCCTAGGTGCTGGATTGGGGGCTTATGGAACGGATGTAGCATGTAAACGTTATTCACCATTGTATTATAAGTATGGGTTTCAATATGCTTATGGCTTAAATCCGGAAGATACCAGATTTGCTCATGATTGCTATTGGCCCGCAATTATGGGTGAATTTGGTGTGGGTGGCGTTATATTGGTTCTCTTAATCTTATTTAACATATACAAAGACATTATTAGAACATATAATTTCTCGTTTGAAACATATATGCTTACTTTGTTTTTGATGGTGACTCAGGTGTTTGCTAGTTTGCCTACATCTATTTTCTTTCAGGCAAATACAATCTTCTTGTTTTTTATGTTGCCTTTGGCTAAAATTCCAGATACAAGATTTGTTAGTAGAAGATGAGTGTGATATGAAAGCGAACATTTCTTATACGCTTGAAAATAATCTGTGTTTGGGTTGTGGTTTATGCGCAGATGCTTGTCCTACACAATCCATAAGCATGCAAGTTGTTAACGGTGAATATCGTCCGAGGATTAACCAAGAAACTTGCAACAATAAAAAAGGGTGTCACAGGTGTGAATCTGTTTGTGCAGGGTTAGGAATAGAAATCAATAGAATTGGCAAACAGAATGCCAATGAAGTTTCTCATTATCATCCCTTGGTGGGCTGGTATCAGAAAGCTTATTCTGGTTATGCTTGCGATAATGATGTTCGGTGGCATGCTGCATCTGGGGGGGGTGTTTCTGCTTTTGTAGCTTTTTTACTTGATAAAGGTTTTGTTTCTGCAGCGGTCGTTGCTGAAAATGATGTGAGTCAGCCTTTTCTTAATAAAGTGCGGCTTGTACATAACTCAAGAGATTTGTGGAAAGCTCGTTCTTCTAAATATTGTCCAGTAACATATGAAGGTATTGTAAAACAGATAAAGAAAGATGAAAAATCTGTTGTTGTTATTGGATTGCCATGTGCGATTCATGGATTTAGAAAATTTATTGAAAATGATCAGGTTTTAAAAGGTAAAATTTTTGGCTTGCTGGGGTTGTACTGTTCTGGTCGTCGGAGCTTTAATCACACTGAATATGTATTAAAACAAAATAAAATTGATGTTACAACTCTTTCTTATTTTCAATATCGAGATGAAGGCTGTCTTGGTTCTTTAGTAGCCCAGGATTCTTCAAAACAGGTGAAGATCCCTTACCAATTGTTCTATCATCCTCTAAGAAGTATTTTTATTCCTAATCGTTGTCAATTTTGCGTTGATCATTATTCTGAACTTGCTGATGTGTCTTTTGGCGACATTCATTATGGAAAATATAAAGAAGATAAAATTGGTGTAAATTCGTTAGTTGTTCGAAATGAAAAATTTGACATTCTACTTAAAGCTGCTGAAGAAGAGGGATACATAAAATTAGAAGCATTGAACGAAGATGAACTCATTAAATGCCAACAGGCGGCCACTAAAAAGAAAGGTCGCGTGGGTGGCGTACTACGGTTTGCTAAAACTTTGGGATTGAAAATCCCGGATTATGACGTTGAATTGAAAAATTATTCATATCTAAAATCTATTGCGTATTACCTATTTGCAAAGTCGCAGATGTTTGTTGGCCGTAGACGCTGGCTTTGGTGGATTATTCCTCTTATAGCGAAAAAGGGAAAGGTTGACTAAATGAATGAACTGAAAAGAATTGTTGGGGGTGTTGTCATTATGCACCCCAATCATAACAACTATGGCACTTCTTTACAGGGATTGGCTACAGTAAAGATTATTGAGAAACTAGGCTATAAGTTACGTATTATCAGGTATATTAAGAAAAGATCCTTGTGGGAAACGATTAGGATTCTTCCTGGATTGCTAAGGAGCGGTGCGCTTTCTTCTATTATAAACAGAAAAAAGAGCGATCGTTTTAAAAGAAATCATCCAGATTATAGCAAAAATATTGATTTACGAACTTCTGTTGTAAATGTATTTAAGCAAAAGTATTTTGAGCCATTGTGTGATTACTATACGGGATGGAAAAATCTTCAGGAAGGGTCAAAAAATTACGATATTGTATTTGTTGGTAGTGACCAAGTGTGGGGACCTTTAAGTCTTTATGCCGGTTTTTACAATTTATTGTTTGTTGATAAGAGTATTCCTCAGTTTAGCTATTCAAGCAGTTTTGGAACATCTTTTATTCTCGACCATCAAAAAAAAGGCGTTGCAACATTTTTAAAAAAGATGGATGCAATTGGTGTTCGGGAAATTAGGGGCAAAGAAATTGTTGAAGAATTGACGAAAAAAAAAGCTACAGTTGTTGCTGATCCTACACTTCTTTTGACTGTTGATGAGTGGAGAAAGCTTTCGTCAACATCACAGAAAAAAATATCAGAACCTTATATTTTGTGCTATATGCTTGGCCCCCGTCTGGATAACAGAGAAGCTGTTTCAAAATTAGCTAAGCAACTTGGACTGAAAATAGTGGTTTTTCGTCATATGGATTGGTACGAACCAGCCGATGAAAATTTTGGCGACATCCCTGTGTATGATGCCGACTGTTTGGATTTTGTTAACTTGCTAGATAATGCATCTTATGTTGTTACGGATTCATTTCATTGTACCGTATTCAGTATTATTTTCCATAAAAAGTTTCTTACGTTCTATCGCCTTTCGACGACGAATAAACAATCTTCTCATAGTAGGATAGATAGTTTATTGACGATTGCAGGTTTGCAGGAACGAGTTTGTTTGAATTATGAGAATTTACATTTGCAAATGAACAGCGAAATTGATTGGGACTGTGTTGATTTGAAAATAGCTGAATATAAAATAGAGTCTATAGATTTTTTAAAAAAATGTTTAGATATTAGACGGTGAAAAATTTTTTGGTTATCGTTGGCGATTATAGTATGAAAGTTTTACAGATAAATGTATTTCATTATAGGTTGGGTGGCTCTGAAACCGTTTATTTTAGCACGAGTGATTTGCTTGAAAAAAATGGGGACAAGGTTTCTCATTTTGCATTAAAATGGGAGAAAAATTTACCATCTCCGTATAGTTCGTTTTTTGCAGAGTCAAAAGAAAGCCGGAAAGGTTTGTTGAAAAAAATTTATGACATAGCGGGCTATTTCTACAATTTTGATGCTGCAAGGAAAATCAAGAAACTTATAAAGCAGGAAAAACCTGATATTGCTCAGATTCATTTGTTCTGGGGGCAAATAACGCCTTCTGTTTTGCCTGTTTTAAAAAAGTATAATATTCCAGTGGTGTTTACTATACATGAGTATCGCATGGTTTGTCCAGCCTATACATTTAGAAATGGCTTTGGAAAAGTTTGTGAAGCTTGTAACGGAAAAAACTTTTACCATTGTTTTTTTAAGAAATGTTGCAAAGGAAGCCGATTTATGAGTGCTTTGATGTGTGCTGAACAATATTTTAGAAATATTTTCTTTAACCCTTCCAAATATATAGATGGACTGATTTATGTAAGCGAATTTGCTAAGAAAAAACATGAACAATTTATGCCATCTTTGACATTGAAAAAAAACATTACTCTATATAACTTAAGTGACGGTTTAGCTTTGTCTTCCAAGGGCTCAATGCCTGGGGAAAAATATTTATTGTATTTTGGACGTTTGTCTCACGAAAAAGGCATTTTGACTTTGATAAAGGCCATAGCAGATTTTCCTGATTATAAGTTGAAAATCGTTGGTACAGGAATTCTTGAAAAATCATTAAAAGAATTTGTTTCTGAAAAGAAATTGCGGAATGTTGAATTTGTTGGTTATAAAACAGGAACTGAACTGAAAAATTATATTTCCCAAGCTTACTTTATTGTGGTTCCATCCGAATGGTATGAGAATAATCCCATGACTATTATTGAAGGATATTCGTCGGCTATTCCTGTTATAGGGGCTGATATGGGAGGGATTCCGGAAATCATTCAAAATAACAGAACAGGTTTCCTTTTTAAGTCGGGAGATGTTTGTGATTTAAAACGTTGTATCGCTAAAGCTTTTAGTTTGAATGATGTAGAATATGCGGCGTTTAGCGCAAATGCTTTAAAATTTGCAAAGGAAAATTTTAATCAAGATTTGTATTATCCAAGATTAATGGATTTTTATAAACAGGTAATCGCGGAAAAGGAGAAAAACAAAAATTAGAGTTGCTTGACGACTATCATTTTATCAATAGTCGTTTCATTTAAGACTTCATTATCCCATACCACGCAGTTCTTTAGCTGCGTGTTTTTTATGATGCAATTATCGCCGATGGTCACGTTGGGACCGATGGTGCAATTTTCAATGACTGCGTTCTTACCGATAACGCATGGTGG
This sequence comes from Fibrobacteraceae bacterium, assembly GCA_045615885.1. Taxonomy (GTDB): domain Bacteria; phylum Fibrobacterota; class Fibrobacteria; order Fibrobacterales; family Fibrobacteraceae; genus UBA1765. The sequence goes on from JAZLFR010000032.1 coordinate 18,218, forward strand.
AATAAGTCTTATATTGTGCATTGTATCGTATTGATCAACAGCAACTCGGTTGACATTGTTTAGGCCGTCTTTGTTCTGCAAAAGCCAGGTGTTGGTCTCAATCAGAGTTTCCGGCAGGCCGCAGTCCAGCCATTCCTTTACGGGGGCGGTGCGGAACTTGCATCCCTGTTCGATCATCATCTGCAATGCGTCGGTCAACTGGAATTCCCCCTTGGTGCGGATGTCGTTGTCCATCAGGTGCTTTAGGGCGGCCTTCAGTTCCTTGACGTCCTTGATGTAGTAGATGCCCACGATGGCTTCGTTGCTCACGAATTCTTTGGGCTTTTCTACCAGCTTGCTGATGTTGCCGTTTGCGTCGGTGACGGCTACGCCAAAACGGCGGGGGTCGGCGACTTTGTAGGTGTAGAGGATGTTGGTTTCGGCGTTGCTCAGTGAGCTGATGTCGGCGTCGAAGAGGGTGTCGCCCAAAATGATCAGGAGCGGTTCGTCGTCGCTTGCGTAGGGGAGGGCAAGCGAGATTGCCTGGCCAAGGCCCTGCGGGTCGCTCTGGAGAACGGTGCGGGTCTTGCCCCACTGTGGGCGGGTCTTGAGGAATTCATCCATCACGTCGGCCTTGTAGCCGGTAATGAAGATTGTTTCGGTGGGGTGGAGCGGCTGGGTGTCTGCCACGATCCAGTCAATGATGGTCTTTCCGCCAACGGGGAGCAGGCACTTTGGCAAGTTGTTTGTGTAGGGGCGCATGCGTTCGCCCTTGCCGGCAACAGGCAGAATGACCTTCATATTTTCTCCTTAGTAGTTTAGATGTAAATATAGAAAAACGTAAGAAGAATGTAAAAACATTTTTTTGTATGATTTTTTTCTATATTTGCAACGATTGCATTAATCCTCTCGACGGCGTTGCAGGCTTTCGGTTTGGGAACCGGTTGCTAGTTTGCCTTGGCAAATGTCGCAGAACGGGGAGGTCCATTATTTCTCGTGGAGTGCGACAGGGTAAGTAAGGTATTGTCCGAGGTGAGCCCTCGCCTGTTTAGAGCCGCGATACAAAAAACGGTATAAACCGTAAATCCCAGGCAGCTAGCGCTGTTTTTCCTGTGTAAAATTCTTTGAATTCCTCTATTCATTTTTTTTGAATGGGGAGTTTTCCTGTACATTTTTTTGGAGTATTCCAATGACAAAAACACTTAAAGAAAAGCGTGTAATCCCGGAAATTTTTGAGGGTGTTAAATATCTTGACCCAAAATATGAACCTGCCTTCAGGGAACTTTTTGACGATAAGGTGACCCTTACCGATTTTTTGAATACTATTCTTCATCTTAAGGAAGGTGGCAAAATCGATAATCTTGAGTTCAAGTTCGAAAACAAGATTCAGTTCAAAATCCCTGAGCGCCGAGCAACCACGCTAGATATTTTTGCCCATACCGAAGATAACCGTTTTTTAGATATTGAGATGCAGCGCGCGGGACACCCGTTTTTTATTGACCGTGTGTTTTATTATAGCGCATTTCTCACAATCAATGGCAAGCAGCAGTATGCAAAGTCGCCTGATTTCAAGCGGCTCCGCGAAGAGGAGCAGCTCAAGCGTCGTTATGAGCTTCCCGAAATCATTTCTATTTGGATCTGTAACTTTCACCCTCGCGAAAATTGTACCGAATATCGTGATGAATGGGCTATTTTCAGCAGGTCTGACATTGAAAAACGCTGTTGCGGTGAAGTTCCCTTGCCGGTTACGAATAAAATCAAGTATATTTTACTGGACTTGCCGAACTTTGTAAAGTATTGCAACAAGACGGATTCTCGCGAAATGCGATGGCTCTATCTGCTTGCGAATGCCGGTGGCACAGAAGACTTGCCCGATATGGATGATGAAATTTTGAACCATGCTATCGGGCGGATTTCCATTGATTCTGCAAGTGAAAATTTGCTAAAGACTCAGGAGCACTCTATGATTGCACAGGACGAATTTATTTGCCGACTTGCCGAAGGTAAACTGCAAGGCCTTGAAGAAGGCCGGGCGGAAGGCAAGTTGCTAGGTCTTGCTGAGGGTCGAGCAGAAGGCCGCGCTGAGGGCCGAGCAGAAGGTCGTGTCGAGGGCCGCGCAGAAGGGATAAACGAGGCTCGTACTGAAGCTATCATTAGAGCACTAAAACGAGGCAAGTTAACGCTTGAAGAAATTGCTGAAGATAACGAAACTTCTATTGATAGGGTTCGAGAAATTCAGTCTACGTTGATAACTTGAGCAGATTTTGGTGTAGCCGGCAAGTGAGCCTTATGAAGTGTTGTTTTTTTTCTATCTTACAATAAAATAACACAACCTTAGGTTTTTTATGAACATTCTTCTTACTGGTGGCGCCGGCTACATTGGTAGCCATACGATTATTGAGCTCGACAAGGCCGGCCATTCCGTGGTGGTGGTCGACAACCTCGTGAATTCTAGCGAAGAGTCCTTGGCGCGAGTTGCAGAGATTATCGGCAAGCCGGTTCCGTTTGTGAAGGCGGATGTGCGCGATGCTGCTGCCGTGAACGATTTGTTCGACAAGTACAAGATTGATGCGGTTATCAACTTTGCGGGCCTCAAGGCGGTGGGCGAGTCTGTGGCGAAGCCTCTCGAATATTACGAGAACAACATGAATGCGACTTTCGTTTTGTTAGATGCGATGCGCAAGCATGGCTGCAAGAACTTTATTTTCTCGTCTTCTGCAACGGTTTATGGCGACCCTGCAATCATTCCGATTACGGAAGAATGCCCGAAGGGCGAATGCACGAACCCGTATGGCAAAACAAAGTCCATGCTCGAAGAAGTTTTGATTGATGTGCAGAAGGCCGACCCGGAATGGAACATTGTTCTGCTCCGCTACTTTAACCCGATTGGCGCGCACCAGAGCGGTCGCATTGGCGAGAACCCGAACGGGATCCCGAACAATTTGATGCCGTACATTACGCAGGTTGCCGTTGGCCGCCGTGCTGAACTTGGCGTGTTCGGCAACGATTACGATACTCCAGATGGCACGGGCGTTCGCGATTACATTCATGTTTGCGATTTGGCGGCGGGCCATGTGAGCGCGTTGCAGGCCATTGAACGCAAGTGCGGCCTTGCAATCTACAACCTGGGTACTGGTCACGGTTATTCTGTGCTCGATGTCGTGAAGGCTTTTGAAAAGGTGAACGGCCTCAAGGTTCCGTACAGCATTAAGCCGCGCCGCCCGGGCGATATTGCGACTTGCTATTGCAACCCGGCAAAGGCAAAGGCTGAACTCGGCTGGGAGGCCAAGTACGGCATCGAAGAGATGTGCCGCGATTCCTGGAACTGGCAAAAGAATAACCCTAACGGTTACGATAAGTAAGAGGTCTCTATGAAAGGTATCATTCTCGCTGGCGGTTCTGGCACGCGCCTTTACCCGCTGACCATGGTCACGAGTAAGCAGCTTTTGCCTGTTTACGACAAGCCGATGATTTACTACCCGCTCAGCACGCTCATGCTTGCGGGCATTCGCGATATTCTTATCATATCGACTCCTACTGATTTGCCGAACTTTGAACGCCTTCTTGGCGACGGCAGCGCGATGGGCATCAACTTGAGCTACAAGGTGCAGCCGAGCCCCGATGGCCTAGCCCAGGCTTTTATTCTTGGCGAGGAGTTCATCGGTGACGATTGCTGCGCCATGGTTCTTGGCGATAACATTTTCTACGGCAACGGTTTTAGTCCGCTCCTGAAGGCTGCCGTGAAGAATGCCGAAGAGAACGGCCGTGCCAGCGTGTTTGGTTACTATGTAGAAGACCCGGAACGTTTTGGCGTTGTTGAATTCGACGCTGCCGGCAAGGTGATTTCTGTGGAAGAAAAGCCTAAGGAACCAAAGAGCAACTACGCGATTACGGGCCTTTACTTCTACGATAACCGCGTGTCTAAGTTTGCGAAGGCTCAAAAGCCGAGTGCTCGTGGCGAACTTGAGATTACCGACCTGAACAAGACTTACCTTGACATGGGCGAGCTCGATGTGAAGCTGCTTGGTCGCGGTTTTGCATGGCTCGATACCGGTACCATGGACAGCCTGATTGAAGCGGGCGACTTTGTTCGCATGGTTGAAAACCGCCAGGGCATTCAGATTAGTGCCGTGGAAGAAATTGCCTTTATCAACGGCTGGATTACCAAGGAGAAACTTCTGGAGTCTGCCGCCAAGTATGGCAAGAGCCCTTACGGTCAGCATTTGAAGAAGGTCGCCGAAGGAAAGATTAAGTATTAGGGTTTGCCATGAAAATATTTGTAACAGGTGTTGGTGGTCAGTTGGGCCACGATGTTGTGAATGAACTGGTTTCTCGTGGCCATGTTGCTGTGGGTAGTGACATAGCTCCTGAATATGCTGGCGTTGCCGATGGTTCCGCTGTGACAAAGGCGGAGTACCGCCAGCTGGATATTACCGATGCAAGTGCAGTGGAAGCGGTTTTGACTGAAGTCAAGCCGGATGCAGTGATTCACTGTGCTGCCTGGACTGCAGTTGACCTTGCCGAAGATGACGACAAGGTGGCTAAGGTCCGCGCCATCAATGCAGGTGGTACGCAGAACATTGCAAACGTTTGCAAGAAGCTTGATTGCAAGATGACCTACATCAGCACGGACTATGTGTTTGACGGTCAGGGTACTGAACCGTGGCTGCCTGATTGCAAGGATTACAAGCCGCTGAACGTTTACGGCCAGACAAAGCTCGAAGGTGAACTTGCCGTGAGCGGAACTTTGGAAAAGTATTTCATCGTGCGCATTGCCTGGGTGTTCGGCCTGAATGGCAAGAACTTCATCAAGACGATGATCAACGTGGGCAAGACTCACGATACCGTTCGCGTGGTGAACGACCAGATCGGTACTCCGACCTACACGCTTGATCTTGCTCGCTTGCTCGTGGATATGAACGAGACGGAAAAGTACGGCTACTATCATGCAACGAACGAAGGCGGCTACATCAGCTGGTATGACTTCACCTGCGAAATCTACAAGCAGGCTGGAATGAGTACGAAGGTTGTTCCGGTGACTACTGCTGAATATGGTTTGTCTAAGGCCGCTCGCCCGTTCAATAGCCGCCTCGACAAGAGCAAGCTCGTTGCCGCAGGCTTCAAGCCGCTTCCCACCTGGCAGGACGCTTTGGCAAGATATCTGAAGGAGATTGGCGATTAAAATGGGAAAGTTCAATTTTATCAAAACATCTATCGAAGGCGTGACCATCGTAGAACCGACTGTTTACGGTGACCATCGCGGTTACTTCATGGAAACATACAACAAGGCTGAGTTCGATGCTGCTGGCCTCGACATGGTCTTTGTGCAGGATAACGAATCCAAGTCCAAGAAGGGAGTGCTTCGCGGTCTGCACTTTCAGAAGAAGAATCCGCAGGGCAAGCTTGTTCGTGTGTTGGAAGGCGAAGTTTACGATGTTGCTGTTGACCTGCGCAAGGGTAGCCCTACTTTCGGTAAGTACGAGGGCGTTGTGCTCTCTGCCGAAAACAAGCGCCAGTTCTACATTCCCGAAGGCTTTGCACACGGCTTCGTTGTTCTCAGCGAAACTGCAACTTTTGTATACAAGTGCACTCGCCTCTACGACCCGACAGACGAAGGTGGCCTGTTCTGGAACGACCCGGCAATCGGCATTGAATGGCCCGTGGGCAATGGCTTTGAACCGCTCCTCAGTGAAAAGGACACCAAGAATCCGCTTTTGAAGGATCTTGGATTTGCGTTTGAACTATAAGGAACTTTTATGAAAAACATCGTCATTACCGGTGGTGCAGGCTTTATTGGTAGCCACGTTGTGCGCCTGTTCGTGAACAAGTATCCGCAGTACAATATCATTAACTTGGACAAGCTGACTTACGCAGGTAACCTTGCGAACCTCAAGGATATCGAAGATAAGCCCAACTACAAGTTCGTGAAGATGGACATCTGCGACTTCGACGCTTTCTACAAGTTGATGCAGGACGAGAAAATCGACGGCATCATCCATCTGGCTGCCGAAAGCCATGTGGACCGTTCCATCAAGGATCCGTTTACTTTTGCACGTACCAATGTCATGGGCACATTGAGTCTGCTCCAGTCTGCAAAGCTCTACTGGGAAAGTCTCCCGGAAAAGTACGAAGGCAAGCGCTTCTACCACATCTCCACCGACGAAGTTTACGGCGCCCTCAAGATGAATCACCCCGAAGGCATCGAGCCGCCGTTCACGACGACTGCTTCCAGCTCCGAGCATCACTTGGCTTACGGCGACGACTTCTTCTACGAAACAACAAAGTACACGCCGCATAGCCCGTACTCTGCAAGTAAGGCTGGCTCCGACCATTTTGTGCGCGCCTTCCACGACACCTACGGCATGCCGACGATTGTGACCAACTGCAGTAACAACTATGGCCCGTACCAGTTCCCTGAAAAGTTGATCCCGCTGTTCATCAACAACATCCGTCACAAGAAGCCGCTGCCGGTTTACGGCAAGGGCGAGAATGTCCGCGACTGGCTCTTTGTTGAAGACCATGCTCGCGCTATCGACGTGATTTTCCATAACGGAAAGATTGCCGAAACCTACAACATCGGCGGCTTCAACGAATGGAAGAACATCGACATTATCAAGGTGGTGATCAAGACCGTAGATAAGCTTCTTGGCCGCGCCGAAGGCGAAGACCTCGACCTCATCACTTACGTCACCGACCGCCTTGGCCACGATGCCCGCTACGCCATCGACTCTACCAAGCTCCAGAAGGAACTGGGCTGGGAACCGTCTTTGCAGTTCGAGGAAGGCATCGAGAAGACTGTGAAGTGGTACCTGGACAATCAGGAATGGCTGGACAACATCACCAGCGGCGAATACGCTCAGTACTACGAGAACATGTACAAGGGCCGCTAAAATAAAACCGTGATTATGCAAAAGGGTCTGCCGAAGGCAGACCCTTTTTGGTTAATTACCTTTAAGGCTTTTTAAAATTCATCATCGGGAATGACGCCCGTTCTCTGGATTTCGTCACATGTCTCTTTCAGCATGTCGAATGCGAATGGAAGCGGATTGATGGGGGATTCAAAGCGAAAAATCTCCTTGATTGTGTAATCATCGCATATGACTATGGTCCCGTCGTCGTCTACTAGGGCTTCTTCCTTGGTTTTTGCACATTCCTGATCGACAAAACTCTGGGGAAGGTTACGGTTGAATTCGACGACCGCTGTTTGCACGGCATAGCTGCCGTCGTAGTTGTACGAGATGGTCATTGTTGCTGTGTCTGCATCGGCGGCTACCATTTCAAAGGCTAAATCAGAGTTCTTTGTAATTTTGCAAGTTGCTCTGCTCTGGTTCGCGACTGGTGCGTCGTTAATGTCTCCCGGCTGGATGGGTGAAATATATTCATCATTTATGTCCTCGTCGTCTTCGTCTTTTTCATCATCTTCTTCGTCAAATTTGATTTCACCTTCCGGAAATTCTTTGTAGAAACTTTCGCAAGTTTTGAGTGCGGATTTATAAACTTGCTCTATTCCAGCTTCGGCATTTTCAACAGCCTTGATAGTAATAGTTCGGTCTTCGCAGGTGACTGTGGATCCGTCGTTTCGTTCTGCGGCTTCTTCCTTGTTTTGTGAGCAGGTTTCCTTGATTACGCTGGCTGGCACCATGGAAGTGTAGTTTGTCGTAATTTTAATGTTAGCTTTGTCGCCGTTCAAGGTGGTTTCCGTTGTACTTGTCATTGTCCCGGCGACAGTCATTGTCGTGACGACCATGTTGCTCGAAGTCTTTGTGGCTTTGCAGGAATTTTGCTCTGTAGATGATTGCGCGTTGGATGTACTGTCACTGGAACAGGCGCTCATGGAAGCCATTGCAAAGCACATGGCAGAAAGGGTAAGGAATTTTTTGAACATCTTTTTCCTCCGAAGAGATTTTGTTGAAATATAAGTTTTTGGTGTCAAAAAAGCTTTTTTTTAAGCCTTTTTGAGGACGCTATAAGGAAAATTTTCGGTTGGTTATAGTTTTTATCTATTGTTAATGCATTTTAATTAAAATTTTTTGAAAATTACCTACAAAACCTATTGGAAATGTAGGGAATTGTTTTTAACTTATAGCTGTTGAACGAAAGACCTGGTTCTAGCGAGGATTTCAAAATAAAAAGCTGGTTCAGGAGTTCGTTCAAAAAGTACGGAGAAAAAAATGAACTTTGAATTTTATCTGAGAAATGACCGGCGATGTCGAGCCGGATTCCGAATGCGAGGCTAACGCATTAAACCAAAGCCCCGAGCGAAACGCTCGCAAGACAGCCGGCGGGCTGAAACGCAAAAAGAGATGCCTTCGCAAAACCTCATACCTCAAAGCGAAGCGACCTCAAAACCTCACACCTCATAAGGAATTAAATCATGTCTCAGAATCTTCACTTTGAAACTCTTCAGCTCCACGTTGGCCAGGAATCCGCAGACCCAGCAACCGATTCTCGCGCAGTTCCTATTTACGCAACCACCTCTTACGTTTTCCATAACTCCCAGCATGCCGCTGACCGTTTCGGCCTCCGCGATGCCGGTAACATTTACGGTCGCTTGACCAACTCCACCCAGGGCGTTTTCGAACAGCGTATCGCTGCCTTGGAAGGTGGTTCCGCTGCCCTCGCCGTTGCATCTGGCGCCGCTGCCATTACTTATGCCATTGAAGCTCTCGCTCAGGCTGGCGATCACGTGGTTGCCCAGAAGACCATTTACGGTGGCTCCTACAACTTGCTGAAGCACACCTTGGCACCTTTCGGCGTAAGCACTTCTTTCGTTGACACTCACAACCTCGCCGAAGTTGAAGCTGCCATCAAGGAAAACACCAAGATCCTTTACCTGGAAACTCTCGGCAACCCGAACTCTGACGTTTCCGATATCGATGCCCTTATCGAACTTGGCCACAAGCACGGTCTCGCTGTTATCGTCGACAACACCTTCGGTACTCCGTTCCTGTTCCGCCCCATTGAACACGGCGCAGACGTAGTTGTTCATTCTGCTACCAAGTTCATTGGCGGCCACGGCACAACTCTCGGCGGTATCATCATTGAATCCGGCAAGACCAACTGGAAGTCTGGCAAGTTCCCGACAATCGCTAACCCCAACGTGAGCTACCACGGCGTAAGCTTCGCCGACGCAGTTCCGGGTGCCGCATTCGTGACCTACATCCGCGCCATTCTTCTCCGCGACCAGGGCGCTGCAATTTCCCCGTTCGCTGCATGGGCTCTCATTCAGGGTACAGAAACTTTGTCGCTCCGTATCGAACGCCATGTAGAAAACACTAAGAAGGTTGTGGAATTCCTTTCCAAGCATCCGAAGGTTGCTTCTGTTAGCCACCCGAGCCTGCCGACGCACCCGGACCACGAAAACTTCAAGAAGTATTTCCCGAAGGGTGGCGCTTCCATCTTTACGTTCGAAATCAAGGGCGGTCAGGCCGAAGCCTGGAAGTTCATTGATAGCCTGAAGATCTTCAGCCTCTTGGCAAACGTTGCCGACGTGAAGAGCCTGGTGATTCATCCGTACACCACCACTCATTCCGAACTGAACGAAGAAGAATTCAAGGAACAGCACATTACGCCGTCCACCATCCGCCTCTCCATCGGTACCGAACACATCGATGACATTATTGCGGATTTGGAACAGGCATTGGCACAGGTTTAATTGAGACGAGAGACGAGAGACGAAAGAGTTTTTAGTTTCTTGGCTGTCATCACGAGCGAAGCGTGGTGATCCAAAACATGCTCTATTCAATGCTCTGGGTTGCTTCACTACGTTCGCAAAGACATGAAATTTCAGCTCTCTGAATTCTCGTTTCTGTTTTCTGTCATCTTAACAAGCTAAATTTTAAACGGATTAACAAAGGATTTCATTATGTCTAAAATTTATACTTCTGCTGACCAGCTTATCGGTCACACCCCGCTTCTTGAACTTACGAACATCGAACGCGAACATAACCTCGGCGCTCGTGTCTTGGCTAAGCTCGAATACTTTAACCCGGCTGGTTCCGTGAAGGACCGCGTTGCAAAGGCTATGCTTGACGATGCTGAAAAGGCTGGCAAGCTCACCAAGGGTTCCGTGATCATTGAACCGACTTCCGGTAACACTGGTATTGGCCTTGCTTCCGTTGCTGCAGCCCGTGGTTACCGCTTGATCATCGTGATGCCAGATACCATGAGCGTGGAACGCCGTCAGCTCATGAAGGCTTACGGTGCCGAACTCGTTTTGAGCGAAGGTGCAAAGGGCATGAAGGGGGCAATTGCAAAGGCCGAAGAACTGAACGCACAGATTCCAAACAGCTTTATCGCAGGCCAGTTCGTAAACCCGGCAAACCCGGCTGCTCACGTTGCTACGACAGGCCCGGAAATTTGGGAAGACACCGATGGCGATGTAGACATCTTTGTTGCTGGCGTTGGTACAGGCGGCACAATCACTGGCGTTGGCGAATACCTCAAGAGCAAGAAGCCGAGCGTGAAGGTCGTGGCTGTGGAACCAGCTTCCTCTCCGGTACTTTCCAAGGGTGTCGCTGGTGCTCACAAGATCCAGGGCATTGGCGCAGGCTTTGTTCCAAGCATCTTGAACACCAAGATTTACGACGAAATCATTCCGGTCGAAAATGAAGACGCATTTGTTTCTGGCCGCGAAATCGGCAAGAAGGAAGGCGTGCTTGTAGGCATTTCTGCTGGCGCTGCTCTCCACGCTGCAAAGGAACTTGCAAAGCGTCCAGAAAACAAGGGCAAGACAATTGTCGTGCTCCTCCCGGACACTGGCGACCGTTACCTTTCTACGGCACTTTACGCTGAATAATTTTGCCACGTTAGGAGTAGAAACGGCTCGCAGTTTTGTGGGCCGTTTTTTTATTCAAAAATTTATAGTGAATTTGGGGTGCTTTAATGTACAAAAGAATTTTAACTATCCAAGATATTTCCTGCGTCGGGCAGTGCTCCTTGACCGTTGCGCTCCCGATTATTTCTGCATGTGGCGTGGAAGCCGCTGTGCTCCCGTCTGCAGTTCTTTCTACCCACACTGGTGGATTCAAGGGATTCACCTTCCGCGACCTGACAGAAGACTTGCCAAAGATCAGTGCGCACTGGAAAAAGGAAGGAATTACCTTTGACGCTTTTTACACGGGTTACCTTGGCAGCACGAAGCAGATCGAATATGTTCGTGATATTCTGAATGCGCACGGGAACCCAGGCGCAAAGAAAATTGTTGACCCGGCCATGGCAGACAACGGCCAGCTTTATTACGGCTTTGACGCCGCTTTCGTGGAATCCATGAAGGACCTTGTTGCCGAAGCCGACATTGTCTTGCCGAACATTACCGAAGCAAGTTTCCTTACCGGCATTGAATACAAGGAAGTTTATGATGAAGTTTATGTAAGGAGCTTGCTTGAAGCGCTTGTGAAGCTTGGCGCAAAGGCTGTTGTTTTGACAGGCGTAAGTTACAAGCCGGAAACAACGGGCGTCGTTGTTTACGATGGCAATTATCGCTATTACGAACATAAGCGCATTCCGAAGGGTTGCCATGGAACTGGCGATGTTTACGCTTCTGCCTTTGTCGGAGCAATGACTAGGGGCATAGATGCCTTTGAGGCTGCAAAAATTGCTGCCGACTACACGGTCCAGTGCATTGAAAACACGATCGGCGATGCAAACCACTGGTATGGGGTGAAGCTCGAGACTGCTCTTCCTGGCCTTGTAAGGGCGATTGAGGCTCATGCAAAGTAGGGGAGAATGCTTTTAGGGTGGTTTTATCCTTGTTTTTTGAAAAAATAGGTTTTTGCCCCTTGACAATTCCCTAGAATTTTCTAAACTTGGGTCACCCCAATGGACGATTAGCTCAGCTGGTTAGAGTATCACCTTGACATGGTGGGGGTCATTGGTTCGAGTCCAATATCGTCCACGAAAAAGCCTCAGCAAACGCTGGGGCTTTTCTTTTTGTTTTCTCTTTTTGCTTTGTATGTTTGCTGTTGAAAATACGAATAATGTCGTGAAAATTGCAAAAAGCTGAAAAGTTCGGGCAAAAATCTGAAAATCCTGCAAAAAAAAGCCGCAAAAGGCTGTCGGGCGGAATGCTCGATGCACTTTTGCGGCTTTTGCGCGTATGGGCTATGAATTAATTAGTTGATTTTGCGCATTACGCCAATCACCTTGCCGGCAATGCTGAATTCGCGGTCCGGGCGAACGATGATCGGGGTGTACTTCGGGTTTGCCGGGTGGAGTTCAATCCATTCGTCCTTCGGCTGGAAGTACTTGACTGTAGCTTCGTTGTCGACCTGGGCGATGATGATTTCGCCGCGGTCGGCTGTGCCCTGGGTGCGGGCGAATACGAGGTCGCCGTCAAAGATGCCTGCGTTGATCATGGAGTCGCCCTTGACGCGAAGGGCGAACACGTCTTTGCGACTTGCGATGAAGTCGCGGTCTACGGTGACGGTGCCTTCGAGGTTCTGCACTGCAAGAATCGGCTGGCCTGCGGCGACGCGGCCAATGACCGGGATTTCTACAGAGTTCGTATCTTCTGCTTCCGGAGCTTCGTTCTTGACGATTTCAAGGCCGCGGCTTGTGCGCGGGGAGCGGTTGATGTAGCCCTTCTTGATGAGCGCTGCAAGAATGGAGCGAACGCCGTTTGTGGAGGTGATGCCGAAATGTGTGGCAATTTCACGCACGGTAGGCGGGCGGTTGAACTTTTTGGTTTGCACCTTGATGTAGGTGTAGATTTCTTCCTGACGGGCGGTCAGCGCGCGCGGAGCACGTTCCTTTTTGGCAGGAGCTTCTGCTTCGAGAATTTCGTTTTCTGTATCCATACGGGACCTCCAATAATAACCTCTATAATATAGTGTCTTTTTGTTCAAGTGTCAATAGTTGCAGTGCTCAAAATGTATTTTTGTCAAATATTTTTCTTTTTTGTAGAGTTAGGGTGCTTTAGAGCACTTTTTTGAAAGATTTTATTACCCGATTTTGCAGAAATTTTCTAAATTAGCGCACGCGATTGCTTTTGTTCCGTTGCAAAGTCGCGGAACCCGGCCCCGTAGTCGGGCCTGCCGCCCGTTTCTTTGAAAACATAAGTGCGGCTAATTTGATGCTGATTAATTCGCAATCGCCCGAAATCTGGTTCTTTACCGGCCCTTTTTCGGTAACCCTAATGAGGTCCCTAATGGTAACACTCAACGTAGTAACGCTCGTCATCGCCTTGGTTTCCTTGGTTGTGTCGGCTCTCGTCCTTTCTAAGGTGAGCAAGCTCATGGTTATGCTTCGCACACCTGTTGTCAAGAAGTCTTCCGAATTGAATTTGAAGCCAGCTGCTGCTCGCCACCAGGTGAATGCACAGGAAATGGCTGCTCGCGGAGAACGTCAGCAGAAGGACAACCGCCAACAGAAGGAACAGCGCAACGCAGCTAAGAACTCTGGTGAAGCCCAGCGCGAAAACCAGAACAATGGTCAGCGCCGCGACCGTGAACAGCGCCGCAACAACAATCGCAATGAACAGCGCCAGCGCCGCGAAACTCAGGCACAGGCTCAGGTACAGGCAGAAAAGGCTCCGGCTCCGGCCCCAGCTGCAGCTCCTGTAGAAGCCCCGGCCGCACAGCCAGCTCCAGCAGCACAGCCTGCACAGGAACCGGCTCGCCGCCCGTTGCCGCCGCGCATCACTCCGGAATCCGTTCCGGCAGTACCGGCAGAAACTCCAGTTGCTCCGGCTCCGGCAGTTGCAGAAGCTGCAGCAGCCGTTGCTCCAGAAAAAGTTCGCTATGGCCGCCGCAGTGTGGTCAAGACAGCTCCGGAACTCGAAGGCTAATCTTTTTTAGACAGCCCAAAGAGATTTGGATAGAAAAACTCCCAGGCCAAGTGTCTGGGAGTTTTTTTTGTATTTACGGTAAAATAAGATCCATTTTGTTCACCACTCCATAGATACGCACAAAATCTGCACAAACTTTTAAGGGGAATTTTTGGCGGTTTTCAAAAAATGTATTTGCTAGGTGGGTAAAAGTGGCTATATTTGTCTTGTTGTGTTGAAAAGTGGTAAAGTGTAGTATGAATTTTTCATCTTTCATAGGACAAGCCAAAACGGCTATCGACGGAAAGGGAAGGTCTGCCTTCCCTAGGGAATTCCGTCGCCAGCTTTCGGCTGCCGATGGGGAAGAGCTCGTGGTCACTCGTGGCCCGGACCGCACCCTCCGGTTGTATGTCCTACCCGAGTATGAAAAGTTCATGGCGGAATTGGACTCTAGGCCCGACCACCGTCAAACCGAATATCTTCGGAGAGCCCTCTGTGCGACATTCGTTGTACCAGACGGCCAGAACCGCATTTTGCTACCCAAAAATTTGCTTGAGTACGCCGAACTGGCAGGCGAGGTCCTGTACGTTCCGGCAAGCGGTAAAACTCTGGAGATGTGGAACCCAGATCGATACGAAGCGAAGTTCGGATTTACTTCCGAAGATTCCTATGCGGCTTTCGATGCGGCGTTCTACGGCGAAGGTTTGACGGAGGGCACAAATGGCAGCAAATAGTCCCCGTCAAAACATTTTACATACAAATGAAATTTCTGCAGTTCGCGAACATTCCGCTGCTGCAACCGCTGGCGTAGAAAACGGCGTATTCTATCACGATCCTGTGATGCTTGCAGAGTGCCTTGAAGGCCTGAACATCAAGGAAGATGGCGTATATGCTGATTGCACGCTCGGTGGTGGCGGCCATTCGTACGCGATTGCAAATAAATTAAATACGGACGGAACTTTGCACGCGTTTGACCGTGACGAAGAAGCCGTCGCGTTCGCGACCAAGCGCCTTGCTGGCGTCGCCCCGCAGTTCATTGTGCATCCGGTTCCGTTTGCAGAAATCGGGCACGAAATTGCTGCAAGTAGCTTGGATGGCGTTCTTTACGACCTTGGCATCAGCAGCCACCAGGTGGATGATTCCAGCCGCGGCTTTACGTTCGTTGGCAATAATCCGCTTGACTTGCGCATGGACAAGCGCGAAAGCGTTTCTGCGCAGGAATGGCTCCGCACGGTTGGTGCAGACGACCTTGCCGCAGCGCTCCGCAAGAATGCCGACATGGATCGTGCATTCAAGCTCGCGACCCGCATTATCGAAGTCGCCGCAAAGACAGCCGAAGAGAACCGCGACATTTTGCCGTCCGACATCAAGGCTATTGTCGAGGGTGTGTTCCCCGACAAGCTCCGCGATGCAAACAGCTTGCTTGCCCGCGTATTCCAGGCGGTGCGCATGGAAGTGAACGGCGAACTCCGCCAGATTGAAGAAAGCATCCGCTCTGCGGTGGAATGCCTGAAGATTGGTGGCCGCCTCGTGATCATGAGCTACCACTCTGTGGAAGACCGCTGCGTAAAGGATGTTTGCGCTGAATTTGAAAAGGCATGCATTTGCCCGCCGGAACTGCCGATTTGCAGGTGCGGTGGCAAGTGCCAAAAGCTTAAGAAGGTGCTGCGCAAGCCGCTAGTGCCGAGCGAAGCTGAAATCAAGATGAACTCGCGGGCTCGTTCCGCCAAATTAAGGGTGTACGAACGAGTATGAAAACGCGTGTGATGTCGATTGTTTCGCAGACTTCCAACAGGGAGTGGATCGCTTATGCAGCGGTTATCGTCCTGTTGTTTGTGCTGTACTTCATTCTCGATTTGAGATTGCAGAGCAGTTACAGGGCGCTCGAACGTGAACGCTATTACGAAGAAGTTGCAATTGACTCTTTGCAGAGCGAGATTTCGCTTGCCGATTTGCAGGTGTACACCTTGTCTGCTTTGGAACGTATTCGCCCGATGGCCGAAAACCTTGGGCTTGGCATGTATGAGCCTGCTTATAAAGTGATGCTCGCAACAACGAAGGAGGACCGCAAATGAAGATGACGCGTTTGTTTGTGTGCGCCCTGTTCCTTGCGTTTATCTGGATTTTCCTGTTTGTGACTGTGTTCACGATGCAGGTCGTAGAAACGGAAGAGTATCAGCTTATGGCCAAGAGCAACGCGGTTCGCAGTGAAACGATCGGTGGCGAACGTGGCAAGATCATGGATCGTAACGGCAAGGTTCTTGCCGATATGTACACTAAGACGACTTTCGAAACGACCGTACGCGAACGCAAAGATCGCAAAGGCCGTGCAATCAGGGATTCCGTGACCGGAGTTGCCGTCTTGGATACGGTTGTCAAGATGCACAAGAGCCGCGAAGGCGTGTTCCCGATGGGTTCCGTGGCATCGCAGATCATTGGCAAGCTCGGCAAAGATGGCAAGGGATCCTTTGGCATTGAAAAGACGTTTGACGAAAAGCTCCGTGGCCGCGTTGGTTTCCGTCGCAAAATTCAGAATAACAATGGCAAGGAAGTTTTTGGTCTTGGCGAAGTGATGGCGGAATCCGATGCCGGCTTGAACCTTGTTCTTACGGTTGATGCCTCCATTCAGGAATCTGTCGAAAAAATTTTGAAGGAAGGTGTTGACGAGTTCGAGGCAAAGAGCGCAAGCGCTGTCGTGATTGACCCGTATACCGGCGATATTTTGGCTGCTGCCACATACCCGACTTTTGACCCGAACGCAAAGAGTAGCGGCGTTGGCGCACAGACAAAGTGCGGCGTGTTTACGCTCCCGTACGAACCTGGTTCCACGTTCAAGGTCGTGACTGCTCTTGCCGCCCTCGAAGAAAATACCGTGACCGTAGACCAGATTTTTGACGATGAGCACGGAGCTTGGAAGTTGCCGAGCGGCGATGTTATTCGCGAGCATGATGGCAAGGATCTTGGCAACATGAACATGGCGGAAGCCCTGGCGAAGTCTTCGAACATTGTCTATGGCAAAATTGCTGAAAGCGTTGGTAAAGAAAACTTCTACCGCTTTATTCGCAACTTTGGCTTTGGTTCCAGAACTTCGAAGGAATTGCCTGGTGAAGAACCTGGGCGCATTACAAAGCCGCACGAAACGCGTTGGAGTGGCCGTACCTTGCAGACGATGGGCTTTGGCCACGAATTGCTTGTGACGCCAATACAGATGGCCATGGCATTTGCTGCCGTTGCAAACGGCGGCAACCTCATGGAACCGCGCATTGTGCGCGAATGGCGCGATGAAAAAGGCAATGTCGTAGAAAAGACGGAACCGACTAAGCTTCGCCGCATGGTTTCTGAAGCTACCGCGGCAAGCCTCCGCGAAATGCTCCGCGGCGTGGTGGCTAGCGGTACGGCAATGCGCGTGAATTCAAAGGCTTTGCCTGAACTTGAATTTGGCGGAAAGACTGGCACTGCAGAAAAGTATAGCCAAGAAAAGAAGGGCTACGATAGGCATCGCCAGATTGCTTCTTTCATTGGCCTTGCCCCTGCGGCAGACCCCAAGTATGTATGCCTTGTGCTTTTGGATGAACCGATGAAGCATGGTGTTGGCGGCGCCTCTGCAGGCCCTATGTTCCGCAAGATCATGGAAGACATCTACTTCAACCCGAATACGTCGCCGCGCGCCTTTAGAATGTCTGCCGGCGAAGAGGTTCGCCGTTGCGAAAAGAACTGGAATGGCATGAGCATTGAACGTGCAAAGGAATGGGCTGAATCGAGGGCTTGCGCCTTGAACGTTGTTGGCGAAGGCGATGTCGTGATTGCTTCTGTTCGCGAAACCGCCGATTCCGTGACACTCATGCTCGGTACCGATCAGATTGTGGAAATGCCTGACCTCAAGGGTCTTTCTTTGAAGGAAGCCTTGAAGGTGCTTGGCGACGCTCATTTGCAGGTGGAATTTAGTGGCAAGGGCCGCGTAGCCGTTCAGGAACCGAAGCCTGCAACTCAGCTTGAACGCGGCCAGATTTGCAAACTGGTTTTGAAAGAGAAGGTTTAGTATGGAAGTGCTTGAAACATTGTTGAATGCAGGCCGTGTCGGTGGCCTTTGCGATGATTCTCGCAAGGTCAAGGCTAACGATCTGTTCTTCTGCTTCCCGGTTGCTACGGCTGCCGACTTCGCTCGCTCCGCAAGTGAAGCGGGTGCTTGCGCCATTGTCGGCGAAACTGAAAAGCCTGCGGGCGTGACTTGCGAATGGATTAAGGTTGAATCTGTTAAGGAAGCTCGCAAGGCTGCTGCAGAAATCTTCTACAGGAACCCGTTCGAAACGCTCCGCGTGCATGCTGTGACCGGCACGAACGGCAAAACGACAAGTGCGTTCCTTATGCGCGAAATGCTTGCCGCGGCTGGCCGCGTTCCTGCCTTGCTAGGCACAATCTGCAGCCGCATCGGCGATACCGTCGTTCCTTCTGCACTTACGACACCGGGCCTTTTGGAATTGTATGCATTTGCCCGCAAGGCTGTTGACGCCGGTGCAACCGACCTCGTGATGGAAGCTTCTTCGCACTCCCTGGTGCAGGGCCGCATGGATGGCATTCGCTATGCAAGCGCATTGTTCAGCAACCTGACGCAAGACCATTTGGATTACCACAAGACTTTTGAAAATTACTTCCAGGCAAAGCTTCTGCTCTTTACAAAGTATCTGGCAGATAACGGCGTGGCTGTAATCAACATCGATGACGAATACGGCAAGCGCATTGCAGAAATTTTCAAGGGCCGCAAGGTTCTCGTTTCGCGCCTCGGCAGTGAATTTGCCGATGTCAAGCCGAGCGTTGCCCCGGTAATTGCCGAAAACGGCACAGACATTACATTGCCGCTCGTTGCCAAGGAAACATTGCACACGCGCCTTTGCGGTGAATTCAATGTAGACAACGTGATGCTCGTGACTTCCTGGGCTTTTGCTCTTGGCATTGACGAAAGTGCAATCCGCTCCGCCTTGAACACAGTCAAGGTTCCGGGCCGTTTTGAAAAGGTCTATGACGAAAACAATCGTCATGTGATTGTTGACTACGCACACACCCCGGATGCGTTGGAACGCGTCCTGAAAACTGCCCGCACTCTTTGCAAGGGTAGCTTGAATGTCGTGTTTGGCTGCGGCGGTGACCGCGATAAAACCAAGCGCCCGATCATGGGTGGCATTGCAGAAAAGAATGCAGACAAGGTCTATGTGACTTCCGATAACCCGCGCACAGAAGACCCGCAAGAAATTTTGAAAGACATCATGGCCGGCATGAATGGCAACTACCATCTTGAAGCCGACCGTGCCGCAGCTATCAAGCTTGCTTGCTCGGAATTGAATGAGGGCGACTGGCTTGTTGTAGCCGGCAAGGGCCATGAAGACTACCAGATTATTGGAACCGTGAAGCACCACTTTGATGATGCAGAAGAAGTAAGGAAGGCTTTCGCATGATGAAGCTCGATTTGACAATCGCAGAAATGTGCGACATTCTGGAGACTGCGCCGGTGAATGTGCCGGCGAGGACTCTCCGTCGTAAAGTGACGCTTTGCATGGATTCCCGCGAAGCGGATAAGGGTTGCGTTTTTTGGCCGATTTGCGGCGAACGCTTTGATGCACACAAGTTTGTAAAGCAGGTAGAAGAAAAAGGAGCCGTGATGAGCGTCGTTAACGAAGCCAAGGTCGCAGAAGGTCAATTTGCAGCATACGCACCGGTTGCTGATACAACGGAATCGTTGCTGAAGCTTGCTAAGGGTTACCAGCGCCGCTTTAAGCTCAAAAAAGTCGGCATCACAGGCAGCAACGGCAAGACGACTACCAAGGAAATGACCAAGGCAGTGCTCAGTCGCAAGTACAATACCATGGCTACCGAAGGCAACTTCAACAACCATATCGGCGTGCCGCTCACCCTCTTCCGCCTCAAGCATGAAAACGAAGCTGCAATTGTTGAAATGGGCACGAGCGGCCCGAATGAAATCAAGCCGCTTTCCATGGCTACCGAGCCGAACATCGCCGTGATCACGAACATTGGCGCAAGCCACTTGGAACGCCTCAAGGATCTTGATGGCGTATTCAAGGAAAAGATCACGATTGCTGCCGGCCTCCAGAAGAACGGCTTGCTCATCGTGAATGCCGATGACCCGCATTTGACGAAGGTTCGCGCCACAAAGAACTACAAGGTGGTTTCTTTTGGCATTCGCCGCGGTATGATCAAGGCAGAAAACGTGGTGATCGGCGATGACGGATGTGCAATGTTCAAGGTCGGCCGCACTGTAATCCATTTGAATGTTCCTGGCATTCACAATGTCTACAACGCACTTGCTGCCTTTGCGGTGGGCGAGGCAATGCGTGTGCCGAAGGCAGAAATTGCAAAGGCCCTGAATGGCTTCAAGGCAACTGGCATGCGCATGGAAATCCGCCAAGGTAACGGCTTCCGCGTTGTTTCTGACTGTTACAATGCAAATCCGAATTCCACCCGCATGGCAATTTCCACCATCGGTTCCTTGGACAATGCAAATCGACGCATCGCAGTTCTTGGCGACATGCTTGAACTGGGCAAGGAATCCGTTGCCATGCACAAAGAAATTGGCGGCCTCATTCCGGAATCCAATTTCAACATGCTCTTGACCATCGGTGATCGCGCAAAGGATATTGCCAGGGGCGCCATTGCAAAGGGCTTCCCGAAGAAGCTTGTGAAGCATTTTGAAAATCAGCAGGACTTGCTCTGCTTTTTGGCAGAAAATGTCTGCATCGATGACATCGTGCTTGTGAAGGGCTCCCACGGCATGCATTTGGAACGCGTCGTGGATTCACTCCTTAAAATGGAAGCTGTCGGCGTATAGTTTTTGGGGTTGGTTATGGTTGACATGCACAAAGTAAGAGTTCTCTCGGGCTTTAAAGGAATCGACATCTTTTTGTTGGTTTCTGTAGTCGCGCTTTGTGTTATCGGCGTGATCTTCATCTATTCCGGTTCCGGCTCCAACAACGCCCTGCTTGTTCGCCATTTGGTTTTGCTTGGCATTGGTGTCGGTGCTATGCTTGGAGGCATGGCTATAGACCATTCTGTTTGGCGAGCCAGCTATGACTTGATTTTCATTGCTTGCATTCTTCTTTTGATTTCAGTGTTTGTGTTTGGACGAAGTGATTATGGTGCGGCCCGTTGGATTCCAATAGGAAGCTTTCAATTCCAGCCTTCGGAATGCATGAAGTTCGCCCTTTGCTCGTTCCTGGCGGTAAAGCTTTCGACTTTCAAGAATTGGAGAGAGTTGAAGGTGCCGTTGATTTGGACCATAGGCGTTTTCGTGTTGATTGCAAAGCAGCCGAACTTCTCCATGATGCTTTTGTGCGGCGGTATGATAGGCTTGTTTTTGCTCGTTGCGAATTTCCCGGTTAAGGCTCTCATGATTGCTCTTGCAGTAAGCGTGACTGCTGGCCTAATCTACGGTTTTTCTGCCGATTACAGAAAACAGCGCTTTGAAGTCTTTATTGACCCGGAATCAGATGCAGATGGCAAGGGCTTTCAGTCGAGGCAAATGAAAATTGCAGTCGGTAACGGAGGCTTGCTCGGGCAGGGCATTGGCTATGGCACGCAAAAGAACGGCTATATCGCATTCTCCTATAAAGATGGCATGTTTGCGCTCGTAGCCGAAGAAGGCGGCTTCAAGGTCACTGCGGCCGTGCTGCTTTGCTTCCTCTGCATTTTGTGGCGTGGCTATGTCATTGCGGAACGCGCAAGGTGGGTACATTCCAAGTATGCGATGTTCCTGGCTTTGGGCCTGACTGCGTTTATCGTGATGAATGCGCTCATGCACATTGCAGTGTGTACGGGCAGGTTCCCGACGACAGGGCAGCCGCTGCCGTTCATCAGTTACGGTGGTACGAATTTGATTATGAACATGTTCTTTGTAGGTGTGCTTTTGAACATTTCCAAGGAACATACTGGCAGAAGGTTCAAGTTTGAAGAAGTTGCTTCAGATTTTGATCCGATCGAATGTGAACATCCAACATCGAGGTTCAGAAGTGTCTAAGAAGTTCTTGTTTGTTTGCGGTGGCACTGGTGGCCACATTTTCCCGGCCGTGGCAATTGCGGAAAGCCTCAAGAAAAAGGGTGTTGAAAGCATTACTTTTGCCGGTCGTAAGGATTCCATGGAAGAACGCCTTGTTACAGCTTCTTCCAATTGGCCCTATGAATACATTACTGCAGAACCGCTCCATCGCGGCTCCCTGATGCAGAATTTGAAATTGCCGTTCAAGCTTGCTAAGTCCCTTGCAGTTGCCAAGAGCGTTATCAAGCGTGTGCAGCCAGATGCCGTTGTGGCTACTGGCGGCTATGTTTCCTTGCCGATTGTCTATGCCGCTGGTAACGCTGGCATTCCGGTGTACCTTCAGGAACAGAATGCCGTTGCAGGCCTTGCGAACAAGGTGGGTTCCCGCAACGCAAGAAAGATCTATGTGACTTCCAAGGAAGCAGCAGCTTTCTTCCCGCAGGGTAAAACAGAAATTTTTGGCAACCCGGTGCGCAACTTGCCAGATGCAGCAACCCTTGCTCGCCCGGCTGAATTCCCGGAAGGCAAAAAGTGCGTGTTCGTGACAGGCGGCTCCCAGGGTGCCCGCGGCATCAATGTCAAGATGGAAGAATCCATCAAGCGAATCGTTGCTGACGAAAGCGTTTCTGTAGTTTGGCAGGTCGGTGCAAAGAATGTTGACGAAATCAGCGCCCGCCTTGGTGAATTGCCGAATGTGAAGGTCGCAGGCTTCTTGAACAACATGTATGCCTACTACCAGTATGCTGATGTGATTGTTAGTCGCGCGGGCGCAAGCGCCCTGGCCGAAATTCTTGCCTTTGGCAAGCCGACCGTGCTCCTGCCGTTTCCGCATGCAACTGCAAACCATCAGGAAAAGAATGCGCGCGTCGTTGAAAACGCGGGCGCAGGCTATGTGGAACTTGACAGTGACCCGAACGGTGTCTGGGACAAGGTCGATTCCTTGTTGAAGGACGATGAAAAACGCAACAAGATGGCTGCTGCTGCAAAGTCGCTCGGCATGCCGGATGCCGCCGACAGAATTGCCGACGCAATTTTAAAGGACTTGGGAAAATAAATATGTTTGGAATGCATTCAAAGCGCGTGCAGCGTTTGCACTTTGTAGGGATCGGTGGTGCCGGCATGTCTGGCATCGCAGAGGTCCTGCATGAAAATGGTTTTGTGATTACGGGCTCCGACATGGGCGAGGGACCGGTAATCGACTATTTGAAAAATCTTGGAATCAAGGTGTACCCGACGCACGATGCAAAGAATGTTGCCGATACAGACCTTCTTGTCTATTCCTCTGCAATCAAGCCTACGAATCCGGAAATCGTGGAAGCGAATTCCCGCCGCATTCCGGTAATCCGTCGCGCAGAAATGCTTGGCGAACTCATGCGCCTAAAGTATACGCTTGCCATTGCCGGTACCCACGGCAAAACGACGACGACTTCTTTGGTCGGCTCCATTTTTGAATCTGCCGGCAAGGACCCGACTGTAATTGTCGGTGGCATTGTGAAGGGCAAGGGCAGCGGCGCAAAGGTTGGCCGTGGCGAATACCTCATTGCAGAAAGCGATGAATTTGACCGCAGCTTCCTTTCCATGATGCCGAGCTCTGCAATCATCACGAACATTGACGCCGACCATCTGGATACCTACAAGGACATCAATGAAATCAAGGATGCCTTCGTGGAATTCGGCAACAAGGTTCCGTTCTACGGCCAGGTCATAGTCTGCCTTGACGATGCGAATGTGCAGTCCGTGCTTTCGCGCTTCAGAAAGCCGGTGATTACCTACGGTTTTAGCCGCCAGGCAAAATACCATGTAGATAACCTGCGCTTTGAAAAGGGCTTCCCGCGTTTTGAAGTGCAGAACGATGGCGTTTCCCTTGGCGAATTTTCTCTGCGCATTCCGGGACGCCACAATGTGCTGAATGCAACTGCAGCCATTGCGCTTGCCGTTGAAGAAGGCATTGCCTTGAATGTCATTCGCGCTGCGGTAGCCCAGTTCGAAGGCGTAAAGCGCCGCTTTGAACTTATTGGCGAAACAAAGCGCGGTGCGCTTGTCTATGACGACTACGCTCACCACCCGACAGAGGTTGCTGCAACCTTGCAGGGGTTCCGCGATGCTTTCCCGGATCGTCGCCTGATCGTTGCGTTCCAACCGCATCTGTTTACGCGCACACGCGACCACTACGAAGAATTCGGCAGCGTGTTTGCAAACTGCGATGTGCTCCTGGCATGCGATATTTACCCGGCTCGTGAATTGCCTATTGAAGGCGTGACTGGCGAACTTGTCGCAAACAGCGCTAAAGATCGCGGCCACCGCGATGCCCGTTTCATTGGCAGCGTAGAAAATGTCGTTGGTATTTTGAAGGAAGAACTTACAGGTAACGATATTGTCGTGCTCATGGGCGCAGGCAATATTACAAAGCAGGGCCCACGTATTTTGGAGGAAGTTGTTTGACAACGTTTTTCCGTGCAACTGGCTATAACCGCCAGCAGAGAAAGCTTAAACGCATTGCAAAAATACAGGCGTTTTTGAAGCTTTGTTTGCGCTGGTCGTATCGTCGTGGCATTTTTTATGCCTTGGCTATAGTCGGTATTGGCTTTGGCATTCAGCAGGGTAGAAATGAGCTCCCTGAATTGAATCCAATGCGTTGGAAAAATCTGAAGTCCGTGGAAGTTGAAGGCAATAGCATGCTTCCGTTTGAAGATGTGCTCTCCATAGCGCAGCTTGATTCCGGCATGCTCATGGATTCCATTGATGAATACGCCATAGAAGCCCGCCTGCTTGAAGAGCCTTGGGTTTCGTCTGTTGAAATTTCGAAAGAGTTCCCTTCGAAGGTGAAAATGAAGTTTCAGGAATCGAAGCCGGTGATGAGTGCTTTTGAGGCAGGTCGCTTTGCAGTGTATTCGGAAACTGGGAAAATGCTTCCGCTTTCTACAAAGTCGGCATATAAATATCCGGTGGCAAGCGTTTCGACCCGCGAAGAACGTGAAGTCTGCGCTGCATTCCTGTTTGCCATGCTGAAATTTGATCCGGCGCTCTATGCAAAGGTTTCTCAAGTTTCTCTTGTTGAAAATGGAGTTGAAGTTTTCTTTAGCGATGTGCGTTTTAAGACGCTGTTCTCGGCACAAGGAAACTGGACGAAAAAAGTTTTTGATGAATACTGGAAAATGGTTCGTGTGTATTCGAATGAGTTGACAGAAGCAGAATTTTTGGATTTGAGATTCGAAGGTTTTGCCTATGTAAAGAATGTGGAAAAGAGGAGAAAGAACAATGGATAGCAATCAGACCGTAAATGAAGATGACGTAGTAGTTGGCGTCGACATTGGCGCCTCCAAAATTATTGTGATTATCGGCGCCTTGCAGGAAAACGGTTCTGTACGTTGTCTCGGCTTTGGCAATCAGGCTTTAAAGCTTGGTAGCAATACCGATTTGCAGACGACAGTCGAAGCTTTGCAGAAGGCTATTCACGATGCCGAAGTCATGACCGGTATTGACGTGAAGAACGTGTATCTCGGTGTTGGCGGCGAGTCGCTCCGCGTGATTCCTGGCAATGGTGAAACGCTTGTTGAATCTGGCGAAGTTACTGCAAACGATATCGAAAATGTGGAACGCAGTGCTGTTTCTTTTGTGCAAACAAGCACATTTGAAATCGTGCACAAGTTCAATGTGAACTACAAGCTCGACAATCAGCAGGAACCATACAAGAACCCGCTCGGCATGAGCTGTGCAAAGCTCTCTGCAACGGTGAATGTTGTTACAGCTCCGAAGAACGTTATTGAAAATGCAAAGAAGTGTGTTTCTCTTACGAACCATGGCATTGAAAGTTGTGTACTTGAATCTTACGCAGCAGGCCTTGCCGTGCTTACGGAAGACGAAAAGGAACTTGGCGTTGCCGTGCTTGACATTGGCGCGCAGTCAACCGACCTTGCCATTTTCAAGGATGATTCCATTTGGCATACGGCAAGCCTGCCAGCCGGCGGCTTGAACATTACTAGCGATATCACGCGCGCATTCCAGGTGCCCATTGCCATGGCCCGCGCAGAAGAAATTAAAAAGACAAATGGCACTTGTGTAATCAACAATTTGATTGGCGACGATACGATTGCTGTCCCGGGCATTGGTGACCGCGGCGATGTGCCGTGCTCCCGCAAGCTTTTGACAAGCGTTATCCGTGAACGTCTCAAGCAGATTTTCCAGTTGTACGCCGATTACATGGAACGCCACAAGTTGCTTGATTCTTTGAATGGCGGCATTGTCCTTACTGGTGGTACCTCCAGCATCGAAGGCATTGCTCAGCTTGCAGAAGAAGTATTCAAGGTTCCTGTTCGCTGCGGAAAACCGAAACCGACATCCGGCCTTTTGGACGCATTCTCGAATCCGGGATATGCAACGGGTATCGGCCTTTTGGAATATGCAGCTCTCATGAGCAAGGGCCAAAAACGTAGTACGCGCAAGGCTCCGATTGTCGATATGACAAAGTCGTTTGGCCAGCGCGTCGTAGATTTTTTCAAAACAATGAAACCATAAACACTCAATTCAGGGAGAATTAAATATGAGTGAATTCATGACTATCGAAGGCAAGTCTCACATCCAGCTCGATGAGGCTTTTTCTCAGAACGCAAAAGTAAAGGTTATTGGCGTTGGTGGTGCTGGTGGCAACGCTTTGAACCGCATGAAGGAAATGAATATTCAGGATGTGGAATTCATTGCCATCAATACCGATGCTCTTGCACTTGAACACAACCTCGCCGATGACAAGATCGCCATCGGTAAGGAAACTACAAAGAACCTCGGTGCTGGCGCTCGCCCGGAAGTTGGCCGCAAGGCTATTCTTGAAGACCGCGACACTGTTACCGAAAAGTTGAAGGGTGCAGACATGGTCTTTATCGCTGCCGGTATGGGTGGCGGTACTGGTACCGGTGCTGCTCCGGTTGTTGCTGAAATTGCTCGCGGCCTCGGCATTTTGACTGTAGCCGTTGTTTCTATGCCGTTCATGTTCGAAGGCCCGGTTCGCCGTCGCAATGCAAAGGCCGGCATGGCAGCCCTCAAGGAAATGGTGGACTCCATCATCGTCATCAACAACCAGAACATTTTCAAGACAATCAGCAAGGATGCTACTACGGAACAGGCGTTCCGCGTTGTTGACGAAGTCCTTGGCAATGCAGTGCGCGGCGTTTGCGATATCATCATGCGCCCGGGTACAATCAACATCGACTTCCAGGACATTCGCCGCATTATGGAAAATGGCGGTACCGCCCTCATGGGTACTGGCGTTGCCGAAGGCGAAGACCGTGCATTGAAGGCTGCAGAAGCTGCAATCACATGCCCGCTCCTTGGCGATGTAAATGTCAAGGGATCCTCTGCTGTTCTCGTTAACATTTCCCATGGCGAAAATTTCACAATGATGGAATTGGATGCCGCAATGACCTACCTTTCCGAAGCCGTTGGCATCTCTATGGATGAAGACTTTGATGAAGGTAACGAAGAAATCATCTTCGGTGACTGCATTTTGCCGGAACTCGGCGATAAGCTTTCTATCACGGTGTTTGCCACCAAGTTCTATGGTGACATTCGTGAAGTTCCGCAGACAGTGCAAACTACCGCAGTCGCTCCGACCACCGTTGCTCCGGTGCAGACTCAGGTTGTACCGCAGGTAGCTCCGGCTGTTCAGCCGGTTGCTCACACAGCCCCTGCTCCGCAGAATGCCAACCCGTTTTCTCGCCGTGAACAGTCTGCTGCAAGGCCGACAACGAACTTTGGTTCCTTGCTGACCCAGCAGGTTGCAAGTAAGCAAGAAGTAAAGGCTACCGTGGAACAGACCACCATGCAGTTCAACGGTTTTGCAAACACCCAGGACATTCGCGCAATCGGTGCCCAGGAAGAAGAATTCAATGCAACCATCGTTCACAAGCCGACAGTGTCCCAGCCGTCCTTTAACGAAGCTCAGCCGACATTTGCGCAGCCGGTGATTAACGATAAGCCTGCTTTCAGCGAACCTCCGACCATGTCCCAGCCGACATTCAATGCTAACGACAGTGTCGCCGGTGGCCTCGATCTTTCTGCACCTCCGGTTCGCAGTGAAGACTTGTACAAGAGCGATACCCGTACCATGGAAAGCTACCGTAGTGGCTTTACCGGTAACGCTGAATTCTAAGAGTTAACCACACACACCACGTTCCTCTCCACAACAAGAGGAACAACACAACAACGAGGATCGCTGCGGTCTCCCTGCCGCGGCGGTCCTCAAATTGTTTTTATGGATAGAAGTCTGAGGACAGAAGACAGAGAACAGAGTACAGAATACAGGAGTCAGGAATCAGGAGTCAGGAATCAGGAGTCAGTGACAGGAATCAGGAGTCAGTAGGAAGACGTAAGACGGAAGGAACTGTAACTTACCATATTCCGGATCACCACGCCTTCGGCTCGTGATGACAGTTAAGAAGCAAGAGCCAGAGACAAGACGACTAACAATTAACAAAGGACGCTTAAGATTGAACTTTCATTATTAATTATTCATTGTTAATTGACTAACCTCTACACCCTGTACTCTAACATTCTCTAGTAACTCGTAACTAGTAACTTATCTTCTGTCTATTTTCTATATTATCCCTCGTAAAATCGGAGGTCGTTGTGATTTTAGACATGCTTAAACAAGCTGACGTCGTGACGGTTATCGTGCTCGGCATTTTGGGCTTTATGTCTCTTGGCTGCTGGGGCATTATCATCATCAAGCTTTTGACCGCGGGCAAGCACCAGCATGCAAATGCAAAGTTCTTTGCAGCATTCCGCAAGGCCGAACATTTTGTTGAATTGCAGGATGTTTGCAAAAAGGCTCCAGAAAGCGCACTCAAGCGTTTGACGCTGGAAGTTCTCGAAGAAGCTTCCAAGTTCAGTAACTTTGTGAGCTACGATTCCATTCAGCACCGCGCCTCCCTGTTGGAAGATACAATCCAGCGTTCCATTGAAGGCCTCCGTCTGGAAGAAGACCGCAACATTGCGTTCCTTGCCTCCAGCGCAAACCTTGCTCCGTTCTTTGGTTTGCTCGGTACAGTCTGGGGCATCATGGCCGCATTCTACCAGATTGGCCAGCATGGTAGCGCTGACTTGACAGTCGTTGCTCCTGGCATTGCTGCGGCATTGATTACGACAGTCGGTGGCTTGCTCGTGGCTATCCCGGCTTCTGCAGGCTACAATGTTTTTGCTGCCCGCAACAGCCGCAACGAAATTTCCTATTACAACTTTGGTTCCCATTTGCTGAGCCTCTTTAAGCGTGGCGACCTGCTCGCCCTTGAAGAAATCGCAGGTTTCGATGAAACGCAGCCGCAGTAAGCAACTGAACCAGGAGATGAACCTAACGAACATGATTGACGTCGTGTTCGCCATTCTCATCGTGTTCATCATTTCTGCTCCGCTCATGAGCCAGGGCATCAAGGTGGACTTGCCGCAGGCCGAAGCTCCGACCATGGAACAGGAAAAACTTTTGAAAGTTTCCATTACAAAAGATGCCGAAGTCTACATTGCAGACATGAAGGTGGAATTGAATGGCTTTGATGCCATTTTCAAGTCGCTCTGGGATGGCGAACAGGCTGTTGTCATCAATTCCGATGAAAGCGTTGCCTACGGCTTTGTCATCAAGGTCGTGACTGCAGTGCAGAAGGCCGGCGTAAAAAAACTCGGCTTTTTGACGCTCACTCCAAAAGACGAATAAAACCTAAACCTTACCGCAAATCATGGCAAACCCTAGCGAAAGCTTCTTTAAAAGTTCAGTAGACCGGTCTGTTTGGAAGATCGTGTTTGCCGCTGTGCTTTTTCATGCTGCAATCGCGGGTGCCATCTATGGCATAAACAAAATCAAGATTGTCAAGGAACCGGAAATGATACCGGTGTTTGAGCTTGTCAATGTTGCTGCCCCGGCTCCCGTTCCGGCGCCACCGCCGCCTCCGCGTGCTGCTCCGGAACCTCCAAAGCCGCCGGAACCGACTCCGCCAAAGCCGCAGCCGAAGGTGGAGCCCAAGCCGACCCCGAAGCCTGTCGTAAAGCAGGAACTGCCGCCGGAACCGAAAATTGCCCCGAAGGAGGAGCCTGTAAAGGAAGTCCCGAAGGAAGATCCTAAGCCGGAGCCTGTCGAGGAACCGGTTCAGGAAGTTGTGGAAGAAACGCCGCCCCCGCCGCCGGCTCCGAAGAACGATTTTGACATCGATGACATGGAGCTTCCGAAGACGCTCGAAAAATCGAGCTTGAATACCGTTGGTGCAGTGAATATGGACCCGCAGCTGCAGGCTTTTTTGGAACGCTTAAAACAGCTCGTGATGCAGAACTTTAACCCGCCAAACGGCCTCACGATTCCGCGTGATGCAAAGACTACCGTGCAGTTCGTGGTTGACGCCAACGGCATCATTACCGATGTTACGCTCAAAAAATCAAGCGGCAACAAGACCTGGGATGCTCTTTCTGTGCGTGCCGTGCAGATTACGAAGGGCCCGGGCCTTCCGGCTACATACCGCGCCGATTTGCTTTCGTTGCAGTTCAATTTTACCCCGAATTGATTTTGGCTTGTGATGAAGATCACGGGAGTGTAAAAAAATTGCTAAACAATCACTTTTTTTATATATTTATCTTAAAATTTATTTAGGAGAACAGTATGAATATTGAAAAGAAATTGCTTCTTGCAGGTTCTGCAGTAGCACTTAGCCTTTTCGCTGCCTGCGGTGGCGATTCTGCAACTGGAGCCTCTAATGATTCTGGTGATAATGGCAAGAGCTCCAGCTCTGTCAAAGATCCGAAATCTTCGAGTTCCATTGTTGCTACCTCAAAGGACCAGTTGCCGAAATGTGATATGGCAATGGTGGGCCAAAAGGGAAGTGTCAAAAACGACAAGGGTGAGGCTGCATATATTTGTGGTACGATCGAAGATGCTACTTCGTTGCTCAGCGGAGTGAAGCATTATGAATGGGTTGTTGTCCGTGCTGTGACTTCTCTGGAATGCCCTGCTGCGGCAAATGGTGCCTATGTCTATGATGAAGCCGTGGATGTTACTTATATGTGCACGTCTTCTTTCTGGACTCCAATCATGGCCATTTATACCCCGGTAGTCGGAAAATCTTCGTCTTCTGTTGTAGACCCGATGACTGAATATTGTAAAATGTTCCCGACAGAAGCCGTTTGCGGTGGCTCTGTGCCAAGTTCAAGTTCTTCTGTGGATATGTGTGCTATGTATCCGAGTCTGTGCGAAACTCCGGATATTGACATTCCTTATGAAACCTACTGTGACATATTCCCTTCGGATCCGGTGTGCTCGGTTGTCGGGTCCAGTTCCTCTGCAAAGTCTAGCTCCTCTGCAAAGTCCAGCTCTTCCGCTAAGTCCAGCTCCTCTGCAAAGTCTTCCAGCTCCGTTAAGCCGATTTCCGGTTCCGTGTTGTTCGATGCTACCGCAGGTGACACTCGCGTAAACGTCGGTGATGAAGCTGATGGTGCAGGCTACTGGTATACATACGAAGATGATTGGGGCTCTGAATTCATTTGGCCGGCAGGTCTAGATGAATATGATAGTTTTGTAGGAGGATCTTTTGCTTACTATGGCTATTTGAAGGGAACATTCTCCAAGGGACCGTACACGAGTGCTTGGGGTGGTGGCCTCGGTTTCAACCTTGTTGATGAATATAGCTCACAGACCGACATTTCTGCTTGGGGTGGCGTGTGCCTTGTCTATAAGTCAACATCGGCCATAACGGTGGAAATTAGTATGGGTGATGATGATGAAGATCTTTATGATAACGCCATTCCTGCCGCTACAGCTTCCGCTGCATCTTCTGTGAAGACGGTTAACCTTGCATGGTCTTCCTTTAGGCAGCCTAGTTGGGGCACGGGATCGTCGGTATCTTCTACCGCAGCTGCAAAGAAGGCTTCCGCTATCCACTTGAAGTTTACAGCGGATGCATCCTTTGAAATTTACGCATTCGGCAAGTATGGTACTTGCAACTAGTTTCTAGAAAAGCGAATGCGCAAGGAAAGGTTCCGTTAACGGAACCTTTCCTTTTTTTTGCGTAAAAACAATGGCTCGTTCGTTGTAAGTTGTTGATTTTCAGCGAGTTATGTGCTTTCTTGAAAGAAATTTTGTATATTTGTGATGATGTCTAGATTTTATGTTTTTTTTGCCTTTATTTTAATTGCCTTTAGTGCCTCTTTTGCTTCGATCGACACCATTGCCGTGGATGTCGGTATTTCTGTTTTCAAGACCATGCCGCTTGGCGTAGTGCCTTTTGAAGAAAAAACGGCCATTGCTTGGGGTGAAAATCGCCCGCACGAAGTTCTTTCCAGCGACGCGAACCTTTCTGGCCGCTTCGATGTCGTTGCAGCAGACAAGTTCGACCTTGTGAAGTTTAGCCGCGCCCGCGTCAAGTTCTATGTGACCGGCAAGGTTGAAAGTGTTGACGAAAATACGATCAAGCTTTCCTGCTTTTTGTACGCAGCCCAGACCAAGCAGCTTGTGCTTGGCGAAAGTTACAAGATTGCTGTTGCCGATGTGCGCGAAGCAATCCACAAGTTCTTTGATAAAATCGTGATGGAACTCTGGGGCGAGCCGGGCGTTGCAAATACAAAGCTTGCCTGGGTCCGCAAGATCGATGGCGTCAAGCAGGTAATTTATGCCGACTATGACGGTTACCGCCGTCGCCAGGCCACTAAGGATACGACCATCAGCATGATGCCGGTCTGGGGTCTTGGCAACAGGGAATTGATTTTTGTGAGCTTCCGCAACGAAAAGCCGCAGCTTCATTCCAAGAACCTTTCCACAAAGCTTGTTCGCCGTCTCTACAAAGAGCACGCCCAGACATTCAGCCCGGCAGTGAACCCGCGCACAGGCGAACTTTTGTTCTCTGTAATTCGCGACGGCAAGACCGACCTTTACCTAGGCGATGCCGAAGGCAGCAAGAGCCGCCGCATCTCTTACTTGAAGTCTTCGCAGACAAGCCCGGCATGGAGCCCGCGCGCAAGCGAAATCCTCTTTACGAGTGACCGCGGCGGTGGCCCGCAGATTTATGTGATGGGCAAGGATGGCAGCGACGTGCGCCGAGTGACATTCATGGGCAAGTACAATGAAAAGGCATCTTGGTCACCGACTGGCGATCGCATTGCCTATAGCTCCATGGATAACGGCAAGATGAACATTTACACTTGCGCTTTTGACGGCTCCGACATTGTGCAGCTCACTTCTGACGCAGGCAACAACGAACATCCGACTTGGTCCCCTGATGGGAACCTGATTGCATTTGCAAGTAATCGTTCCGGAACCTACCAGATTTACATTATGCGTAAGGACGGTTCCAATGTAACGCAAATTACAAAGCAGGGTGAAAACACTTCGCCGACCTGGTCATTCTACGACCCGGAAACAGAAATTACAAAGAAACAAAATCAACCCTCTACTAAGGAAGGTAAATAATGAAAAAGTTGATTCTCGGATTTTGCACAATGGCTCTCCTCGCTGCTTGCTCTGGAGCTCCGGACCCAGAAACAGAACCGGCACAGCCAAAAAAGAAGAAGACTGCTATTCGTATCGATGAAGACGAAGATGCTGCAGCCCGCGCAAAGGCTGATTCCCTTGCTGCTGCAGAAAAGGCCCGCCTCGAAGCGGAACGCCTGGAACAGGAACGCCTTGCTGCAGAAAAGCTTGAAGCTGACCGCCAGCGTCTGGAACAGATGATCAACCAGCTCATGGAAGATGATGTCTACTTTGACTACGACCGTTCTGAACTTACCGAAAAGGCAAAGGAACTCCTTGCACAGGTCGGTGACTTGCTCAAGGCAGAAGAACGCTTTACCGTTACCATCGAAGGTCACACCGATGCTCGCGGCACCGAAGACTACAACATGACTCTTGGCGGCAAGCGCGCCATGAAGGTCAAGGAATTCCTTATTGCATACGGCATTGGCGACGATCGACTTGAAACTGTAAGCTATGGCAAGGAACGCCCGAAGGTTGAAGGCGCAAATGAAGAAGCCTACTCCCAGAACCGTCGAGCAAACTTCCGTGTAAAGGTGAAATAGGATCTAGGATTTAGGGGCTAGTGGTTAGACGAAAGACGATAGACGAAAGACGAAAGAGGATTGTTAAATTCCAGTGTTTAGGGCATAGGGTTCAGGGTCTAGGGTATAGAATTGTAATTACAAATTGTCATTGCGAGGACCCTTAGGTCCGTGGCAATCTAGAGCAGTCATTAGTGTGCAAGTGCTAGTGCCGATTGCAACATTTCCTCTAGGCGCATAGCGCCGACCCCACACCTCAAAGCACCGAAGGTGCGACCTGATTCCCTGACTCCTATAACTTTCAACTTTAAATTTGTGCTTATGAAAAAAACTTTAATAGTATTCTCTTTGCTCACAAGCCTGTTTGTGGGCTGCGCGACTACGCAAGATGTGCAGTTCATTAGTGACGAAGTTCGCGAAGATTTGAAGATGGATATTCGCAAGACAAATATCCGCTTGGATTCTTTGCGCAAGGCAAACGATTCGTTGAAGACTTTGCTTGCGCAGCGGGATTCCGTTGCTGCAAAGACTGCTGCCGAAACAAGCCAGATGCTCAACCGCATGAAGGCAGACCTTGCAATTCTTGCAACGCGCACCGCCGATGAGTCTAGCCGCAACGACAGCCGCCACGAAGAACTTACATACCGTTTGGACATGCTTCTTGGCAAGTCCGACAAGATTCTTGCAAAGAAGGTCGTTGTGAGCGGTGCTCCTGCGGCTCCGATTTCGCTCGATAGCATTGAAGCGCAGGCGAACCTGCTCCTTGAAAACGAAGCCATGTTCAACACCGCCCGTGCCGACTTTTTGCGTGGCGAATACAAAATTGCTTTCGACGGTTTCAAGCAGGTCTTTGAACAGGTGAAGACCGGCGAACTTGCTGAAGAATCGCTGTACTGGATGGCGCTCTGCCTGCAAGAAGCGGAACAGCCAGAAAAGGCAAAGGTTTTGCTCAACCGCCTGGCTACGGAATTCCCAGAAGGCAACAAGACTTGCGTAACGCTCTTTAAGCTCGCGGGCATTGCCGCCGGCGAAGGCGACACCGAAGCGCAAAAGCAGAACTTGCAGACGCTCCTCGAAAAGAAGCAGTGCATGGAGACGAATGAATTCATTCAGGCAGCAGAAATGCTCGAAGAAATTCTGAACTCTACATCTGCAGAACCGGCCGCACCTGCTGCAGCCCCTGCCGCAGATCCGGCTCAGCCTGTAGAGGCGGCTCCTGCCCCAGAAACAGCGGAGTCTGCCCCGACGGCAGTGGAACCTGCCCCGGCTGTGGCCCCGGTCGAAGCCGCTCCAGCACCAGCGCAAGAAAACGCTTCTGCACAAGAAACTGCAGCACCGGCAGCCGCACCTGCCAAGCAATAAGTTTGGATTCCCAAAGTAAAGAAGGCTCCCAGTCGGTGGGAGCCTTTTTCGTTATTCCAGATCGGTTAGAAGGTCGGGCGGCACTGCGCCCTCGATTTCAAGTAGCTTGCGTTTTAGCCCAAGGCCGAGCGCATAGCCGGTGAGCTCGCCCTGCTTGCCGATTACGCGGTGGCAGGGGAGTATTATTTGCAGCGGATTTTTGTGCAGGGCGCCGCCCACGGCGCGCGTGGCGCTTGGCTCGCCAATGAATTCGGCGAGCTGCTGGTAAGACCATGTTTTGCCATACGGAATTTTTTGCAGCGCCTCCCAGACTTTTACCTGGAATTCCGTTCCGTAAATCTTGATTGGAATGTCGAAAGTCTTGCGACGGCCCGAAAGGTATTCGTTCATCTGCAAAACGACCTTGCGATAAATTACGAGAGCCCGCTTTTCTAGCGGAATCTGCTGAATGGACCTGCCCTGCGAACATTCCAGTATCTGGCCGTGGCGCACCTCGGTATTGACGCTGTTCTCGAATGTAAGCGCACACAAGACATTACCTTCAAAGACAAATGTCCAGTCGCCCCAAACATTCTGGTGGTGAACAGTCGTGAATCCTGGTTGCGAAAAATCCATGACTATAATTTATATATTTTTTTTGAACTAAAACCTACGAATGACGAGGGTGCTGAAACTTCCTTCAAAAAAAGCATCGGAATTTTCGCTGCTTTCGTAGCGATTCGTTGTTTTTGAACCAAATACAATGTTCCACGCCCAGTTGTCGCCGGCATAGCCGAATGCCATTTTGATTACTGTCTCGGGAAGAAATACGTACGATTCCCTGCGTTCGTTGTAGCCAAAGTTAACACCCAGCACACCGAATATGTTCATGAAATATTTGGGGTTGTTGAACAGGAATGTGTACGAAGCTCCGAGTTGAGGCCCTGCATAGTCCAGATGCTCCCATTCGGCCAAAAAGTCAGTTTCTCCGTCGTTTTTCATGCTAGCTCGTTGAATGTCTGCACCAACAAGCATGCTACCACTTGAAATGTTTTGCTTTCTGTCCAGATAATATGCCGCACGAGGGGAATGGTTTTCCCCATTTAGAATGTAGAGAATCCTTGAGCCGTAATTGGCAAATTCCAATTCTACTTCGACATTATTTTTGTTCTCTTCATCATTGTAGGAGAATCTGTTGTAGTATTTGATCCAGGCGTCTATCCAAAAGTTGCCTGGGAAATAACTTGTTGCAAAATCAAAATTTTTGGAGGCAGAAGAACGATCGTCTTTTGTAAAGGGGAGCGCGTATTGAATGTCAAAGGAAAAATCTCCATAACCAAGGCCAAGGCCTACTTCTACGGGATTGTTTGTTTGAAGAGTGCCGTCTTTGAAGTCGTAAAAATCCAGGGCAATGTAGTTGAATAAAATCAACCCGCGAACGCTTAACTTTTTGTCAAACTCCGAAACAGCCTCTGCAAACAGGGGAATCGTTAAAAGCAGAATCGCAATGACAACGCGTTTCATTTAGTCTTGCCTCTGGCCATGCAAGGCAATTTAGAAAAATGCCTTGCACGGTGGAATGGCTTTTGCGTGTCTTAGTTCTTCTTGAAGAGTGCCTTCAGCCGCTTTACGCCTTCTACGCCAAGTATGGTGAGGCCGCCGTACTGGAATGTTTTGGCTAGCCCAAAGAAAACCACCCACAAAACTCCTTTGACTGCGGCATCTATATCCAAAGCCATTTGAGCAAAGGATATTATATAGCACGGAATGCAGCAGGCTAGAACGATGACGCCTGTCCTGAATGAAAGCTTTTGCAGCGCCGACTTGATTTTACGAAAGAGCTTTTTCACGGGCGCTTACTTGATGTCGTATTTTTGGCAAAGGGCAATTCTTTCTTCTTCGCTAAGGCTTTTCAGGTACTTCTTGAAACCTGGGCAGAAGTTGATGTGGAATCGCCAAAAGCGGCCGATGAATGATTTGGGATTCTTGTCGTACTGAGCTCTGATTTTGCAATTTGCGCAACCCATGATGGACTCCTTTATTTTAATGCTTTGATCAAATTGTCGAGAATCGGGGCGACGGAACCCAATTCTTTTAAGTTTACGTGCTTTTTGGACATTTCGCTAACAAGGCAGGACGGAATTTCTGCAGCTTTCTTTTGCAGGTTCTTGCCCTTGGCTGTGAGGCTGATGATCTTTTGGCGGGCGTCTTCCTTGCCGGGCTTTCGCTTGATGAGGCCAAGGTCTTCCATGCGTTTAAGCAGGGGAGTGACGGTGTTTGTTTCAAGCAGCAAGCGTTCTGTAATGGTGCTGATGCACACGTTGTCATTTTCCCAAAGAATCATCATCACCAGGTATTGCGGGTAGGTGATGTTCAACTTTTCTAGCAACGGGCGGTAGGTTTGCGTTACCAGGCGGGAAGCCGTGTAAAGCCTAAAGCAAAGTTGATTGTCCAGTTTAAGTTCTTCGTACATGCTGTAAATATATAAAAATACATCGCGTACGATATAAAATTTACGATGGTATGAAAGCGAAAATAGGAGATTATGGAGAAATGAAAAAAACTACATTTGTATATGGAATGATGTCACAAGGATTCAAAACTTTATTGTTAGTGCTGCTTGCTTGCGTTGCCACACATGCGTTCAATCCAGTTGATGTTGCAAATCGTATTTTTGACTGGCTGGATAGTTCCGACTGGGCTCGCTGGGATACCACATACGTTACACCGTACAAAACGCATTGGAATGTTGGAATCGGAGGCCTTCTTTACAATGACGCCTCTACCATGGGTTATGACATTTCTGAAAACGGAGTTGAGCTGAGGACGAATGGTGATTTGAAGTCGGACGCTTCGGCAAAATTGTCGCTTTCGGTTGGGTATAGGGCTCTTGGACTTTCATATACTTTTGATCTAGATGATGAAGAAGAAAATTTAGCGTTTAGTTATTATGGCGATGTTTTGGGCGGTGATTTTTTTATGAATCGTTCCGCTTCGCTGCATGGAGATTGTGATGTCGGTATTACTTTAAGTGCTGAAGATGTAACAATTTCTGCAGACTCGTCTCGTTATATAAGTAAACAGACTACTCGTAAATTGAATATGCTTGCCAGCGCTTATTATGTTTTCAACAATAAGAAATTTTCTTATGGAGCGGCCTTTAGTCAAAAGAACAAGCAGAAAAGAAGTGCCGGTTCATTTCTTTTGGGTGCAACTTATGCAAGAACTCGAATCAAGGTAACTGACGATTCGTTGCGAGGTATGCTTGTTGGTATTGACCAAATGGATTTTAGTGAAGTGGCGCTTGGGGTGGGCTATGCGCATAATTTTGTCTTTAACATTAATGAAAATCATCATTTGTTAAATTCATTCTTTTTGCTGCCTTCTGTTGCGCTATATAATTGGGCGAATCTTATATCGGTAAATGTAGATGATACAAAAAAATCAACTAGCGTAACTTATTGGATTAAGGACGCAGATAGTATAAAAGAATTGCAATTTGTCTGGACTATAAAATATGCGCTCACATATACCTATAAGGATTCATTGTTTTTTGGAATAAGGCTTTCGTATATGTTGCAGGATATGATAAATGGAGTGCTTTCGTTAGATAGCAGAACCATTGAATCCAATATGTTTGCTGGTTTTAGATTTTAAGTTTTGCGAAAACAAAAGAAGGGACTCTCTTGCGGAGAGTCCCTTTTGTCGTTCCCGGCTTGGCCGGGAATCTGCTGCTCGGTTATGGGAGTGCAGGCACTCCCGCAACATTTGCCTTGGATTACTTAGCCTTCTTGGAAGCCTTCTTAGCAGCAGCAACCTTCATTGCGCCGCGTTCGAGCTTGATTGTGAAGTTGGTAACGTCGCAAACTTCGCTCGGACCCCAGTACTGGATCGGGCCTGGGTAGGTGTAGCTTTCGGTCTTTGCCCATTCTTCACGGTTTGCTGCGAAGAACTTGAACGGTGCACCGTCGAGAACGACGAGAGCCTTCTGGATAACCGGCTTGTCTGCACCGTGACGGCGTTCCATGTTCATCATCATGGTGATAGGAATGCCACCAGCGGTCCACTTTTCGATACCCTTGGTAAGGTCACGAACAGAGCTCATGTAGCCGTTCATCTTGTTGAAAGCGAGAACGGAAGCTGTGTAACCGAGGCTGTAGCAGTAGTCTGCGTCGAAGTTGGACGGAGCTGCGCAACGGCCTTCGTAACCGAAGAAGTGGTTGAGGGCGCTGAACTTGCCCTTGAAGTTCTTGCGGCTCTTGAGTTCGCTCTTCACCATGTCGATGATGAGCTTTTCAGTTTCGATGAGGGAAACCTGAACGTTGCCATGGCTATCGCGGTCGAGCATGAGCTGAGCCTGAACGAATGCCGGGAGGGAAACGAGAACTTCTGCGGAAGCCTTGGAAACCCATTTGCAGAGCTTTTCAACCTTAGCAGCGGTGTCGAGGCCTTCAACTTCCTTTTCGTGGTGAGCGAGTGCTTCGGAAAGTTCAGAAATCAGAACGCCAACATCCGGGATGAATTCGAGGAGGCCTTCTGGAATCAAGGCAACACCGAAGTTCTTGCCGTCAGCAGCACGTGCAGCAACGATGTCTGCAACATACTTGATGACCTGCTTGAGCTTCATCTTCTTGGCCTTGACTTCTTCAGAGATCAAGCAGATGTTCGGATGGGTCTGGAGAGCTGCTTCAAGAGCGATATGGGAAGCAGAGCGGCCCATGAGCTTGATGAAGTGCCAGTACTTCTGAGCGGAGTTAGCATCGCGCATGATGTTGCCGATGAGTTCAGAGTAGGTCTTCACAGCGGTGTCGAAACCGAAGGATGTTTCGATGTATTCGTTCTTGAGGTCGCCGTCGATTGTCTTCGGGCAGCCGCAAACAACGCAGGAAGCGCCGTTAGCCTGGAAGTATTCACCGAGAACAGCAGCGTTGGTGTTGGAGTCGTCACCACCGATGATAACGATTGCGTCGAGCTTCTGAGCCTTTGCAACAGCCATGCACTTCTTGAACTGTTCTTCAGTTTCGAGCTTGGTACGGCCAGACTGGATGATGTCGAATCCACCAGTGTTGCGGTAGGAGTCCATGATCTTTTCGTTGATCACGATGAACTTGCCGTTTTCGAGGCCGGACGGACCACCGAGGAAGCCGAGGAGCTTGCTGTTCTTGTGGATGCTCTTGATACCGTCGAAGAGACCTGCGATCACGTTATGACCACCAGGTGCCTGACCACCGGAAAGAACAACGCCGACGTTCAAGGCCTTGTCAGCCTTCTGAGCCTTGCCGGCCTTCAAAGAAACGTACGGAGCACCGTAGGTGTTCGGGAAGAGAGCCTTGATCTTCTTCTGGTCACGAACGGATTCAGTTGCCTTACCCTTGTTGAGTTCAACAGAGAGAGCACCCTTGCGGAGTGCAACTGGGAGCTTCGGCTGGTAGGCCTTGCGAGCCTTACCGAGAACGGACAAATTGTCTGCCATGTTTTTATCCTTGAGTTTTTGGGCGAATGAACGCCCGGTTAAAATTGTTTCTAATGAATTTAGAAAAGTTTTTTTGTGTTGTTCGAAGCGAAATGATTTTGTAATAGTGTTTTTGAAAATGATCTATCTATATGAAGAGACCTTTAAATAGTTGGCTTTGCTTCAAATCATTATATATATTTGAAAGGTATGAAGTATTTGTCTTTGTTTTTGTTTGTATGCCTTTCGTTCTTTTCGCAATCCCTTGCTGCGGATTCTCTGGAGACGAAGCCTGAAAAGTCTGCGGTCTGGATTCCTTTAGAGGGTGAAGTTTCGCCGGAAATGAATGACTTTGTGCGCCGTGCCATTGGCGAAGCGCAAAAACAGAAACCGGATTATATCATTTTTGAAGTCAACACGTTCGGAGGCCGCCTTGATGCCGCCTTTGACATTGTAGATACGATTTTGGCAGTCAAGAACGCTGAAACTGTTACTCTTGTAAAGAGCAAGGCAATAAGCGCAGGCGCGCTCATTTCGCTTGCTTCCAAGACGCTTTACATGATGGATGGCACGACCATTGGCGACTGCGCCCCGATTGTGCAGAATAGCGATGGCACGCCGCAGATTATCGGTGAAAAAATCCAGTCGCCGCTCCGAGCTAAGTTCAGGAACCTTGCGCAAAAGAATGGCTACCCGGAGGAACTCAGTTCTGCAATGGTAACGCCGGAACTTGAAATTCTGCAGTTTGCGCATGGAGATTCCACGCTAACGATTGAGGGCAAGAAGTTTGAAAAGTTCAGCGATAGCGCAAAGGCGTATTGGGGCTCGCCGCACGTGCTCGTTCGTGAAGGGGAGCTGTTGACCCTTACAGAAGCAGAAGCCGTGCAACATGGTTTTTCTAAGAAGACTGTAGCAAGCCGCGCCGACGTGGAACGTGAACTTGCCATTGTGCGCTCTACGGCTGTGGAATTGACCGATGGCGAAAAGTTCGCCGCATTCATTGCTGGCATTTCTGGCTTGCTTCTGATCATTGGCTTTGGCGCGCTGTACATGGAATTCAAAACTCCTGGCTTTGGCGTGTTTGGTGTCGTTGGCATTGTAGCCATTGGCCTTGTGTTCTTTGGTAGCCAGGCTGGCCGCATCGACAACTTTTTGCCGCTCGTATTCCTTGTGCTTGGCGTAATACTTTTTGCCATGGAAATCCTCGTGATTCCTGGCACAATGATCTGTGGCGTAGCGGGCATCATCAGTCTGATCGTTGCACTGGCGCTTGCTTTTGACTTTACTGCACTGCCTGCATTCTTGCCGGAATTTTCAAATGACTTTTCGCCACTTCTCGTAGCCATTTTATATGTGCTTGCCTGCGCTGCCGTGGCGCTTGTAATTCCGCTTGTATTTTCAAAGTACATTGTGCCGCTCTTGCCAGAGGGCTATACGCCAATGCTTAAAACGGACCTTGCAGATTCCCAGTCGCCGACAGAAAATGTTTCTACGATTGCGGTTGGCACGCGAGGCGTTGCAAAAACATTCTTGCGCCCTGTAGGCCATGCCGAATTTGATGGATTTGAAATTGACGTGCAGACTACCGCAGACGATATTGAACCAGGCGATGCCATTGAAGTCACGAAGGTTCAGGACGGCCGCGTGTTTGTGAAAAAAGTTTAAATATTAACCTAAAAGGAAACCCTATGAACAACATCATCATTGTTGGAATCGTTATCGCGGCAATTGTCGTGCTCGTGCTTTTGACATTCATTGCCAAGTTCTTTAGCCTGTGGCTCCAGGCATTGTTCTCCAAGGCAGGTGTTAGCATTTTCCAGTTGATCGGTATGCGACTTCGTAAAGTTCCGCCGCAGACGATTGTCGAAGCTCGAATCCTTAGCTGCAAGGCTGGGATCCCTGTAGATACGAACTTGCTCGAAGCTCACTTTATGAGTGGCGGTGCGGTGCTCCGCGTGGTACAGGCCTTGATTGCAGCAAACAAGGCAAACATCGACTTGAACTTTAAGGAAGCTGCTGCAATCGACCTTGCTGGCCGTAACGTTCTTGAAGCCGTGCAGATGTCCGTGAACCCGAAGGTCATTCAGACACCGAAGGTTAGTGCTGTCGCTCTCGATGGTATTCAGCTCCACGCCGTTACCCGCATCACAGTGCGCGCTAGCATTCAGAAGCTTGTTGGCGGTGCCGGTGAAGACACCGTTGTTGCACGCGTTGGTGAAGGCATTGTTAGCTCCATCGGTTCTGCTAAGAGCCACAAGGATGTTCTTGAAAACCCGAACATGATTTCTAAGAAGGTTCTTGCAAGCGGCCTTGACGCAGGCACTGCATTTGAAATTCTTTCCATCGACATTGCTGACGTTGACGTTGGCCAGAACATCGGTGCAATCCTTGAAACGGACCGCGCCGAAGCCGACAAGAAGATTGCCCAGGCAAAGGCCGAAGAACGCCGTGCCATGGCATTTGCCGCCGAACAGGAAATGAAGGCAAAGGTCATGGAAATGA
Organism: Fibrobacteraceae bacterium; assembly: GCA_045615885.1. Classification (GTDB taxonomy): domain Bacteria; phylum Fibrobacterota; class Fibrobacteria; order Fibrobacterales; family Fibrobacteraceae; genus UBA1765. The sequence goes on from JAZLFR010000032.1 coordinate 61,310, forward strand.
AGGCTAAGCTTGTGGAAGCTGAATCTGAAATTCCTATGGCAATGGCTTCTGCTCTTCGCGATGGCAAGATCGGCGTAATGGACTATTACAACATGAAGAACATTGAAGCCGATACCCAGATGCGCAAGGAAATCAGCGGCCAGTCTGACGCAAACCCGGACAAGGTATAGGCATTTTCTATTGGTAAACTATTATGGGTTCGTCAATTGTTTTGTTGCTTCTGATTATCGCTGTGAACGTGATTGCCACCCGCAACAAGATGCAAAAAAAACAGAGTGCGCAGCGTCGCTTGGCTCCGCCGGTCGTTCATGAAGATGAAGAACCTTCTGAACCGGTGGCAGACCATTTGAAGGAACTGCTTCGCCGTTACGCTTCTGACCATCCGGAAGAAACGCCGTCGCGTGAAATTTCGGTGGACGATATCAACGATGCGGCTTTTGAGACTCGCAAGGCTGCGCCAAAAGGCCCCCGCAAAAAACTCGCGGATATGACCGATGAGGAATTTGCTGAACTTACGGAAGAAGAAGTGGAACGCTACGGCCGGGAAGACGTGGAGGCTCTCGACGCTGAACTCGAAAAGCTGAAGAAACCTGAGCCTCGCAAGGTTGTTCCTGACGATTGCGAAATGAGCCGCTCCGTAAAGCCGATTGCTGCCGCGGCGCCGGTTCTGCACGATGATGTTTCAAAAAAATCGCAAAAGAAGTTTGCTGCCTACCACGCTCTAGAAACTAAAGCCGCAGATGAAATTGCAGAAGTGAAATTTGACTTCGACAAGGTTTCTGCAAAGCCCGCCGCCAGGCCTGCATTCCGCATGACTGCAAGCGAAGCGCGCCGTGGCATAGTCCTTGCAAAAATTCTGGAAGAACCCCGCTTTAGGCGTCGCTGGAGCCCTGTGCGCCGTTAGCCTGCAGCAGTTCCAGAATCTCTAGGTCGGCAGGCAGCCACTGCACGGAGTGCAGCTCGTTTGGCAAAAGCCATTTGGCAGCCTCGTGCTCAAGCAGCTTGATTTCTCCGTTTGTAATGGCGCAGTAAAAGCAGTGCATTGTCAAATGGAACGTGGGGTAGTCGTAGTTGACTGTGCAAAGAAGCTTGCCTACGGAAACGTCAATGGCAAGCTCTTCTTTTAGCTCGCGTGCAAGAGCCTGCTCGCGGCTTTCCCCGGGTTCCATTTTGCCGCCCGGAAACTCCCAGAAACCCTTGAATTCGCCGTAGCCGCGAGCCGTGGCGAAAATTTTACCGTTCTGGACAATGATTCCTGCAACAACTTCTATCTGTTTCATGGCATTTTTTTTGGATTAATTTGAACTAGGGTAAAATTTAAAAATTACTTTTAGCAGTATGCGGAATTTGTTGTTTGCAATCTTATTCTTGGGCTTTGCATGCGTTGCCTTTGCAATGCCGGCCCTTGACACGCCTTACAAGGTTGTGCAGCCCGATGGTTCGGAACTGCAGTTGCGAACAGTAGGCAATGAACATTTTCATTTTGTAGAAACGCTCACTGGCGATGTCGTTGAAAAAGATGATTTCGGCTTTTACAAATATGTAAATGAAGATGGCAATCTTTCGGATGTCTATGCGCTAGAAAATGTAGCGCCGGCACAAAAATTCAACAAGAAAAATGTTTTGCAAAAGTTGGAGGAAAGGCGTTCTTTGCCGATGGGAATTTCTGGCTATCGGTTGAAAGCGCTGCTGCCCAAAGTCCGCCGCCTGCCCGCGCCAAATGCGGGCGTTGCGACCGGTGAAAAGAATATTTTGGTGCTTTTGGTGCAGTTTGCCGATGTCAAGTTTTCTAGTAAAGATCCGCAAGCGGAATACAACGAATACATGAATGGCGAAAACTACAACGGCCATTACAATGTGGGGAGCGTTCGCGAGTACTTTATAGAAAATTCCATGGGAGCGTTCCAGCCAACGTTCGATGTCGTAGGCCCAATAACATTGAGCAAAAAATATTATGAGTCCTACGGAGATAAGTCGGAGTTGGGAGGAACTTTGGGCGGTGCAGTCGCTCTGATGGAGGCCTTGGATTCAGTGGTGAAAAAGAAGGTTGTCGATTTTTCGAAATACGACAATGATAAAGATGGAATCGTGGATTTTGTCTACATGTTCTATGCCGGGTTAGGCTCCAACGATTCTGGCCAGGATAGTGCGCTTTGGCCGCATGCTGCCGAATTCTCCATCTTTACGAAATACGGCATTTTGGGAGGGGTGACAAATGAAGGACTTCGGGTCGGTAAATCTCTGTATGTAAATAAATATGCGTGTTCCAATGAACTGGATGGACTGTCATACCAGGGAAATAAAAAATCGACCGTGTTGAGCGGCATAGGTTCTTTTGTCCATGAATTTAGCCATACCCTTGGCTTGCCCGATCTGTATGATACTAGAGATTTTCATGATGCCGTGGGCTCCTGGGACGTTATGGCTAGAGGAAGCTATAATTGCATATTGAATGAAGATTACTCCACAGGCTGTTCGCCGCCATATTATTCCGCATTTGACCGTTTGTCTCTCGGCTGGATGGATATGGAGGAGTTGCACTCAAATGGAGTTCAATCGCTTGAGGGAATTCATAGGAACAAAGCCTATACGATAACTTCGAAAACAAATCCAAATGAATTTTTCATTTTGGAATATAGGGCGAGAATGCGTTGGGATTCTGCGTTGCCAAATCACGGAATGCTGCTTTGGCACATAGACTACGACGAGAATGTATGGGAGAAAAATATACTCAATGTAACAGACCATCAGTATGTGGATATTGTCGAGGCTGATGGTTTGGAGGGCTTTGTTTCTGAAAAGGGAGATCCGTTCCCTGGTTCAAAAAAGATCAAGACCTTTGATAAATTCGTTACATGGGATGGAAATGATTTGGGAATCTCGTTGAGCGAAATTTCTGAATCAGTCGATTTTGCCAGTGTTGATTTTTACGTGAACGGCATTGAAGAGAGCTCGTCAAGCATTGAAAGCAGTTCCAGCAAGGTTCAATCGAGCTCCAGCGAAGCTAGCAGCTCCAGTGTTGTTTCCAGTTCGAGTGAAAGTGCGGCGCTCGTGCTTACGACGCTTGCTGGCGTGCATTGCAATGTAGATGGCGGGAATGTGTATTTGAACGTGCCGTACGCCGGTGTAAAAACATTGCAGCTGTTTACCGTTGCCGGGCAGCTGGTTTACGAAACGAAGTTTGTGGAACAGGCGGCAAATGTCGCTCTGCCAGCCAGGTTTGCCGGAAAATCGCTAGTTCTTCTTTTGCAAATAGAAGGGAAAAGTGTACCCTTTTTGAAAAAAATTTCATATTTTAATAAATAGTGAAACTAGTATCGAGAGGTGCAGTATGAATCGTATTTTGGTTTTGATGGCAGAAGGCTTTGAAGAAACGGAACTCGTTGTTCCGTTCGACATTTTGGTGCGAGGTGGCGTTAAGGTTACGCTTGCTGCAATCAACAACGATGATGGCGAAGTGGAAGGAGCCCACCATCTTTTGATGCGTGCAGATGCAAAGCTTTCAGAAATTAACTTGAACGACTACAATGCCGTGTTCCTGCCGGGCGGAGGCCGCGGCGTAGACAACTTGAAGCATTGCGAAGCCGTGCTCGACATTGTGCGTGAATTCCATGAAAAGAAAAAGTGGGTGACCGCCATTTGCGCTGCCCCGGCCGTGCTCGCTGCCGCTGGAATCACGTTCAAACACAAGATTACAAGTTATCCAGGCATGGACGCCGACTTGAAGAAGTTCTGCACGGCCTACCTGCAGGATCGCGTCGTTGTCGATGGCAATGTGGTTACAAGCCGCGGCCCGGGCACCGCCGAAGAGTTTGGCCTCAAGGTCCTGGAGCTTTTGGAAGGCAAGGAAGCTGCCGACCGCGTTCACGACCAGATGGTTTGCAGATAAAAAAAAGAGGCTTCAAGCCTCTTTTTTTAGCCGACGCTGTGTTCCAGTTTCATGGAAAGCAGCGCGCGGGCTTCCGTTGCAAATTCGCCTGGCAGTTCCTTGAACACGTCCTTGCAGAAGCCGCTGACCATTGTCTGCACGGCATCTTCGCGGCGAATGCCTCGGCTTTCAAAGTAGAATAGCTGGTCTTCGCTGATGCGGCTTGTGGTCGCTTCGTGCTCCGTGCGTGCGGTCGGGTTGGAAACGGTAATGTACGGGAACGTGTGGGCCGCGCATTCCGTGCCAACGAGCATGCTGTCGCACTGGGTGTAGTTGCGTGCGCCCTTGGCGCCTGGGCGGATCTCTACGAGGCCGCGGTAGGCGTTGCTAGATTTATCTGCGCTAATGCCCTTGCTGATGATGGTGCTCTTCGTGTTCTTGCCGATATGGACCATCTTTGTGCCGGTGTCGGCCTGCATGTGGCCATTGGTAAGAGCCACGGAATAGAATTCTCCGACGGAGTTGTCGCCTTGCAAAATGCAGCCTGGGTATTTCCAGGTGATTGCACTGCCTGTTTCTACCTGGGTCCAGCTGATGCGGCTGTCCTTGCCAGCGCACTTGCCGCGCTTTGTCACAAAGTTGTAGACGCCGCCCTTGCCTGTATCCGGGTCGCCGGCGTACCAGTTCTGCACGGTGCTGTACTTGATGCTTGCGCGGTCCTTTACGACGAGTTCCACGATGGCGCTATGCAACTGGTTGGAACTGAATGCCGGAGCGGTGCAGCCTTCAAGGTAGCTAACGTGAGCGTCTTCGTCGGCAATGATCAAAGTACGTTCAAACTGGCCCGCTTCCTTGTTGTTGATGCGGAAGTAGGTGCTGAGGTCCATTGGGCAGGTGACTCCAGGCGGAATATAGACGAAACTTCCGTCGCTGAATACGGCGCTGTTGAGGGCAGCAAAGTAATTGTCTCCCGCAGGCACTACACTTCCCAGATATTTTTCGATAAGTTCCGGGTATTCCTTGACAGCGTCTGAAATCGGGCAGAAGATGATGCCCATTTCCATGAGCTTTTTGCGGTGGCTCGTGTAAATGCTAACGGAGTCGAACACAGCATCGACCGCGACGTTTGCAAGGCGCTTCTGTTCATCGAGCGGAATGCCGAGCTTTTCAAAAGTGGCAAGGAGCTCCGGGTCGACATCTTCAACAGTTTCGTGCTGCTGTTTAGTCTTAGGAGCTGAGTAATAGACGATATCCTGCAAATCGACCGGCGGAAAGTTCAGTTCTGCCCAGTTCGGTTCCTTCATCTTTTTGAGCTGTTCGTAAGCCTTCAAGCGAAAGTTGAGCAAAAACTCTGGTTCGCCACGGAGCTTTGAAGCTCTGCGGATAACATCTTCGTTCAAGCCTTTTTCAAAACTTTCGTTTTCGATGTCTGTTACGAATCCGTACTGGTAGCGTTCTGCCATAATCTATTACTTTATTTAAAATTCAGTTGGTGCCGGGTTTGCGAAGGGGTCGTCTATGCTTTCTACGGTAATGTTGTAGTAAACATTTTCGCGGAGCTGGTCTTCAATGTAGAAGAGCGTGCCGCCTGTTGCGGAACCGCAGCCCGCGCATGCGCCCTGGTAGCGAATTTTCAAATGGCATCCATTGTTTTCGAGCGCGATGATTTCAAGGTCTCCGCCGTCGCCCTGCAAAAGTCCACGAACCTTTTCGTGCATGCAGTCTTCAATGCGCTTGAGCTTTTCTTCGTCACTGAGGGCGAACCATTCCTTGTCGGCTTCGGCGCGGCCTTCTGCGGTCTGCGTGCGGTAGCGGATCTTTTCCATGGTTTCGCGGGCAACGAGTGCTACGGCCTTCTTTGGCGGGTAGGCTTCCACGATGTTTGCAATCAGGTTCTGCATCTGTGCAAGTTCAATCGCCGTTTCCGGGATGGCGCGCCTGTCTGGCGTGTCGCGGAGCTGCACTTCGATGTCTTCCACCTTGATGCTTGCGAGGTCTTCCACCTTCTTCTGCTGGATCATGGTGCAGAAGGTGTCGGCGAGCACCGTGAAAATCGGGCCACCGTAGGTAAAGAAGCGGGTTTCCAAAATGATATCGGAATCCGGGTCGATCATCAGATAGACCTTGAGACTTGCTTCTTTGCAGTCTACAAGGGCGAGGCCTTTTTCGTCGGCTTCGATCTGGAAAATTGCTCCGCGGTATTTCGGAGACTTGGCTAATTGCACTGCTTTTTCGGAAAGCTGTAGAGATTCTTCGCTCATGGCGTAAAAGATAGCTTTTTAATAGGGTAAAGAGAATGACTAAAAAAGAAAGACCCCCTCCAATTGGAAGGGGTCTTTTTACTTAAGGAGAAAGATCGTTTTTTACTCTAGTTTCGCAAGAATCCCGACTAGTGGGCCTCTACATAGCGGAACTTTGCCAAGTGAAGGAAGATGCGAATGAGTAACATGTTAAATCCTTGTTTTTACTCCTATAACATATACTTTTTAAAGGTAAAAGGTTACTTTTTTTGGGTAAATTTTTTGAAAACTTTTGCTTTACTTTACTTGTAAATGGCCGTTTCTGTCTAATCCATTGAAAATCAACGGGTTGCAAAAAGGAGCGCGGCGAAGCCGCGCTCCTTTTCGTTTACAGTCAACAGTTGCTATGCTCTAGTCCTTGAACTTTTTCATGACGATTGCGCCGTTGTGACCGCCGAAGCCGAGGGAAACGGAAGCGAATGCCTTCATTTCGCCAAGGTATGGCTTTGGCAGGTAGTCAAGGTCGCAGCCCTGTTCCAAGTCCGGATTTTCAAGGTTCAAGGTTTGCGGGTAGAAGTTATCCTGCATGCCCTTGAGACTGATGATTGCTTCGATTGCACCTGCAGCGCCAACAAGGTGACCTGTCATGGACTTTGTAGAAGAAACCTTGAGCTTGTAAGCGTGTTCGCCGAATGCAAGCTTGAGCATCTTGGTTTCTGCTGCGTCGTTCAGCTTTGTAGAAGTGCCGTGGGCATTGTAGTAATCAATGTCTGTCGGGAGCATTTCGGCGTCCTTCAAGGCACGGGTAAGGGCTGCTGCGCCACCAAGTCCATCTGGATGCGGGCTAGTGATGTGGTAGGCATCGCTAGAGGCACCGAAGCCAGCGAATTCCGCATAGATCTTTGCACCACGCTTGCGGGCGTGTTCCAGTTCTTCGAGCACGAGAATGCCTGCGCCTTCACCCATGATGAATCCTTCACGGTCCTTGTCGAACGGGCGGCTTGCGCGCTTCGGGTCGTCGTTGAAGGAGTGGGCGAGTGCATGCATGCCGTTGAAGGAACTGATGCTAAAGCCTGTGATTGCAGATTCTGCACCGCCAGCAAGGCAGATGTCCAAACGGCCGGAACGGATCAGGTCAAGACCTGCGCCGAGGGCATCAGTGCCCGAGGCGCAAGCGGTGGCAAGGGTCCATGCCGGGCCTGTAATGCCAAGCTTCATGCTGACATTTGCGGCACCTTCGTTTGCAATGAACATCGGAACGGCAAGCGGCGGAACGCGGTTAGCGCCATGGTTAAAGTACTTGTCGTAGGCGTTTTCGATAACGTCGAAACCGGTGAGGCCGTTACCAACCATAATGCCCGTGCGTTCTGCTGCAAGGGTTTCCTTCTTGAGGCCTGCGTCCTGAATTGCTTCATAGCTTGCAGAAAGAAGGAACTGGGTGAAACGTGCCATGCGACGGCATTCGCGGCTATCCATACCGTGTTCTTCCGGGAGGAAGTTCTTGACTTCGGCTGCAATCTGCACGGCGAGGTTGGAGGCGTCAAACAGTGTAATTTTGTCTACGCCGCATTCGCCATTCTTGATAGCTTTCCAAGTGTCATTTACGGTATTGCCTACTGGTGTAACTGCACCAAGGCCTGTCACTACGATTCTACGCTTGCTCATGTTTATCCTTTTTTAAGATGCAAGATCAAGATGCAAGATGCAAGAAATTTTATTTTCAAAATCAAGCATCTTAAATCTAATCTTATTTCATATTCCTAGAATTCTAGAATCTGGAGAACAGGAGGCTGGAATCAGGTCGCACCTTCGGTGCTTGAGGCGTGAGGTCGTTCGCTGCGCTCTCTTTGAGGTAATTAAGAAGCAAGAGTACAGAAGATAAAAACCTGAAAATTGTAATTACAATTTCTCTCGTCTCTCGTCTGTAGGGCCAAAGGCCCGTTCTCTCGTCTATCTACACCCTATACCCTAGATCCTAGCCCCTAATTCCCTACTTGTCAAATTTCGGAGCGTCATCCTCTGACTTACCCTTGTCCTTGTTGCGGATAGCTGCGTGCTTGATTTTACCGCTAATGGTCTTCGGGAGTTCTGCTACGAATTCAATAATGCGCGGGCTCTTGTAAGCTGCACTTACCTGCTTCGTAAACATCTGGATGTCTGCTGCGAGTTCCTTGGTTGCCTCGTAGCCCTTCTGGAGCACGATGGTAGCCTTAACGACCTGGTTACGCATACGGTCATCCACGCCTGTAACGGCGCATTCAAGGACTGCCGGATGCTGGTGCAAGGTGCTTTCTACTTCGAACGGGCTCACGCGATAACCACTGGTCTTGATAAGGTCGTCGGAACGGCCTACGAACCAGAAGTAACCATCTTCATCGCGCCAGGCGGTATCGCCTGTGCGGTAGAGACCTTCGCAGAAAACGCTTTCCGTGAGCTTCTGGTCGCGATAGTAACCTGCGAAAAGACCGAACGGGCGGCCCTTTTCAACATGGATCACGATGTCGCCAACATCGCCCGGCTTTGTGGAATTGCCTTCGCTATCTACAATGTCGATGTCGTAGCCAGGTGCTGGCTTACCCATGGAACCTGGGCGCGGAGCCATCCACGGGAAGTTACCGACTGCGAGGGTGCTTTCTGTTTGGCCATAGCCTTCACGCATTGAAATGCCGGTCTTTGCCTTGAACTTGTTGAAGATGTCTGCATTCAGGGCTTCGCCAGCCGTGGTGCAGTAAACAAGGCTCGAAAGATCGTACTTTGAAAAATCCTGCTGCAACAAGTAACGGTACACTGTCGGAGGAGCGCAGAACGTGGTGACCTTGTACTTGGCCATCATTTCAAGCATCTTGCTTGGAACAAAGCCGAGCATGTCGTACACGAAAATTGCAGAACCTGCGATCCACTGGCCGTAGATCTTGCCCCACATTGCCTTTGCCCAGCCGGTTTCTGCGACTGTCAGGTGGCGGCCGTTTTCGACAACGTTCTGCCAGTACTTGGCGGTAACGATGTGGCCGAGCGGGTATGCGAAATTATGCTGTACCATCTTCGGGTAGCTGGAAGTACCGGAAGTGAAGTACAAGATCATAATGTCTTCGTTCTTTGTTGCATAAATGCCCTGCGGGCGTTCAAATTCATCAGAGGCGTCATTAAATACGTTATAGAAGTTCTTCCAACCTGGGCGAGCTGTGTTACCGATTGTAACAAGATGCTTGACGGAAGGGGATGCCGGCATGGCTGCTTCGATCTGTTCCTGGAGTTCAGGAGCGTCGTAAGTCACGATCATCTTGATGCTTGCGGCGTTTGTGCGGTACTCGATGTCCTTTGTAAGGAGCATGTTCGTAGCGGGCACGGCGATCGCGCCAATGCGGTGGAGAGCAAGCAGGTAGAACCAGAATTCGTAATGGCGGCGGAGAATGAGCATCACTGCGTCACCCTTCTTGATGCCAAGGAACTTCAGGTAGTTCGCTGTCTTGTTCGAGGCTTCCTTCAAATCCTTGAAGGTAAAGATCTTTTCTTGATTATCGTCATCGATCCAGACCATTGCTTCCTTGTTCGGGTCGAGTTCCGCATAGCGGTCCACGACGTCGTAAGCGAAGTTGAAATCGTCTGGAATGTGGATGGCGAATTTTTCTTTCAGCTCCTCGTACGATTCGTACGAAGTCTGACTTAGGAATTCATCCAATAACGTCATTTAATTAACCTTTCTAGTTATCAATGAGAGTTTGTAATGCGTGTAGTTTATTAGGGGTTCGTTCCGCATAGCTATCGGAACGGGCGAAATTTCGCCGCACCATAATGTAGAAATCTTGTGGGTTAATGGTTTTTAGTTTTTTGAAAAACATACGCTATTATATATAGGGGAGCTTCTTAAAAGGGAAGTTTCTTTGGCTGGTTTACATAAATTACCGTTTTTTCTAAATTGCACCCGTATTTTTAGGAGCAATTATGGCAATCGTCGATGTTGAGGTTTTGAATAAGGAACTGAATTCGATTCAGGCAAAGGCCGCGTCCAATACAGATGGCGCAATGCTTATTCTCGCCGGTGCAGGCTCCGGCAAAACGCGCACGATTACCTACAAGATTGCACACCTTGTTTCTGCAAAGCAGGTGGACCCGCGCCGCATTCTGGCGGTGACGTTCACGAACAAGGCCGCTCGCGAAATGAAGGAGCGAATCCAGAAGATTCTTGGGGCGCGCGTGAACCTTGAATGGATGGGCACGTTCCATTCCATGTGCGTGCGCATTTTGCGTTTGTGCCTTTCTAAACCGCAGATTACGCAGGCCCTCGGCTGGACCACGATGAACGGCAACTTCACGATTTACGACGATGACGACCAGAAACGCATTGTGCGTGACATTTTGAAGGCCGACAAGGGCGAAGCTTTTGAAGCGGCAGACATCAAGAAGGTCCGCAGTGCGATTTCGCATTACAAGAATACCGTAATGAAGGTCCGCCAGGCCGACGGCTCCTACAAACTGCTTTTGCAGACTCCAGAAATCGTGATGTCGAATGCGGAGTTCAAGGACCAGGAAATCATGGCCGACTATTACCAAAAGTATCAGAAGAAGCTGCAGGAATCCGATGCCTTCGACTTTGACGATTTGCTTTTGAAGACCGTGGATTTGTTCCAGAAGCTGCCAATGATTGCCGCCCAGTTTGCAAACCGTTTTGAATATGTGTTCGTAGATGAATACCAGGACACGAACGATGTGCAGTATGAACTTTTGAAGCTCTTGACCGATGGCAATAGGAATGTTACCGTGGTCGGCGACGACGACCAGAGCATCTATGGCTGGCGCGGCGCAAATATCGAAATCATCCGTAACTTCCACAAGGACTTTAGTCCGGTCGAAATCGTAAAGCTTGAACAGAATTACCGTTCCACATCGAACATCGTTCGTGGTGCAGGTTCCGTGATTGCCCACAACGAGCGCCCTGCAGAAATGCAGAAGAATGTGTTCTCGAAGGAAGAGGCCGGCGACCCGATTGTCGTTACCTACTTGGGCGATGACCGTTCCGAAGCCGAAAAAATTGCAGCGCGCATTTTGGAAATGGGCAAGGAGAACTATGCGGAAACGGCTGTGTTCTACAGAACGAACGCCCAGTCCCGCGTCCTTGAAAAGGCTCTGAACGATAAGCGTATTCCGAACGTGATTTTTGGAGGAACCCGCTTCTGGGACCGCAAGGAAATCAAGGATGTGCTTGCATACCTTCGACTTGTTGCAAACCCGCGTGACGATGCTGCACTCTTCCGCATTTTGAATGTGCCGCCGCGCGCAATCGGCAAGACGACTGCTGACCAGTTGCAAGAAAATGCGATGACGAACGACATCTCTGTGTGGGAAGTCATTGAGAACAGTTTGAATTCCCTTGGCCGCAGCGCTCCGAAGATTGCCGTGTTCCGTGACTTGATCGTGGGCTTGCGCGAAGAGGTTGCAAGTGGCGAAGTTCCGCTGCCAATTCTTGCAGAACATGTCATTCAAAATACGCATTACAAGGAATTCCTTGAAAAGGAAGACGAAACGACGGCCGATGACCGCAAGGGCAACCTTGATGAACTTGTGAATGCAATCCGTGAATTTGACGAAGAACATCCGGATGCGACGCTCGAATCGTTCCTGCAGGATATTTCCCTTTTGACTGATGCAGACAAGAAGGTGGAAAACGCAGCGGAGCGCGTGACGCTCATGACCATGCACATGGCGAAGGGCCTTGAATTCAAGCATGTGCACATTGGCGGCTGCGATGAAAACGTGTTCCCGCTCATGCGCGGTTCCAGCATGATGACGCCGCAGGAACAGCGTGCGCAAATGGAAGAGGAACGCCGCCTGTTCTATGTCGGTTGCACCCGTGCAAAGAAAAAGCTTTTCTTGTACCACACCCGCAGCCGTTTTTTGAATGGCGCCGTGCAGATGCTTGAACCGTCCAGGTTCCTTGAAGAAATGGACCCGTCCGTTGTCGATGTCCGCGAGGAATATGGCGATGTGAACGGAGTTAGAATGTTTGATGATTCACCCCGTTCAAGCTACACAAGGCAATCTAGCTTTACAACGACCGGCTCCATTCAGCGTGGCTTTTCGTATGAGCGCCCGCAGCAGCGCTCTGGCTCGTTCGGTTCCCGCGGTTCCAGCTTTGGCCGCTCGGCAGCCCTTGGCGGAGCGGGCAAGTCGCAGCGCATTGTGTATGGCAAGAATGGGCCTGTCGTGCCGAAGGCAAATTCCGTGCCGAAGGCTGAACCGCGCGTGGAATACGATGATCCGCTGCACCCGGGCGTCAAGGTCCGCCATGCTAAATATGGCGTTGGCGTTTTGCTCAAAAAGACTGGCTCCGGCGAAAACATGCGTGCCGATGTTCGCTTTACCGATGGTACGGTAAAGACGCTTGTCTTAAAGTTTGCTGGACTTCAAATTATTGGCTAGCATTCTCGGCATCAATTTTTGTACCTTTAGACCATGAAACTTTTTCGTGGTCTTTTTTTGTTTTTAGCCTTGCCCGCATTTGTGCTTGCAACGGCAAAACCGACTTTCAAGGTTTTTGACGATGGGCATTTGTTAAAGCCCTTGTCTTCAATTAAGCTTGATGCTGAAATTGCAGCATTCATGCCTGGTGAAAACAGGCTGTTTGTGGTTGGCGGCAATACACTTTCTGTTGTTGATTTTCGTGACCCTGCTAAAATAAAGGTGATGCGTTCCTATGAATTGGGTGAAGAAATTTCTAGTGTTTCTGTAACGGGCAATATCGTTGCCGTGGCGCAGCCTGGCGAAAACGGTCGTGAAGGAACCTTGAAGCTTTTTGAATACGCCGCCGATTCTTTGAAGGAACTGTTCAGTAGCAAAACATGCAATACTCTTGACATGATCACATTTACGCCAGATGGCAAAAAGCTTGTGGGTGCCTGTGAAGGGGAACGCGCAAAAGACCAGTCTGTAGATGCGAAGGGCCTTGTGCTTGTGGCAAGTTTTGAAAATGGCTTTGCAAAACCAAATATCAAGTTGCTTGGCTTTGAACATTTCGACCCGAGAGAACTTATAAAGGCTGGAGTCCGAAATGGCTATGGAGCTTCTCCGAGTCTTTTACAGGCTTTGGAACCGGAATATGTTACCGTTTCTGAAGATTCGAAAACTGCCTGGGTGAGCCTGCAAGAAAACAATGCTATGGCCCGTGTGGACTTGCAGAAAGATAGGATCGATAGTGTCTTTGCGCTTGGCTATATGGATTTTTCAAAAGTTCCTGTGGCTGTGCGCAGCGGCAAGGAAATCGTGTTTGAAAACTTGCCTTTGTTTGGCATGCGTCAGCCGGACGGCATTGCGGTAAAGACAATTGACGGCGTTCCGTATGTTTTTACAGCAGACGAAGGTGCCGACATGCAGGGGGATTCTTTTTCTGATTCAGAAAACATTGCAAGCAAGTTGAAAAGAGGCGAACTGGACGAAACCGTTTTTAATAAAAATGTGCAGGATGCTTTAGAAAAAGTGGACCTTTCAAAGGACCGTTGCGGAACAAGGAACGGCAAGGATACTTGCGCCTTTGTTTATGGAACGCGTTCCTTTAGCATTTTCAACGGCAATACCGGGGACCTTGTCTGGACAAGCAACGACATGATTGAAAAGAAAATGGCCGAAGTGACCCCGGAGTTTTTCAACTGGAATGCAAAGAAGAACAAGATCAAGGTGAATGCCCGCAGCGGTGACAAGGGGTCAAGCCCTGAATCCGTTGTAATCGGCGAAGTCGGCAAAAAACGCTATGCCTTTGTCGGGCTTGAACGAATGAGCGGAGTCGTCGCCTTCGATGTTACTGACCCGAAAAATCCAAAATACGCATCGTATTATATGACTCCGGAACACCGTGGCCCCGAAGGAATGTTGTTTATTCCTGCTCAAAAAAGCCCTATTGATAAACCGATTTTGGTTGTTTGCTATGAATTTTCTTCCAATTTGACGATTTATGAGGTCAAATAGCCTTATCTGATTGAAAATTTTTTTCTACATTGTGGCCCGTCTATGAAGAAAGTACGTGCAAAAGTATTTTTGACAGGCTCGACTAAGTCTAAGTCGATGCGCATTCCGGTGGCGCTTTTTAGCGCCTATCGCTATGTGAGCCGTGTCGTGTGGCTTGGCATTGTGCTTTTGGTTTTGCAGGTTGGTGCTTTTGTCGGCTACAATCACTTTTTGAAAAAGGCCGTGCACAACCACGAAGAACTTCAACAGCAACTCAGCCTTCTTGCCGAAGAGTGCAATATGCTCAATTCCAAGATGGTTCGCTATTTTGAGCAGGAAGACCTGCTCCATACCAAGGCAGGACTTCCGGTAATGGATCATTCCGTTCGCGAACTTGGTACCGGTGGCGAAGTTTTGCCTGAAGACCGTTTTTTGCGTTCCGTTTCGCAGGCTGCCGCCTTGATTGCAGATGTGCGCGAATCTTCTGAACGCCTTGAAAACAAGATTGCATTGAACCAGTCTTCTTTCAAGTCTCTCGATGCCTATTTGGAACGTCAGCAAAAGAATTACCGCAGCATTCCGTCCATTGCCCCGACTCGCGGCCGCTATGCCTCTGCATTTGGCCATCGCGTTCACCCGGTTACGGGCCAGGTCGGCAAAATGCATTACGGCGTTGACCTTTCCAACGACCCTTGGACACCGATCTACGCCAGCGCCGACGGCGTGGTGCAGACCGCCCAGAACAGTACCTCTTTTGGTAACTACGTTGTGCTGAACCATGGCAACGGCTTTCTTACAAAGTACGGTCACATGACCCGCTACATTGTTCGTCCGGGCCAGTATGTGCAGCGTTATCAGGTTATTGGTTATATGGGAAATACTGGCCTTTCTGCCGGCCCGCACCTTCATTACGAAGTGTGGCTTAACGGCGAGGCAGTAAATCCGTTAGCGTATATTCTCCCTAACGATCACGCCATTGAGTAAGTGATCACTTGGCCGTAGGCGATTAAGCACAAATCGTTTGCGGCGTTTTTTCATTATGCCATTTTCTTTTTGGGCTGCTGCCGCGGCGGCCCTGTGCCCGGCGTTTGTCGAGTTCATGCCGGACCCTGCAGATACTGCGGATGCGGCTGGCGAATATGTTGAAATCCGTTTGTTTGACGATGCGCAGCAAGCACGTGAAGATACGCTGTTTGTGCGTTTTGAAGACAAGGCCGAAATGCCGTTTGCGAGCGTGGTGGGGACGCGACTTTTGCTCCATCGCGATCTGCAGGCGTGCCCACCGCGCGAAGACGTTGACTGCCGGGAACTGACGAGCGCTGCACTCCCGAATTCAAGGGAAATGTTCTGGTCGCTGCGCTATGGAGATTGTATCGACAGTGCGTATTTGCCCGTGCCGAAAGCGGGGAAGGCGTTGCAGAGGAGTGGCGACGCCTACGGGGATTGGGTGCATGCGGTCGCGACTCCGGGCGTGCCGAACGCTGATTTTGAGCGGGGCATCGACGACTGTGGAATTTCGCTAGCGGGTGCAGTTTACAGGGACGGTGCTTTTGAAATCGGAGTTTCGCTTGAAAACTGCGATTCGACCGTCGTGCACTACGAAAGCGAGACGCTGGACCTTTCGGCTCGAAAGCAGGCTGACAGTCTGAAGGTGCGGCATGCCGCGTTTCTGAAAATTCCATCGAAGGGGATTCCCGAACACTTTAGGGCCTGGGTCCCTCGCGATGAAGTCGCTGCAAATGATTCGCTCGATACTTTGCTGATTGCACCGGAACATTCCCCCTTGCAAATTACCGAAGTGCATTTTTGCCCGCAGGAAGGGGAGTCGGAATGGATTGAAATTTACAATGCGCTGCCACGCGCCTTGCGCATGAACGGAATTTCATTGTGCGCGCGAGGCAAAGTTTTTGGTGATAGTGTTTTGCCTTACGAAAGCGTCCTGCTCACGAAGGATACGGCTGCGCTCCGGGCAGAGATCGGCTTTAGGGACGCGCGCATTTTGCGGGCTGGGCTTGGAACATTGAAAAATGCGGGCGATACGCTTTGCCTTTGCTATGGTGAAGATACGCTCGCGACCGTGGTTTGGGGCAAGGCAGAGAGCGCCGTGTGCCCGGCGGGCTTCAACCCGCAAAGCGGGCGGCGCGAAAATACGCCTGGCTTTCAGGGGCGGGGCGGAGCAGGTGCTAAGCCTGGCAATGCTCCCTTTACGGTGGAGCTTAGCGCCCGCTCCGCGTCACGGCGGGAGCGAAACCCCGTGCGGGTGCGGGTTTCCCCTGGCGAGGCGCAGCTTATCGCTCCCGCCGTGACTGCCGTTCTCCTCACGGAGAACGGCCGCCCCCTCTGGGAACAACGCATTACGCCCAATGCAAACGCATGGTTCGAGCTTCCCGTGCTCGACTATGAGCCTGGAGTCTATTTTTTTAAATGCGTAGCCGGTCGCTACGAAAAAACATTCGGCATCGTCGTAAAGCCGTGAGAGGTGAACATGCTCATAATTCTCCTCTTTCTTGCGGCTTCATGCTTTGCCGCGTTCTCTGCGACATCGCCGTTTTCTGCACCTCAAATCCAATCTACCCCAGCCAAGTTTACAGCACCGCTTACGCTTGGCGTTGCTAGCTATTCCGTTTCCGATTTTTCTGACTACAGTCGCTTTGGCGCAGACGCTTCTTTTGGTTTTTCGAACGTGCAGGCTGGGGCCGCAGTGGAATACACCTCGCTAGACACGCTGTATGAACGCTTGCGAACGCAGTGGCAGGTCTCGTTTTCTCGACCGCGTTATGGCCTTGGCGTAGGCTACGGCCTGGATTTGCAGCGTGAACTTGGCCATGAAAACTGGGCTAGCCATCGTCTGCTTTTCGGGGCGTTCGGGCGTGCCCCCGATTTTTTATTGTATGGCGCTCTGTTCCGCGTTCCGCTGCAAGCTGGTCAGGAACGCTGGTCAACGGCGTTCTCCGTGCATTGGGTGCTGGAATCGTACCGCTTCTATGTCGAATATGAAACGGAAAATGGCCAGGGTCATTCCCTGTTGCTCGGGCAAGAGATCATATTTGGCGCATGGGGCGTAGAAACTTCCTACAAAATCCCCAATTCAAGATTTTATGTGGGAATAAACATCTGGTGGGGCTGCTTTGGCGTGAATGCAAGCATGCAGGCGGTATCCAAATACTACCAGGGCAGGGAACTTCGTTTGGAATATGCTAGAAAGCCGTAACTCTAGGCTACTGAAATCTGGTTTCGCCCGCTATTCTTGGCGGTGTAGAGTGCGCTGTCTGCACGGTCGATGATGCTCTGCACGGAATCTCCGTCAACGCGCATGGTAACGCCCAGGCTGATAGTCACTTGCAGCATTTGGCCCGTCATGAGAGCAATCTTCATCTTTTCGATGTTGCTGCGGATGCGTTCTGCGATCATCATTGCGTTTTCCATCGTCGTGCCGGGGAGGAACACGGTAAATTCCTCGCCACCGTAGCGGACCGGCATGTCGGACGGGCGCAAACTGCAGGAAAGTTCCTGTGCCACGGCGCGCAGCACCTGGTCGCCGGCCAAGTGGCCGTATGTGTCGTTGACATGCTTGAAATGGTCTATATCCAGCATGAATGTGCAAAGGTCAAAATGCCCTGCGTTGCTGCGCTGCATTTCGCGTTCGTACATTTCTTCGAGCCAGTGACGGTTGTGAAGCCCAGTCAATGCGTCGACTTTGGATTTTTCTTCGATGCACTGGATGTGGAACTGGTCTTCGCAAACAACCTTGTTGCTTTTGCGGATTCGCTGGGAAAGCAGGTGCAAAAAGTTCAGGCACAGGTCGTGGCTTGCGTTGATCATTGCAAGGGCGATGTCTGGCGGAATGATGAGCAGGCGGCTTTTTTCGATGGCGAAAACAGTTGCGCTCGGCTTTACATTGTCGAATATGGACATTTCGCCTGCGCAGTCGCCCGGGTTTATGTCATCGCCATAGGAGCCTCCCTGGGCTTCGAGGCGCACGCCGAGCTTGCCTTCCAGAAGAATGATTAGGCGACGCTCCGCATTGCTTGGGTTTATTAAAATCTCATTTGGTTCTACAGAGATTGTTTTGCAGCTGAGCAAATAACCGGCAATACTTTCAAACGAGACGTTCTTGAAAATTTCGAGCGCCAAAAATTCGGAACGGGAAATCGGTAATGTTTCTAGATCGCCTTGTGCCATATTCTTTTTTTATTTATGGAGATAGTGGGAGTCGAACCCATGACCTACAGATTGCGAACCTGTCGCTCTACCAACTGAGCTATATCCCCGGAATTGTCTAGTCCAATAATAGCTATACGAAATGTATTTGGCAAGCTTGGTATGGCAAGACCGGCCCCAAATGGGGCCGGTCTTTGGGTTTGGAGGAATGTTTTGGCTAGTTGTAGTAGACCGTATTGCCTGTTGGGAAGGTTACGCTGTGTGCGTAGGAGCTCACGTTGCTTACCACGGAAGGGGTTCCGTCTGTGGTGACTACATAGCTGCCTGTGGTGGTTGGTTTGAAGGCGATGCTTGAGTTGCCGTAGTAACTGCTTGTAGAGTAGCTCAGGGAGTAGTTGGTGCCTTTTTCGGATTTCTGGCGGCTGCTGAAGCCCAGGACGGTCTTGCTGGTAAGCGTTGCCGTGCCGTCGGAATCGAATGCGCCTCCCATGCCGCCGCTGATTTGGCATTCCACGATTACGACTCCGCCAGTGATTTGCATTTCGCCGTTGCTGTCGATGCCGTCGGTATCGCCGCTGCCAGTCTTTACGTAGTGTGCGCCGCCGGTAATGTAGAGGAAGCCCGTGGAATTGCCGCCTCCCATGCCGCCAAAGCCTCCGCCCATGCCCGGGCGATTGCTGCCACCCCAGTTGCTGCCGCCTGCCTGCGTGCCGTTGCCGCTGCCGTCGTTGCCTCCGGCAGCGTTCCAGCCGTCATCAGTTGCGTACACAGCAGTCACGCCGCCGTTCGCCCTGATGTACCAGGCTTCGAAGCCTTCGTAGCTTTCTGTAACATTGATCGTGCCGTCGTTGATTTCGAGCAGGGAATCTGCGTGGACACCGTCGTTGCCCTTGGCGGAAATCGTCGTGTTGCCCCCGTTAAAGTAGATATTCAGGTTGCTGTGAATGCCGTCGTCGCCAGATGTAACCTTGATGTTTCCGCCGTTGACATAGATGCGGTTTTCAGAAACGATGCCCTTGTCAGTGGAAGTTATGTTGACTGTCGGTACGCTTGCGGAATCGGCGATGACAATGTAATTGTAGGCCTGTATGCCGTCGTCGCCTGCCTTGGTAATGTTTATTTCGCCGCCATTGATTTTGACGATGCCTTTGTTTTTGACTATGGTTATGCAAGAATCCTGAGCGTCGGCTTCGCATTCGTCGCTCTTGATGCCGTCGCCATTTGTCGCTGCAAGGTTCAGTATGCCGCCTTCGATGTCAACGGAGCCCTTGCCCTTCAATGCATTATTGACCGCGTTCACCGTGATTGTCGGATTGTCGCGCACACGCAGGTCGTTCCCGGATTGCACGCCATTGTTGTAGTTTGCCTTTACGATCAAGGTGCCTTTGCCGTTCAAGGTCAAGTCGTCTTTCGAGTAGATGCAGGCATTGGTCGTGTCTGTTACACTGGTCGATTCTCCGTTCTTTGTGTAGGTAATTGCCTTGCGGGTGGACGCATCGGAGAATGTGTTTGTTGTGCCGTCAAGACTCTTGATGATTGTCTTTTCAGCATTGATTACAAATATCGGAGCATCGCTTGCGTTAGCGAGCGTGATGCCGTCCATTTTCAGGTGTACTGTGGAATCGCCTGCGGGCGTGTTTACGACAATTTGACCGTCGCTGTTTTCGCCTGTGAATTTGTATGTGCCACCGCAAGCGATCGTTACAATGGAACCTTCTATGTTTACGCAGCCATTGTCGTTTTCAAGGGTAGCACTTTTTGCATCGAATGTCACAAGTGGTTCATTGTCGTTTTTCGCCGCGTTTACAATGCTGCTGGACGAAGATTTTGCAAAGCTGGAGCTGCTACTGCTTTGTGTTGCTGGCTTCGTTATGACGAATGTACTGGAATCTTTTACGCCAGAAATTTCTTCGCCCGTCGCCTCGTCAATGATTTTTGGGCAGAGCTCTGCGTCAGTAACTTGCGAACCGTCTGTACAAAAGTACACCGTTTGGGTTGTTGTGTCTGTACTGTCCGTTTTTTCTTGATTGATCTCTTCTTCTGGCAAAGCGCCGAAATCTGGTGCTGTTGTAGAATTCTCGGAATCATTGCCGCAAGCGTACAGCCCGAATGCAGCAGCGCAGATAGTAAAAATATTTAAAGTCTTCATGGCTTCCTCGTATGTTTTTGTACGTTTTCCGCCCAATCCGAGCATAATATAGATTGATGGAATGAAAATGGCGATGTGGTTTCGCAAATAGCGTTGTCGGCAGACAACGGCCAACAAAAAAATTTGTACATTGGGTGCATGAAATTTGGCGCGAAATTCTTGAAATTGGCTGATTTTTTTTCTGGCCCCCGGGTGACAATTGTTCTTGCGACCATATTGGTGTTGCTTCATCTTGCGGCTTTTTCGTATAGAGTCGTTGTAGGGCCCGCAGTTACGGAAGATACCACAGAATATCTCCTTTGTGCAAAAAATGCTGCAGAGGGTTTAGGCTTTCAGGCAAACGATCCGTCTGGCCCGTTTAGCGAAGAACTTTTGACAAGGCGTCCGCCAGGATACCCGGCGATTATCCTTCTTTTTCAGCAATCTGGTGTTGCTGTAATTACGTTCCAGACCTTGCTTTCGATGGCAACGATTTTTCTATGCGCCAGCTTTCTCAAAAAAAGAACTTCTTCAAGATTGGCCTTGAACGCGTTGCTGCTATGCTTTTTGTGCACACCGTCACAAATACTGTATGCTACGGCTTTAATGAGTGAAATCCCATTCCAGTTCATTTTGACCGGTGCCGTTTTTTCGACAGTCCTGTTTGTACAGACAAAAAAAATCAAGTGGTTGGCAATCACCGCTGCCACCGTGAGCATAGGCTTTTTTATAAAGCCGGCTCTTTATCCGTTTACATTTCTCATGTTGGCTGCAGGCCTCGTATACGCTTACCGTCATTCCATGGTGAAAATCGTTCCCTTTGCGTTGCTGCCGGTGGCGTGCGTCATTGGCTATAGCGCATTGAATTATACCCAGACGGGAGTGTTTGAAGTTTCGAGCATACAGGCGACGAATCTTTTGAACGTCAATGCAAAATTCATTCTCTTCCAAACGCAGGGAATTGAAGAGGGGTCAAATTTCATTGATTCTCTTGAATCGGCCTTGGATTCGATTCCGAGTTATGCGGAGCGCCAGCAGATTCGTTCCACAGTGGCCAAGGAAGTATTCATGGATCACCCATTCGTCGCCATCTATCAGTTTGTGAAGGGTGGAGTTCTGTTTTTCTTTGACCCGGGGCGTTTTGATTGGATAACCTATTTTGATATCGATTCGAAAAATGGTTTTATGGAAGCTTTTGCCGCGCAAGATGGAAACGCGATCAAGTCGGTTTTTAATGCAGTTCCGCTTTGGATGTGGGTTGTGTTGCCGCTTGTTCTTGTGTTCAATTTACTGAAGCTGTTTTTTTATGTGCTCTTTCTGGTTAAATTCCCGGGAAGAATGCCTGAAAAAATCATTCTCAGTACAGGCATTCTGTACATACTCGCGATAACGGGTTCCCTTGGAGTCTGCCGCTATGCATTGCCGGTTATTCCGCTTCTTATTGTAGGTGCCGCTTTGGGTGTTGCATGCGTAAAAATGGAGCCGAAAAAATAATTTTGCCGTGAGATCCCTTTGTAATTTACTATCTTTGGCGCCATGCTAAATGTATCTAATGTAAGTCTTCAGTATGGTAGCCGTGTTCTTTTCAAGGAAGTGAACCTTTCCTTCCAGAAGGGCAACTGCTACGGAGTTATCGGCGCAAATGGTGCCGGCAAGTCTACCTTCCTCAAAATTTTGTCTGGCGAACTTGAGCCGAATACCGGCGATGTAACCAAGGATTCCGGCGAACGCATGGCTATCCTCAAGCAGGATCACTTTGCCTACGAACAGTTCACTGTGCTCAACACCGTGATGATGGGTTTCCCGGAACTCTATGAGCTTGCGCAGAAGCGCGAACAGCTCTATGCCCTCCCGGAAATGACCGAAGAACAGGGCATGGAAGCCATGGAAGTCGAAACGCGCTTTGGCGAAATCGGTGGCTACGAAGCGGACTCCAGTGCAGCTGTGCTTCTCAAGGGCCTTGGCATTCCTGAAGAATTCCACCAGTCTTTGATGAGCGACCTTGATGCAAACATGAAGGTGCGCGTGCTCCTTGCTCAGGCCCTGTTTGGCAACCCGGACATTTTGCTCCTTGACGAACCTACGAACCATTTGGATATCGAAGCTATCAGCTGGCTCGAAGACTACCTGGAACGTTTTGAAAATACGGTGATCGTCGTTAGCCATGACCGTCACTTTTTGAACCGCGTATGTACGCATACTTGCGACATTGACTACGGCAAAATCAACATTTACGGCGGTAACTACGAATTCTGGTATGCTGCAAGCCAGCTTGCACAGAAGCAGCGCAAGGACCAGAACCGTCGCGCCGAAGAAAAAATTGAAGAACTCAAGGCCTTTATCCGCCGCTTTGCAAGTAACGCCTCCAAGGCCAAGCAGGCAACAAGCCGCAAGAAGCTTCTCGACAAGATGACTGTCGATGAAATGCCGGCAAGTAGCCGTAAGTTCCCGTGGGTGAACTTCAAGATGGACCGCGAACCGGGCAAGATCGTTCTTGAACTCAAGAATGCAACGGTGGATGCCGGCGACGGCCTCATGGTCAAGGGTCTCGACTTCTCACTGGCTAGTGGCGACAAGGTTGCCCTCGTGGGTGAGTTCGATACCTTGAAGACTGCATTCTTCCAGTTGATTGCCGAAGAAACGCAGGCTCCGGCTGGTGTGCTCAAGTGGGGCAACACGATCAGCTACAGCTACTTCCCGAAGAACAACGACAAGTATTTTGACACGGACCTTTCCCTTGTAGATTGGCTGCGCCAGTACAGCAAGGAACAGGATGAAACATTTATCCGTGGCTTCCTTGGCCGCATGCTCTTTACCGGCGAAGAAGCTTTGAAGTGTGCGAATGTTCTTAGCGGTGGTGAAAAGGTTCGCTGCATGCTTTCCCGCATGATGCTTTCCAACGCGAACTGCCTGCTTCTCGATGAACCGACAGCCCACCTCGACTTGGAAGCTATCACTGCCTTGAACAACGGCTTGAATGCTTTCCAGGGCCCGATCATCTTCTGCACCCAGGACCACGAATTTGCACAGACCGTTGCTAACCGTGTTCTTGAACTTACCCCGAACGGCGTTGTCGATCGCTCCATCACATTTGATGAATGGGTCGAAAGCAAGAAGGGTTCCGGCAAGAAGAAGTAAGCTGGAAAACAGAGTTCAGAAAACAGAATACAGGGAACCCGTTTGGCCCCTGTATTTTTTTATGCCTTGTAAAGCGGTAATCCGGGAATCGCTGTGAAGTTTTTGCCGTCAGGGGAGAGCGCAAAGGCGCGGGTGTCGTTGCCGAGCGCAAGCAGTATGAACTGCGGCGTAAGAATTTTCAGGTAGCGGTTGAGCTGAATTTCCAGCCCTTCCCAGGAGTATTCGCCTGCGGCCTTGCATTCTACCAAGAGCCACGGGCGAGCAGGGCCTGCCTTGTAGTCGTGCACGATGATGTCGACGCGGTCTTGCGTGGTCGGCGTGATTGACGAAAGCGAGAACTCGACTTCCAGCAGTTCCCTAGGCACCTTTACGGCATTCAGCAAAACTTGGATAATGTGCTGGCGCACAAATTCTTCGGGCGTGTCGGGAACTTCTTTTTTGCGTATTGGATCGTACATATTTACACAATATTCATCAAGTCAAAATACATAAGCCTAGTGGGTTCGTGTTCAGAATAAAATCGTTCAAGTCGGCGTCGCCGCAGTCGAATTGTTCAACAGTTTCTGTAGATTTTAAACGAACGAGCTTCAGGAGTCTCTGATTGGCAAAGCCATATTTAGATTCCCTAGGTTGTATTAGTTGATGTAGTGAATGCCGGTTTTACCGGAAAGGCAACCTTGTGGTTGTGTTTTAAATATATAAAATGGAATTTTTGCAGTCAAGGTGTTAGCACTCTTTACTACATTTGAAAAAAAGTTATTTGAAGAGGATTTAAAAATGAGAAAGCGTTTGCTTACCGATGGTGCCAAGGAACTGTCTTACGAAATCCGTGAGATTGTTAAAAAGGCGAACCTCCTGAAGACGCTGGGTATGCCGAATATCCACTGGGAAAATATCGGCGACCCGATTGAAAAGAAGTGTGAAGTCCCCGAATGGATCAAGGACATTGTTGTTGACCTTTCCAAGACTAACCGCAGCTACGGCTACTGCCCGTCCAAGGGTATGCTTGAAACTCGCGAGTTCATCGTGAAAGAAACAAACAAGCTTGGCGGCGCTCAGATTACTGTTGACGACATCTTGTTCTTCAACGGCCTTGGCGATGCGATTGCAACCCTTTACAGCTTGCTTTCCATGACGACACGCATCATTGGACCGTCTCCTGCATACAGCACCCACAGCTCTGCAGAAGCAGCCCACGCACACGCTGCTCCTATTACCTATAGCTTGAAGCCAGAAAACCACTGGTACCCGGACCTTGAAGAACTTGAAAACAAGGTCAAGTACAACCCGACTATTGCCGGTATCTTGGTGTTGAACCCGGACAATCCGACGGGCATGGTTTACCCGCTTGAAATTTTGCAGAAGATTGTTGACATTGCTAAGCGCTACAACTTGTTCATCATTTGCGACGAAATCTACAACAAGATTACTTACAATGGTGCTCACGCCTACGCCCTTGCTGAATACATCGGCGACGTTCCGGCAATTGCCTTGAAGGGCATTTCCAAGGAATATCCGTGGCCGGGTGCTCGTTGCGGTTGGGCTGAATATTACAACCGTGACAAGGATGAACAGTTCGACGCATTCTGCCGCGCCCTTGACAACGCCAAGATGGTTGAAGTCTGCTCCACGACTCTCCCGCAGATGACGATTCCTCGCGTTCTTGGCGATCCACGCTTCATGGAACACCGCAAGGCTTTGAACGAAAAGATTGGCCGTCGCAGCGCAATCATCAATGAAATTCTTTCTGACATTCCGGAACTCTACTTCAACCCGACCTACGGCGCTTTCTACAACACGATTATCTTCCGTGAAGGTGTTTTGAACAAGCACCAGACCATGAAGATCGACAACCCGCAGATCAAGGCCAAGGTGGAAGAATGGTGCTCCAAGACAGACAAGCTGGACTACCGTTTTGTGTATTACCTGCTTGGTGCAAAGGGCATTTGCGTTGTGCCGAGTACAAGTTTCTGCACCGACCTCATGGGCTTCCGCGTGACGCTCCTTGAAGAAGACGAAAAGGAACTGCGCAGCGTGTTCACCACAATCCACGACGCAATCATCGAGTACTTGCATAGCTAGACGGGAGAACGCTTCGCTTTATTTTGGCGGCAAAGCCGCTTCTTTTTAAGCCGAAGGCTCATTCTAAATCTTTCGTCTCTCGTCTATCAGAGGCGAAGCCTCGGTCTACAATCTAAATATGAAATCTTTCGACCTTCAAGTTAAGAATGTTTCCAAGAGCTTCGGCAAAAAGGCCGTGCTCAAGGGAATTGACGTATTCATCAAGGACGGTCAGTTCGTCACTTTGCTTGGTCCTTCTGGCTGCGGCAAGACCACGCTCCTTCGCATTATAGCTGGCTTTGAGAAGGCTGACGCTGGCGAAGTGATCTTGAGTGGTGAAGTGATTTCTAACAGGTCTCCGGCGCACCGCCCAATCAACACTGTGTTCCAGAGCTATGCCTTGTTCCCGCACTTGAATGTGTTCAATAACATTGCCTTTGGCTTGAAAAGTCACAAGGTTCCAAAAGCAGAAATCGAGAAGCGTGTAAACGCCATGATGGAACTTGTGAACATCACAGACCTTGCTCGCGAAATGCCAGCAACTTTAAGTGGTGGACAAAAGCAGCGCGTTGCCCTTGCCCGTGCCCTTGTGAACGAGCCTGATATTCTTTTGCTTGACGAACCTCTTTCTGCATTGGATGCGAACCTTCGCAAAAAACTCCAGGTGGAACTGAAGGAAGTGCAAAAGAAAACTGACACCACCTTCATCATGGTGACCCACGACCAGGACGAAGCCATCGCCGTAAGCGACCGCGTGCTGGTGATGTATAAAGGCCAGATCGTTCAAGACGGAACTCCCGAAGATGTTTACGAACATCCGGTGAACCGCTTTGTGGCAACCTTCATGGGCGAATGCAATATTCTGGAATGTAAGCGTGTGGCAGATGACAAGGTGACTTGCGCATTCGGCGAACTCGTTGTAGAACACAAGCCGGAATGGAGCGAAGGTGGCGTTGCTATTCGCATGGAAGACATTCATGTTTGCGCAGCTAGTGAAACATTCCCGAACAATGTTTTTGAAGCTCGCATTTTGGAACGCATTTTCCGTGGCGACTATTGGGAACTGATTGCTGAACTTCCTGGAGTCGGCAGTGCAGAAAGCCTCAAGCTTCGCGTGATGACAGACCCTGATGAAATCTACAATCCGGGCGACAATGTGAAACTTTACATGGAACCGCAGTATTTGCAAGTTCTGGAAGATTAACTGCAAGTTTTCACAAAAAAAGCAAAAGTCCCGCATGTGATGTGAACCCCGAAAGTTGGACAAAACTTTCGGGGTTTTCATGTATAAAAAACACACAAAAGAAGAATGGGCAAAAGCCTTGGAGCTCTATCAAGCTGGATACACATCTGTCGCAATAAGTCGAAAAACAGGTATCG
>JAZLFR010000033.1:0-2322 GCA_045615885.1 Fibrobacteraceae bacterium
TTCATTGATGAAGGAAGTTGAATACGAAAGCGCCTTCATGTACTACTACAATCCGCGCGAAGGAACTCCGGCAGAAAAAATGGAAAACCAGATTCCTCTTGAAGTAAAAAAAGAGCGGCTTCAGAAAATCATAAACCTTCAGCTGGAGATTACCCAGAAAGTGATGAAACGCCGTGTAGGGCAGACAATCAAGGTTCTTGCCGACATAGTTTCAAAGGATGACCAGAACGAGCTTCTTGGCAAGACGGAACAGAACGAACGCGTTGCTTTCCGCGCAGATCCAAAAATCATCGGCACCTTTGTGAATGTCCATCTGGACAGCCTTAATGGTAACACATTCAAGGGGACGCTGGTATAAAACCTGTTATCATCGGCCTTGACCCGGAGCTCCCTTCTTTCAGGGTTATGTACGGAAATACTATTGCTATATGATATGTGGTGGTAGGCTCTCGAAACTACCACATATTTTTGTATCCCGCTTGATTTCGACAGGCTCAATCGGCGCAGCAACACTTTCTACGGACATAGCCTTTTTTTCAATACCCGATAATTTCGAAATCTTCAAATATTTCAAAGTTTTTGGGATTGGCGGTGATGATTCTGTCTATGTTGCTGGAAAGAAATGCAGATGCCATGTGGGTATCCTGAATGCGTTTCCGGCCAAGCTTGTACATGTTCATCCACAGGTTTGCGCGCTTTAGGGAATTGTCATCCTCGTAAACGATTCTGACTTTTTCATTGTCAATCCAGTACCAGCTGCGTTCAATTGCCTGTTCCATGGTGAGTGGCGAATTGAATCGTTTTGAATCCGTGACCACATGCTGATATTCCAGAAAACTCTGGATATCCAGTCGCCATCTGCCTTAAGTCCGCCTAAGGAAATAGGTTTCCAGTCTGAATGTTTTTTTGCGCAGGAAGTCTTTCGCTCAAGGTATTCACTCATGGCTTCCCGGATTAGTTCCGCCGCCTTTTTTCCCTGCTGCCGTGCTAGTTCCTGATACATGAGATACTGAATCTCCTGAAAATAGATCGTAACAGGTTTCATTTGCAAATGTTCATTCATACAGACCTCCTTAAATCAAATGGAGCTGTCCAAAAAGTTCTGTCATGCTGAATTTATTTCAGCATCTACACTAGATATTGTGTAGAGATTCCGAATCAAGTTCGGAATGACACTATGAACTATACTTTTTGGACAGCTCCGTCAAATTTAATATTTTTATTGATATAAAGTTTGGCCTTAGGTTTGATAAGTGTTTCATATCGCTACAACCATGCAGATAACAGTTGCCACGCAAGCTAATGCTTGCTCCAAAAGTTTCACTTTGTTCAGTATGGTATCATGTCATCCTTGGGGTAACCTGGGATTCCTTTCTAACAATTTACTTCCAAAATTCTATAACCTAGTGTACAATATCGATATATTTCTATTGCAAAAGTATGGAGAAGAAAATGAAAAATTTATTGAAGGCGATGGCTGCAGCTGTACTTGTACTTGCCTTTGCTGGTTGTTCCAACGGTTCGGGTTCGGACAGTAAGTCTGATTCCGATATAAACATTGCGACCGTAAAGGTTACAGGCGCAACTTTTACAGGAAGTAACACTAATACAATCTGGGGCTACGAAGGTGCATTTACTGCGGCACGCAACATCACCGTAAAAGATTTCTACATTGGAAAATATGAAATCACAAAAGATGAATACAAGGCCGTAATGACCGGCAACGAGCTTGGTGTAAACGCAGACCCAAGCTATTCTTCAAGCAATCCTGATACATACAAAATTGCAACAGGCGAGGTAGACGGAAAGCGTGCTGTAGAAAATGTAACATGGTACGATGCCGTATACTTCTGCAATCTTTTGAGCAAGAAAGACGGTCTTACACCTGCCTATACAATTTCTGCAAACCCTACAGTTACAGGCGGACACATTACAAGTGCAACAGTTGACACTGTTGCAGAAGCAGACGGCTGGAGGCTACCAACAGAAATTGAATGGGAATACGCCGCCCGCGGTGGAAACACAACGGCAGATGCATGGAAATATGAATATTCCGGAGCAGACAGCAGCCTTACTTCTACTGATGTCAAGGACAGTGCCCTGGATAAAACTGGCTGGTACTGGTACAACACAGCATCTGGAACAACTGCAGATACAGCTCCATCAAGTGGCACTCCAGGCTATGGAGCACACCAGGTTGGGAAAAAAGCCCCTAACACTCTTGGCCTCCATGACATGAGCGGAAACGTATGGGAATGGTGCTGGGACGTGTATTCAACAATTGGTACATCAACACCTCTTGCCGGCCCTTCGTCGGGCTCC
>JAZLFR010000034.1:0-2025 GCA_045615885.1 Fibrobacteraceae bacterium
TGGTTCTTGGAGTCGCGAACCACTTCAACTTCCAGTTCTTCCCAACCGAGAATGGATTCTTCGATAAGGCACTGGTGAGTCATGGAAAGTTCAAGACCGTTGGAGCAGATAGTGCGGAGTTCTTCCACATTGTAGCAGAAGATTTATTCGGGCGTTCCCCACTGGCGTGGGTCGGGCTTTATTGCAAGGCCACCCGTGCGCACCTTCGGCACGCCCGCGCAGCTCTTGCAACGGCACCACAGTGCCGCCCCAAGGGGTCGCTATCCCTAACGCAATTGAAATTGTAAATGTAGTCTACCTTTTTCCAACATTCACTTCAACATCTAGCTTAATATCATCATCATTATTATTTTTCAGCAACAACGAATAAGTTTTTCCGCCACCTGTTATGATTTGATCAAAAGATCTTGTATTTCTCTGTTTTACCTTTGATTTTTCCGTGAGATTTAGCGGTTCACCTCGGTCTCTTAAATTATCTAACAGGACTCTTTCGACAAGATATGCTGAAAAGTCTTTATCTGAAGAAACCTTAATTGTTTGAGATGCATTTGAAACGGGCAAATCAATTCTAGCGAATTTATTTTTACTGATAATCATTACGCCCTCCAAGATTCATCATGGTCATTAAAAGAAAAACCATCAGAAGAAGCTTTTGTCAATTGTTTTAACTTCTTTAAAAATGATTTTAAAAAGAGGAGAGGAAACAGCAATAACGCCCCTTTCCAATATTCGCTTATAAATTTGACAAAACCATAAATACGATTCAAGTAGAGTTCTTGATGAAGGCAAACGCCTCTTACAAGATAATACATAATTACAGCGAATACAATTAAAACAACTGTCGCTTCAAAAAATGTCGTTACATAAAAAAAGATTTTTCGAAGACCTTCAGATATCTTCTGAAAAAGAGATTTTGGTTGTTCATCCTGCCGTAATTGAATGGGAGAAGCAACATCTGCCGCTGAAATTAAATCATCTTGACTTTCATTTGCCATAATTAGCTCCTTTTACAAAAAATATCTTATATTCCAAAAAATGTCAATAGATAAGTTCGGGAGTATTTTTCCTTATGTGGAATTTTTCCACTGATTTTTCACGATTCCAGCAGCGAGTCCGGGGCGGCTGCGTCGCTGTTCTCGCTTATGGCCACAAGCACCGACACGCTGGTCATTTCACCATCCCAGCTGCGCTTGAGGTAGATTCCGTCCACGAACACATAGGGATATTCGCCGGTAATTGGTCTGTTGCGCCAATCTTCGATCTTCTCGTACACCTTCTGGTTAAGGCTGCTTACGGTTGATGCGCTGACCCTGGAGCCCCACAGGAGCTCAGTAACGTCCTCTACGCGACGTACGGATACCCCGGCAAGGTACATTTCGATAAGCGACTCCTCGACGGACGATTCCCTGCGCTTGTAGCGTTCGATAATGGCTGTTTCAAACGGGGCCAAACGAAGCTTGGGGACGGAAAGTTCTACCTCGCCAGCTGTGGTCAGCAGTTTGCGCTGGTAATGCCCGCTGCGGTAGTTCTTGCGCTCGTCGGTACGTTCATGCTTCTCCGCGTTGCAGAGTTCCGCAGCCTCCTCGTCAAGCATGGTATTGAGGGTTTCCTCGATAGTCTTGCGGATGACTCCTTTCAGATCGTTCTTGAGGCCTTCTTCGTCAATTTTAATTATATTGTTATCCATAGGATGCTCTCTTTTTAGGTTGATTTGTGGTTATTTCAAATCTAAAAATTGGAACATCCTATTTTTTTACCCCCTTAAAGGAATTTGCGAAAGACAATATACGTTATCCTTGACATATGACGCCTTACTCACAAGATGGTTCAAAGTAAAAAACACAAGAGAAAAGCCTATTAGATTCAACCCTATAATGTCCATACCCCCTATCTGCCAGCCAATAAGAAGAAGCACATGATTTAGCAGGAATCGAGTCAATTACAATATAAACATTACTCCATTTCTTATGTTCAATCTTATAACTAAGAGAATCTTCCCGAGAGAACACGTCGATTTGTACCAAA
>JAZLFR010000035.1:0-28819 GCA_045615885.1 Fibrobacteraceae bacterium
GAAATGGTGACCCCGGGTGACACTGTGACCATCCACGTGGACCTCATCGCCCCGATCGCCATGGAAAAGCAGCTCCGCTTCGCAATCCGCGAAGGTGGCCGTACCGTTGGCGCAGGCTCCGTAACAGAAATCATCAAGTAATCAGGTAGAAAAGAATGCCTAGAGAACTCATTACGCTCGAATGCACTGAATGCAATCAGCGCAACTATGATTCCGACAAGAACAAGCGTCTTCACCCTTCCCGTGTGGAATTCAAGAAGTACTGCCGTTTTTGCCGCAAGCATACTATCCACAAAGAAACCAAGTAATTAAGAAGTAGTGGTATAGGGCGATAGCTCAATTGGTAGAGTCACGGTCTCCAAAACCGTTGGTTGGGGGTTCGAGTCCCTCTCGCCCTGCTCCACTTCTTTTCAAGGTTAACCATGCGTAAGATCCAGCAATACATCAAAGAAGTTATTCAGGAATTGGAAAAGGTTACCTGGCCGACATGGGACGAATTGAAAGGTTCCACTCTCGTTGTCATTATCTTCAGTGTTATTATGGGTTTCTATATTGCAGGCCTTGACTTTGGTCTCTCTTGGGTGCTCGAAAAATTCTTGGCAAATGGAGGCTTCTAATGAATTGGTATGCAGTTCATACATTCTCTGGTCAAGAACAGAACATCAAGAAATATTTGGAAATGCGAATTGAAGCCGAAGGTCTCCAGGACCGTTTCGGTCAAATTCTCATTCCTACGAGGCAGGTAACAACCAGCAGTAGTCGCGGCAAGCGCACTATGACGCTGAATATGTTCCCTGCCTATATCATTATAGAAATGGAGCTGGACGAGCTCACCCAGCACCTAGTGACAACCATTCAGGGGGTCACTCATTTCGGCGGTACAACACGTACTAACCGTACGCCTGTTCCGCTTCGTAAGAGCGAGGTCGATCGTCTTCTCGGAGTAGATCCTGAAACTTCTGCTGAAGACGTGATCCAAATTCCTTATGAATATGGAGAAAATGTCCGCATTAAGGAAGGTCCGTTCAAGGACTTTGTGGGCACAGTGGAAGAAGTCGAATCAGACAAGGCCAAGTTGAAGGTCATGGTTTCTGTTTTCGGTCGTCCTACTCCTGTTGTTCTTAACTTTAACCAAGTTGAACACATCTCCTAATAGTAAGGTCTTTGAAACGGAGATAAACAGTGGCTAAGAAAATTACAGGTTACATTAAGCTCCAAATTCCTGGTGGTTCTGCTAACCCAGCACCTCCGGTAGGTCCAGCCCTTGGTCAAAAGGGTGTGAACATCATGGAGTTTTGTAAGCAATTCAATGCAAAGACTCAAGATGCTAAGGGTATGATTATCCCGGTTGTCATCACAGTTTACGCTGATAAGAGCTTTACATTCATCACCAAAGTTCCGCCAGTAGCCGTTCTTATCAAGAAGGCTGTTGGTCTTGAAACAGCTTCTGGTCAGCCGAACCGTAAGAAGGTTGGCAAGATCACGAAGGCACAGGTCAAGGAAATCGCTGAAAAGAAGATGCCGGACCTGAACACAATCGACCTCGAAGCCGCTATGCGCATGGTTGCGGGCACTGCTCGTTCTATGGGCGTTGATGTAGTGGACTAAGAGGCAGGTAAATCACCGTTACGTATCTGACAGGAAAATTTCATGTTCAGAGGAAAAAAATATAAGAAGATTGCTGAAGCTTTTGACCGTACCCAAGCATACGGTTTGGCTGATGCTCTTCAGATTTTGAAAAAGTCCGAGGTGAAGTTCGATCAGACGGTCGAAATCCACTTCAACCTCGGTGTGGACCCAAAACATTCCGACCAAGTGGTTCGTGGCACTGTTGTGCTTCCGCATGGTACCGGTCGTAAGGTTCGCGTGCTCGTATTCTGCAAGGATGCAAATCTTGAAGCAGCTACTGCAGCAGGCGCTGATTACGCTGGTGGCGATGACTTGGTTCAGAAGATCCAAGGCGGTTGGCTTGACTTTGACGCAGTCGTTGCTACTCCAGACATGATGCCTGTGATTAGTAAGGTTGCCAAGGTTCTCGGCCCGCGTGGACTTATGCCTTCTCCGAAGGCTGGCACCGTTACCATTAACGTTGCTCAGACCGTTAAGGAACTCAAGGCTGGTAAGATCCAGTACCGCGTGGACAAGGGCGCTAACGTTCATGCCCCAGTTGGCAAGCTTTCCTTCAGCGTTGAACAGTTGGTTGAAAATACCAAGGCTGTTATTGACTCTGTCGTTAAGGCTAAGCCGCAGACTTCCAAGGGTACTTACATCAAGTCCCTCAACTTGTCTGCAACAATGACTCCGGGCATTAAACTTGACATGGGCTTGACCCGATAGGAGTACACAATGAAAGCTGTAGAATTGAAAAAGCAGACTGTGGAATCCATCGTTGAGTCCTTCAATGGCGCTGCTTCTGTCTTCTTGGTAAACTTCGAAGGTGTCACAGTTGAAAAGGATAACGCTTTCCGCCGTTCTTTGAAGGCTAAGGGCGTTAAGTACCGCGCTGTGAAGAACACTCTCTTGAAGCGCGTTCTTGAAAAGCTCGAAATTAAGGGCTTGGATGACGCTCTTACGGGTGCAACTTCGATCATGGTTGGTTACAGCGATGACCCGCTGCTTCCAGCACGCGAAATTGAAGCATTCCACAAGGCTAACCCAGATATCTTGCTTTCTAAGAGCCTTTTTGTTGATGGCGAAGTTAAGCCAGGCTCTGAAGTTGCTAATTTGGCAAAGATTCCAGATCGCAAGGGTATGATTGCACAGGTTGTTGCTATCATCCTCGGACCTGGTCGTACAATTGCTGGCCAAATTAAAGCAGTACAAGAAAAGTTGGAAGAATCGGGCGAAGCAGCACCTGAAGCTGCTCCGGAAGCCTAACCAAAAACCACAAACAAATTTAACACGGAATAATCGGAGAAACACATCATGGCAACAGATATCAAGGCTTTGGGCGATCAGATCGTTGGTCTTACCCTTCTTGAAGCCAAGCAATTGGCTGACTATCTTAAGGAAACTCACGGCATTGAAGCCGCAGGTGGCGTTGTAGTCGCTGCTGCAGCTGCAGGTGCTGGCGAAGCCGCTGAAGAAAAGACTGAATTCGACGTAATCCTCGTCGAATGCGGTGCTAAGAAGATGGACGTCCTTAAGGCAGTTCGCGCTATCACTGGTCTCGGCTTGAAGGAAGCTAAGGACCTCGTTGAAAAGGCTAACAGCGTTGTTAAGGAAGCAATGCCGAAGGCTGACGCTGAAAAGCTCAAGAAGGAACTCGAAGATCTCGGAGCAAAGGTCGCTTTGAAGTAATGAATTCGGTTCATTAATTCTATTCTACCAATAGCCTGCACTCAGTGTGGGCTATTGGTGTTTCTCTTTTTTTGAATTTTATCGGAAGAGGTTTCCCTTATGACGGAGCGAAAGAGTTACTCCTCAAACAAGTTCCAGCTCGAACTTCCGTATTTGGTCGAAGTTCAGAAGGCGTCTTACGATCAGTTTCTCCAAGTGAATATCCCGCCAGAGAAGCGGTCTAATACTGGTTTGGAACGAGTCTTTAGAGACAAGTTCCCGATGTCGGATTCCAAGGGCCTGAATGTATTGAACTATGAAGGCTATAAGCTTGGTATTCCTAAGTACAGCATTCCAGAATGCCGTGAAAGGGGTTTGACCTATTCTGTAGACCTTTGGGCTACTTTGACGTTGCAAGTCTTTGAAGAAGACGGCGAAGAACGTCACCTGAAGGAAGAAATCAGAAACGAAGTACGTATCTGCGAATTGCCTCTCATGACCGAGAATGGCTCGTTCATCGTTAATGGCGCAGAACGTGTTGTCGTGTCTCAGTTGCACCGTTCTCCTGGTGTAAGCTTTGACGAACAGATTCAGCCAAATGGCCGCTCTGACTATAAGAGCCGCATTATTCCGCATCGCGGCGCATGGGTTGAATTCAATACCGATGGTGACTTGCTTTACCTCATCATCGACCGCAAGAAGAAGATGCCTGCAACGGCCATGCTTCGTTGCATTGGCTTTGAAACCAACGAAGAAATTCTTGCCTTGTTCTACAAGGATTTTGAAACGGTCAGTTTGCTCGAAAACGACATTTCGAACTACATGGGCCGTGTTGTTGCAAAGGATATCATCGATGAAGAAAATGGTGATATCATTGTTGCTGCAAATACCTGCATCGATGAAAAGTCGATGGATCGTATCAGTGAAAGTGGCGTAAAGGAATTGGCCCTTCTCTCTAAGAACGATACCGAAAACTATGGTCTTATCCACAACACTCTGAGTGCAGATAAGTATAAGACCCGTGAAGATGCTTTGAATTTGATTTACTCCACGATGCATTCTTCCCAGGAAGATGCACCGAACATGAGTACTGCTGAAAGCTATTTTAACTCTTTGTTCCTTACAGACCCGCACAAGTATGAACTTGGCGAAGTCGGTCGTTACCGTTTGAATGCAAAGGTCTTTACCGAAGCATGCTCCAAGCGCATTAGCGACCTTGGCTTGGAAAAGCCGGGCAAAGAAACCATGACGATGACCAAGGCCGACTTCCTTGCCATTATAGACTATATCGTTGGTCTTTACAATGGTGCTGACGGCTACGCTCTTGACGATATTGACCACCTTGGCAATCGTCGTATTCGCTCTGTTGGTGAATTGCTTGCAAACCAGCTCTCCGTTGGCCTTGCAAG
The DNA here is from genome assembly GCA_045615885.1 of Fibrobacteraceae bacterium. GTDB lineage: Bacteria > Fibrobacterota > Fibrobacteria > Fibrobacterales > Fibrobacteraceae > UBA1765. Next base: position 4,689 of record JAZLFR010000035.1, read on the forward strand.
AATGCAGCGCGTGATTGTTGAACACCTTTCTTTGAAGAACGATGACGAAAACCTTACCCCGCGTGAATTGTTCAACACCCGCATGGTAAGCACTGTTGTTCAGGCATTCTTTGGTTCTAGCCAGCTTTCCCAGTTCATGGACCAGATGAACCCGCTTTCTGAACTTACTCATAAGCGTCGTCTTTCCGCCCTTGGCCCTGGTGGTCTTACCCGTGACCGTGCAGGCTTCGAAGTCCGTGACGTTCACTATACCCACTATGGCCGTCTCTGCCCGATCGAAACTCCGGAAGGTCCGAACATTGGTTTGATCAACTCCTTGGCTACATTCGCAGTTGTGAACCATTATGGCTTCATTGAAACTCCGTACCGTATTGTCGGTCTCCTTGCTTTCAAGGATGCAAAGGGGAATGAAGTTATGTTCCCGGAAGATAGATGGCATGAAGGCATCTACAAGGGCTTTGTCCGCGAACCGCATTTGTTTGAAGAAAGCGTTCGCAGTAACTTGAGCCTTGATGATGTTGATTCCGTCTGCATGCACTTGGATGCTCGCCAGAGAGATCTCTTCATTAGCTTCATCAACAAGGTTTTCGAATTCAAGAATTCCGATGGTGAAGTCTATTACGTTCGTAACGGCGTTCGCCTCCAGAACTTCTCTGGCAAGGCCGACTACATGCTCGCTTCCAACGAAGTTCAGCAGATTGTTTCTGACTTCATCACTTACTTGACTGCCGATGAAGAAGACAAGTATGTTGTTGCTCCGGCTAGCACAGAGCTTACAGAAGAAAGCCGTTTTGCTGAAGAATACGTCATTGTCCGTGAACGCAGCGAATATGTGCATCGTCTCCGTCAGGATGTTGTTGAAATCGGCGACGAAGAAGTTGAACGCATTGACTTGATGGACGTTGCTCCGCAGCAGATCGTTTCTGTTGCTGCAGGTCTTATCCCGTTCCTTGAACACGATGATGCTAACCGTGCCTTGATGGGTTCCAACATGCAGCGCCAGGCTGTGCCGCTTCTCCGTGCAGAAGCTCCGGTTGTTGGTACTGGTCTTGAACGTCGTGCTGCCCTTGACTCCGGCACCGTCGTTCGCGCCAAGCATTCCGGCCTTGTGACTTTCGTAGATGCAACTCGCGTTGTCGTGCGCCGTGGCGACATGGTGGATGGCGAATTCCAGCCGATCGAAGGTCTTGGCAAGAATTACGAATTCCTCGGCAAGGAACCAGTGGATGAATATATTCTCCGCAAGTTCGAACGTTCCAACCAGGAATCTTGCATCAACCAGAAGCCGATCGTTGATATCGATCAGTTTGTCCGTGCAGGCGATGTCCTCGCTGACGGTGTTTCTACCGACCATGGTGAACTTGCTCTCGGTAAGAACATTTTGATTGGCTTCCTCCCGTGGAATGGTTATAACTACGAAGACGCCGTCATTATCTCTGAAGAACTCGCTATCAAGGACGCCTTTACTTCAATCCATATTGAAGAATATGAATTGGATGTCCGCGATACAAAGCGTGGCCCGGAAGAATTGACCCGTGAAATTCCGAACGTCGGTGAAGACGCTCTTCGCGATCTTGACGAAAATGGCATTGTCCGCGTCGGTGCTGAAGTTCATACAGACGACATTCTCGTCGGTAAGGTAACTCCGAAGGGTGAACTGGATCTTACTCCGGAAGAAAGACTCCTCCGCGCTATCTTCGGTGAAAAGGCCGGTGATGTTCGTGATTCTTCCCTCAAGGCTCCTCCGGGAATGAAGGGCGTTGTTATTGAAACACGCGTGTTCATCAAGAAGGATAAGGCTGACAAGAAGAACGCTCTGCTTGACCAGGAACGCATCGCCGAAATTAGCGAACAGTTCCAGAATGAAATTGATAACATCAAGTCTTCTTGCCGCACCTATTTGAGTGAACTTCTCGTTGGCAAGCCGGCTGGTAAGGTCCTTGACAACGATACTCACGAAGTGTTGTTCCGTGAAGGTCAGTCTTACACTGAATCCATGGTTTCTGCCTTGGATGTTACCCTCGTTTCCCCGTCTTCTCAATTTGTTCAGGGTGACGAAGAACTTCAGAATAAGGTCTTGAGCCTCGTACTCGTTGCTCGCGACCGCTTGGATACACTTACCCGCACCATGGAAAAGGAAATCGACAAGGTCACTAAGGGTGACGAGCTTTCTCCGGGTGTCCTCAAGACCGTCAAGGTTTACATTGCCAAGAAGCGTTGCCTCTCTATTGGTGACAAGATGGCAGGTCGTCACGGTAACAAGGGTGTCGTTTCCAAGATCGTTCCGGTTGAAGATATGCCGTTCACAGAAGATGGCCGTCCGCTTCAGATTCTTTTGAATCCGCTTGGCGTGCCTTCCCGTATGAACGTCGGTCAGGTTCTTGAAGTGCACTTGGGCTGGGCCGCAAAGACCCTCGGCTTCAAGATTGCAACGCCTGTATTCGATGGTGCCTCCTTCGATGACATCACCAAGGAACTCGAAAAGGCATACCAGAAGAACCCGATCGTTGACTATGTGATGGATCCGGCCAACAACCGCATTATCGGTAAGGCCAAGCTCTATGACGGCCGTACTGGTGAAGCATTCCTGAACCCGGTTACTATCGGTTACATGTACTATTTGAAGCTCGGTCACTTGGTAGACGACAAGATTCACGCTCGTTCTATCGGTTCCTACGCTCTCGTTACCCAGCAGCCACTTGGCGGTAAGAGCCAGTTCGGTGGTCAGCGCTTCGGTGAAATGGAAGTGTGGGCTCTCGAAGCTTACGGTGCTGCATATACCTTGCAGGAACTTTTAACCGTGAAGTCCGATGATGTCATGGGCCGTTCCAAGGTTTATGATGCTATTGTTAAGGGCAAAAATACGCCGACACCGGGTACTCCGGAATCCTTCCGTGTCATGATCCACGAAGTTCGTTCCCTCGGTCTCGACATTAAGACTACTGGAGATAAGTAATATGTCAGAAGAAGCTTTCGAAGTCTCTGAAAACAACGGCGACATTTCCATTAATCTCGCCTCTCCGGATCTGGTCCGTCATTGGTCCTTCGGTGAAGTCACCAAGCCGGAAACAATCAACTACCGTTCCTTCAAGCCGGAACGCGATGGTCTTTTCTGCGAAAAGATCTTCGGACCTGTCAAGAATTTTGAATGTACTTGCGGTAAGTATCGTCGTCCGCGCTTTAAGGGCGTTGTTTGTGAACGTTGCGGCGTTGAAGTCACAACTTCCAAGGTTCGTCGTCAGCGCATGGGCCATATCGAACTCGCCATTCCTCTTGCACACACATGGTTCGTGAAGGCCACTCCGTGCATCGTTGGCGCTCTCCTCGATCTCGATTCCAAGTCCCTTGACAACGTGATTTACTATGAAAAGTACATCGTGCTTGATCCGGGCGATACCGAATTGAAGAAGAACCAGCTCATTGACGAATTCGAATACATGAACCTCGTTGATGAAGGCCGTAGTTTTGATGCTAAGATGGGTGCTCCGGCAATCAAGCTCTTGCTTGCCCGTCTTGACCTCAAGGAACTTGCCGAATCCCTTCGTGGTGAAGAAGGCGTTAAGTCCAAGTCCAAGACCAAGCGCGATGAAGCTCTCAAGCGTTTGAAGATCGTGGATGCCTTCCGCAAGTCCCAGATTGAATCCTTCCGTCTGTATTTTGAATCTCCAGATAAGGCTCGTCGTAGCGACATCCCTTGGATGAGCGAATTGTACGAAGCAATGCGCAAGTTTAAGGAAAACTATTTGAAGAACAATGAAAATTTCATTGCTGCAGAGGCTTACGATAAGTTCCGTGAGGACTACCCGCACCAAGCTAAGCTCCTTCCGAACCAGCCTGAATGGATGATTCTTGACGTTCTTCCGGTGATTCCGCCGGATCTCCGTCCGCTCGTTCCGCTCGATGGTGGTCGTTTTGCCACTTCTGACTTGAACGAACTCTATCGCAAGGTCATTACTCGTAACAGCCGTTTGAAGAAGCTCATCGACATCAAGGCTCCAAACGTTATTCTCTGCAACGAAAAGCGTATGTTGCAGGAAGCTGTAGACCAGTTGTTCGATGGTAGCCGCCGTTCCGCTCGTGCAGGTTCTCGTCCGATGAAGTCCCTCTCTGAACTCTTGAAGGGTAAGCAGGGTCGCTTCCGCATGAACTTGCTCGGTAAGCGCGTTGACTACTCCGGCCGTTCCGTGATCGTTGTCGGTCCGGAGCTCAAGATGCATCAGTGCGGTCTTCCAAAGCGCATGGCTCTCGAACTTTACAAGCCGTTCATCATCCAGCGTCTTGAAGAAGAAGAACGTGTCTATACCGTAAAGGCTGCTCGCCGTTACGTTGACTCCGGCCGCCCGGAAGTTTGGGACATTCTTGAAGAAATTATTGAAGACCATCCGGTTATGCTTAACCGTGCTCCGACGCTTCACCGCCTCGGTATCCAGGCCTTCTACCCGAAGCTTATCGAAGGTAACGCAATCCGCCTCCACCCGCTCGTATGTACAGCATTTAACGCTGACTTCGATGGTGACCAGATGGCTGTGCACCTTCCGCTTTCTTTCGAAACGCAGCTCGAATGCCGTGTTTTGATGCTTTCCTCCAACAACATCCTTCACCCGGCTTCCGGTCAGCCGATTGCAGTTCCTTCCCAGGATATCGTGCTTGGCCTTTACTACCTCAGTAAGCCGCGTCCGCGTCGCATGGGCGAAGGCATGCGTTTCTACGATCCGGCTGAAGCAATCCGTGCCTACGAAAACGGTAAGGTTGACTTGAACGCATGGGTTTACCTCCGTCTGCCTGCCGGCCGTAAGATCTACACTGGAGCCCTCAACGAAGATACTTTGCTTCCGGGCCGTACCCCGAAGAATGTTCTTTGCGAACGTGAAAATGCTGATGATAACGGCGTAACAGAAGTGCTCGCCAAGGCAGGCGAAAAGGTCAAGTTCCTTACCCTTAAGGAACCTGCAATGATCAAGACAACTATTGGCCGTATCATTCTTAACGAATTTGTGCCGAATGAGCTTGGCTTTGCAAACGATACCTTCGGCAAGAAGGTTATCGCAAAGTCTGTTGACGACCTTTACCGTCGTACCGGCAACCGTATGACCGTTGAATACCTCGATAACCTCAAGGCTAACGGTTATAAGTGGGCTACTCGCTCTGGTTCTTCAGTAGCTATTGCTGAAATGGTCATTCCTAAGGAAAAGACCCAGATGCTCGAAGAAGCAAACAACAAGGTTGCTCAGGTTCGTGAAAACTACGAAGAAGGTATCATTACCGACGGTGAACGCTATAACCAGATCATCGATATCTGGTCTAAGACAACATCTGATGTTGCTGCCAAGCAGTGGGACCTCCTTTCTGGTGACCGTGATGGCTTTAACCCGGTATTCATGATGGCCGACTCTGGCGCTCGTGGTAGCCGCGAACAGATCAAGCAGCTTTCCGGTATGCGCGGCCTTATGCAGAAGCCGACAAAGGACTTGAACGGTCACGAAGTTATTGAAAACCCGATTAAGTCTTGCTTCCGCGAAGGCTTGAACGTGATGGAATACTTCATTTCCTCTCACGGTGCTCGTAAGGGTCTTGCTGATACCGCTTTGAAGACTGCTGACGCTGGTTACTTGACCCGTCGTCTCGTTGACGTTGCCCAGGACCTCGTTGTGAACGAAGAAGACTGCGGCACTACAAACGGTATTGAAGTTTCTGCCTTTAAGGACGGTGACGATACGATCATCGGTCTTGGCGAACGTCTCCTCGGTCGCGCTCCTGTTGAAGACATCAAGCATCCGGTCACTGGCGAAGTGATTGTCAAGGGTGGCGAACTTGTTGGCGAACGTGACCTCGTGAAGATTGAAAATGCCGGTATCGAACATGTGAAGATGCGTTCCGTGCTCACTTGCGACTGCCCGACTGGCGTTTGCGCAAAGTGCTACGGCCGTATGCTTTCTTCCGGTCGTCCGGTAGACCTCGGCGAAGCTGTTGGCGTGCTTGCAGCACAGTCCATCGGTGAACCAGGTACCCAGCTTACTCTCCGTACGTTCCATATCGGTGGTGCTTCCAGCCGTCTTACCGTTGAAAGCGACAAGAAGGCTCTCGTGAATGGTCACGTGGAACTCGAAAACATCGACACTGTCGAATTCGAAGGCCACAAGGTTGTGACTAGCCGTATGGGCGAACTCGTCATCTTCGACGAATCCGGAATTAACAAGGGTCGTTATCAGGTGCCGTATGGCGCATTCATCAATGTTGCAAACCTTGCAAAGGTCAAGCAGGGCGACAGCATGTTCGAATGGGATCCGTATAACAGCCCGATTATCTGTAATGTAGATGGTAAGGTCAAATTTGAAGACCTCCAGGAAAATGTCACCTACCGCGTAGAAAAGGACGAAGTGACTGACGTTGAAACATGGATTATCATTAGCGATAAGCGTGGTAAGCGTCGTCCGGCTATTACAGTCCTCAATTCTGCTGACGACAAGGTCGGCCACTTCATGCTCCCTGACTCCGCTATCCTTACTGTCAAGGAAGGCGAAATCGTCAAGGTCGGCCAGGTTCTTGCAAAGCTCCCGCGTGCTGTAGGTAAGACAAAGGATATCACCGGCGGTCTTCCGCGCGTCGCAGAACTCTTCGAAGCTCGCGTGCCGAAGAATGCTGCAATCATCGTTCCGATCGATGGTCTTGTGACCTACGGTAACGAAGTCCGCGGCAACCAGGAAGTGATTATCAAGGACGAAAGTTTGCATCTCGAAGAAACCGTGCTTATCCCGCGCGGCCGCCACCTCTCCGTACACGAGGGCGACCGTGTGCGCGCTGGTCAGAAATTGTGCGAGGGAAGCGTTGACCCTCACGATATTCTCCGCGTGCAAGGTGCAGAAGAAGTACAGCGCCACTTGGTGAACGAAATTCAGGCAGTGTATCGCCTCCAGGGTGTGTCTATTGCTGATAAACACATCGAATGTATCGTACGCCAGATGATGCGTAAGGTTAGGGTGAAGGATCCGGGTGACTCGGAACTCTTGCCGGGCGAAGAAATCTCTAAGGCACGTCTCCGTGCAGAGAATGAACGCTTGGCTGCAGCTGGCAAGAATGCCGCTACATACGAGCCGATGCTTCTCGGTATCACAAAGTCCTCTCTTGCAACCGACAGCTTTATCTCTGCTGCTTCCTTCCAGGAAACAACAAAGATTCTTACCAGCGCATCCATTGCTGGTAGTGTTGACCCGCTGTGCGGCTTGAAGGAAAACGTGATCATGGGCCGCTTGATTCCTTGCGGTACCGGTGCCCGTCACCTTAGAAACATTTCCGTAGTCGATTCCGACGCTGAAGCCGAGGCTGAAGAACATCGTCGTAGAGTAGCAGAAGGTGGTTATGATGACAATCCTTCTATTCAAATGCTCGATAATGACGATTTCGACAGCGTGGAAGACGACGATTCCGATAATGTTTAAGGATTAGACCTTGAAATTATTTGGAAATGAACTATATTTGCACTCCAAAATCTAGGAGATAACTGTGCCAACCATTCAACAGCTCGTCCGTAAGGGACGTGAACAAGTTAGCGTCAGAACCGCTTCCCCGGCTCTGAAGTCTTGCCCGCAGAAGCGCGGCGTTTGCACCCGTGTTTACACCAGCACCCCGAAGAAGCCGAACTCTGCTCTTCGTAAGATTGCTCGTGTTCGCCTTTCCAACAAGATGGAAGTTACCGCTTACATCCCAGGTGAAGGCCACAACCTCCAGGAACACTCCATCGTTCTTATTCGCGGTGGTCGTGTGAAGGACGTTCCGGGTGTTCGTTACCATATCATCCGTGGTACCCTCGATACCCAGGCAGTGAACGGTCGTCAGAACGCTCGTTCTAAGTATGGTGTTAAGAAGAAGGGCGCTGCCCCGGCAAAGAAGTAAGGAAGTAAACTATGTCTAGAAGAAGAAAGACTATCCACCGTCGTGCTATCCCGGATCCACGTTACAAATCCTTGCTCGTAACCGAACTCGTCGGTGTTGTTCTTAAGGAAGGCAAGAAGACAATTGCAGAACGCATTGTTTACACTGCTCTTGACGAACTCGACAAGAAGATGGAAGGTTCCGAAACTCCGCTCGAAAAGTTCGAAATCTGCCTTGAAAACATCAAGCCGCGTCTCGAAACTAAGACCCGTCGCGTTGGTGGTGCAAACTACCAGGTTCCGATGGAAGTCGCTCCGGATCGCGCCAAGGCTCTCGCTCTTCGCTGGTTGCTCGATGCAGCCCGCAAGCGTACCGAACCGAACATGGCAACTCGCCTCGCTGCTGAACTTATTTCTGCAAAGAATAACGAAGGCAACGCAGTTCGCAAGAAGAACGACGTGCACAAGATGGCCGAAGCAAACAAGGCCTTCGCACACTTCCGTTTCTAAGTCCTACCTTAGAGTACAGGACTCTCATAGAGGAAAGCTCGAAACTAAAAGGTTTCGGGCTTTTCTTTTTTTGTTGGATACTAAAAATATGCGATAAAAAGCAGTTTTATGTATTTGAAAGTTGTTTCAAATAATGTAAAAAATGCTATCTTTTAATGAAAAGTGATTCATAAAAGATTTATGCGTAATTTTGCCTTTTTTTGCTTGCTTTCTGCAGTTTTGACGATGGCCGAGCCATTGACGCTTTCGAATGCGATCGCGAAGGCTCGTGCAAACAATCCGAAAATTCAAAAGGAACGCACTAGCCTCGATGCCGCTGAAAGTGAACGCACCGAAGCGCGCTCAAGGTTCTTGCCGGAACTTTCCATTTCGGGCCGTGTGACAAAGATTAACGACCCCATTACAATCGATTTGAACCCCATTAGGCAGGCGATGATCGGGATTCACGCTGCCGAGGCTGAAAATCCGTATTCTGCCTATTATCTGGGGGCGTATAAGGGTGCTTACGAACTGGCCTATAAACAGGCTCTTGGGGCCGGTGCCGATGAAGCCACGGCTGCGGCAACAGCAGATGCGGCGGCAACGAAATACGCCTCTGAAAATGCCAAACAGGTAGGCTATACCACTCTTGACGAAAAGCTCCCGTCTTTTGAAACTAAGGTTCAAGATGACCTTTTTTTCAACTTGCGTGCGACAGTAGTTTGGCCGATTTTTACCGGTGGCAAGATCTGGTCAGCTTACAAGGCCGCCGCTGAGAACAAGGACGCCAAGCAGGCTGAATTTGACATGGCCGAAAACAATGTGCTTGTTGAAGTGTGCGAACGCTACTTTATGCTTCGCCTGGCAGAAGAAATGCTCAAGCTTCGCGAAGAATCGCTAGCCAATATGGAGGCGCACCTGAAGCGCGCAAAGGAGCTCGAGGAAGGCGGCCAGATGTCTTATGCAGAGCGCCTCCGCGCGGAAGTGGCTTACTATGAAGCTGAAACGGAGCGGGACAATGCGGACCGCAGCGTGTCCCTTGCGCGCCTTGCGCTTGCAAACAGCATTCACGGCGATACGGCCTTGACTGCAGTGACTCCGATTGGAGTTCCGGAAAGCTTTGATAACCTGGAAACCTGGAAGGAACGAGCCGTCAAGAACCACCCGGCGCTCCGCCAGCTTCGTGTGCAGAAAAAACGCAGTGAGCGCGCCGTGACGGTCGCCCGCGGCGACTACTTCCCGACCTTTGCGTTGTTTGGCTACAAGGAACTTTATACAAAGGACTTGACTATTCTGGAGCCGGAATGGGCCGTGGGGCTTCAAATGAACTGGGTGCTCTTTAAGGGGGGCGAAACGGCCTCCAAGGTGAGCAAGGCGAAGTCCACGGAACGCTCGCTTACCTACATGGAAGCGCAGATTACGGAAGATATCGGCTTGCTAGTAGAAAAGCAGTACCGTGAACTTGATTACGCCAGGGCAAAGCTCCAGAGCCTTGCAAAGACCAAGGAACTTGCAACAGAATCTTTGCGCAGCCAGACTCAGGCTTACGAGGCGGGGCTTGCTACAAGCCTCGATATTGTGGATGCAGAGTTTTCGCTTTCAAGGCTTCGCATTGCGGAACTCAAGGCGAATTACGATGCCCTCATGGCTTGGATTGGTTTGCTGAATGCCGCGGGAGAAATTTCAAAAGTAGGAGAAATGGTGAAGTAACAATTTCTGGCACATTAACTTCCGTCTTATGTCTTCCTACTGACTCCTGATTCCTGACTCCTGTTCTCTGTCTTCTAAATAAAGGATAATATGAAAGTTCTAAAATACATTGTGAAGATTATTTTTGGCCTTGCAATCATTGCCCTCATGATGCTTGGCTTGAAGCATTTAAAGGATTTCGCAACGGAGCCTGAAGTTGCCTATTTGCAGGGCCAGATGGAAGCTCGCCGCGTAATGATTGCTGGTAAGGTACCTGGTCGCCTGGAGCGCATCTTTATTCGCGAAGGTGACCTGGTAAAGAAGGGCGACCTTGTGGCTGTTCTCTATAGTCCGGAAATCGCAGCGAAGAAGCAGCAGGCGAAGGGGGCTCTTGCCGCGGCACAGGCCCAGGCAAGCAAGGCAAATACTGGCGCCCGCACAGAAGAAATTGCAGCTGCAAAGGCTATGGCTGACCGTGCGCAAGATGCTGCAAACCTTGCTAAATCCACTTATGAACGTGTGCAAAAGCTTTATGATCAGGGCGTGCTCCCGCTCCAGAAGCGTGACGAAGCAGAAACCCAGATGAAGGCTAGCGCCAGTGCGGCTGCTGCTGCAAAGGCTCAATACGAAATGGCTCAGAGCGGCGCTCGCAATGAAGACAAGGCCGCTGCAAATGCCCTTGTGATGCAGGCCAGGGGTGCAAATGCCGAAGTGGACGCCTACCTTGAAGAAACAAAGATCATCGCTCCAATCGATGGCGAAATTACATTGAAGTCAGCCGAAGAAGGCGAAGTTGTGGGAGCCGGCATGCCTGTCGCGGCCGTTACCGATATGGAAGATTCCTGGGCAATTTTCAATGTGCGCGAAGACATGCTTGTGAATATACAGAAGGGCAAGAAGCTAAATGTGCAAATTCCTGCAATAGGAAACAAGAAAGTTGCCATGGAGATTTATTACATAGCTGCCGCAGGCGATTATGCGACATGGCGCAGCAGCAAGGAAAGTGGAGGCTTTGATCTGAAGACTTTTGAAATTCGCTTGCGTCCGGAAAATCCTGTCGAAGGACTTCGCCCGGGAATGACTGTACTTTTGCCTGTAAGTGAATTGGGGAATAGGATTTAGAGGTTAGAGTTAGACGAAAGAACGGCACTACGTGCCTACAGACGAGAGATTTTTTTTGGTTATTAGTTGTTAGTTACTCGTTTCCGTCTTACGTCTTCCTACTTCCTTCTGTCTTGCCTCTAATCTTGTCATCACGAGCAACGCAAAGTGATCCAGAACATAACCCTAGATTGCCACGCTACGCTCGCAATGACAAGGAAAACCTCAATCTCCTGACTCCTGTCACTGACTCCTATTTTCTGTTCTCTGTCCTCTGTCCTCTTATTTCTGTCATCTGAATAATTTATGAATAAGTTTTGGAATGTTGTAAAGCTTGAGTACCGTCGCCCATTTCTGTGGGTGCTTATGGTTGTGCTTCCTGTTTTGGTTTCGCTCTTCATGGTGGATTTGCTGAGCGCGCAGTCGCTTTTGCATTTGCCAGTTGGCGTTGTTCGGCAAGGTGGCTATTCAAGGCTTGACGACCGCATTGTACGCGCTCTCGATGCAAACCCGGTAACAGAAGTTGCTGCCGTTTGCACGGACTTGCCGGAATGCGCTTCCAAGATGCGGCATGGCGATATCTACGCAATCGTGATGCTTTCTCCGGATCTTGAAGACAGGGCCTTGCGCTATGAATCCCCTGTAGTTCCTGTCTATACGAATGCGCAGTCGCTACTGATAAATAATACGCTTCAAAAGGAAATTCGCACTGCAGTGGGTACTGTCGGCGCCTATATGACGCTCAAGAACCTGCCGGACCCTATCCGTGGCGAAATCCATTCCGTAGAAAATCCGACAGGCAATTATGTGGGCTACCTTGGTCTTGGCTTGCTTTCGGCATTGTTTAACCTTGCTGCCATGCTTGTGGGCGTATATGCAATTTCTGCACCACTCCGTTCCGGGAAAATCAAGGAATGGCTGAATGCTGCGGGGAACTCCAGGTTTGCACTTGCCTTTGGTAGCTTGCTGCCGGCGGGCATTATTCTTTGGCTTGAATACTTTGTGTTGTATTGCTTTACTCGCACGCAGATTTCGCCAATGAATTTGAGCGAATTCTATACGGTTTTTGCAGCCCAGGGAATCATGATTTTTGCGGGACTCTTTTTTGGAATGGCCCTTGTCGGCATAACGGGCAGCATGCGCGTGGCAACATCTGGCGCTGGCGTCATCGGTGGCCCTGCATTTGCGTTTACCGGCCAGACGTTTCCGATTCTTGCCATGCCAACCATTGTGAAGGCTTACGCATTTTTACTGCCGCTTACGCATGTCTTGAAAGTGCAATCCATCATGACTTTTGGAAACCTCGGCTTTGGCGCTGCATTCGATGAAATTTTGATACTTTCTATCAAGATGTTCTTCTGGCTCTTTCTTGGTGGGCTTTTGATGTTTATTCGCTGGGAGAAGATTCGCAATGCTTAATGGTATCAAGACTTTTCTCAAGGTGATTTTGGGCGAGTGGAAGCTCTTTTGGAAAGACCCTGCGGCGCTTTTGCTTTTGGTTGTTGCCGTTGCCGTTTACGCCGTGTATTACCCGCTGCCATATATGCACCAGACGGTTTCGAAAATTCCTGTTGCGGTTGTTGACCTTGACGGTAGCAAAATGTCGCGCGAACTTGTGCGCATGTCGCAATCTACGCAGTCGCTTGACATTGTAGCCGTTTACAACAACATGGATAGCGCTGAAGTTGCCATGGCAGAGACGCGCGTGTATGGTATCATGCGCATTCCAGAAAACATGGAACATCGCGTGCAGCGGGGCGAAAACGTTGCTGTTGGCATTTACACGCATGGTTCCTATGTGATGCTACATGGTGCTATAGGAACTGCCTTTGCAACTTGCGTTGCCACCTTGAGTGCGCCTATCAAGGTAAAACGTCTTGTGCTTAGTAGAGGGTTAAGTCTTGCTGAAGCAAAGAGTATTCGAGATCCGTTCCCGGTACAGTTCAGGACGATGTTCAATGGAATCAGCGGCTACGCAAACTATGTTGTGCCTGCCGTGCTCGTGCTGATTTTGCAGCAGACAATTATTGTTGGCGCATGCACACTTGGCGGCCCTCGCCGCAACCGCAAGTTTCGCAAGGGAATGTACCCCGAAGAAAATGCCCCGGCATTGGTGCGCTATTTTGGTAGAGGATTTGCCTATTTTGTGCATTACTGCTTTTGGATTGCTGTTTTCCATTACTTTATCTACGCACTTTTTGAATTCCCTCGCCGTGGCGACCTTGTTACGGTTTCCGCTTTTGCAGCCTGTTTTTTGCCGGCATCGATTGCCTTTGCATTTGTATGCTCGCTTGCCTTTAAGCACAGGGAATCTGCAATGCAGTTCTTTTTGTTCCTTTCGATTCCGTTCCTGTTCATGAGCGGCTTTAGCTGGCCCCGTGCAAGCATGCCCGAATGGATGCAATGGTTTAGCTGCCTTGTGCCAAGTACATACGCTGTGCCAGCATGGCTTGCGACGGAACAGCTCGGCGCTAGCCTCTGGGAAATTTCGCATTACCTTTACGCGCTTCTTTGCCAGGCGTGTTGCTATGGCATTTTGGGCTATATTCTTTTGAAGCTTCGCGATAGGCACCCGGGCAAGGGCGATATTTAGGTATTTCAATTCATTGAAAAATTCGAGAGCCGCCATGTTCGCATGTTGTAGATTTTTTTAGAGTCAAAAAGTGCCTGTCAGGGATGCGTTTTCTTGTTGTTTTTTAGAAATTACATAGTGAATTACATAGAAGAATTGACTTGTGTATTTTAGTCTATATTTCTCCCTGTATGAATCCGCAAGAAATTTTTATTTTTGTTAGAGATGAAATAAAAACGGAAGATGTTGATTCTCTTTTATTATAATGCGGGTAGTTGACAGAGGTGTTTGTGAGTTCTTTAAATGATGTGTTAATAAATGTTCTAAACATCCATAAACAAAATGTTTCGTCTCGAAGCGAAAAACTAAATAAACATAAGTTCAATGTATTTAGTATCTTGCATGTAGAATATAAAGAGACTAGACATTCTGCTTTTCTTACTGAATTATTGAATCCTAGAGGCTCTCATAAAATGGGAGATGCCTTTTTGAGATTGTTTTACAAAAAGTTGGGATTAAGTGATGTTGATGATTTTTCAAAAATCGTTGTTAGTAGAGAATTTGTTACTAGAACTGGAATCATTGATATCTACATAAAAGCAGATAAACCGGAAAATTCAATCATTATTGAAAATAAGATTTATGCACGCGATCAAGATGGTCAATTGGCTCGTTATCATACTTTTGATCCTTCTGCTAAATTGGTTTATTTGACTCTTGATGGACATTACGCTTCTGATCAAAGTCTTGTTTGCGAAGAAGCAAATTGTCATTTAACAGTAAATGATTATGAACGTATTAGCTATGTAGATTTTATTATTGATTGGATTGAACAATGTCATGCAATTGCAATGGATAATGCCTCTGTCAGGGAAATATTGGGCCAATATATTGATTTGTTAAAAATAATAACAAAACATACTCTAAATCAGGATGAAAAAATGAAAATTGCGGAAGAAGTTACCAAAGATCAAGATAGTGTGATGGCGTTTTTATTGATGATTCAGAATTCATCTGAAATTTATAAACAATTAAGCAAGCCTATTAGGAAGGAAATAGATACGGTTGTTGAAAAATTGAATATTACTCTACGGATTGTAGGTGAAGATGGTAAAGAAAAAAAAGATGGTTCATCGTTGAGTGAGAAGTATACTTATTTGAATTTTGAATTTGACTCTGATTCTGAATATTGTCCGCTTATTGGTTTTGAAAAAGAAAATTTTACGGATATATTGTTTGGGATTGCCTGTAAGGTTGGTAAAGAAGGTCGTTCTAAAGAAAAAATGGTTGCTGCTTTTGAAGAAAAATACCCTGGTGCGCGGCATTCTACTAAGGACATTTCTGGTAAACCCTTTGTTCATCTGTCATGGGATGATCATTGTAATTTATGCTCTGAAAAATTTTCTAGTATATATGATGGCTCTTTTGCTGCTGATTTAGAAAAGTTGCTGCTCTGTTTGAAAGATGTGATAAAGATCGGTTACTCTCGTTGAATCTTACCTGTGTAAAAAAGGCTAAAAACTTACCCGATCCGTCTTTTCTTACTTTTTTGAATTACTATTTTGCAACCATTTCCCTAGATCTCAATGTTGTCGTAGTTGCTCTTTCTTTTGGAGAATTTTATGTCTGCGTTTTGAAAAAGTGGGTGAAATAAATTCCAAAACTGAGTTTGTCGACCGTATTGAAGTCTTTACGAAAGATTTGTTTGATCTAAAGAATTGGCTTGTCTTTTTGGTTATTTATCTAATTTCCCCGCGTAGAAAATTGTATTTTCTTGGCATAAGGAGATTTGCTTATGATGTTTGATCCTTTGTACATGGGTATATTGATTGCGTCGCTTGCGCTTTCTGGCTTTGTGTCTATGCTTGTCAAGACAAAGTTCAGCGCAGGCCAAAAAGTGCGCATCTATAGCGGCCTCTGCGGAGCCGATGTCGCCCGCGCAATTCTTGCTGACGCTGGCATTAGCGATGTAACCGTGCGTGAAACGCATGGATTTTTGAGCGACCATTACAACCCGCTCGACAAGACCTTGAATTTGTCTAGGGAAGTCTATCACGGCACCAATGCAAGTGCCGCGGGCGTTGCCGCCCATGAAGTCGGCCATGCCATTCAGCATGCGCAGGGTTACGCCCCGATGTGGCTGCGTTCCTTTTTGGTGCCGGTCGCAAATCTCGGTTCCAATCTTGGCCCGTGGATTGTTATTCTCGGCATTATAGTGATGGGAGCCTACAGCGCAACGCTTGGGCACAACATTGCGGTCGTTGGCGTTGTGCTTTTTGCCTGTGCAACGCTCTTTACGCTTGTGACGGTGCCGGTTGAGTTCGATGCTTCTTCGCGCGCCAAAAAGATTTTGTCTAGGCTGTCGATTGTGCAGCCCGGCCGCGAGTACAATGCCGTTTCCGGCGTTCTTTTTGCAGCCGGACTTACATACGTTGCTGCTGCCATTACGGCAATTTTGCAGTTGCTTTACTGGGCCTATAAGGCAGGGCTTATTGGCGGGAGACGCGACTGATGAAGATCAACGTGACTTGCCCGTGCTGCAACAAGGTGCTTGAAGTTGACGCTTTGACTGGCGAAGTGCTTTCTACAAAAGATGCAAAACCAAAGCTTTCGCTCGAAGACTTTATCGATAGCGAAAAGCATAAAACTGAAAAGCTCGATGCGATGTTTGCCGAAGCCAAGGAAAAGGAAAAACACCGCATGGAAGAACTTGACCGCAAGTTCGAAGAAGCAAAAAAGCGGAAGGACTTGAAAGACCCTCCGCCGACAATCAATTGGGATTAGGTTAGTTTTCGGAAGAGTCGTCGGAATAGAAGGCTTGTGCCCTTCTGATGAACTCCTCGATTTCTGCATCGGTCATGTCGGGGGACAAGGCTGCAGGTGTTTCGCTTGCGGCCTTGTCTTGTGAAATTTCTTCTGCAGGCTGTTCTGCGGTCTGCTCTTCGACTGGGGCGACGAATTCTTCTGTAGATGATGAATCTGGAGCCTTGGCGTCAACATGTTCTTCGGCAGATGCTTCGACAGGTGCCGGAGTTGCTTCTTCAACAGTTTCTTTGGCAGGTTCGGCGTTTTCTGTAGCAGGTTCTGCTACGGCTTCTTCAAGCTGCAATTCGCCCTGCTCCATGTTGTTCGTTGCGGGGTCTGCAGGCTTTTCTGGAATTTGCGTGATGTCGATCTTTGTAATGTCTGTAGGCGGGATCGGGTTGCCGTTTTCATCGACAGCTTCTTCGCCGAGTGCATCGTGTGAAATTTCCATGCGGCCTTCGAGCATTGCCATGATGTCGTCATCGTGGACCGTTCTTCCGCTCGTAGCCCAGAGCACGGCTTCGCGCATGACGGCGTCGATTGTCGCTGCCTTCTGGTTTGCCTGCAGACTTTCTCGGTTGCGCAAAATTTCCAGGAGGCCTTCCTTGAATTCCGGGTCTGGCGATTGGTAGTATGTTTCCATCGCCATTTCGTCGGCGTATTCGGAGTTGTTCTTTTTGCGGTAGATCCAGATTGGGCCGAGCGGTTCGCCCTGGCGGAACACGACTTCGTCGGTCTTGATCATTTCCATGAGGGCCATGAACGTAACGGTTGCAAGGATCGGGTGCGGGTCGTTTCCCAGCAGTTCGTCGAACAATGCGCGACCATGGATTGCCAGGTAGTTGCTGATAGCCTGCTGGCGGTCTTCAATCGTTACATAGTCAAGTTCGATATGGTGGATATGCTCGATGGTGCCTGTGCGCAGGCTCTTTTGGTAGGCACGGAACAGCTGCCAGATGTTTGCGTCGGCGAGTGTTTCTTCGTCAGAAAAAAGTTTTTCCGGGCGGCCACGGTAGAACACGCCGTAGTTTTCGCCCTCCATTTCCTGCAGTTCGCGAGCCACCTGCTTGTAGCGCTGGTATTCGTAAATCTGCTTGATGAACGCTTCGCGGTCGGCGTCGAATTCCTGTTCTTCTTCAGGGGACTGCTCGTCGCGCGGCAAAAGTTCACGAACCTTGAGCTCCATGAGGCGGCTTGCCATGAGCAGAAAGTCGCCTGCGGCAGAAAGGTCTGCCTGGCTCAAATCCTTCATCCAGGCAAAGTACTGGTCGGCAATTTCTGCAATGGAAATCGCTTCCGGGCGCACCTCATTTTTTTGCACCACGTAAAGGAGCAAATCCATAGGGCCGTCAAACGCGCCGATGTGTACTTTGTATTCTTCTGGTAAAGGCATGGGGAATAGGGTATAGGGGCTAGGATCTAGGGGTTAGTGAATGTTTAATTAACAATGAATAATTAAATGTCATTGCGAACGTAGTGAAGCAATCTAGAACATTGCTCTGGAGGCCACGCTTTGCTCGCCATGACATGGCAAGTTACAATTTCTGATTCCTGTCACTGACTCCTGTACTCTGTTACTCCACCGTTACGCTCTTGGCGAGGTTGCGCGGCTGGTCCACGTTGTTGCCGCGGAGCACAGCGATATGGTAGGCGAGCAACTGAAGCGGAATGCAGGTGACGATCGGCATGAGCATCGGCATTGTTGTCGGCACGTAGATGATTTCGTCTGCGATTTCGTCGAGCGGGCTGCAGTCCTGCGTTGTAACTGCGATTACCTTGCCGCCGCGGGCCTTGATTTCGCGTACGTTAGAGACGATTTTGTCGAACAGCGCATCGCGCGGGGCAATGACAACGACCGGCATGTTTTCGTCGATGAGGGCAATCGGGCCGTGCTTCATTTCGGCTGCAGGGTAGCCTTCTGCGTGGATGTAGCTGATTTCCTTGAGCTTGAGAGCGCCTTCCATGGCGACCGGATAGTTGTAATGGCGGCCGAGGTAAAGGAAGTTCTTTGCGTCCTTGTACTTGTCTGCAATGGCGCGAATGGAATCGTTGTGCTTCAAGGTCTCTTCGACGAGGTCTGGGATCTTTGTGATTGCCGTTGCAATATCCATGCCCTGTTCAAAGGAAACGCGGCGCTGGCGACCAAGCAAAAGTGCAATCATGGAGAGTACGAGCACCTGGGCAGAGAAGGCCTTTGTGCTTGCCACGCCGATTTCTGGACCGGCATGCAAATAGACTCCGCCGTCGGAGTTCCTTGCGATGGAAGATCCAACCCCGTTACAGATGCCAAGAACAGTTGCTCCCTTGTGGTGAGCTTCCTTCATGGCGGCTAGCGTGTCTGCCGTTTCGCCAGACTGTGAAATGCAGAGGACGAGAGTGCCCGGCTTGATGATCGGATTTCTGTAGCGGAATTCGGAGGCGTATTCCACTTCGACCGGAACCCCAGCCAAATCCTCAATCATATATTCACCGACCATGCCGGCGTAGTAGCTTGTGCCGCAGGCCGTGATGATGATGCGGTTGATGTTTCTGAGTTCCTTGATGTTTGCATCGAGACCAGAAAGCTTTGCTGTGCCTTCGCTTACGAGCAGGCGGCCGCGCATGGTATTGCGGAGCGATTCTGGCTGTTCAAAAATTTCCTTGAGCATGAAATGCTCAAAGCCGCCCTTGGCGACGGAATCAATGTCAAAATCCACTTCCTGGACTTCGCGTTGCACAATTTGGCTGTGCAGGTTCAGAAGTTCATAGCCGCTTCGCTTTGCGACCACGATGTCGTTGTCGTCGAGGTACACGACTTTCTGCGTGTAGTTCACAATCGCAGAAACATCGCTTGCAATGTAGTATTCGCCGCCTTCGCCAATGCCGAAGATGAGCGGGGAGCCGCGGCGGGCTCCTACGATAACGTCCGGTTCGTCCTTGCAGATTACTGCAAGTCCGAAGGCACCTTCCAGTTTGCCGAGTGCCTGGATCACAGCCTTCTTCAGATCGCCCTGGTAGAAGCGGGCGATGAGGTGGGCTACGACTTCGGTATCGGTTTCGGACTTGAATTCAATGCCTTCCTGTTCGAGCTTAGCCTTGAGAACGGCGTAGTTTTCGATGATGCCGTTGTGCACGACTACGATTTTGCCGTCAAAACTTGTATGAGGGTGTGCGTTGTTTTCTGTCGGGGCGCCGTGGGTCGCCCAGCGTGTGTGCCCGATGCCCAAAAAACCCTGCATCGGGTGGGACTTCAATTTGGCTTCGAGCGCCGCGATTTTGCCGGGAGCGCGTTCCGTTTCGAGCTTTCCTCCCGAAAGCACTGACACGCCGGCACTATCGTAACCGCGGTATTCAAGCTTTTTCAACCCGTCGATCAAAATTGGGAGAGCGTCCCTAAAACCGATGTAGCCAACAATTCCGCACATAAGATCCTCTTGATTTTTGCACAAAATAGAAATTTACGGGGTGCAAATTATGCAGAAATGCTGTTTTAAGGGGAATTGAAGGATTTTGAAAAGAATTATTTTGTTATTTGAAGGTAAGTAATAAAAAAGTTCTTGCCCTTGAAAAAGAATATATACTTATGGCACAAGGTAAGAATTACCTCCTAGCGCGTCCCGAAGCTTTTCCTCCTTTACTCTCGGGCGCGCTTTTTTTATTATAGCGGACAGAACAAATATTGAAGATTCCGGCTCGGGGGCCGGAATGACGTTCTCTGAATTCTGTTTTCTGTCTTCTGTATTCTTTTTTTATAACTACATTTAGGCCTATGGCAAATTCCAACACGATTTTTGAAAAATTGGGCGAGGCCCTCCCCGCTGTTGAAAATCCGGCTCGCTACATTGGTGGCGAAGCCAACAGCTATATCAAGGACCAGTCTAAGATGCTTGCGCGTTTTGCGTTTGTGTTCCCGGACTTGTATGAAATAGGCATGTCAAACAATGGCGTGCGCATTTTGTATCAGATTATCAATCGTGAGCCGGATTTGCTCTGCGAAGTGAGTTTTGCCCCATGGGATGACATGGCCCGCGAAATGAAGCGCCTAGACATTCCCCTCTACACTTATGCAAGCTACACGCCTGTGCGCGATTTTGAAATTCTTGGCATGAGCGTGCAGACGGAATTGAACTTTACGAATGTTCCGTATGTTTTGGAACTTGCCCGCGTGCCTGCATTTTCTGCAGACCGCGCCGAAGACGACCCCATTGTTGTTGGCGGTGGCCCCGCCATGGCGAATCCGGAGCCGGTTGCAGATTTCTTTGACGCTTTCATGATTGGCGATGGCGAAGAAGTCATTCTGAAAGTTTGCCGCTGCATAGGTGAAGCCCGCAAGGAAGGCGTAGCTCGCCTTGAAATCTTGAAGCGTCTTGCTGCTATCGATGGAGTCTATGTGCCGAGCCTTCGCCCTGTTTGTGAAGGCGAATTCAAGCAGCTCGTTCCTGTAGAACCTGCAACGGGCCCTTACGAAAAGACGAACGGAGTGCGCCGCCAGTTCATTCCGGTAATGGATCCGAAAAATTACCCGATCAAGAACTTGATTGCAAACATGCCGCTTGTGCACAACCGTTTTAGCGTAGAAGTGATGCGTGGCTGTGCACAGGGTTGCCGTTTTTGCCAGGCTGGCATTTGGTATAGGCCCTGCCGCGAACTTGACCCGGATGATGTTATTGACATCGCAAAGGCTGGCATCAAGGCTACTGGCGAGCGCGAACTCGGCCTTTTGAGTCTTTCGACGGCAGATTACAAGCCGGTTGAAGCGCTTACAGATTCCATCATTGACGACCCGTTCTTTGACACCGTTGACGTGAGCCTCCCGAGCATTCGCGTGAATGCCTTTGGTGAAACGCTCGCCGGCAAGGTTGCCGCCCTGAAGGGCGGCCGCAGTGCAACATTTGCCCCGGAAACAGGTTCTGAACGCATTCGCAAGATGATCAACAAGACCATTAGCGACCAGGATATGTACGACGCTGCTGAACACGCGTTCTCCAGCAAGTTCAATAAAATTAAGTTGTACACAATGATCGGCTTCCCGACAGAAAACTTGGACGACATGGAAGCCTTCTGCCAGTTGATTGAGAATCTCGTAAAGATTGGTCGCAAGTACAATCGCGGCTGCCAGATCTCTGTGAGCATGGGCATTCTTATTCCAAAGGCTTTCACTGGGTTGCAATGGGCGCCTTTCATGGACAAGGAAACATCGCTCAAGCACATTCGCTTTGTTCGCGAACGCTTCTTTAAGCACCCGAATGTGAAGGTGAACTGGGCTGGCTGGGAAACCTCGATGCTCGAAGCGTTCTACAGTCGCGGAGACCGTACGCTGTCGCACCTGATTTATGCAGCCTACAAGAATGGCCAGATTTTTGAAAGCGATTACCAGCGTATCAGTTACGACGGCTGGATGAAAGTCTTTGAAGAAAATAACTACGATGTGTCATGGATTTATGCGACTCGTGAAAAGGAATCCGTGTTCCCGTGGGACTTCATTCATGCAGGCACGACAAAGCAGTATCTGCGCCGCGAATGGGAAAAGGCCTTTACGCCAGATTCCGCACCGGTGCCAAACTGCAAATGGGGCGATTGCCAAAAGTGCGGCATCCCAGGCTTTGGCAAAGAAATCCACTTGGCCGATAAGCCGGTGCGCCACGCCGCCCCGAGCCGCACTCCGGAAGAAATCATCAAGCTCGTGGAAAGCCGCAAGCCAAAGCAGGGTTCTGCGTTCCGTTATAAAATTACGTTCAAGAAGACTGGCATCAGCCGCTTTTTGCCGCATCACAATACCATGGGGTTCTTTGAGCGCACGTTCTTCTGTGCCGACATTCCGATCAAGTTCAGCGAAGGCTTTAGCCCAAAGCCACGCATCGTGAACCTTGGCGCGCTCCCGCTTGGCCTCGAAACTTATTGCGAAGTCATAAGCATTGAGCTCTTGAAAAAGCTTGACCTTTCTGAAGAAGCGCTTCCGCAGCTTCTGGAAATGCTGAACAGGCCGTTCCCGAGAGGCATGGAAATCGTAAAGATCGAGCCGCTTGCAGACAAGCTTTCTGCAAACATGCCAAAGGCGGTTCTGTATTCCTACAAGCCGGCAGAAGTACCGGCAGGCTTGGAAGAACGTTTTTCTAGCAAGACACTGCCTGTGATTTTGAACCATCGCGGCCATGAAATCAACCTGAATGAGCAGGTCGTGGAACTCCGCATTGAAAATGGCGAAATTTTTGCAAAGCTCAAGTGCAATGAAATGGGCGGAACAGTGAGCCCATTTAACGTGTATGCAGGCCTTGTCGGCATAGAAAACGACCCCAAGAAGCTTGATGAAGCGTCTCGACGCTTCTTGATCAAGAAACTGGCCATAGAATATTAAGCAATCTTGAAAAAATTCAAAAACAAATGATGCTGTCTTGAAAAAGAGAACTTCAATGTTTTGGAAATAAGAGCCATTTTATATATATTGTTATCAAAATTCAAAAAAATCAAGTAGGAGATCCTATGAAGAAAGCATTCCTTGCAGTGATTACTGCTCTTTCCCTTGCTGGTTTCAGCTATGCCCAGGACGATGAATACGAAGAGGAAGAAGTCGTCTATGAAGATGAAGCTCCAGCTCCTGCTGCCAAGGCTTCCGGCAAGCAGAAAGTTGTTTATGAAGAAGTAGATGAAGATGAAGAAGCCGATGTGCCGGCCGCTCCAGCCAAGAAGAAAAAGGCTTCCAAGCCGTCTGTACCGAATGAAAATGGTACATTCGGTGTCGGCGCAGAACTTATTGGTTTGGACCGCATCCGCCTTGTGTATAACCTGAATGCAAGCATGGCTATCGTTGGCCTTTTGGATTTCGGTTATCAGTCTGTAGATGTTCCGGGCAGAACCCATAGTGACGGAAGTACAGATGTTGCTTCGGAAAGTGCTTGGGAAGCTGCTATCGGTGCAGGTTTCATGTACACAATGCCGACTCCGGTCCTTCCTGTGTTTGGCGAAGCCGATTTGGTTATCGGAACAACATACGAAGATCACTTTACTTTTGACATGGATCTCTTCTTCGGTGTGAAGGCTTCCATCATTAAAGGCTTGGAACTGGCAGGTCAGGCAGGCATTATGTTTGGCTATGAATCCTGGGATGTAGGAGTTACAGACTTTTCTGCATTTTCCATGGGTCTCGGTGCCAAGGTCTATGCAACTTGGTACTTCATGTAATTTGCATTACAGCAATTGCTAAAAAAGGTTCGGCTTTGCCGAACCTTTTTTGGTAAAGAGCGTTTGTGGGGCGTTGCGGGGGAGCCGCCTCTATGGCGAAGCCATGAACGCGCACGAAATGAGCCAAACGAATTGAGCATGCTCAAATTCACTTGGCGAATGAGCCGCCTCTATGGCGAAGCCATGAAAGAATACAGAGAACAGAGTACAGAGGACAGAATAAAGTAGGAAGACGGAAGTTAGAAACTAGAAACCAGAAACCAGAAACTTGAAACTAGAGAACAGAAGACAGTAGGAAGACATAAGACGGAAGACGAAAGCAATTGTAACTTCCTATGTCATTGCGAACGTAGTGAAGCATTAACTAAACGTGTATGCGATAGCATACAATGTTAGTTTAGTTAACGCGCCTTTGGCGCCCGTAGGGTGAGCAGGGCTCTGGCCCTGCG